>JBNLGJ010000046.1:0-41850 GCA_050305995.1 Cellvibrio sp.
GGCGATGAATATTGTCGGATTAATAGTGCGGCACAGGGATGTGCCGCCATCAGCTGAAGGCTGGCGCTAGCCCTGGAAAATCAAGCAGATTTACGCATCTGCGCCGGATTTTCCAGGGCGCCGATCAAATATGTCAGGACGATATATTTGATCGCCGGGTTAATAGTCTGCGCTAGCGAGGGGGCTTGGGCGATATATTGCGGTGAGCAGGTAAACAAATAAGACGGGTGTCCGCGGCTGTAGATTGATTGGTTGTTCGCTTGGCCCGTCAAAACCCCAATAAAAACCTCATTGAGCTTCAGGGCACAAATCGCAACATGGAGCGCTGAGTTGAGTGCTCATAGGGTTGACCCGTTCGAAATACAGCCATGCGGACCCCTGTGTTTCATTATAGTCAGGCCTAGTTGTGCTTCCAGTTGGTGCTTAGTTTTTTTATATTGTTGATACATTTTTCTTATGGCGGTTTACGTATATCCTGAGCCATCTGTCGTCAAACCCTAATTAACTATTTGTTATGCCTTCTAGTCAATATCAGATTTTAGATATGCAACCAGAGTTCCTGGTTATTTATAAACAGCCTGGTGCCAGTTTTCACAGCGAATCAGGTGAGCCTGGATTATTTGAAACTCTGCGTCAGGATTTGGCCGTGCCTAAACTTTATCCTGTCCACCGTTTGGATAAAGTCACCTCCGGAATTTTGCTGGTTGCCACCACATCTGCTGCAAACCAATCGCTGGTGGAACAATTTCGCCGGCGTGAAACTGAAAAGTATTATCTTGCGCTAAGTGCACATAAGCCCGCAAAAAAACAGGGAAAAATTGTTGGCGATATGGCTGCTTCGCGCCGGGGAGCCTGGAAGCTCTGTCACACACAAGAAAATCCGGCTGTTACACAGTTTTTTAGTAAAGGTTTAGGTAACGGGTTGAGGCTTTTTATCTTGAAGCCTCACACCGGCAAAACTCACCAACTTCGCGTTGCCTTAAAAAGCCTGGGGGCGCCAATTTTGGGGGATCAAACTTATGGTGATCAGACGTTGGTTGACCGCACCTACTTACATGCCTACAGTTTGGCATTTAATTTAGCGGGAAAACAATACCGCTACACCCAAGCTCCACACGACGGCGAGGCTTTTTTTACAGCGGAGTTTAACCAGGCATTGGAGGAGTTTGCTCAGCCCTGGCTACTTAGCTGGCCCAAGCTGAAGGCGACAAGCAATTGAAAAAAATTTATTTTTTTATTGCCTGTGTGCCTCTAATGCTTGCTATTTTTTATTTTCGTAGCAAAGCCGAATCACCATCGCTAGCGGAGATTGGTGGGTACCAGTTGAGTTATCAATCCTGCTGGTTTAAGGCCCCTTGGCGAAATACTATTCGCTGCGCCAAGCTGCGCACTCCAGGACATCCGAGCTTTGAGTTACCTGTAGTTATTATTGTTGATGATTCCAATAATCATAAACCAGATCCCTTGGTTTATTTAACCGGTGGACCAGGGGCCAGTGCGCGCTTAAATGACGATGGCATAGAGGCTTGGCTGCATTGGCTGGAGTTTGCCAACCTGGGGCGCGACTTAATCTTGATGGATTCGCGAGGTACAGGTGGCGCCAAGCCAGCGTTAGCCTGCGCGGCTTACAATCGCTTCAATCAGCAACTGTTCACCTTGAGTTTGCCCCTTGGCGAAGAGCTAGAGCAAAGTTATTTGATAACTAAGCATTGCTTTGAACAATTGGCAAAGGCCTCTCCAGGAGTACAGCCTCAGAATTTTGGTACTCGTCAAAGTGCCGCAGATGTACTTGGCCTTATGGGGCTTGTCGGTTATAGCCAGTGGAATCTTTTGGGTGTTTCCTACGGTACTCGCCTGGCGCTGGAGATTTCTCATCAGGAAATGGCGGCTCGCGAGCAAAGTAAAGTGAGCGGTAAATTGCGGTCGCTAGTACTAGATTCTGTTTATCCAGTAGGTTATGGCGGTGTCCAAACCTGGCCCCAGGTTCTCGATGATGCGTTTGCGCATTTTTTTAGTGAGTGTGGCGCCGACAGTCAATGTGCAATGCCCTTGGCTGATGTTGGAGCCAAGCGGATGGATGAGTTGTTTATGGCCGTGTTGGCCAAATTAAAAGTCGCGCCCAAATCTCTCACGGTAACTCGTTGGGATGGCGACGCACCTATTGAGTTTTTAGTCAACGACCACCGTTTTTTGTCGGCCGCTTTTGCGGCCGTATATCATCGAGACGAGTGGCCCCTTATCACCCAGGCTATGGCGGGTGTTCTTAAAAATTCATTCGATAGTTTGTTGCCATTGGTTAAACCTTATCTCAACAATAGCTTGAGTGGCGACTTTAACAGTTTGGCATTTATGGCCGTTGATTGTGCGGATAACCCAGTTGGCAGTGAAGCTGAATTTAATGAGTCTGTCGCTCGCTATCCGCTGTTAAGTGAATATACTCGCGATCAATGGCGATTTCAGATTTGTCAGTATTTGCAGCAACCAGTAAAAAATGCACAGCCTTTGGTTTTGGATGCGCCTAGGGTTCCCGTACTTATGTTGGCGGGCACACTAGACCCAATTACCCCGGTAACCTGGGCGAGAGACTTGCATAGCCGCTGGCCAGGAACACAGCTGTTGGAGCGGCGAGGTGTAGGCCACGGTGTTTTAGCTGCGGACGCCTGTATCCTGGAGCACCTCCGGGATTTTTTGGATAGCCCGTACCAAAGCTTTGCGCCCGATTGCATCTAGTGGCACTTGGGCAGCGTATAAACTCGTTATTGGGGCATAAGCTCGGCGAGTTTTTCTTTACTGCTCATAAAGATGGTTAGCTGCTGGCCTGGGTGAATATAGCTTTCGTCTTTTACGCTATTCCAAGTCAGTAGATCCTTTTTGCTGACATCAAATCGCAGTGCGATTTGATGCAGAGTATCGCCAGGTTGAATATGGTAAGTCACCTTGTTGTTTTGCGGGTCAAAATCCACCTGGGTTGCTATCAGTAATTTTTGCCCAGGTTTTAGCTTGCTGTGTTTATTAAGATGGTTCCAATCCATAAGTGTGGATATTTTCAAATTATTCTTCCTGGCAATCGTCCATAGGCTATCACCCGACTTTACCGTGTACTGGGCGCGAGTACGCAACTGTTTACTCTGCTGTTTTTTTTCTGCTTCGGCCACATATTGAGATACCAGGGCCTGCTGACCGGGTATCAAAAGTTGCTGACCAATACGAAGGTTGCTGCCTTTGAGGTGGTTTAACTTTTGAATCTCGCTCACTCTGGTGCCGAATTTGTGCGCTATACCGCTTAGGGTATCCCCAGATCTGACCCTGTAGGGACCATAGTTATTAATAGGTGCAATTTTGGGCAGCTGATCCAGTACTTGGGTAAATTCACTGGCATCGGCAATAGGCACTAGCAGCTCTTTGTTGCCTTGAG
Source organism: Cellvibrio sp. (assembly GCA_050305995.1). GTDB lineage: Bacteria > Pseudomonadota > Gammaproteobacteria > Pseudomonadales > Cellvibrionaceae > Cellvibrio. The sequence goes on from JBNLGJ010000046.1 coordinate 3,416, forward strand.
GATAGGTAATCCACTTGGTATAGCCAGCGTTTAGCAGGCGTAATTCATTCGGGTCCATATCGGCCATGCGCGCTGCCTGGGCAATATCTATAGGCTTGCTAAGGTTAATACTGGTGAAATAGGGGTCGTCAGGCAAGTGGCTTAGGGTTAGGTCATATTTCTCAGGTTCGGCCACTATTTTGGATAGCGCCAACAGCTGAGGAACGTAGGCCTGAGTTTGTTTGGATAAGGGTAGAGACCAGTAATCGGTGGGCTTGCCGTGGCGCAGGTTGCGCGCGATGGCGCGTTTTACCGTTCCCTCGCCAGCGTTATAGGCGGCCAATGCCAAAAACCAATCGCCGTCGAACATATCGTGCAGGCGTGTCAGATAGCGGATGGCGGCATCGGTAGATGCCACCAAATCGCGACGACCGTCGTACCATTGGTTTTGCTGAAGGCCAAAATTTTTACCGGTACCAGGGACAAATTGCCAAATGCCAGCAGCTTTGCTCGGTGATGAGGCAAGGGGGTTGTAGGCACTTTCAATAAACGGCAACAGGGCCAACTCCAAGGGTAGGCCGCTTTCCTGCAGTTGGGATTTTACGTAATAGAGGTAGGGGCGACTCTGCTCAGTGACCTTATCAAGATATTGTTGGTTATTGGCAAACCAGCGTAGGTAGTTGCTTATCTGCTCATCATCGACATCGGGCAAACCATAGCCTTTTACCAAATCGTCCCACAGCGTTTGTTCAACCGTTTGGCTCTGCTCCTGATCTTGCTCCTCAGCGGGGAGATTGATTTCTGTGGCTGTGGCGCTTTCGGCGTGTTGATTATCTCCCTGGGGCTTAGGCGAGAACTGGTTACAGGCGGTGAGACTCAGGGCACAACTTAGTGCAAGGCAGGATGAGAGTAATGACTTGGGGAGGCTGGCTATCATAGTCAGGTACTTGTAGTTTCTCGGTAAAGGGGCGCTGCCGGGGGTTATGAAGCGACTAGGCTTAGAACCGATAAGGCAAAAACGGATAAAACTAAAAGCTATTTATCCTAAAAAACGCCAAATAACTTTAAAAAAAATTGCCCAGCGAGTGGGACTGAGGTTCCGGATTCTAGGGGGCGGCGATCTCAGGGTCAATTTTAAATGGCTATTAAACCAGGTGGGATCTAGCTAGGCCAATTGTCTTTTAGCATGCGCAGAGCAGCAAAAACTTCTGTAGGCGAACCAAGGCTGCTGCCTGAATAATGCTCTGCTGAACGCTTTAGTTGGGGTAATTGACAGCGCAAAAAGGGATTAGTGCGTTTTTCTATGCCAATTTGACTGGGGAGCGTTGGCTGGCATTTGAGGCGTTGTTCGGCTGCAACCGTTATACGTTGGGGGATCTCCGGATTGTCCGGCTCCATGGCCAGAGCAAATTGAAGGTTTGCCTGGGTATATTCATGGGCGCAGTAGACCAGGGTGTTATCCGGCAGCGTCGCCAGTCGCTGTAGTGAAGCCCACATAGTTGACGCGTCGCCTTCAAAACGTCGCCCGCAGCCAGCGGCAAAAAGTGCATCGCCGCAAAATACAAACGGCGGTTGTTGCTGGCTACCGGGATAGAAAAAAGCAATATGCTCTAAGGTGTGCCCTGGAACGGCTAGAGTCTCAAGGGTAATGTTGTTTAGTTTGAAACGCTGATTGACAGTTAAAATATCACTGACCTGGAGGATCTTCTCTGACTTTGGCCCCCAGACAGGAATTTGGAATCTTTCCACTAAAGTAGCAATGCCGCCGATGTGGTCGCGGTGATGGTGGGTAACAAGTATGCCCGCAAGCTTTAGCTGCTGGAGATTTAGCTCGGCTAAGACCGGGGCTGCATCACCAGGATCAATGACCCAGGCGAGATTTGATTCTATATCGGGTTGAAGTAGCCAAATATAGTTAGTATCAAATGCTGGAATGGCGGTAATGTTGTACAAGGTTAATCTCACATTTATCCGAAAATTGACTTTAGGCTTGGCCCCAAAATTAATTAAAGGTGAGCAGGGGGTAATTAATGCACAATAAGCTCATGCGCATGCCATTTCGCTGGTTTTTGAGGCTGAATACGGCCTGGCGGCGACGCTTTGGTGTTTTGCCCTTTAGGGAGTCGTTTGCCGATATGGAGGCTCTGCTGGCTAGCCCGCTGGGGATGGCGTTAATCGACGAAGAGAGAGCGCAGATTAACGAAGCTCTCAATTGTGTTTTTGGCTACCATCTTTTACAGCTGGGGGTTGAGGCGCGGTTGGATTTAAGCGAACACAGCCGTATTTCCCACAAATTTTGCCTTCATCCACACATTAAACCTTCATCGTCTCATCCGGGAGCCCTGGCTGATTTTAACCATTTGCCCTTGGCGAGCGAGTCAATTGATGCCGTGATTCTTCACCACGCGCTGGATTTTAGTCAAACGCCTCATCATCTCTTGCGCGAAGCCACTCGAGTTATTATACCTCGAGGCCATCTGGTCATCATTGGCTTTAATCCGTTAAGCCTGTGGGGTCTGGGCGCCTATCTCGCGCGATTTATCAGTAAAAAGCCCAGATGGCGCAGCCAATACCTGCGCCTTGGCCGCTTACTCGATTGGTTGTCCCTGGTAGATTTGGAACCTGTGCAGGTTGTTCAGGGTTTCTATCGCCCGCCATTAGGCAGCCCTGGTGCAATTAAACATTTGCATTGGCTGGAGTCCTGGGGTAAAAAATGGCGCCTTCCATGGGGTGGCTTTTATATGATTGTGGCGCGCAAAGATCATTTGGCGCTAACACCGCTTAAGCCTGAGTGGCAGGCGGCGGGGCCGCTTGGTGGTTTGAGCGTCACCCGTATTTTAGGCCGAAAACCTGAACCGGCCACACCCAGGCAACCTCCCCGTATTCATCAATCCGGCCCTAAGGCCACTAATAAATAAGCGAACATTTCGGGTGAAAAACGTAGAAATATTTACCGATGGTGCCTGTAAAGGTAACCCAGGCCCAGGTGGTTGGGGCGCGCTACTTAGATTCGGAGAAGTCGAAAAGTCTCTGTTCGGTGGCGAAGCGAATACCACCAATAACCGTATGGAGCTAATGGCAGCTATCGCAGGATTGGAGGCTCTGCGCGAACCCTGCGAGGTGCGGGTTACCACAGACTCCCAATACGTGCGCAAAGGGATTAGCGAGTGGATGCTAGGCTGGAAAAAAAATGGCTGGCGAACTTCGGCCAAGGCGCCGGTTAAAAATGCCGATTTGTGGCAGCGTCTGGATTTGCTCAATCAGCAGCACAAGGTGACCTGGCTTTGGGTAAAGGGGCACAGTGGGCACAGGGAAAACGAGCTGGCAGATGCATTAGCCAACCGGGGTATTGAAGAGCTGGGACTAAAGTAGCAATTTAACCCACCTGCAATTGGATTATCACTTTTTAAAGAAACAGGCTATGCGACAAATAGTTCTCGATACAGAAACTACGGGTCTAGAGACCTCACTGGGCCACAAGGTTATTGAAATAGGTTGTGTTGAACTTTTCAACCGCCGTCTGACCGGGCGTCACTACCATCAGTATATAAACCCCATGCGCGAGGTGGATGCAGGGGCTTTGGCAGTTCACGGCATTAGTAATGCCATGCTTGAGGATAAGCCCATATTCGCGCGCGTTGCGCGGGAGTTCCTTGATTTTGTTGGCGATGCAGAGCTGATTATCCATAACGCCGCCTTTGATATCGGCTTTCTCGACTACGAACTCAACCAGGTCTACCCAGGTTTTGGCAGCCTCAGAGATAAATGCTCTGTTATAGATACCTTGTTACTTGCCCGCGCCAAACACCCGGGGCAAAAGAACAACCTAGATGCCCTGTGCAAGCGTTATGACGTAGACAACTCCCAGCGCGACCTGCACGGCGCCTTGCTTGACTCTGAGATATTGGCTGATGTGTATTTAGCTATGACCGGGGGCCAGACGAGCCTTTCGTTAAGTAGCGTACAGACCAAGGATGAGGCAGATGGGGATACAGGCGCTATTCGTCGTGTATCTGCCCATAGGCGCGCACTACCCATTCTGTCAGCCAGTCCTGATGAATTGGTCGCGCACGAGGAAAAGCTGGCGGCAATTGCCAAATCCAGTGGCGACAACTGCATTTGGCTTAAGCCTTAACTTCAGTGGGGCTAAACAGTAGATTTGGGAAATGTTTGGCAATCCAGCAGCTAAAATCGTTTGCCAAGGTGAAATATTGATGAACATGGTATAGAGTCGTTTCTGGGTAATATTAACCCGCCGAATGCCTTTGTTATCAGTTGCTTAGCTGTTAAAGCTCAAAAATTTCGCAAGGCAGTGCCGGTCTAAATTACGGGATTTACACTCCCCTCAACTCAGGAAGTTACCGTGAGTACAACAGAACCTCTGAATCTCGCCTCGTTAAAAATGGTGCACGACGAGCTGGTTGCTACTATCGAGCAATCTGCTGTGCGCCTTGAGCAATTTGCCCAGGATCGCAATAACGGTGAACTTCTGCAGAATTGTATTGACGGGATCAAACAGATTCGCGGAACGCTTAGCCTTATTCAGCTGCGTGGTGTCGATCTGCTCGCCGACGAGTTGGTAACCCAGATCACCGATATCCCCTTGGGCGATGCCCCAGAAACCGACAAGAAGCTGGAGGTGTTGACGGCCAGTTTCTTTATCTTGCCGCGCTATCTTGAATATTGTGCGCAAACCTCTCGGAGCATGGCGGTTCTCCTAATACCCCATATCAACGAGCTGCGCCAAATTCGCAAAGCCCCGCCGCTGCCCGAAAGCCAATATTTTGCCTACACGCCAGTGGCGCCAAACCGTCGTCCAAGCGAAGTAACTTCCTGGACCGATGAGTCAACAGCACTGGTACGTCGCCTGCGTCATATGTATCAAGTGGCGCTACTGAATATTTTAAAAAATGTTCAGGTTAAAGCCTCTCTGGCGATGATGACTCGCGCCCTGGAGCGTCTGGAGTCTGTTGCTGCAGGATCAAACTTGAGCAATCTTTGGTGGCTTAGTGCGGCCACCCTGTCCGCTATTGCAGAAACGGGGATGGCACTGACTAAAAGTCGTAAGCTGTTGTTCAGTGCTCTGGATCGAGAAATCAAGCGTTTTCAATTTGAAGGTGAAAAGGTGCTTGGGCGCGATATGGATGTGGGCTTACAAAAGGAGCTGCTCTATCTTCTCGCGCTTTCACACTCTACGTTGGAAAAATGTCAGGCGGTGTTAATCGCCTTTGGCGTATCACCACTCAGTTACAGTGAATCTGAACTCGCCCGCGAAATGGAATTTCTCAAAGGCCCGAGTGCCAATACTATTCAATCGATGGTTACGGTACTGCGTGATGAGCTCCATAGCACCAAAAATATTCTTGAGCGCGCCGCTCAGGGTGGTGCGGAAATGCTAAATGATTCGCCAGAATTGTTAGAAACCTTGAAAAAAATTGCCGACATTCTCAAAGTGGTTGGTCTGATATCGCCAAGTAACAGCCTGAATGTAGAAATTGAAAAGATTGCTCATTGGCAAGCGACAAATGCGCCGATCAGTCCAGAGGATATGCTTCAAGTAGCGGATACTCTCCTATATGTAGAAAGTACAATTGCTGGTTTGGGCAAGGCCAACCTATCGGACGAAAAAGTGGCTCAGATTAATGCGCTCACGCGCGATGCCGCGATGTCCAATAATCAGCTGGCTGAAGCCGAAAAAATCGTTATTGATGAAGCCGAAGCGGGAATGGTGTTGGTAAAAAGGGCGCTGTCATCGTTTGCTGAATCCAACTACGACAAGGGCCATATTCATAATATCGTCGGCACCTTGGATACTGTGCGCGGAGGTATGTTTGTTTTAGGCTTGCCTCGGGCGGCTAAAGTACTCGCGGGTTGCATACGTTTTGTCGATGAGCAGCTGTTACAAAATGAACAGCATCCTGCGGTAAAGCACCTTTTGGAGACCTTTGCTGATGCCATCATTAGTATCGAATACTATTTGGATGCTATTAAGATGGATAAGCAGGCAGATACTTCAGTTTTGCAAATTGCCGAAGAGAGTCTGCAGGCTTTGGGGTACAACATTTGAATCCAGAAGTAGATTGGGTGTCAGCCAGTTTCGAGTTTGGAGACCGGCTGCCCGTTGGAATCCAATCACAGCAATACCTAATTGTCAGTCAGGTTAACGGTGTTTGTGCTCAGCTGGCGTGCAGTGTCGATGGCCTGGTCGCAATCTTCGACGAGGGCAGGGTCACCACTATTAAGTCGCAGCGGGAATTTATTGCCGATGAATACCTAGGCTTTGCTGGAGCTATAGCCTATCGTGTCCTGGTATTAAATAATGAGCCGATACTTGAAAGTTATCTGTGGGCTGGGCTGCGTCCCCAGTTGAATCAACTACCCCCTCAGCTTTTTGCCCTTGCTGGAAGAGCACTACAAATTGGCCAGTGGTTGGCTGACCACCAGTTCTGTGGTCGTTGCGGCCAACCCACAGGTGCTGACAGCCAGGATAGAGCGAAGGTGTGCAAATCCTGCATACTGCGATTTTATCCGCGCATTTCTCCCTGTATGATTGTGCTGGTAAGGCGCGGACGCGATCTGTTACTCGCTCGCCATTTAAGGGCCAACCGCCCGGTCTACTCAACGCTCGCTGGCTTCGTAGAAGCCGGTGAAACCGTAGAGCAGTGCATCCATCGCGAAGTGACGGAAGAGGTGGGGGTACGCCTTAAGCGTGTGGAGTATGTAAAGAGTCAGTCATGGCCTTTTCCAAGTCAGCTGATGCTCGGTTTTTTTGCTGACTATGCATCAGGCGATATCCAAATTGATCCAGCGGAGCTGGTAGACGCGCAGTGGTTCACTCCTGAGGACCTGCCTGAAATTCCATCGGCAGCTAGTGTCGCAGGTCAGTTGATTCGCACCCACCTGGCTTTGTGTAATCAATAGCTTTTGGTTTTTACGGATACAGGTCGATAGGTATCATTAACAAGATAACGAGCGAGTAGGGAATTATGTTGTTTACTTTGTTGGCCCTGATAATTGCGCTTATTGCCGGGTGGCTGGCATATAAGGCGTTGAAGCTGCTGGCAGTTAGTGAGTGGGTGATGGGATTTATACGTGGTCTCTGGGGGTTTGTACTCCTTGGTGCTGCTGCGGTTGTCGTTTTACTAGCCTTGGATGTTTATTCGTACAAAGAAGTTTTACTAGAAGAACCGATTGCGACAATCAGTTTTGACCAAATTGATAAGCAGCTTTACAACGCCGTTTTGGTTACCAAAGATGGAGGCCAGAAACGCTACGAGCTGCGCGGTGACCAATGGCAGTTGGATGCTCGAATTATTAAATGGGAAGGCTATCTGGCCTCACTCGGTTTGCATCCTGCTTATCGTCTTGAACGTCTCAGCGGTCGTTACTTTGATATTGAGCAGGAAACCTCTGCCAAACGTACCGCCCACCAGCTTGAAAAAAGAGAGATGGGCGTAGACTTTTGGTCGCTACTGTATAAACACCCCGGTTGGTTGCCGGTAGATACTACCTATGGTTCTGCTACCTATTTACCAATAAGGGACAAAGCTATCTTTGAGGTTAGCCTTTCCAATACTGGACTGGTTGCCCGCCCCCAAAATGCCGCTGCTCAAGAAGCTGTGGAGTCTTTAAAATAGTTGTTTGCTGCGGGTGCAAAGCATCCGGCAAAGTTTTTATGATTTGGAGTTAACTCTTGGAATTTCTAACAAATTACGGATTGTTTTTAGCAAAAGCACTTACCTTGGTAGTTGCCATACTGGTTGTAATAGGCGTTGCTATCTCTATGGGGGTAAGGCAAAAGCGTTCAGAAAAAGGTCAAATTGAGATCACCAAGCTTAACGATAAGTTTGATGATTACCGCGATGCCATGCGCTCCGTGCTGCTCGATGAGGACGAATTAAAAGCCGAGGAAAAAGCCGAGAAAAAACGTTTAAAGCAGGAGCAAGCAGATAAAAAGAAAAAAGCCAAACTGAAGGACGCCAAAGGCGAAGTGCCTGCAGATGCTGATCCGGCCCAAAAACGTGTGTTCGTTTTGAATTTTGTGGGGGATATCAAAGCCAGCGCCTGCGAATCCCTGCGCGAGGAAATTACCGCAGTGCTGACCATGGCGCGCGCCAGTGATGAAGTGGTTGTCAAAGTCGAAAGCGGTGGCGGTATGGTGCACAGCTACGGCTTGGCCTCCAGCCAACTGACCCGTATCACCAACAAATCCATACCGCTGACGGTGTGTGTTGACAAGGTCGCTGCCAGCGGCGGCTACATGATGGCTTGCGTGGCCAATAAAATAGTTGCAGCGCCGTTTGCCATACTGGGCTCTATCGGCGTACTGGCGCAATTGCCCAACTTCCATCGCCTGCTTAAAAAGAACGATATAGATTTTGAGATGTTTACCGCTGGCGAATACAAGCGCACGGTGACCATGTTTGGTGAAAACACTGAAAAAGGTCGCGCCAAGTTTGTCGAGGAGCTGGAAGACACACATATTCTATTCAAAGACTTTGTGAGTGAGCACCGCCCCAAGGTCGATATTGGCCAGGTAGCCACAGGCGAAGTTTGGTTCGGCAAGCGCGCACTGGATGTGAAGTTGATAGACGAGTTGCAGACTAGCGACGAGTATTTATCTACTCAAGCCGCTAACGCCGATATTTTCGAGGTGACTTTCTCCCACAAGAAAACCCTGCCGGAAAAATTGGGCTTTGCCGCCCAGGGCGCGGTGGACAGGCTGCTAATGACTTGGTGGGAAAGATTGAATTTAAGCCGCTGGTTTTAGCGAATGAATTTTTACAACGGCGCCCCAGGGCGCCGTTGTTGTTTTAACCTTGGATATAAAAGGTGGTTACTCAGTCGCCATTAGGTGCTGCCAACAACTCCGAGTTAACAAGCCTGTTTCAAATTTCGTTTGGAGGTAGCTATGTTTTCAAAATCAGTTATGCCAACCAAAGATCAAGCCTTGCGCGGGCGCGTTACCGCCATGGACGTAGACCCAGTACATGCGCTAAAGCAGGTAAGCATTAAGCCGCCTTTTCCGGAAGGCTACGAACAAATCCTCTTGGGCCTGGGTTGTTTTTGGGGGGCGGAGCGCCGCCTGTGGCAGCAGCCGGGGGTGTACACTACCGCAGTGGGTTATGCAGCTGGCTACACACCTAATCCCACTTATGAGGAAGTCTGCACGGGTTTAACCGGACATAACGAGGTTGTTCTGGTGGTGTTTAACCCGCAAGAGACATCGCTGGAGCAGTTGCTTAAAGTCTTTTGGGAAGCCCACAACCCAACGCAGGGCATGCGTCAGGGCAATGATCGCGGCACCCAGTACCGCTCCGGGATTTATTATTATGCAGATAAGCAGCGCGATCTGGCTATGGCGACACTAAGCGCCTACCAAAATGCGCTCAATGAAAAGGGCCTTGGTGACATCACCACAGAAATTTTACCCGCCGGCGAATTCTATTACGCCGAAACCTATCATCAACAGTACCTGCACAAAAACCCTAACGGCTATTGCGGGTTGGGCGGAACCGGTGTTTGCCTGGTGTGATTATTTTACGCGGCGTTTAACTGGCGCTGCGATTTGAGTGGAAATTCAAAGCAGGTTCCTTCATTAAGGCTGGATTCCACCGTTATTACACTGTGATGGAGCTCAAGGATGCGTTTGACTATAGCCAAGCCTAAACCGGTACTATCCTGCTGGTATGCCTGGGGTTTTTGGCCGCGATAAAAGCGCTCAAAAATATGGGGGAGGTCGTCCTCCTCCAGACCAATACCATTATCCCGAATACGCACAGATACCGCTTCTTGCTGCGGGCAAAGGTCTATGTGGATTTGGCCACCTGCCGGGGTATAGCGCAAGGCGTTATCGATTAAGTTCTCCAGCACTCGCTCAATCAGGCTAATATCAGCGTACACCAGGCATAGCTGATTATTCGCGGGCAAATGAATAGCAATATTTTTTTGCTGCGCGCTCAGCAGAAACTTTTGCGTTACATCCTGCAGCAATTCAGCCAGGGAGAAATTCTCCAAGTTTGGACTAATACGGCCAGCATCCAGTTTGCTTAACTCAAATAATTCCTTTACCAGCTGTGCCAAGCGATAACAGTGTTTAAGCGCGATATCCAGGTAGCTAGCTCGCTCCTGTTCACTCAATCCCGGGCGCAGCAACATCTCCAAGTAGCCTTGCATGGAGGACATGGGGGTACGCAAATCATGGGAGACATTGGATACCAGCTCACGTCTTAGGCGATCGCTTTCCTGCAGCTCTGCAAACTGTTCCCTAATGCGCGCCTGCATGGATTCAAACGCCCCGGTCAAATAGGTGATTTCATCGCCTTTTAATTCGCGCTGTTGATTTTGTTTAAGCTCCTGTTGCTGGAACTGGTTTAGTGCCAGTGCCAACCGCCGCAAGGGCCTGGTGAATACAAAAAATATTAGCGTGGCACTGATAAGGGCGAATAATAAAATACCGGCTAATCCACCAAGGCTGGTTTGTACGATATAGCTGCTGCGCAACGCTTGCGATAATCCCTGGTATATCTGTCCACCGAGAATAACGTAGAGATAACCAGCCTGTGCATTGCCATCGGTAACCGGAAACACCGAAAAAATTCGCTCTCCGTCTGGTGAGCGGGGGTCATCACCGGTAATAGGGAAAGGTTTTTGCGCGTTAAGTGCGGCAGTAATAGGCGCTAGATTTAAGGTGTGACGAACAATAGTATCTGCAGGCACGGCAGAGGAAATAATATTGCCCTGGTTATCCAGCAGGTAGACTTCTACGATGGGATTAACCACCATCGCCAGCGCGCCCAATTCTTTCATCGCGGGCTCATTAACTTTCCCGCCCTGAATTAAAGCTTCACGCTGTGCGATATACATGGCCAGGCTTTTATTCAGGTTTTGCGTCACCTCCTGGTAGTAGCGGTGATTACTCCAATTGGCGAGTAGTAAAAACGCATAGCCCACCAGTATCAGCAAGGCCGCAAACACCAAGGTCAGGCGCGCGTAGAGGCTGGAAAAAAAGCCAGACATATTAACTCCGTTGGAATAACAGGCTTTAGGCACTTAAACGTCGGGCAGCAATCTATTGCTCGCTGCCAAATTTGTAACCCACGCCCCACACAGTGAGCAGGAGCTTTGGATTGGCCGGATCTAATTCAATTTTGGCGCGCAGGCGGTTGATATGACTGTTAACCGTGTGCTCATAGCCTTCGTGACCATAGCCCCAGACACTATCCAGCAACTCGGTGCGGCGAAAAACACGCCCTTGGTGATTGGCGAAGAACCAGAGTAAATCAAATTCACGCGCGGTTAGATCCAGTGCACTGCCCTGTGAACTGACGCTGCGCTGTAATAGGTTTATCTCCAGATGGGCGACACAAATTTGATTCTGTGCCGACGCCTCTGGCTGCAACTTGCGTTCGCTGCGACGCAGGAGCGCTTTAACACGCGCACTCAGTTCCAGCGAGCTAAACGGCTTTGTCAGATAATCATCTGCACCCAACTCCAAACCCAGCACGCGATCCAGCTCAGTGGTGCGTGCGGTTAACATCATAATGGGCGTTTCCACCCCCTGGCGACGCAGTTCCCGACAAACATCCAAACCATCCAACCCCGGCAGGCGCAAGTCCAGAATGATTAAATCCCAGTGCTCGCTCAGGGCTTTTTGTAATGCCCAATCGCCGCGCTCCACCAGACTGATTTGGGCGTAAAAATCCTGCAGATGAAGTTTTATCAAATTGCCGATATCAGTTTCATCTTCCACTATCAAAAAACGCCGCACTTTGTTAGGAAGTATTGGGCTGGGATTTTTGGCGCCTAAGGGGAGGCGACTGACGGATGCTAGGGTCATTAAATACTCCTGTGGGGGCGGCTCGGATAGCCGTGTATCATCCAGTCTAGATGCAGAAAGAGGCTGTTTGTTGCACATATTGTAAAGCAAAAACGATTATCGCCAATGGAGCGATAACCGTTTTTGCTTAATGGCTTAGGGAGCCATGCGGGTAATAGTGATTTTGGCCACTGGATTATCCCAACGATTGATGCTGGTTAGTGCCGAATTTGGATTGCCATCATCCTGCGTGAGCACCCCCGGGTGCATCCCCACCCAGCTTACCGGGTCGTCGCGCATAGGGTTAAAGCCTTCACCACCAGCGGCAGGGCCGGGCACAGTTGCTGCACTTTCGCTGTTATTTTCGGTGCCCGCATCGTAGGAAAGGCTATAAAGCGTCATGGATTCGCCTTCCGCCAATGCCCCCAGGCTGACCGCATCCAGGCCGGTAAAGCCATCATTGGTATTGCCCAACATGGAAAGGGCGCTTAGCTGCGGCCAGGTTTCTTCTGCCAGCGGAATATCTGCCGATAACTCGACGGTAACACTGGCACCTGGCGCTATACCTGTATCCGGCTTAGCTGATGCGTAGGTGGTGGTTCGGCCGCTGACATCGCTAAGGAAGGAGGCAGGGTTACCAGCTTCAGCAATATATTCAAGTTCCAAGCTCGCAGGCATACCCAGAGTAAAGCTGTGGTAACCCGGCTGGTGTAACACCAAGGCCGTGGGCGATAGCGGTTGCCCGGCAGTGAGGTTGGTAAGTGTGATGGAATATTTCACACTCATCATGCTAGCCATACTGCTGGACTCCATGCTTGAACTCATGCTGCTGGCTTCCATACTCGAACTCATGCTGCTTTGGCTGCTGGAGGAGGTCTCATGATGGCCATTACCGCCGCCGCAAGCTGCAACCAGACTGGTAAGTAGCAGAGCTATTGAAAAGTGTCCGGGATTTTTCATGGTGTCCCCCTTACTGCACGGTAACAGTGACGCGAGCCATAGGGTTCAGCCAGCGATGGATGGCGGCATTCAGGTCACTTTGACCACCGTTCATATCCATATCACCGATATGGCCGGGATGAACGTGCACAAAGCCTTCGGCGCTGACATTGGGAATTCCTGTGCCGTTGTGGCCAACCATGCCATCCAGAGGCGCTGGAACCCCCATGCCTGGAGCTCCGGGCATGCCGCTGCCGCGAATTTCATCATTGCCCTCTGTGCCAGCGTCATAGCCGTTTACCATATACACATAGGTGCCCGGCTCGGTGGGAAGGGGAATGGTGTTTAACGCGATAAATCCATCATTGGAAGGCACAATCATACCGATTACCGTCAGATAACTGTTGCCCGCGTCAGGCTCACCCAGATCGGCGGTGGTTGTCGCTCCCGGCGCAAGTAACCCGCCTGCAGGGTTCATAACATTGTTGGCGCTGGCCGCCGCCAGGTCATCACTAACCCCGGCAATATTGCCGCTTTCTGCCAGAGTTTGCAGGTTGACCGATGCTTGGCTACCCAGGGTAAATACCTTAGCGTCAGCGGTATGGGCAGACACCAGCAGGGGGGCGAAATATGCACCGCGGGTAATGTTCTGAACCTCTACGCTGTAACTGGCAGCCCAAAGGCTTGAGCTACTGGTGAGAGTAAGTAAGGCGAGGAAAAGTTTTGATTTCATGGCAAGCTCCTGTTGTTAGATGGGACAAGGCCAGCTTGCGCGTTTGGCGCGGGGTAATCTTCACGAAAGTATCACAAGAACATCATCTTTTTATTAAGTGTTACAACAGCTGCCAGATGCCTGTGGGGGAGGGGATTATTACCAGAATGAGCACACGACCGCTCGTGCAGGCGAATGTGTGGGAATTGGGAGGGGCGTGAAAATTGAATTGCTATATGAAAACAAGGCCTTAAATCTAAGGCCTTGTGCGTGGCGCGAATGGTCTGTGCTAGCCCTGTACATTTCCCGCGTGTAAACCGCATTCTTTTTTGGTGGCCTCCTCCCACCACCAGCGGCCCTCGCGCTCGTGCTGGCCTGGCGCCACTGGGCGGGTGCAGGGTTCGCAGCCAATGGAGATAAAGCCGCGCTCGTGCAGTTCATTGTAGGGCACTTCGCACAGGCGAATGTAATCCCAGACTTCTTTGGATGACCAGTTGGCCAGTGGGTTAAATTTGGTTAATTTGTCACCGGGGCGAGCAAATAACTTGTCGTCCTGTATAACTGGGATTTCCGCACGGGTAGGGCTTTGATCCTTGCGCTGGCCGGTAATCCAGGCATCCAGCGTCAACAGTTTTTTACGCAGCGGCTCGATTTTGCGAATACCACAGCACTCCTTGTGATCATCTTCATAAAAACTGAACAGGCCTTTTTCGCCCACAAGCTTGCGCACGGCCTCGCCGTCGGCAGAGACAACATCAATTTTTATGCCGTAGTGTTTTCTTACCTTTTCAATAAAACGGTAGGTTTCTGCATGCAAGCGGCCGGTATCCAGGCAAAACACAGGTACATCGGGGCGATAATTGCGGGCCATCTCAATCAGCGCGACGTCTTCTGCGCCGCTGAAGGAAATTGCAATATTGTCAAATTGGCTAAGGGCGTACTTAAGGATTTTTTGCGGGCTTTCCTGTTGCAGTTTGGCTTCCAGGTCCACGACCGAAATAGTTTGATCACTCATGCAGTTATCACTCATTTTTGATTTGAACGCAGTCGACTTTGAATTAAACGCAGTCGAGGTTGGCGGATGCACAGCTAACGCACAGACGCTACACATACTGACACCGGGTTTTGGCGCGGAAGGATAGCAGAGCAGACACCTGAGGACTAATGACTTTTACCCTTCGATTTAACTTATCTGGTTATAAGCCCGGGTTTGATTTAAGCGGCCAAAACAGGTAGATTGCCGCGGTTTTATACGGCTCGGCACTGGCATAAGCAAGCTGCCAATATCGTCGAGCTGTTCATCATTTGATCACCCTGGAGGTTAATGTGGAAATTGCATGCCTGGATCTGGAAGGCGTTCTGGTACCGGAAATCTGGATTGAGTTTGCCAAAGTTACCGGCATTGAAGCGCTCAAAGCGACCACCCGCGATATTCCGGATTACGATGTGCTGATGAAGCAGCGCCTGCGTATTCTTGAGGAACACAAACTGGGCCTTAAAGAAATTCAGGATGTGATCGCCACTCTTAAGCCTTTGGACGGCGCGGTGGAGTTTGTCGACTGGTTGCGCGAGCGCTTTCAGGTAATTATTTTGTCTGACACCTTTTATGAGTTCTCACAGCCGCTCATGCGCCAGTTGGGTTTCCCCACACTCTTGTGCCACCGTTTGAATATTGACGAGCGCGGCATGGTGGCAGGTTATACACTGCGCCAAAAGGACCCCAAGCGTCAGTCAGTGCTGGCCCTTAAAACCCTTTACTACCGTGTAATCGCTGCCGGTGACTCCTATAACGACACCACTATGCTGGGCGAAGCTGACCGGGGCATTCTGTTCCATGCGCCGCAAAATGTGATTGATCAGTTCCCGCAATTCCCTGCGGTTCACACTTATGAAGACCTTAAAAAGGAATTCATCAAAGCCAGCAATCGCGAGCTGAGCCTTTAGTTTTTTGATTAGTTTCGATGCGTACAAAACGGCAGGCCCGCAAAGCCTGCCGTTTTGCTAAGGTGGACATCTTCTCCGCTGACCGATTAAATAGCCAAATACCCAATAAATGGTGCGAGCCCCCCAGGTATCGTGCGCAGATGAGATAGCCCATGGATGCAAGTTGGTTAATTCTGATACTGAGTGGATTGGTGATTGGCTCCTACACCCTGGATCTGCTTGGTCGCCTGCTGCATATCCCCAGTGTGGTACTGCTTTTGGCGGTGGGCATTTGCCTGCGTTTATTCCTCGATAAAGCCGGCATCGCCATCGAGTTTGTGGATGTTATCTTGCCCACCCTGGGAACCCTCGGGTTAATTCTTATTGTTCTTGAAGGTGCACTGGATCTAACCCTCGCTCGCGAAAAATTCCCGATAATTACCAAGGCGTTAGCTTCGTCGATTTTAGGGCTGATAATTACCGGCGCCTTAATCGCAAGCGGCTTTGTTTATCTGCTGCATTTGGATTGGTTAAAAGCCTGGATTTATGCCACACCTCTGGCGGTTATCAGTAGCGCTGTGGCCATTCCTGCCGCCGCATCCTTGGCCTCCAGGCAAAAAGAATTTGTCGTCTACGAAAGTTCGCTCTCCGATATTCTCGGCGTCATGCTGTTTTACACCCTATTGGACAACAAAGGCGGCTTGGGCTCTTCAACCCTGTCTGCTGCTGCCCAGATTGGTGTATCCATAGTTGCAGGCTTATTTTTTGCGATTGCGCTCTACTGGCTCATCAGCCGTGCGACTCACCATGTGCGCTTTTTGCCGATGATATTTGGTTTATCTTTTTTGTATGCCGCGGGCAAACTTCTGCATTTGGCACCTTTGGTGATGATTCTGGTTGTAGGTTTATTTTTGAATAATCACGGCCTATTAAAGCGCGTACCCCTGTGGCACAAAATCTATGATCATTGGTTTGATGAAGAGCTGGACAGCTTTAAACACCTGACCGCTGAGTTTACCTTTGTTGTGCGCGCGTTCTTTTTTATTTTGCTGGGATACTCCACTCCCCTGGCGCAATTTGGTGATGGCTTTGCGTGGGGTATTGCCTTATTGGTCTTGGTTTGTATTTTTTTGCCCCGGCTGCTTTTTGCCAAAGTATTATTTGGCAAATTCACTTCGACAGAGTTTTGGTTTGCGCCCCGGGGGCTGATTACCGTACTGCTGTTTCTCTCACTGCCCAGTACGTTGCATATCGAAAAAATCTCGTCGGCAGCGCTTATGTTGGTTGTGCTTTTAAGTACGCTGATAATGGCCGGCGGAAACCTATATAGTCGTCGCCGCGATGAGCGAGAGCAGCAACAGATGAAACAAGCTCCCGAGTCTAATCGCGAAGGAGACCCTGCTGAGGCCAGTTTGGAGCCGCTGCAGTCGGCGCCCACTCAGCAACCAACGCCGGTCGATAATAAAACCTAGAGGTAGATTCTAAATCCACAAGGATGTGAAATTGCGCTGTCGAAATTTTTTCCACTTTGTAATTTTTCACCCCGTCCCCACATACCCTGGCTGCCTCTCAGGGAAAAAATCTATTTTCCCTTCTTTACGAAAAATGCATTGATGTACATAATACGCCCCTTTTTTGGGCTTATGGATAGCCGGAAGGTACGTAATGTCACGTGATTTACGAGTGGACTTTCTACGAGCGATTGGCTTAATGCTGATTGTTTTAGCGCATACCAATCCACCATTTTTTATTTTCCAACTTAGAAATTTTGATGTCCCCTTAATGGTGCTAATTTCCGGCATCTCTTTTTCTTTGTCCTATCTTCGGGAACCTTTTAGTCAATATTTAGTTAAGCGTGTGAAACGCCTGGTTGTGCCTGTCTGGGTATTTTTTTCCGGTATTTTTGCCTCTTCTTATTTATTTGCTGTGCCTTTTGAGCTGCCATCACGCGAGATTATTCTCAATACTTACCTGCTAGGGCAGAGTGCTAAGTATGTGTGGATTATTCGGGTATTTTTACTGGTGGCATTGGTTTCACCTTGGCTCTATTGGCTCAACCAGCGAGTTGAGAGCAATTGGCGATATCTGGTTATAATTTTTGCTGTCTTAGTGGTATTTGAACCCTTAAGTATTTATATCTCCAGCATCAAATCTAATCCCTGGGCACTGGGATTGCAGAATTCCCTGGGATATTTGGTTCCCTATGGAGTGATATTTGCTCTGGGCTTGCGTTTTAAAGCCCTTAGTGTAAAGCAGCTGGTTGTATTGGATATATTGGCGCTGCTGGTGTTTTTGGGCTTGGCGGCCTATCTGTACAGTGCGGGCCTGCACACTGCAGGCCATAAATTCGTTCCAACGCAAGCCTTCAAGTACCCTCCCCACATCTACTATTTTGCCTACGCCTTGGTGGCGGCGCTAACGCTGTGGTTAATGGCGGACTGGATTATTAAACTGTGCAAAATTGTCAAAATCCTGCCTTTTTTAATGTTCTTGGCACGCAATAGCATCTGGGTGTATCTGTGGCACATAGCTGTCTTATCCTTGATTGATGCCAGCTTCTGGATTCAGTTTCCTATAGTTTTAGCTGTTGCCAGCTCCATCACCTTTATTCAGGTCAGCCTGGTCGAAAAATTGTTGCGTCCCAGGATTCAAAGCCCGCGCATTCAAAAAAATCTAAGTTTAATTTTTACTGGTTAACTCATCTTATTCGGCGGTTTATGGGTTCCGAGGCAAGCCTGGTGCCTCGGAACAAAAAGTCGACAATTAGTACAAGCAGCGGCGAAATAGACCTATCGCCATTTGATAGCCGAGCAACTGCAATTCAGCATCGTATCTATCGCCTTCATCGCGCATAAACGCGTGCACGCCGTTAAATTCGTGCCAGGTAAAGTTCACCGCTTTCTCCACCAGATTTTTATACACAATCGCGCGCGCCTCGGCGGGAATGTGCGGATCCTGTTTGCCCCATATCATTTGCAATTCACCGCGAATCTCGCTGGTGCGGGTAAGGCTGTCGTTGCCGGGCTTAGAAGGCGTCATGCCATTATGAATGTCAGTGCCGTAAAAGCAGCTGGTTGCCAAAATTTCAGCATGCATAGCCGCGCGATAGGCGAGGCCGCCACCGAGGCAAAAGCCCATGGCACCGAGCCTGCCCGAGTAGTAGGACAGGGTGTTTACATAATCCACCATGGCCTGGGTGTCGCTATCGTGAGCTTCTAAATATTTTGCCAGCTTATCGGCGTTGCCTTTATCGCGTCCGGCATCGTCATAGCCCAGCACTGTGCCAATGGGGTTTAGCTCATGGAATACTTCTGGCACCAGCACAATAAATCCGTGGCCGGCCATAATCTGTGCGCTGCGGCGAATCGGTGAGGTTTGCTGAAAAATTTCGGAGTAAAGGATGATAGCTGGATATTTCTTGTCCGCTGCTGACACATCCTCTTTAGGGCGGTAAACATAACAGCGCATAGTGCCCGTAGGCGTATTCAAGTCCACCTGATGGTGCTGAATTAACATGTTGTTCTCCTGATTATTTATTGGCAAACCTGGCGTGTAAGTTGGGCGCACTATAGCAAACTCGCCTGCAAAACTAAGTGTGCGCAGCCAAAATTCCATGGTGGCTTGTTCAACGTCACTTGCGTGCAGCCTGGGCTGGCCAATACAACTTAGAGGATGCCAATGGGGAATAGGGCGGAGGCTAGAGTTGTTCCAGGCTATTAAGTAGCAGCTGTACTTTGGCTAAGGACTCCAAATATTCCGCCTGGCTATCTGAGTCGGCAACTATGCCGCCGCCACCCCAGCAGTGGATCTGCCCCTTTTCCGCCACCAGGGTGCGAATGGCAATATTGGTATCCAGTTGGCCATGGCAGCTGATATAGCCAAGGCTGCCACAGTAAATTGCGCGTCGACTGGGTTCCAGTTCTTCAATAATCTCCATGGCGCGGATTTTAGGCGCGCCGGTAATGCTGCCGCCGGGAAAGGCATCGCGAAGAACATCTACCGCGCAAGCACCCGGGCGAAGTTCAGCCGTAACTGTGCTAACTAAATGATGAACATTGGCAAAGCTTTGCAATTCGCAGAGTTTGGGCACAGCTACGCTATCGCAATGTTTGCTTAAATCGTTGCGCAATAAATCAACGATCATTACGTTTTCGGCGCGGTTCTTCTCGCTGGCGACCAGCCATGCGGCGTTAGCCTTGTCCTCGACAGGAGTGGCGCCGCGCTTGATAGTGCCTTTTATGGGCTTGGTTTCTACCTGGTTGCCGACTACCTGGATAAACCGCTCAGGGGACAGACTTAGCAGTGCGCCGCCTTCGAGGGGTATAAAACCTGCAAAAGGCGAAGGTAAGAGCTGACGCAACTTTAGGTAGGCAAGCAGTGGTTCACCCTCGCATTTCGCGCTAAACCTTTGGGCAAAATTCACCTGATAGCAGTCGCCGGCAAGAATGTAATCCTGAATTTTGGCCAGCGCCGCATGGTATTCTTTAACTTTAAGATTGCTTTCGAACTTATTGATTAAATTGAATTTTTCGTTATTGTTAAAGTATTGGCTTAAGTCGTGAAACCAAGGTTTCTGGGGGGCTTTTTGGCAAATAGTTAAAATTTGCGAAAAGTTATAAGCCGCATCAGGCAGGTGTGCAGCCAGAGCGGCGTTAATGACCAAGCAGGCCGATTGCGCTTGGTGGTCCTGAATAATTGCCCAGGGATATATACCCAGGCTCATATCCGGCAGTTCAATATCTTGAACGGCCTTTTCCGGAAGGTTTTCCAGACGACGCCCCAGGTCATAGCCAAAATAGCCCAGGGCACCACCGTAAAAGGGCAGCTCGGTTAGCTGGGCGGCTGGTGAACACAGAGGTAAATAATCTTTGATCAGCGCAAATGGGTCCTGAGTCGATGTTTGTATCAGGCGATCTTGATGGTAAATCCGTGTTTCTGTGCCCAGGGTTTCCAGGCGAGCCAGAGGTTGGGCTGCCAAAATATCGTAGCGTCCATAGGGGCTGCCGTGATGACAGGAGTCCAGCCACACAGGTTGCGGCAGCTTGCGCAGGGCGCAAAACCAGCTGGCACTGTCGGCTAGGTAAGTGAGGGGGATTATCTGCAGATCTGAAGCCATGGAGGTATAAGCGCTATAATTTCAGCTGCGCATTTTACCCTATAGCGCTGGGGACTAAATTGAAATCTTTTATCTGCGCGGTTGAATTTCGCCGCTAAAGGTTTGATATTGCAAGCCGCCGGCTTAAAACAATTACGGCAATCTAAGCAAAGGTATAAAAGATGGATGGTTTTTACATGTTGGCAGCCATGCTAGTAGGGGCGCTCGCGGGCTGGCAAGCACTAAACTGGTACAACTCGCGCAAGCGCCATTTGGCGGGTAAGGATGTTAGCGAAGAGTCGCAGATACTGCTTGAACGTATTGAAAAGGTATTCAAAATTGTCCTTGCCGAGGGCTATTTCACCGAGATTTACGATCACAACACCAAACGCGCCTTCCTCGGCATTTTTAAAACCAACAGCAAAGCCCTGGTCGTCGCCAAAGCCAAGGTCTCTGTGGGTTACGATTTTTCCAAAATGCGCTTTCGCCGCGATTACACCAAGCGCGAGCTGGTGGTGGAGAGTTTTGCCGAACCGGAAATTCTCGCTACCGATATTGACTACAAGTTTTACGACATCAACCAAGGGCTGCTCAACAAGTTCGATAACGAGGACTACACAGCGATTTTGGCTGAGGCCAAAAAACTGATGCAGGACAAAGCCCGCGAAAGTGATTTACCGCAATTGGCGCGCAGCCAAATCCAGTTAATGATGCAGCAGCTTTGCGCTGCAGCAGGCTGGCAACTGGAGCAAGAGTCCATACTGGCCCCCATTGAAAGGCTCAGTCAGCAAAAAACACCACCCGGTCATCTACCTGCCCCTGAAGAAGACAGCGATTAATGCTGTCTTGATCGCGCTTAAATGAGTTACCAATAAACGCTTTGCCAAAGGAAACTTCTATGCTGGTGCTTACCCTATTTACACTGGCTGGCCTGGTTCTGGGCGCGCTAACCCTGGGCTATGGTGGCTCGCTTGCCGGTGCGCTCATAGGCTTTTTGCTCGGCCAGTTTATAAGCCTTAACCACAAACTGGCAGGCTTGAGCGCGGAGCTGGAAAAATTAAAAGCCTGGCGCCGCCAGGTTGAAAAAGATGCTGCGCAGCCAGGGGTTCAGCCATTTAAGGCGCCTGAGCTCGCACCAACCTCCGCAAGTTTCCCAATATCGGCCAGCGCACCCACAAGCCCAGCTGAGCCGGAAGTCCAGCCCGACGCCGCTAATCAAGCCGGGCAACAAGCCCCTGCCGCCGCCTTTAGCGAAACGCCATTGCCTGAAAATAGCCTTGAGCTGGAGTTGCCGCCAGAGTCGCTATCCCCCAGCGCTGCCGACAGGGCAACCAAAACACCAGCGACGGCGCCAACGCGGCCTTCTAACGACTTAACCGCAGCGCGGAGTGCACGCGCGCAAACGCCAGATCCACTCAGCATTGCGGTGCAATGGGTTAAAGACTTCTTCACCCAGGGCAATCCCATAGTGCGTGCCGGTATGCTGGTGATGTTTTTTGGCTTGAGTTTCCTCGCCAAATACGCCGCAGGGCAGGGCTTTTTCCCCATTGAATTTCGCCTCGCGATTATTGCGCTGGTGTCGCTCGCACTGGTGGCTATTGGCTGGAAAACGCGAAATCGCGCCGGTGGTTATGGCCTGGTGCTCCAGGGCGGGGGCGTGGCTGCGCTTTACCTCACGCTGTTTGCCGCCGCCAAAATGTTTGGCCTTATGTCCTTAGGTGCCGCCCTGGCTATTATGATTTTGGTGGTGATGCTGGGCGCTGCCCTGGCGCTGCTGCAAAACGCTCAGGTACTGGCCATTATGGCCACCGCCGGCGGATTTTTAGCGCCCATTCTGACTTCCGATGGCTCGGGCAACCACGTGGGCCTATTCAGTTACTACCTGGTGCTTAACCTGGGTGTGTTGGCCATCGCCTGGTTTAAAACCTGGCGCCTGCTCAACTGGATAGGTTTTGTGTTTACCTTTGTAATTACCTCTGTCTGGGGAGTGTTGCAATATCAGCCTTATTTTTATGCCAGTACCCAGCCTTTCCTGGTGGCTTTCTTTGCACTTTATCTTATGGTCTCGGTGCTCTTTTCACTCAAGCAGCCACCGCGATTAACCGGTTTGGTGGATGCCAGCCTGGTATTCGGCTTGCCGGTGGTCGCTTTTGGTTTGCAAACCGCGCTGCTCAAACATACGCAATACGGGCTGGCGATAAGTGCGCTGGTTCTCGCCACGGTTTATACCGCGCTGGCCAAGTGGCTGTGGGGCAAGTATCGCCAAACCCATGCGGCATTGATTGAATGTTTTATCGCGCTGGCGGTGTGCTTTGCCACCTTAACCATTCCCCTGGCGCTGGGCGCCAAGTGGACATCCGCCAGCTGGGCGCTGGAGGCAACCGGGCTCCTGTGGATTGGTATGCGCCAGTCGCGGCGCTTGCCCAGGGCCGCGGGTTATTTATTGCATATGGCTGCGGCCTGTTCTCTGTTACTGGCCGGCGAACCCAGGGCAGGGGGCATCCCCTTGGTAAGCGGCGATTTTCTCAGCCTGGCCATTTTATCGCTCACTGCTATGACCATTGCCTACCTGCTGCACTGCTACAAAAATGTGGTTAGCGCGACGGAAAAATCCTTCGAGCTTTTAATAAGCCTAATCGCTTGGGGCTGGTGGCTGTTTGCCCTGTGGATAGAAATTGATGGCCATATTGCCAATAGCTGGCGTTATGCCAGTTCAATTATTTTGCTGTGCGCCTCTGCGGCGCTGGTGCTCTGGTTGAGCGGACGTTTGGCCTGGGCCGGATTAAATCGCCTAGGCTATACACTGTTACCGCTTATTGGCTTGGGCTCGCTGTTGGTATTAGGCGATGGACTTTTTGGCAGCCACCAGCGCGGGCCATTGAGCAATTTTGGATGGCTCGCATTGCCGCTGTTTTTCGCGTTGCAATACCGCTTTTTGTGGCTTAAGCGCGCAAGCCCATCGGCAAGTTTGGTCAGCAGCTTTCACGTGCTGACCGGCTGGTTTCTGTTCTTTCTTATCGACTGGCAAATCAACGCCTGGGAGAACCAATTCAATTGGGGTGAAACACTCACGGCAATTGGCTGGTTTGCCGGCCTGGCGCTACCTTTGGCATTTTTGCTGTATATGGCTCCCAAGCCCTACTGGCCATTTGCGCCATATCCGAAAGACTATCGCTCTTATATTCCGGCGCCCTTGGTGCTGCTGTTGGGTTACTGGGCTTTTATGGTAAGCCAGCTGGCAGGCACCACCGGACAATTTTATTTGCCAATCCTCAACCCTTTGGATCTCGCCCAGGCGGGTTTAATCCTGCTGGTGATTTATTGCATCAAGCGCGATTTTTTCCAACTGCAAAGCGCATCGCCGAGCATTCGTCTGGGTGTGCCTGGCGCCCTGGCATTTGCCTGGTTAAACCTGGTAATGCTGCGTGCACTGCATCAATACCTGGCTATAGATTACACCCCCGATAGCCTGTGGAATTCCAGCCTGGTGCAAATGGCGCTGTCGATTCTCTGGGGGCTCTGTGCACTGGCAGTAATGAACACGGCGCGACGCTGGCAGCAACGCGAGCTGTGGCTGGTAGGCGTGAGCTTACTGGTTATTATTCTGGTAAAACTGGTGTTTAAAGATATGTCCGGCCGCGGAACCCTGGCTGGTATTATCTCCTTTGTGGCGGTGGGGGCACTTATGTTGATTATTGGTTATGTCTCGCCTATGCCCGTTAAATCAAGGCCAGCAAAGGCAATGCCCGCAACACCTGAGCCTGCAAAAACGCAGGGCGAAGATACACCGGAAGCCACTTAGTTAATTGGCCAGCAAAATTCAGGAAGCGCCTCATGCTCAAAAAATATCTTGCCGTTTTCCTTATTGGCATAGCTGCTATGGCCGGGGCCGAACCCCTGGCTGTTTATCAGGTTGTCAGTAAGGCAGCAGACAGTCAGGGAATTTATTTGCAGGCCTATCTCGACCACAGTATCTACAAACTGTCACAGGATTCACGCCTGTCCGACCTGCGTGTTGTCGACGCCCAGGGCAAGCTCTTGCCCTATGCCCTGGATAAGCCGGAAGTACAAACCCTGGCCAAGGTACAGCAAACGGCGCTGGCGTTTTACCCTATACCGGCGGGTGCAACAACCCAGGATTTGCAAAGCCTTAACCTTGAAAAACTTACTCTGGATACGCAAAAACTTGAACTCCAATTTGCCCGCCAGGCAGCGGCAGGCAGCGGCAGGGAAAATCCCGGTTTTTATTTAGTCGATTTAACCGGCATTGCGCAGGATATAGATGAACTGCAAGTTGATTGGGCATCGACCAGCCCCAACCAATTGTTACAGGTGATGGTTAGCGGCTCCAACAGCTTGCAGGATTGGCGGCGCATTAACACGGCGACCTTGAGCCATTTACAACAAGCCGCACCATCGGCAACACCTGAAACTGCTGGCCTGATCGTGGATAAGGTCCCGTTGAAACTCAACGCGAAGGATTTTCGCTTTTTGCGCATTGAATTTCCATCGGCCCCCGATGGCGTGGCGCTGACCGCACTGGTGGCAACACACCAGGCGAACCTGCACCAACAAGATTTTCACGAGACCTGGTCAGAGGTGGGCAAGCTGGCGGAGGATCAGGAATCTGCGCTAAGGGCCGCCAGTAAATTAAACGGTGAATCTGTAGCTGCCTGGGAATTTCAACGCGACGACCTGGCGGCGGTAACGCGCGTAGGTGTGGAGTTGGGGCAATTTGCCTATGGCGACAAACTGCGTCTGTTCTCGCGCCCCAGTGCCAATAAACCCTGGCATCTGCTCTACGAGGGCAACTGGTTCAATGCTCAACTAGGCGATGCCTGGCAACACTCCGGCAGCCTATCCACCTATGCCAATAGCGACAGTTTTTGGCGCTTAGAAATGGACGAGTCAAGCCGA
Organism: Cellvibrio sp.; assembly: GCA_050305995.1. Lineage (GTDB taxonomy): Bacteria > Pseudomonadota > Gammaproteobacteria > Pseudomonadales > Cellvibrionaceae > Cellvibrio. Next base: position 28,799 of record JBNLGJ010000046.1, read on the forward strand.
GGCCAGGTTGAACCCAAGCTTGAATTTTCGCGTCTGCAGGATCACCTCAAATTTATTGCCAATGCCCATCCACCTTTTCGCCTGATTGTGGATGCTCAAGCGGCGGGCCCCAACCAAAGTACCAGCGCGCAAATTCTTGCGCAGCTTAGCCAAGGCAAAAATATACAGTGGCAGACGGTTGAATTATTACCGCTGCTGGATAAAGACATTCAGACCTACCGACCAGCGGCCAAAATACCCTTAAAAACCTGGGCATTTTGGTTAGCGCTAGTGGCCGCTGTTATTGTGCTCTTGTGGATGGTGTTGCGCTTATTCGCGCAAATGCGTTCTGCCAAAGCGCAAGAATCTTGACAGGTTTATAAATTTAACTGGCCGCACAGTCCAATAAAAATGAGTGACCAACAAAAAAGAGTGACCAATAAAAAATGAAAACTGCAGGAATTCTATGGGGTTGTTAGATAAGTGGCGACAGCGCGGCTGGCAGGAAATTAGCCGAGAGGATTATCAACGCGCTTACGGTCAATACGGTGGCAGTGTCATTACTCACCCAGACATTATTTCCGGGCTGTCAGCCATCATAGATACGCCCGTACACTTCTGGGGTAAATTTGAAGGCAATGCATTAATGGCCGCTGCACCTGTCTGGGGCTCTCATCTCGCCGGAAGCAAACGCAAATTAAAACAGCTTGGCAAGTATGATGAAGTCGACCTGGGCAATATGGAGGTTATCCTCCCAGTAGCTGCAGAGGCTAAAAATATCCCTATGCGTTTTAAAGGCGCATTTGTATCAGCTTTGCACCAGGGCCAATTTAGTGGCCTGCACAAGCAGCGCGAAACCCTCAGTGTGTTTAGCGGTTACCAGAGCGCTAAGTTCTCAAAAAAATTCCTTTACAACCGCAAGCGCGAACTGCGCTTATTGGAGGAGATTGGCTGCCAGGTGCACGACCTGAAGGAATTTAGCCCGGGCCAAATTGCCGACTGGTATATTCAATTGTTCGAGCTGCGTTGGCATAAAAAGCCTAAAGCCTATCGGGTAATTGCGCGGCAGTTTGGTGTACTCTGGGAGCATATGCTTGGCAAAGTCTTGTTCTTAAACGACCAGCCCATCGCTGTGCAGTTACTTGTGGTTGCAGAATCCCCCCAGTGGTTATCGCTGGAGTTTTTAAATGCCGGTATTGATGTGCGCTTGCAAAAATACAGCCCCGGCAGTGTGCTCACCTATGTCAATACCCAAATGCTCAGCGAACTTGCCCAAAGCAAAAACAAAGCGCTGCGCTATTCCTTTGGCCGCACTGATGCTGATTATAAATCGCTCTGGTGCGAAACCCTGCCGGTATTCAGTTTGTGAAAAAGTTTTGGTTAAAACGCTATAGCTTGGTGCTGGTTGTTCTGGTGCTTTTACTGCTGGCAATTACTGCGCAAGCTTACTTGGGTGCGCTGTGTATTCTGTTGGCCATCTATGTTGTAGATACGCTCCTATTCTCCGACCACATCTATTACGACCCCAAGTGTGACTATCAATTTAACTTCAGCAGCGCCAGCCACCATAAAGCCCGTATCGAGAATGGCCAGTTACTGCTAGAGACGGGGCAGGCGAGTGATTTTGACAGCTGCATTTTAGCCCTGGAAATTAACGCGAGCCTAATGGGCAGGCTGTTCGACCCCTATGTGGATATCCGGGCAGGAGAGATCTGTTCACGGCAATATTTTGAGCGGGGTGTTCAGGGCATCAGGTATTTGAACCTGTCGCGCTTTGGTGCGCAGCTGGTCGATAATTCTGAGCCGATTAAAGTATCCGCAGGTTTTTGCACTTACAAAACCGAAGATTTAACGCTGAGCAGTTTTACCCATGCCGATTACCTTAGCCAACGCGCGCTGATCATTTCCCCCCATGCCGACGATGCGGAGTTGGCCGCTTTTGGATTTTATAAAAACGCTGCCAGTGTATTTATCGCAACGATTACGGCGGGTGAAAGCTTGGCTCCGGGAGAAATTAAAACGCCAGCCTTCAAGCGCATAGCCAAAGGCGATTTAACTCAGGCATGTCAGCTGAAAGGGCAATTGCGCGCCTGGGACAGCGTGGCAATTCCGATTATGGCGGGCGCGCAGGTTACGGCGGTTAATTTGGGGTATTTTGATAACACCTTAAAAAAGATGTTTGCCCAACCCCATAGCCATACGCCTTCCGCCAGCCATAAGTTGGCGAACAGCAAGTGCTTTCGCCGCTATAACAAATATCCACTCCCCAATGACCTGGAGGGCATAAACAGCTGGGAAAGTTTACTCAAGGATTTGGTGGCCATTGTGCGCGAATACCAGCCGGATATTATTATTTCGCCTCATCCGCTGCTCGACCCCCATCCCGATCACCAGTATGCCACCCGTGCGGCATTAATTGCCTGCGAGCAAGCACAGCTGGCTCCGCAATTTCTTTTATATGCCAACCACTTTCATCACACCGGCCTCTATCCATTTGGCCCGGAACACAGTGACTTGCCTTTACCGCCACACTTTGCTTCGCAGCCGCTTGCAGAAAAGCTCTACAGCTATCCATTGAGCGATGCGGGTCAAATGGCAAAGGTGTTTGCCTTGCAAAGGATGCACGATTTAAATCGCCCAGCCCCCTTTAAAAAGCAGTTGCGGCGTTGGCTGCAGCGGATAATAGGCCGGTCAACAATGCCCTACGGGCAGGATGAATATCTGCGCAAGGCAATTCGCCAACAGGAGCTGTTTTTTGTGTCTTCTTTGGCATGGTTAAAATTGCTTCTAACAAAACCGTAACTTAAGGAAGACTGATTAGTAGAGCCTAGTCGCTGAACTTGCGATGTAGAAAATATCAAAAACTCGCCTTGCATACCCTTCTTAAAAAATTTAACCGGTTTTTCCAGATACCACAGAATATTCTACAGTGCCAATCGAACATAAAGTGATAGCAGCTGTTTATTGAATAACAGATTATTGAATAACAGAGGTAAAGCCATGTTCATTAATCTCTGGCAAACCCGGGTATTGGTTTGCGAGATCGAGCATTAACTCAATCACATTGGCATTAGGTGTGGCCGCATATAAATCCATTAATTTTTTAATGCGCCATGCAAAGACACTATAACATGCATAAAATGCGCTGCGGATATTGTCGTCACTGCCGGTGATGGCGGCAGGGTCGGGCAAGCCCCAGTGCACATGTCGCGGGGCGCCAATAAAGTTGGGGCAAATTTCCTGTGCGGCATTGCCACAAACGGTGAGCACAATATCCAATTTTACCGCATCGCTTTGCGCAAACTCATCCCAACTTTTACTGCGCGGTTGATAGTCAATGTGTAAGGGCGCAATTTGCTCGATGGCGAAGGGGTTCACTTTTCCAGAAGGATGACTGCCGGCGCTATGTGCTGAAAATAATCCGGCGGTACATTGGTTGAACAGGGCCTCGGCCATAACGCTGCGCGCTGAGTTGCCTGTGCAGAGTACCAATAGGTTGAATGGCTTGTGCACAGATAAACTGCTCTGGCTTTTGGTTTGCGTTTCAATTAACAACATGCGCCGGCTCCCTCAGTTTGTTGATTTGGTGTAAAAGGCATCTCAGAGCCACAGCCTGCAAATAAACCAAAATGACGACTAAAATCGCCTATAAATTCAAAATGTGATGCAAAGCGAGTTTCATTAAGCATGCGATAGGTGTTGCCACAAACGGGAAATACACGGCCGGTTTCAATCGCGTGATGTGCATCCAAATCAAATTGCTGGGGCTGTTCTGGAATACTGCCTTTATAGATGACAGCCTGACCGTGATCTTCGCAGGCGTCTTCCAATTGATCGAGCTTAAATAGACGATAGGTGGCGGAATAAAATTGCAGCTTGCCAATGCGCGGCACGAGTTCCGGGTCGGTAATTTCCAGCGGGCGATCAGTGACCAGGCGCGGGTCGATAAATCCGGCTTGCTTGGCAAGACGCAAAAAATCATTCCAGTAAAGTGCACCGCCCAGGCATTCACCATAGAGCACTGGGTCATTTTTTACCGATTCAGGTACACGGCGATCTGCATAGACATCGGAGAAATAAAATTCACCCCCGGGTTTTAATAAACGATTTACCCCCTTGAGCACAGCAAGCTTGTCGGGTGATAAATTAACTACGCAGTTGGAAACAATCACATCAAAGCTATTGGGCTCCAGGTCCAGTTCATCCAGTTTTTCAATAAAGCCCTGAATAAATCGCACATTGTTGTAACCAAACGCATCAGCGTGATAAGCCTGATGGGTTTTGGCAACCGCGAGCTGCTCATCGGTCATATCAACGCCGACGACCTCGCCAGTTGCGCCCACAAGTTGCGCCAATGCATAAACATCGCGCCCGGAGCCGCAACCAAGATCAAGTACGCGACAGCCTTCGAGCATGGGCGGGCATACCAGGCCACAGCCGTAATAACGGCTTAGTACTTCGGGGTGAATTTTTGCCAGCAGTGGTTTAAGCCACTGGGGAATTAAACTGATGTCACAACAGGCTGAGGTTTTTAAGTCGCTCGTTTGTTGCAGTTGTTTGCCGTAATAATCTTGTACTAATTCATGCATAACCTTGTTCTCACACTGTAAAAAAATAATGACGTTAATGTTTGTTGGCGGATGGATATAAATCCGCTTTCCAGGCTTCAGGTAGCCACTGTAAATCATCTGGCTCATCAATATCCTGCAGTGGTGCAAGCACGTCCACACGCCAGTGCAAAAAGCTAATGCGCTGCAGAGTTTCAGCGCATACTTTGTTTGTGCTCCAACTAATGCCTTCAAAAAGTGAAGGGTGAAATTCATTAATACCCAGCAAGGTGTAACCACCATCAGTTGCGGGAATTATAACCGCGTTAAATCGCGCCAGAGATTGTGCGGCTTGACCAATAACCTCGGAGGTTAATGCCGGGCAATCAGTACCCATGAGTATTACCGATTCTCCTGCGGCTAATGCGCGCTTGCTTGCCATTGCCAGTCGCTGACCTAGATCACCTTCGCTTTGAGTTTCCCACTCGATGTTTGGTGTTGCTCGGAGTGTATCCCAGGCCCGGTTTTCCGGTTCTGGAGTAACACAAAGCCTGGCTGTGCCGAGGTTTGCCTCAGTGACATGGGCAATAGTGTGGGCTAATAGCCGTTGTGCCACATTGGCCGCAGCTGCCGCACCTAATGCGGGAATCAGGCGTGTTTTCGCAAAGCCTGCAATGGGCGCTTTAGCCATTACAATGATTCTGATCTTTTTCATTTCGTGTTTTTTGTTTGTTGAAACCTATTTTTAACCTCAGGATGTATCAAGTTAGCGATATGCCTCGGCTATTTTGTCGGCCGATACACCGCGCCAATAGCGCCAGCGCAAGCGCCACATAAGAAAAATGGTTTTGCATACGCCACGCTCGTCCCAGCGGCGACCGGAAGTTACCACCCGCGCCACTATTCGTGCCGGAGCCATTGTTCTTTTTAAGCGTTTACATAACTCAATATCTTCCATCAGTGGCTGCTCAGGAAATCCTCCCACGCGCAAGAAGGTTGATCGGCGAATAAAAATAGCTTGGTCGCCCGTTGCAATTCCACTTAAGGCAGAGCGCCAGTTCATCATCCAGGCAACGAGCTTAAGTAGCGGCGATTTCCCTTTAATGGATACGTCAAATCGCCCCCATTCATATTTCCAATGGTCCGTGAGATTGGTGATTAGTTCAACGGCATTGGCGGGCAGGCGAGTATCGGCATGTAAAAATAGCAATAGGTCACCAGTGGAAAACTCCGCCCCTTTATTCATTTGCCGCGCGCGTCCTGCTTCACTTTCAATAACCGGAAAACCAATAGCCTGGGCAATGGCGATGGAACCATCACAGCTGCCGCCATCTACCAAAATAATTTCGCTGCCTTTACGCTTGAATGGCAGCAAGTGCTCCAGCAATTCAGGCAGTATTTTGGCCTCGTTAAGTAACGGAACAATAATCGATACTTTGGGTGCGGAGGCCAGGCTTTTTTGCAGTTTCATATTAATGCCTTTGGGGCTCGATTAATTGCGGTTGAGTCGCCAGTCGTAATCCATAAATTCAATGTCTATTTCGTCTTGCTGTAATTGTCTAATCTGCGTTTTATTTAAGCCCAAGGGCTTGGCATAGATTGCTAAAAATGCTTCCAGAGTGTTTGAGCCGCGCCAACCAAGCTCAAAATCTTCCCGATACCATTTGAAAATTGAAGATATTTTCAATGTATTTCCTTCTAGGCGGTTGCGGGTTCTATCACTGAGAAATCTATAGGTTTGGTGTTCAAGTTGAGCATCCAATTTATGGCCTACATAGGCCTCTTCGCGCAGGGCGGGGCAGCCCACACTGGCGCAGTTTATAGCAAAATGAATGCGTGGCTCCGCATAGCGGCCAGAGCCGCGAATTAACCCATGTTCTATGTCATCCAGCGAACGTATTTTTCCAAGTAGCGGAATAAATTCCTTTTTCCATGGTGATTCAAACAGGCTACCCAATTCTTTAATGGACTTAATAGAGCTGTAGTCTTTAAGGATCAGTTTCACAGTCCAGGCGTTATAGGCATTAATCAAAAAGGCAAGTTGATCCGCTTTGTCCCATTGGTCGAAACTCTGTTGATCAATCGCGGAAAGTGACTGTAAATAGCTATCCAGTGTGGATTGCGCATGGGCAAACCCGCTGTAGTTCACCTGGGTGGATTTTCCTCCGGGCAAACTAATCACATAGCTACTTAATAGCGCGTTCCAGAGCGCGTGGTCGGGCACTTGGCGTGACTCTTCGGCTGAAACCGCAAGGCTCAGCATGCAACACAGAACCATTAATAAGCGGTTTACCTGTGGTGGTATCCATTGGGCACTGAACATAAACCTCAACCTCGCTGCCATTGGTGATACTTTTCTATCCAGCGCAATAATTGCTGCGGTGTGTGTGCGCGCTTCCATTCACCCGCTACATACTTATTGGATTCCGCGAGGGTTGGGTAGCTGTGGATAGTGCCCAGAATTTTATTGAGCCCCAGTCTCCATTTCATCGCCAACACGAATTCAGTTAATAAATCGCCAGCATGTTCACCCACAATGGTCACGCCCAGGATTTTGTCTTTTCCGGGTACGGTCAGCACTTTGATGAAACCGTAGTTGGCACTGTCGGCAATAGCGCGATCCAAATCATCAATGCCATAGCGAGTGATTTCATAAGGAATATTTTTTTCTATTGCTTCCTGCTCGTTTAGCCCGACCCGTGCAATTTCCGGGTCAATAAAGGTTGTTCTGGGAATGGTGCGATAATCCACTTTGAATTTTTTAAAGCGACCGAAAAGTGCGTTTACGGCCGCATACCAGGCTTGATGTGCAGCAACATGAGTGAATTGATAGGGGCCAGCAATATCACCGGCAGCAAAGATATTGGGGAAGAGTGTTTCAAGATACTCATTAGTGGCAAGAGTTTTATCAACGGGAATTCCCAACTGTTCCAACCCAAATCCGGTTAGACGTGGTGAGCGTCCTAGCGCACAAATGAGTGCATCAAATTCAATAGATTTTTGTTCACCCAGGTGTTCAACCAGAATGCGTTTTTGGTTGTCTTCTCGTTCACAGGCTATCGCGGTATGGCTCGTTAGAATGGTGACGCCATCGCGGCTCATCGCCGTTGTGGCTAATACAGATACTTCTTTATCTTCGCGCGCAAGAATTCGTTCGTTGCGTTCAATTTGGGTAACCTGTGCGCCAAGGCGAGCCAGTGCATGAGCCAATTCCGAACCAATGGGGCCGCCGCCCAACACTACTATACGTTTAGGTATTTCTTCCAGTGTTGCGAAGGAATCCCATAAAGTATCACTGGTTAAATAGCCCACTGCATCCAAACCGGGAATAGGAGGAATATAGGGCGCTGCACCGGCAGCAATCACAATGTTGCGAGTGGTGAGAGTTTCTTTGGTGCCTGATGCCAATGAGATTTCCACCGTCCAGGGATCAAGAATGCGTGCATAACCTTGTTTTACATCAACGCCCAATGCTGTGTAGCGTTCAACGCTATCGTGAGGCGCCACTTCGCGAATCACCTGATGTACTCGCGCCATTACCTTGTTAAAGGAAAAGGTAGGTTCGCTATTGCTTAATCCATAGGTTTCTGCATGGCGAATTTGATGTGCCACCTTGGCACTTTTAATTAAGGCTTTGCTTGGCACGCAGCCATAATTTAAACAATCTCCACCCATTTTGTGTGCCTCTACCAAAGTCACCTTGGCTTTTACCGCTGCAGCAATATAGGAGGTAACCAAGCCTGCCGCACCGGCACCAATAACAATCATGTTGCGGTCGAACTTTTTGGGACGCTGCCACTTGGCATACACGCGGCGACTTTGCCATTGCTTAACAAACTGTTTTGCTGCAAGAGGGAAAATCCCCAGCAGGGCAAATGAGATAATCAGTGAAGGCGATAAAATGCCGGAAAGGCTAGTGAGTTGCGCTAATTGAGTGCCAGCGTTAACAAATACTAAGGTGCCTGCCAGCATGCCAATTTGGCTGACCGCGTAAAATGTCAGCACCCGCATGCTGGTTAAACCCATTAACAAATTGATGAGGAAAAATGGAAATACAGGCACCAGACGCAAGGTAAATAAATAAAACGCGCCTTCACGATCAATGCCGTTATTGATGGTAGTGAGTCGCTCGCCAAAACGACTTGTAACGCTGTCGCGCAGCACATAACGCGACATCAAAAATGCCAGTGTTGCACCAATGCTGGAAGCAAAGGACACTAATAAGGTTCCCCATAGGACGCCAAATAGTGCGCCAGCGGCCAGTGTCATTATGGCTGCACCCGGCAGCGATACCGCTGTGATTAATACATAAGCTAAAAAGAAAAGGAGACTGACGAGCAAAAAATGCTTATCGCGCAGGGCGACGAATTCACCGAGGCTGGATTTCAGGCCTTGTAAGGTAAAGTGTTTATCCAAACCCAAGGCATAAAATGCGATCACAATCCCCAGTACCAGTATTACTGGAATTATTTTTTTCATTAGCTATTTCCGTCCAATGCACCACCGCAGCTTGATCCACTGCCTGCTGTGCATCCAAAGCAGTGGTCGGCGACACGTATCGCACCATCTTCAGGGTCGGCACCCAATAAATCACGCAAGTGGGGGCGTGTTGATGCAAACACGTTGGTTGGAATTGACAAGCCTAATTGTTGATTAAAGTCGCAATCAGACAGCGTGCCTTGCCAATCCACACTGATTAAATCGCGACACATTACGCTGTGTAAGTTAGCCTCGGAAAAATTATCTTTCAGTAACTGCATATAGCCAGCGAAGGCGCCTTTGGAAATTAGCGCTGAACCAAATCGTTGAATGGGCATATTGGTTAATGCAAACAACTGATTAAATTCGATATCAAAATGATTTTTTAATTCGCGTTTGTAATCCGCTTCCAGTTTTTTCTGGTTCGGGGGTAAGGTTGCACCCTGAGGGTTATAGACAAGGTTGAGCGTCAACCCACTTTCTGCTTTACCATAACCGAGTGCGTTAAGTTTTTGTAGCGCAGCAATACTTTTATTAAAGGTGCCTTTGCCTCGTTGCTTGTCCACATTTTCGAGGGAATAGCAGGGTAGGGATGCCACAATTTCTACTTGAAAGGCGGCAAGGAACTCGGCTAAATCCTCCTGCCCCGGTTCAAATAGAATAGTGAGATTGCAGCGATCAATCACTTTTACTCCCAGCGCATAGGCCGCGCGTACCAGATCGCGAAAGCCCTCATGCAATTCAGGTGCGCCGCCTGTGAGATCCAGTGTCTGGATCTGCCGGGCACTCAATACTGCTGGTATCAACGCGAGATTTTCTGGCTCCATCATTTCCTTTCTATTCGGCCCAGCATTGACGTGACAATGCACGCAGGTTTGGTTGCATTTGTAACCAAGGTTGACCTGTAAGGTGGTCAGCTTTCTGCGGCGAATCGAAGGGAAATTAGATACTTCAAGGAGCGGTAGGGTCGCGTGCATGGTGATTCCTTAACAAATAAGGGCATATGCTGTGCCCATTAACATGGATTGGTTTTTCCCCTTAGTCTTTACCGGTAGCGCTTTTCTTACAAGGGAAAAGTGTTTTTTTATAGGGCAAGAAGTCGATGCCAAATTTACAATACTGCACAATACCCTCTCTACCGCTAGGCAGAGGCGTTATTGGCGCTCAATACTGGTCCTTCGCATGAAGGAAGGCTGTTTGCATGAAGGTCACTTACATGAAGGCCACTTGCATGAAGACTTTTGCACTTGCCGCCTTGGCTACACCGCTCAGCGGTTCCCTTGCTCATTCTCAATGAGGTAATCATCCACTCTTTTGTCACTGGCATATTTTTTTGCGATCACGCGCATTGTGAGTATTTGTTTGCCAAAGTTATTGCATGCAGAACACATCATGCGGTGCATTTTTAAGGCAGCGCGTTCGTGCATGTTTAGTTTTCGCTCTTGTGCTTCAGAGAGAAGGCGTGTTGCTTGCTGGCAATTAAGCATGTTGACCTCCTTTGGCGAACCAGTGGTTTTCCAGACATTCGCGCAGACGCAACCTGGCGCGATAAAGCAATACATTCAGATTGGTTTCTGTGATGCCAACTGTTGCACAAATTTCTTTGCTATCTAGCTCGATAAACTCTCGCATCATAAACACCCTCGCCTGGGGCCCTGGTAGGTGATTTAAACAGCTATCAAATACGCGCCAGAAATGCTGGTCTTCCATGTCCGCCTCGGGGTTGCCCCAGGTTGCCGGGCGCTCGTCTTTATGCCAAAAACCTTTGGCATTGAAAAGGTCGCCCAGTGTTTGTTGATCCTCATCGGGGTAAACCAGTAGCCCGGTTTCATTAAGGCGTTTTTTCTGGCGAAGGATATCCGCAATTTTGTTTTTCAAAATGGCAAAAATCCATGTCTTGAAGGCGGCGCGACCAGCGAACGAACGCACATTTTTAAACGCGCCAATCAGCGCCTCTTGAACAGCATCCTCGGCATGAGTTGCATCACTCAGTTGTAAGGTGGCAAATTTGAGCATTTGTTGGCGAACTTGCTGAAGATATGCTTCATCGGCAATTAGCGCGTTGTTGGTGGTATCAACATGTTCTGTTGATACTGGGGGGTGACTATTCATTACGACTACCTTCTTTTTTGTTCTTTTTGCTGCTGCCAGTGCGGTTTTTGCCTTGGCTTTTACTACTAAATTATTTTTTTACTGCACTGTAAGTGGCAAATCAATACGCCGGCCACTATCGCTATTTTGGCCGATTTTTTTAAAATATTTGGGCTTAGGGCTAATTGAAAAACTAGTCATTGAGCAAAATTCCTGGTGCCGGGGCGCCCAGCTAACAAGTCATCTATAGGAAACTGAACTTTGTACGCAGCTAAGTCATTATCGAACCGGAGTAGCCGCAGCAAAATATTCATAGCTTTGTCGTTTGCCCCTGTGTGCGTGAAAAGCGTTTAATGAAACGGCGATCAATGCGGTCTTTTAGATGCCACACCCAGCGCCCTGTGGTGCTCCACGCGCCCCACGAAAGAATAGCGCGACCATTGCTGCAGGAAAGAAGATAAAGGGATTGGGATTTTGGTTGATAGCTCATCAAGGGTTTATGCCCAAGCGCCGCCAGGAGATTATGAGCCAATACCGGGCCGACTCTAACTGCATGGACACCTGAGCGCGCCAGTTTCACATCAGTACGCGAGCAGAGGTTACCTGCTGCAAACACGTTATGGTGTGAGAGACTGCGATGATGAGCATCAACTAAAACGAACCCCTCGCTGTCCAGCTCCAGTTTTGACAGCCTGAGCCAAAGCGCTGGTTTTGAACCGGTTGCGGCAATCACTTTATTGGCATCGATTATACGCCCGTCACTGAGCAAGAGCCCATTGTTGGTTGCTACTGAGTGTTCATTAATGACGTCGATATGCGCCTCAGCAAGGGCTTTTAATGCTGCGTGTTGCACGCGAGGGGCCTGGTCCGGCAATACGCCCCTAAGACCGGCGACCAATACGATGGGGTTGGCAGGCTTCTGTTTGCGCAGTGTTTTGGCCGCTGCTAATGCGACTTCAACACCGGCGGCACCTCCGCCAACAATGGCCAGTTTAAAATTGAGCTGATCGCGACATTCGCGCACTATGTCCAGCCAGGCCGCCCGAAACCCGGCTAGGGGCCGCAAAGGAATGAGCTTATCGCCGAGCGCCTGCAACCACTCCAGGTCGGATTCGCTACCTATATCAAGCGATAACACGTCATAGGGAATATGGGTGCCGTCGGGCAAGCACACAATGCGCTTCTCTGCGTCCATGCCACTGACGCTTTCGTTGATAAATTGAACTCCTGCTTGTTTAACCAATGGCAACAGATCGATGCGACACTCATCTAATTGATAGGTGCCCGCCATCCATCCCGGTAGCATTCCAGAATATTCCTGCCAGCGGGAAGGGGTAATTAGGGTGACGCGCACTTCATGCAGGGTGATATGCGCCAAATGTTCCAGCACAAATAAATGTGAATGTCCGCCACCAACAAGTACCAGATGTTTCATGGAGTCAGCCTATCCAAAATGGCGAGCAATCAGTTTTAGCGCGCTCAAGCGGGAGCAATGATGCTAATACCAGGCGAGTTTTTGGGGATGCTTGATGAGCCAAACGGAATACTCCCGCTGGGGATGCATCTCGCGTCGCGGTAACCGCCAGTGATATCACCGCTGCCGCACCCTGGCCAGCCATATCAGCCGGGGTTTGGGGGCGCGATATCGCAACCGGCGCCAGCAGCGGCTTCATATCGCTGAGGATAAAGAGGCGAGGGCGAGCCGAGAGCACACTGGCGGTCATAATGATCTTCCTAGGGGAGCAGCTCATCTTATCTAGGCTGTTTGTCGTGTCAAAAGCCTTTTTCTTACATCAAATGTGATTATTAACCCGCCGATCAAATATATCGTCCTGACATATTTGATCGGCGCCCTGGAAAATCTGGCGCAGATGCGTAAATCTGCTTGATTTTCCAGGGCTAGCGCCAGCCTTCAGCTGACGGCGGCACATCCCTGTGCCGCACTATTAATCCGAC
>JBNLGJ010000047.1:0-119982 GCA_050305995.1 Cellvibrio sp.
ATGGATAAAACCATCACTGTGCTCATTGAGCGTCGTGTAAAGCATGAGATGTATGGTAAATACACCACTAAGTCTTCCAAGATCCACGCTCACGATGAAAAGAATGAGTGCAAGATCGGTGACATAGTGACTGTTGCTGAATCTCGTCCCCTGTCAAAAACTAAGACCTGGGCCTTGGTAAAAATTGAAGAGCATGCTGCTGAAGTTTAATCGCTTCAGCGCAATTGAAAGTTTCGGAGACGGACGATGATCCAAACAGAAAGCTACTTAGATGTTGCTGACAACAGCGGTGCTCGCCGTGTCATGTGCATCAAGGTTCTTGGCGGCTCCCACCGTCGCTACGCCGCAGTGGGTGACATCATCAAAGTTACCGTTAAGGAAGCAATTCCTCGCGGTAAAGTGAAGAAAGGCCAAGTGTTAAAAGCAGTTGTTGTGCGCACCAGAAAAGGCGTGCGTCGTCAAGACGGTTCATTGATCAAGTTTGACGACAATGCCGCCGTGCTGCTGAACAACCAAGATGCTCCGATCGGTACCCGTATTTTCGGACCCGTAACTCGTGAGTTGCGTGGCGAGAAATTTATGAAAATCATTTCTTTGGCTCCTGAAGTGCTCTAAGCACTTGGGCCAGTCAAAGAGTCGAGGGCAGATAAATGCGTAAGATTAAACGTGATGACGAAGTGATTGTTATCGCCGGACGCGACAAGGGCAAGCGCGGTAAAGTAGTACGCGTATTGGCTGAAGATCGTCTGATTGTTGGCGGCGTTAACATGATCAAGAAGCACCAAAAACCAAACCCACAACTGGGCGTTGCTGGTGGAATCGTTGAAAAAGAAGCTGCGATCCACGCTTCCAATGTAGCTATTTACAACCCAGCTACCAAGAAAGCAGATCGTGTTGGATTCAAGATTCTTGAGAATGGCGATAAAGTTCGCGTTTTCAAATCCAACGGCGAAGCCGTAGAGGCGTAATTTAAATGGCTAGGCTTAAAGAACTTTACACGAAAGAAATCGCTTCCAAGCTTAAAGAAGAGCTAGGTTTGGCGAATGTTATGGAAGTGCCACGCATCACCAAAATCACCCTGAACATGGGTGTAGGTGAAGCTGCTGGTGACAAGAAAGTGCTTGAAAACGCGGTTAATGACCTGGTGAAAATTGCCGGTCAGAAAGTCATCGTTACCAAGTCTCGCAAGTCAATTGCAGGCTTTAAAATCCGTGACGGTTGGCCAATCGGTTGCAAAGTAACTCTGCGCTCAGATCGTATGTACGAGTTCTTGGATCGTCTGATTTCTGTAGCCATTCCACGTATCCGCGACTTCCGCGGTATCAGCCCGAAGCAATTCGACGGCCGTGGTAACTTCTCTATGGGCGTGACTGAGCAAATTATCTTCCCGGAAATCGATTACGATAAAGTCGACAAGCTCCGTGGTCTGGATATTTGTATCACCACTACTGCTCGTACAGACGAAGAAGGTCGTGCGCTGTTAAAGGCGTTTAACTTCCCGTTCAAAGGCTAAGGGTACAGTCATGGCTAAGAAATCAATGATTGCACGCGAAGTAAAGCGTGCTGAAACAGCAAAGAAATTCGCTGCAAAGCGTGCTGAGTTGAAGGCGATTATCACCAATGCTTCTTCTACCGAAGAGCAGCAGTGGGAAGCGCAACAGCAACTGCAAAAGCTGCCTCGTGACGCCAGTCCCTCTCGTCAGCGTAACCGCTGTCGTGTAACCGGTCGTCCCCATGGTGTTTACCGCAAATTCGGCCTGTGCCGTCACAAATTGCGTGAAGCAGCCATGCGTGGTGATGTACCCGGTCTGGTTAAAGCCAGCTGGTAAGTTGGCTTAATTTTAGGAGCAGAATCAGATGAGCATGCAAGATCCTTTGGCAGATATGCTGACCCGCATCCGCAACGCGCAGGGTGCTGGCAAAGCAAATGTAACCATGCCTTCTTCTAAGTTGAAGGTAAGTGTTGCAAAAGTACTCTCTGACGAGGGTTACGTTAATGGTTTTTCAGTTAGCGAAGGCTTAAAGCAAGAGCTGACCGTAGAGCTGAAATATTTTGAAGGCAAGCCAGTTATCGCTGAGCTTGACCGCGTAAGTCGTCCTGGCTTGCGTAACTACGCTGGTAAAACAGGCCTGCCTACCGTTCGCGGTGGTCTGGGTATCGCAATTGTTTCTACCAGTAAAGGTGTAATGACTGACCGTGCTGCACGCGCCGCTGGCGTGGGTGGTGAGGTCCTCTGCACAGTATTCTAATTGGGAAATCGTCATGTCACGAGTTGCAAAAAGTCCGGTTGAAGTACCTGCCGCAGTGACTGTGAGCCTGAACGGCCAGAGTCTGTCTGTAAAAGGTGGCAAGGGTACATTGGCGCTGGAAGTACACCCAAGCGTAGAAGTTAAGCACGAAAACAACGTGCTTACCTTCGCTCCACGCGATGGCGCCAAGCAGTCAGATGCTTTAGCGGGTACTACCCGTGCACTGGTTAAAAACATGGTTGTCGGTGTTAGCCAAGGTTTCGAAAAGAAACTGACACTGGTAGGCGTGGGTTACCGTGCAAAAGCAGAAGGCAATACTGTAAACCTGTCTTTGGGATTATCACATCCGGTTAACTACGTTCTTCCTCAAGGCGTATCGGTAGAAACCCCAAGTCAGACCGAAATAGTACTCAAGGCTGCTGACAAGCAATTGCTTGGTCAAGTGGCTGCTGAAATCCGTGCATATCGCGAGCCAGAGCCCTACAAAGGCAAAGGTGTTCGCTACTCGGACGAAGTAGTACTGCGTAAAGAAGCTAAGAAGAAGTAGGGCTAGGATATGAGCGAAAAGAAAGATGCTCGTCTTCGCCGTGCACGTCGTGCCCGCGCTAAGATTCGTGAATTAGGTACAACGCGTTTGTCCATCCACCGTACTCCGCGCCATATTTATGCGCAGGTGATCTCTGGTGACGGCTCTCAAGTCATCGCCAGCGCATCAACTCTGGATAAAGATTTACGCAGTGGTAAAACCGGCAACGCAGATGCCGCCAAGGCAGTAGGTCTGTTGATTGCTGAACGTGCTAAAGCGGCTGGTGTTACCCAGGTTGCCTTCGACCGTAGTGGTTTCCGCTACCACGGTCGTGTTAAGGCCCTGGCTGACGCAGCGCGTGAAGGTGGTCTGGAATTCTAAAGGTGAAGTATGGCAAACGCTAAAAGAGAAGAAGACAACAACGAAGGCTTGCAAGAGAAATTAGTTCAAGTTAATCGTGTTGCTAAAACTGTTAAAGGTGGCCGTATTTTTGCCTTTACCGCACTCACTGTAGTGGGTGATGGCAACGGTCGAGTTGGCTTTGGTCGCGGTAAAGCGCGCGAAGTGCCTGTAGCAATTCAAAAAGCTATGGAAGCAGCGCGTCGCAATATGATCAGTGTTGAGCTGAACGGTGACACCATTCAATACCCAACTAAAGGTATTCACGGTGCATCCAAGGTTTACATGCAACCTGCTTCGCAAGGTACTGGTGTAATCGCCGGAGGTGCTATGCGTGCAGTGCTGGAAATCGCAGGCGTTCAGAACGTACTGTCCAAGTGCTACGGTTCGACCAACCCAGTTAACGTTGTTCGCGCAACTTTCAATGCTTTGAAAACAATGACTTCACCAGAAGCTGTTGCGGCCAAGCGCGGCAAGACTGTTGACGAAATTCTGAACTAATCGAGCAATCGATTATTAGATGGCGGAATTCACCATGTCTAAGAAAATGATTAAAGTGACTCAGATCAAGAGCACCGCGCATCGCCTGGCTAATCACAAGGCTTGCGTTCGTGGCTTGGGCCTGCGTCGTATTGGTCACACTGTAGAAGTAGAAGATACTCCTTCAGTTCGTGGCATGATCAACGTAGTTCACTACCTGGTAAAGGTTGAGGGAGAGTAAGATGCGTCTGAATACACTTAGCCCAGCACCCGGTCGTATCCACGCTAAAAAGCGTGTTGGTCGCGGTATTGGTAGTGGCCTGGGTAAAACTGCAGGTCGCGGTCACAAAGGTTTGAAATCTCGCTCGGGCGGTTCAGTTCGTCCAGGCTTCGAAGGCGGTCAAATGCCTTTGCAGATTCGCCTGCCCAAATACGGTTTTACTTCCCGTATCGGTATGGTGACTGCAGAGATTCGTTTGTCAGAGTTGAATGCTGTTGAAGGCTCAATTGTTGATATCGAAACTCTGAAGCAAGCGGGTTTGATCAGCTCTGTGATCAAGCGTGCCAAGATTTTCGCCTCAGGCGAAGTCACCAAGGCGGTAACTGTTAGAGGTTTGTCCGTTACCAAAGGCGCTAAAGCAGCTATCGAAGCCGCTGGCGGTAAAGTAGAAGAGTAAACGAGGCGCGAATGGCAACTCCTAGTAATCTGCCATTAGCTAATCAAAGAGGCTTGGGCGAGCTTTGGGCTCGCCTTCGCTTTCTTTTTTTGGCCATAGTAATTTACCGAATTGGTACCCACATTCCCGTTCCTGGCCTGGATCCTGAGCGTATTGCCAATATGTTCAATCAGAATCAGGGCACGATTTTGGGCATGTTTAACATGTTCTCCGGTGGTGCACTTGAGCGTATGAGTATTCTGGCATTGGGTATCATGCCGTATATTTCTGCCTCGATTATTATGCAGTTGTTAACCGCTGTTACTCCTTCACTTGATCAGCTTAAACGCGAAGGTGATGCGGGTCGTCGCAAGATCAACCAATACACTCGTTATTTTACGGTGGTATTGGCTAGCTTCCAGGCGCTGGCAATGGCGGTAAGCTTTTCCGCTTATGCGTTTGGCGGTGAGGCGGGATTCTCTTACTACTTTATTGCTGTGAGCTCATTGGTTACCGGATCGGTATTCATGATGTGGCTTGGCGAGCAGGTAACAGAGCGCGGGATTGGCAATGGTATTTCCATGCTCATTTTTGCGGGAATCGTTGCCGGTATGCCCAAGGCGATAGGCCAGGCGTTTGAAAGCGCCAGACAAGGGGATTTGCATATTCTTGCGCTCCTGGTGGTGGCCTTCCTGGCGATTGTAGTGATTTGGTTGGTGGTGCGAATTGAGCGCGGCCAGCGTCGAATTACTGTTAATTATGCCAAACGTCAGGCATACTCCGCGCCCAGCAGTCATCTGCCGTTGAAAATTAATATGTCCGGGGTAATACCGGCAATTTTCGCCAGCAGTATTTTGCTGTTCCCTGCCTCTATTGCTCAATGGTTTGGC
The DNA here is from genome assembly GCA_050305995.1 of Cellvibrio sp. Lineage (GTDB taxonomy): Bacteria > Pseudomonadota > Gammaproteobacteria > Pseudomonadales > Cellvibrionaceae > Cellvibrio. The sequence goes on from JBNLGJ010000047.1 coordinate 5,202, forward strand.
CAGGGTGGCGAAGGCGTAGTAAATGATCTTCTGCAAAGTTTTGCTTTGGCGATTGGCCCTGGCCAACCACTGTATATTCTGTTGTTTGCAGCCTTGATTACGTTTTTCTGCTTCTTCTACACGGCGTTGATGTTCAACCCTAAAGAAGTGGCGGATAACCTGAAAAAATCAGGTGCTTATATTCCTGGCATTCGTCCAGGCGAGCACTCTGCCAAGTATATCGATAGTGTATTGACCCGCCTGACGGTGATTGGCGCTATTTATATGTCAGCAGTTTGTCTGCTGCCGCAGTTCCTGATAGTGGTAACCAATGTTCCTTTCTATCTGGGCGGCACGTCTCTGCTGATTGTGGTGGTGGTAGTTATGGACTTTATGTCTCAGGTGCAAGCTCACTTGATGTCTCATCAGTATGAATCATTGATGAAGAAGTCCAATTTGAAGGGATATGGCGGCGGCATCGCTCGCTAATCCTGTGTAACTAGAGGTCAGAAAATGAAAGTTCGTGCTTCTGTTAAAAAAATTTGTCGCAATTGCAAAATGGTGCGTCGCAACGGTGTTCTGCGGGTTATCTGCAGTGTTGAGCCACGCCACAAGCAGCGTCAAGGCTAAGTTTTAATCTAAGCCTATCGCAGGCAGGTTAGCCCAATGGGTTAACCTGCCTGCTGCTTCTTAAGCAAGGCAAAAGCTTAGTTATTCGGGGGCGTTGACTGTCGTCAGGTGAGAAATTGCCTGGCTATTGCTTTATGGTGTAAATGCGGCTATTCTGCGCGCCTTTTAATCAAGGGGCGGGATGGCGCTTACGCTGTCAACGCTGCAATTTAAGAGTTATTGGAGTAATTTGAATGGCTCGTATAGCTGGTGTAAACATACCAGATAACAAACACGCCGTTATCTCGTTGACTTATGTCTATGGTATTGGTCGCACTACCGCCAAGCAGATTTGTGCTGCTACCGGTATCGCCGAAACCACTAAAATTGGCACTCTGTCTGAAGAGCAGATGGATGCGATTCGCGCCGAAGTGGGTAAGCACACCGTAGAGGGTGACCTGCGTCGTGAAATCAACATGAACATCAAGCGCTTGATGGACCTGGGTTGCTACCGCGGCCTGCGTCATCGTCGCGGCTTGCCTCTGCGTGGTCAGCGTACCAAAACTAACGCTCGCACTCGTAAAGGCCCACGCAAGCCCATCAAGAGATAATCTTGAGCGCCTAATTCATCCATTTACGGTAACCAATTTTAGTAGGAAGTGTTGCTATGGCTAAGCCAGGTAATAAAACCACAACCAAGAAAAAGGTTAAAAAGACCGTTGTTGATGGCGTTGCCCACATCCACGCGTCTTTTAACAATACTATCGTGACTATCACTGACCGTCAGGGCAATGCTCTGGCATGGGCTACCTCTGGTGGTTCAGGTTTCCGTGGCTCACGTAAGAGCACCCCTTTTGCTGCCCAGGTCGCTGCTGAGCGCGCTGGCGAAGCGGCAAAAGAATACGGTCTGAAAAACCTTGACGTAGAAGTTAAAGGCCCAGGCCCTGGTCGCGAATCCGCTGTTCGTGCGCTGAACAATGTTGGCTACAAAATTACCAACATCACTGACGTTACGCCGATTCCACACAACGGCTGCCGTCCGCCGAAGAAACGTCGCGTGTAAGGGGAGAGTAGATAATGGCTCGTTATATTGGTCCTAGTTGTAAACTGTCCCGTCGCGAAGGCACTGACCTCTTTCTGAAAAGCGGTGCGCGCGCCCTGGACTCAAAATGTAAAATAGAAACTGCTCCTGGCCAGCATGGTCAGCGCCGTGGTCGTCTTTCTGACTATGGTGTGCAGCTGCGTGAGAAGCAAAAAGTTCGTCGTATTTACGGCGTGCTGGAAAAGCAATTCCGCGCTTATTACAAAGAAGCAGCTCGCCGTAAAGGCGCCAGCGGTGAAAACTTGCTGAAACTGCTTGAATCCCGTTTGGATAACGTGGTTTACCGCATGGGTTTCGGCTCTACTCGCGCTGAATCTCGTCAGTTGGTATCTCACAAAGCTATCAGCGTTAATGGCAAAACTGTAAACGTTGCTTCCTTCCAGGTAGCTGTAGGTGACGTAGTTGCCGTGCGTGAAAAGGCCAAGAATCAACTGCGTGTACAAAACGCAATGAACCTGGCTGGTCAGCGCGCCGCTGTTGAGTGGGTAGACGTGAGCACCGAGAAAAAAGAAGGTGTTTTCAAGCGCGTTCCCGATCGCAGCGATTTGCCAGCTGATATTAACGAGAACCTCATCATCGAGCTTTACTCCAAGTAATAGCTGAGACTCGTCAATACCCTAAACAGGACCGCTAATAGGTGTGGCTATGCAGACAGCAGTAAACGAATTTTTGACTCCGCGTCATATCGATGTTTCAGAGATAAACCCAACTCACGCTCGCGTGGTGTTGGAGCCTCTGGAGCGTGGCTTTGGACATACTCTGGGTAATGCATTGCGCCGTATTCTGCTTTCTTCAATGGCCGGTTGTGCCATTGTTGAAGCTGAAATTGAAGGCGTTTTGCACGAATACAGCGCAATTGAAGGTGTGCGTGAGGACGTAATCGAGATCCTCCTCAACCTCAAAGGCGTTGCGGTGATCATGCACGGTAAAGATTCCGCTGTGTTGACGCTTAGCAAAAAAGGCCCAGGTGTTGTGACTGCCGGCGATATTCAGGTTGATCACGATGTGGAGATTAAGAATCCGGATCATGTGATTGCCAATATCACTGGCAATACTGAACTCAAAATGCGTCTGACCATAGCTCGTGGTCGCGGCTATCAGCCAGCTGACAGCCGCCGCCGCGACGACGACGAAAGTCGCGCTATTGGTCGTTTGCAACTCGATGCCTCTTTCAGCCCAGTGCGCCGTTTGGCTTACAGTGTTGAAAGCGCTCGTGTTGAACAGCGCACTGACCTGGATAAACTGGTTCTGGATCTGGAAACCAACGGTACCATCGACCCAGAGGAAGCTATCCGTCGCGCCGCCACTATTCTGCAGCAGCAGCTGGCTGTGTTTGTGGATCTGGAAGGTGAAAAACAATCTGCTCCGGAGCAAAAAGAAGAGGCAATCGACCCGATTCTGCTGCGCCCAGTAGACGATTTGGAACTGACCGTTCGCTCTGCCAACTGCTTGAAAGCGGAAAACATTTACTACATTGGCGATCTGATTCAGCGCACTGAAGTTGAGCTGTTGAAGACCCCCAACCTGGGTAAAAAATCTCTTACCGAGATCAAAGACGTTCTGGCTTCACGCGGTTTGTCGCTCGGTATGCGTTTGGAAAACTGGCCACCCGCCAGCTTGAAAAACGACTAAAAATTAGTTCGCCCGTTAACTCACTTCGGTGCGGGCGGTTAACGAGGCCGCGTTAAGCGGCCCAGTTATTATTGAAGGTAAATAGTCATGCGTCATCGTCTTTCAGGTCGTCAACTCGGCCGTAACTCATCTCACCGCAAGGCCATGTTTCGCAACATGTCTGCTTCTCTGGTTGAGCATGAGCTGATCAAAACCACTCTGCCCAAAGCCAAAGAACTGCGCCGCGTAATCGAGCCGCTGATCACTCTGGCCAAGGTTGACTCAGTTGCTAACCGTCGTTTGGCCAATGCTCGTCTGCAAAGCAAAGAAGCTGTAGGCAAGTTGTTCAGCGATTTGGGTAAGCGCTATGCCACTCGTCCAGGTGGTTATGTGCGTATCCTCAAGTGCGGTTTCCGCGCTGGCGACAAGGCTCCAATGGCCTATGTTGAGCTGGTTGATCGTCCAGCAGCTACTCCAGTTGAGTCTGCTGTAGAAGCTGAATAAGCTTTTTGCGATTACTAAAAAAGCCGGGCAATGCCCGGTTTTTTTATGCTTGAAATTTGGCTTTAGGCTAGACGCATTCCCTGCGTCCACTGCGGCTAACCCTTTAGGCTTTTGCCTTGGAAGGTTTTGCTGGTTTGCGTTTGGCTTTAAGCATGGGCTTAAGGAAGCGGCCGGTGTGTGAGTGAGCTAATTCGGCGACCTGCTCGGGAGTTCCCGTTGCGATAATTTGACCGCCGCCGCTGCCGCCCTCCGGGCCCAGGTCCACAATCCAGTCCGCCGTTTTAATCACATCCAGGTTGTGTTCAATCACTACCACAGTGTTGCCGTGGTCGCGCAGACGATGCAGTACCGTTAGCAGTTGCTGAATATCGTAGAAGTGCAGACCGGTGGTGGGCTCATCGAGGATATAAAGCGTCCGCCCGGTATCGCGTTTGGACAGTTCCTTGGCCAGTTTGACCCGCTGCGCTTCACCGCCGGAGAGGGTGGTAGCAGCCTGGCCCAGGCGAATATAGGAGAGGCCCACATCTATCAGGGTTTGCAGTTTGTTGGCGATTGAAGGGATGGCGTCAAAGAATTCGCGCGCATCCTCAACCGTCATTTCCAGCACCTCGTGAATATTCTTGCCCTTGTATTTCACATCAAGAGTTTCGCGGTTGTAGCGCTTGCCCTTGCAGATATCGCAGGGCACATAAACGTCGGGCAGGAAGTGCATCTCCACCTTGGTGACGCCATCGCCCTGGCAGGCTTCGCAGCGCCCGCCCTTAACGTTAAAACTGAAACGCCCTGGTTGGTAACCGCGCGAGCGGGATTCCTGGGTGCCGGCAAAGAGTTCGCGCACCGGGGTAAAAATACCTGTGTAGGTCGCGGGGTTGGAGCGCGGCGTGCGACCAATTGGGCTCTGATCTATGTCGACACACTTGTCAAACAAATCCAGGCCTTCGATTTTTTCATAGCTGGCTGGGTCTAGCGTGGTGGCACCGTTCAGCGCGGTAGCCGCCAGCGGGTGCAGAGTGGCATTAATCAGGGTGGATTTGCCTGAACCGGACACGCCGGTCACACAGGTCATGAGTCCTACCGGGATTTCCAGGGTTACGTATTGCAGGTTATTGCCCTTGGCGCCGATCAAGCGCAGCATTTTCTCCGGGTCTAGTGGATGGCGCTGAGCCGGTACGGCGATTTCACGCGCACCGCTCAGGTATTGGCCGGTGATGGAGTCGGGCGTTGCCATGATCTGCTTGACCTTGCCCTGGGCAATGACCTGGCCGCCGTGAACGCCCGCGCCTGGGCCTATGTCGATCACATGGTCAGCCAGGCGGATGGCGTCCTCATCGTGCTCCACCACTATCACCGTGTTGCCTATATCGCGCAGGTGGGTGAGGGTGCGCAACAGGCGCTCGTTGTCGCGCTGGTGCAGGCCGATGGAGGGCTCATCGAGAATATACATAACGCCCACCAGGCCGGCGCCGATTTGGCTGGCCAGGCGGATGCGCTGGGCCTCACCGCCGGAGAGCGTTTCGGCGCTGCGGCTCAGGGTCAGGTAGTTGAGGCCCACATCCACCAAAAAGCGGAAGCGATCGCGCAGCTCTTTGAGAATCTTGTCGGCGATACCGGCTTTGCGCCCGGTAAAGGTTAGCTGGGTGTAGTAGTCGTGGGCGTCGGCCACGGGCATATCGGTAATTTGCGCCAGGGTTTTCTCATCGATAAACACATGGCGCGCCTCTTTGCGCAGCCGCGTGCCGTCGCACTCGGGGCAATGCTGCGATGACAGGTATTTGGACAATTCTTCGCGCACCGAGCTGGACTCGGTGTCGCGGTAGCGGCGCTCCATATTAGGCAGCACACCCTCAAAAGTGTGGCTGCGCTTGTACACATCGCCGCGATCGTTCACATAATTAAAGGCAATTTCTTCATCGCCTGAACCGTATAGCACCGCTGCTTTTTGCTTGGCTTTGAGCTTGGCCCAGGGGGTGTCCACCTCAAAGCCATAGTGCTTGGCGAGCGAGCTGAGCATGTGGAAGTAGTAGACATTGCGCTTGTCCCAACCGCGAATGGCGCCTTCGCTCAGGCTGAGTTTGGGGTCCTGGATGACCTTGTCTTCATCAAAGAATTGCTTGACCCCCAGGCCATCACAACTGGGGCAGGCGCCGGCGGGGTTGTTGAAGGAGAAAAGCCGCGGCTCAAGTTCACTCAGGCTGTAGTCGCATACCGGGCAGGCGTGTTTGGAGGAGAAGAGGCGGTCCGGCGCTTCGCCATCCATATAGCTGATGGCGGCCAGACCTTCCGATAAATTCAGGGCGGTCTCAAAGGATTCCGCCAGGCGCAGTTTGATGTCCTCGCGCACTTTAAAGCGGTCTATGACCACCTCGATACTGTGTTTCTTTTTCTTGTCGAGCTTGGGGGTATCGTCTAGATCACACAGGATGCCGTTAACGCGAGCGCGGATAAAACCCTCACGTTTCAATTGCTCAAAGGTATGTAAGTGCTCACCTTTGCGGTCGCGCACTATGGGCGAGAGCAGCATCAGCTTGGTGCCTTCGGGCAGCTCCATCACTGTATCCACCATCTCGCTGATGGTTTGCGCGGCCAAGGGAACGCCATGCTCCGGGCAGCGGGCTTCGCCAACGCGGGCGTAAAGCAGGCGCAGATAATCGTAGATTTCGGTGATGGTACCCACGGTGGAGCGGGGGTTGTGGGAGGTGGACTTTTGCTCGATAGAAATGGCTGGGCTTAGGCCTTCGACATGGTCGACATCCGGCTTTTCCATCATCGACAAAAACTGGCGCGCATAGGTGGACAGCGACTCCACATAGCGGCGCTGGCCCTCGGCGTAGAGAGTGTCGAAGGCGAGTGAGGACTTGCCGGAACCTGAGGGGCCGGTAATCACCACCAATTTGTCGCGGGGAATTTCCAGGTCGATATTTTTGAGGTTGTGGGTGCGTGCACCCCTGACGATGATCTTGTCCATTCACTCGGCCTTAACTGCGGTGGCGGCTGCTTGATAAAGGAGCCAGAAGGTAAAATGGCGATTATACGCAAATGCCCTGACAGCGGATGTCAGGGGAGTGACAAACTCTGTAAAGCCTTTGTAACTGTCTGTTGCGCGAGACTTATACGGTTAATTTCTGGCGATATCAGGGGTGAGGTTGTTAAAATCCGCGGCCCAGATTTGAATTGGTTAAATTTTACTCATGCAAGATTCCCCCAATAGCAGCGCGCCCTTCGAGCGTCGTGTGGTTATGTCGCTGGCAGCGCTTTACACCTTCCGTATGTTCGGGTTGTTTATGTTGCTGCCGGTATTGGCTCTTTATGGCACCCAATACACCTACCACACACCATTTTTGCTCGGCTTGGCGCTAGGAGCCTATGGCTTGAGCCAAGCATTTTTGCAGATCCCTATAGGTGTGCTCTCCGATCGCTATGGACGCAAGCCGCTGATTTTGATTGGCTTGATTCTTTTTATCTTGGGTAGCCTGGTGGCGGCTCAGGCGGAGACCATCTACGGGCTGATTCTGGGGCGCTTTTTACAGGGCAGTGGCGCCATATCGGCGGCGGTAATGGCGCTGTTGACCGACCTTACCTCGGAGGAAAATCGCACCAAGGCAATGGCGACTATAGGTGCCTCTATAGGAGTGTCTTTTTCGGTGGCCATGACCGTTGGCCCCTTGCTGGCGGCTTGGGGCGGAATCAAGGCTATATTTTGGCTGACGGCATTGCTGGGCACTGTAGGTATTTATATTCTGCTCAAACGAGTGCCCAGCATTGCCAGCCCCGAGGGGCCAAAGCGTGAGGCAGTGGCTGTGCCGCGCCTGCTGTGGAACACCTTTAAGCAGCCGGAGTTACAGCGCTTAAACTTGGGCATTTTTGTGCTCCATTTTGTGCTTATGGCTAACTTTGTGGTGCTGCCATTGGTACTGCAAAACCAGCTGGATATACCCCGCAACTACCACGGTTTTATTTATTTTCCGCTGCTGGTTTTTGCTTTCGCCCTCATGTTGCCGTTTGTGATCATTGCCGAGAAGCGCCGCCAGATAAAACCCATTTTTATCGCCGCCGTTGCTCTGCTGCTATTTACCGAATTGCTGTTGATGCTGGTATCTCACAGTCGCGTGTTCACCCTGATTGCACTGTTTCTCTTTTTTGTCGCCTTTAACATTCTCGAAGCCACCCAGCCATCGCTGGTGAGCAAGATAGCCCCGGCAGGGGCCAAGGGTACTGCCACGGGGATCTATTCCACCTGCCAGGTGCTGGGGGTGTTTGGTGGTGGTGCCTTGGGGGGCTGGGTGATGCAGAACTACGGCCTGCGCGATGTGCTCTGGCTCAACGTCTGCCTGGTGGTGGTGTGGTTGGCGTTTGCCTGGAAGATGCAGTCGCCCAAATTCCTGGCTAGCGTACTTATCCCGCTGCGCAACCACGATCATCAGCTGGTAGCCGAGCGCTTGCGCGGTGTTCAGGGCGTAGCCGAGGTGTTAATCGTCGCCTCGGAAAACACCGCCTACCTCAAGGTTGATCAGAAGCTGGTGGATCGCAAAGCCCTGGCCGCCATAGTGGATGCCACGCCGCCAGCCTGAGCCACTGGCGGGGGCTCTGCCTCAGTGATAAAGTGTCGAGCTGTCTCCTGGCGCTCAAGCTTGGGTCAATCAACCAATACGCAAATGTCGCCCAAGTACAAAAAACAGAAGGCGGATACACGGTAAATCAAGAGGAATTCATCATGGCTCGCGGTATTAACAAGGTTATTCTCATCGGCAATGTCGGCCAGGACCCAGAGGTTAAATACATGCCCTCCGGTGGCGCCGTCACCAACATCAGCATAGCTACCTCCGAGACTTGGAAAGACAAGAATACTGGCCAAAACCAGGAGCGCACCGAATGGCACCGCGTAGTGCTGTTTAACCGCCTGGGCGAAATTGCCGGTGAATACCTGCGCAAAGGCAGCAAGGTTTATATTGAGGGTTCACTGCGCACGCGCAAATGGCAAGGCCAGGATGGCAGCGACCGCTACACCACCGAGATTGTTGCCAACGAAATGCAAATGCTCGATGGCCGCGGCGATAGCGCTGGCGGCATGAACGCCGGTGGTTACGACCAAACCCCGCAATACAACAATGCGCCTCAGGGTAATCAGGGCGGCTATAGCCAGGGTAACCAAGGTGCCCAGGGTAACCAAGGCGGTCAGGGTGGCCAGGGCGGTTTTAATCAGCAGCCCAGCAATCGCGGTTTTAATCAGCCGGCACAAAAAGCGCAACAACCTCAGCAGCCACCTGCGGGATTTGACAGCTTTGATGATGATATTCCGTTTTAGTTTTCATCAGTGAATAATCCAAAAGCCCTGCAATCGCGGGGCTTTTTTTGTTATTGGATTTAATTCTGATGAGTGTTTTAATCGCTGCTGGTGGCTGTAAATATCTCCCAACTTTAGATGGCGCAAGGGCATGACTAACGATAAGAAAGATGAACTTCTAGCAAGTTTGCATATTGATAGAGACAAGCAGCCTCCCGCCCCCTCGCGCAAGCCCTGGATATTTGCCGCCTTGACTGTAGTGGCACTGGTGGTGTTGGTAAAAGTGTTGTACAAGGCGCCGCCGGTACAGGTGCAAATTGAAATGGCGCGTATGGCAGTCGCCGATGCCGCCGATGCCCGCGTGTTGGACGCGACTGGTTATGTTGTAGCAAGGCGCATTTCGACTGTCTCCTCCAAGGTGACGGCGCGCGTTGAAGAGATATTGGTAGAAGAGGGGCAGCATGTTGAAAAGGATCAGGTAGTCGCGCGCCTGGATACTACCAACACGCGTAAAACACTGGAGTTGGCTAAGGCTGAGTTGCAAGCGGTAAAAACCCAGGTGGGTGAAGCCATGGCGCGTTTCACCGAAGCCAAGCTTAATTTAGAGCGCAATACCGAGTTGGCGCGGCGGCAATTGGTCAGCCTTGCCACCCTGGATAGGGCGCGTGCCGATTTTGAATCCATCAGCGCGCAATTGGATGCTCGCAAAGCCGAGGTGGAAGTTGCGCAAAAGCGCCTGGCTATCCAGCAGCAGAGTATGGATGATTTGATTTTACGGGCGCCCTTTGCCGGTGTCGTGGTGAGCAAGGATTCCCAGCCAGGTGAAATGATTTCACCTATCTCCGCTGGCGGCGGCTTTACGCGTACCGGCATCTGCACCCTGGTGGATATGAATTCGCTTGAGGTGGAGGTGGATGTCAACGAATCCTATATTCAGCGCGTGCGTGTTGACCAGTATGTGCAGGCGACACTGGAGGCCTACCCTGAGTGGCAAATTCCCTCTCATGTTATTGCCATAATCCCTGCCGCCGATCGCCAAAAAGCCACAGTAAAAGTGCGCATTGCCTTTGCGCAACTCGACTCGCGTATACTGCCCGACATGGGTGTTAAGGTTGCCTTCTACAATGCTGCGCCAGATGCCCAGGTTAAATCTAACGAGCCCTTGGGTATTCGCGTGCCCACCTCGGCGGTGCGCTCCGAAGGTGAAGACAAATTTATTTTTGTAGTAAAAGATGGCGCGGCCGAAATGCGCAAGGTAAAAATCAAAGCCAGCTATGGTAGCGACATGTATTTGTCGTCTGGTTTAAAGCCGGGTGAAGATTTTATCCTTAACCCAAGCCCCGAGTTAGAAGATGGCGCGCGCGTCGAGTATTAATGTATTAAAAATCCTGGCGCTGGCTGTTAAAGGCTAGTGCCCACAATAATAATTCGCTGTTCCCGTTTGCCAGTGATCAGTCTGCGGCGGTTGTACAAGCATCAATAATTTGCAGATTCGCTCACTGAAACATCCACGCTGTGGCCAAGGAGTTTCTATGACCGATCAAGACCTGTCTTCCGTTGATAAATTTCCGCTGGTGCGGTTGCGTGAAATTACTAAGTCCTATCGTAAAGGCGGCGAGTTGGTGCCAGTGCTCTCGGCATTAAATCTCGATATCAATCGCGGCGACTTTCTCGCGCTGATGGGGCCCTCCGGCTCCGGCAAGACGACACTGCTCAATTTACTGGGTGGTTTGGATGCGCCTACTGCAGGCGAGCTGGAAATTGCTGGGCAGCGCCTGGATAAAATGAGCAGTGGTCAGCTTACCAAGTGGCGCTCGCGCCATGTGGGTTTTATCTTCCAGTTTTACAATTTAATGCCCGTGCTTACCGCCGAGCAAAATGTTGAGCTGCCACTGCTGCTTACGCCGCTCAACAGTCGCGAGCGCAAACAGCATGTCGCGGCGGCACTGGAGTTAGTGGGCTTGGCCGATCGTGCCAAACACTACCCGCGTGAACTCTCCGGCGGTCAGGAACAGCGCGTGGCCATTGCTCGTGCGCTGGTGAGCGACCCGGATTTGTTGCTGTGTGATGAGCCAACCGGCGACCTTGATCGCGCTACTGCCGATGAAATTCTTTCGTTACTGCAAATGCTCAACCGCCAACAGCACAAAACTATTGTGATGGTCACCCATGATCCGCGCGCCGCTGATCACGCCAATAGTATCTTGCATATGGACAAGGGAGCACTGGTGGATGCGTCTGCATTGGAGGCGCATTGATATGTATTACTTTCGCTTTTTACTCAAAAATCTCGCGCGCAAAAAAGCCCGCACCACGCTAACGCTGCTGTCGATAATGGTGGCTTTTCTGCTGTTTGGCTTACTGCGCAGTTTGGCGGCTGCCTTTAATCAGGGTGCAGAGTTAGCGGGTGAAGATCGCTTGGTCACCATTAATAAGGTTACGCTGATTCAGCCATTGCCCTATAGCTATTTGCGCAAGGTACAAATGCTTGACGGTGTAGATCAAGTTACTTTAGCCAATTGGTTCGGCGGTTATTACCAGGAGCCCAAAAATCAATTTCCGCAGTTCCCGGTAGAGGCGGAAAATTATTTTTCGATTTACCAGGATTTATACACATTACCTGCGGATCAGCTTAAGGCTTGGCAGGCCGATCAGGTGGGGGTAGTAATAGGCCGCGCCCTGGTCAACAAATATCACTGGGAGATAGGTGACCGGGTGCCGCTCATTGGTATGTTTCCGCGTGAGGGTGGCAGTACTAGTTGGGAGTTTGTGGTGAGGGGGATTTATGATGCAAAAGACAAGCGCGCCGATACCAATGCCATGCTCATGCACTACAAATATTTTGATGAGGCGCGTCAGTACGGCAAGGGCACTTTGGGTTGGCTAATTATTAAAGTTAAAGACCCATCCCGATCGGAGCAAGTCGCACGCGCGGTGGATGCACTTTTTGCCAACTCATCGGCAGAGACTAAAACCTCCAGCGAGAAGGACTTTGCCAAATCCTTTGCTAAACAATTTGCCGACATCGGATTAATTACCACGCTGATTTTGGGCGCGGTGTTTTTTACCATGTTGCTGGTGGCAGGCAATACCATGGCGCAAAGTTTTCGCGAGCGTATTCCGGAGCTGGCGATTTTAAAAACCCTGGGTTTTTCCGATACTGCAGTGATGCTGTTGGTGCTTGCCGAGGCGCTGTTAATTTCCCTTTTAGGTGGTGTGGCCGGTTTGCTCTTGGCAAAAATATTTGTCAGCGGTGCCGCCGAAGCCTTTGCGGCTAATTTACCGGGTTTAAATATGTCGCCACTGGTGATGACTACTGGCTTGGGGTTGATGCTGCTGTTTGGGTTGCTCACGGGTATTATCCCTGCGCTCCAGGGGCTGCGCTTAAATATAGTTGCGGCATTGCGGAGGCGCTAATCATGTTGCTCAATACACTTACGCAAATTTGGATAGTTACGCTGATGAATTTGCGCAATTTGCCTCGGCGCTTGGGTAGCTCGGCGGTGGCAGTATTTGGCGTAGCCTGTGTGGTGGGCGTGTTTACCGCAGTGCTGTCCATGGCCAGCGGTTTTCAGCGCACCATGACCAATGCGGGCGCCGAAGATACGCTGGTGCTGATGCGCGCTGGCGCCAATTCGGAAATGAGCAGCGGCCTGGGCTATGACCAGGCGCAGTTAATTGCCAATATTCCCGGTATAGCCAGGCGCGATGGCAAGCCGCTCAGCTCGCCCGAGTTGTTTGTGGTGGTGGATGTGCCCAAGCGCGCCACTAACAGCTCGGCCAATGTGCCGCTGCGCGGTGTAGAGCCAGTTGCGTTTGAAGTGCGCGATACATTTAAAATAATTGCCGGGCGCAATTTCGAGCCGGGCAAAAATGAATTGATTGTCGGGCGCGGCGCACAAAAACAATTCGCGAATCTTGATGTTGGCAGCAGCGTAAAATTTGGCAGCACCCAATGGCAGGTGGTGGGGGTGTTCAGCGATGGCGGCGGCCTGGCCGAGTCCGAGCTTTGGTGCGATGCCAAAATTTTGCAAAATGCCTATCGCCGCGGCAACAGTTATCAAACTATTCGCGTCAAACTCGCCGATAAAAATGGCCTGGCAGATTTTAAAGCAGCGATAGCGGCAGATCCCAAATTTAATATGGATGTGCAGCGCGAAACAGATTACCTGGCTGCCCAGTCCGAGCCGCTAAGCAAATTTATTAAAATTGTCGGCTACCCGCTGGCGTTGTTGATGGCATTGGGTGCAACCTTTGGAGCCATCAACACTATGTATACGTCTGTCTCCACCCGCACCCGCGAAATTGCCACCTTGCGCGCGCTGGGCTTTGGCGCCTTTCCTGTTGCGCTATCAACGCTAGTGGAGTCGCTGGTGCTATCTTTATCGGGTGGGATCTTGGGCGGGCTGCTCGCCTATCTGGCCTTTAATGGCTACACAGTATCCACGCTTAACTTTGCCAGTTTCAGCCAGGTAGTTTTTGATTTTGCGGTAACGCCACAGTTATTAGTGCAGGGCATTATTTTTGCCGCATTTATTGGTGCTGTAGGTGGCTTGTTTCCCGCTTGGCGCGCTGCCCGCTTGCCAGTGGCCAGTGCATTGCGTGAAGTTTGATTGCAGCAGGCAAGGTCTGCCGCCATTGGGCAGGCTGCAGGCCATTGTCGGGTTTTGGCGCCTGAGTTACATCCTCGCAGAGTTAACAAAAAAGGTGCCAGTCGCAGTGGCAGATAGCTGGCGCCTTTATAGCCATAAACAATGCCATAATTACAAAAAATTGATAGCGAGGGTTCTCGGTTGAAAGGCGATAAACCCACATCCTTTGATATAGCCTACCGGGCGGGAGTTTCCCAATCCACGGTATCGCGCGCACTGCGCAATAGCCCCCTGGTCAACGAGGAAACCCGCCGCAAAGTACAGGAGATAGCGCGGGAGCTAAATTACAAAGTCGACAAAAACGCCAGCGGCCTGCGCTCACAAAAGAGCAAAACCATCGCCCTGCTGCTGTGCGAAGATCAGGGCACCGGCGAGTCCCTGATAAACCCTTTTTTCCTGTCCATGCTCGGCAGCATCACCCGCGCCACCGCCAGCCGCGGCTACGACCTGCTCATCTCCTTCCAGCAGTTCAGCGATGATTGGCACGCCGACTACGAGTACGCCAACCGCGCCGATGGCATTATCTTTTTGGGCTATGGCGACTACGAAGGCTTTGTAAAAAAGCTTACCTACCTCACCGAGGTAGGTGCCCACTTCATAACCTGGGGGCCGGTATTGGAGGGCCAGCCGGGGGTGTCCATAGGTTGCGACAACTTCAATAGCGCCTATAGCGCCACCCAGTATTTGCTCGCCCAGGGGCGCAAAAATATTGCCTTCCTCGGTGAGGTATCTGAGCACAGCCCCGAGTTTGCAGCGCGCTACCAGGGCTTTTGCAAAGCCCTGCGCGAGGCAGGTATTGAACCCAATCCCCAATTGCAGGTGGCCGCAGAAACCTCCGAGGAAGAGGGCTACAAAGCCGCCGTCAGCTTGCTGCAACGTCACCTCAGTTTCGACGCTATCTTCGGCGCTAGCGACCTGATCGCCATAGGTGCCATGAAGGCGCTGGAAGAGGCCGAACTGCACCTACCCCAACAAGTGGCAGTAATGGGTTTTGACGATATTCCTATGGCCTCCTACACCCATCCTCCACTGACTACCGTGCAGCAAAATACCCTGCTTGCCGGCGAACTGCTGGTGGAAAAGCTGCTCAAACTGGTGGCCGGTGAAACTGTAGAGTCCATGCTGCTGCCCGCCAAGCTGGTAGTGCGCGGCTCCTGCGGTGAAAAGCCGGTTAAAAAATAATTTGGCCTGCCGTAGGCCGGATAAGCGTAGCGCTAAGTTTTTCACCTAAAATTTTTCAATTATGCCGACCGCCCCTTTAGCACCCGAAGCGAAAAGCAGAAAAATAAAATTACTCATTAGAGCAATATGATGAGCAGCTTAAATAAAGTGCGCCAAAAGTGATAAGCGGCAGAGATAACCAATCTGTCGACTTGCCCACAGATAACACTTAATCTGTGCGTATTAAGAAGTAATTATGTTGAAGGGGCTTGGCTGAAAGTTGGCCAGGCAAACATTACAAAAATTGGCTGTGGATAAGCCTTTTCCAGAAGGTAATTTTCTACAGTTTCGTTAGGCATAAATTGAGTATGAAGCGAATCTTTATATTGCTGGTGGTAGTCGTTCTGCCAGGTTGTGTAACCATGATGTGGGACGGAGGATTTCCTGACGGTGAATATACTTTCAGCTTCAAAGATCGAGAGGGGAATCCTATAGAGGGTGTTGTCGTAGAGGTGCGTAATTCTAGTGGCTCTTTGTCATTCCAATATCCCGTGGATGAGTATGTGGCAGAGCTTAGTTTAGTTACATCTAAATCGGGTACGGTTAAATTTAGTCATGTAGCACAAGGCCTTGAATTTGGTGGATCGTGTCATTCCTTAGTGTTTGCTGAATGGGGTAAATGTTCTGGCCCAGAATATGATGTTGTATTTAAGCTTGGTAAAACAGAGATATATAGAATAGGCTATACAGCTCTTTCGCAACTCGGCAATAAAGTTTCAATCGTTAGAGTCGTATACTAAATACCTAACAATTTGCTGTACTTTTAAGTTGTATTTTTGTCATTCCGCTTCGCTACATTTTACGGTAAAAATGCAACTTTAAAACCATCATTTATTGCTGCATTATATGATAGGCCAATGGCGAGAGAAGAAGGTATTGAAGCACTATCGAGTATCGGGGATGGCTGCATTTCAGACTTGGCAGTTCGAAACCGAATTCTCGCTGAGATTTCCGAGCCTAATAGCATGCGTGGGCATCTTTCTGCAAAAGGAATTTTGGTTGATATACAGGGCACAGTGACCTAAAAATATCAGAAAAGCCTGGATTGCATATAAAAACTGTATGCTTCAATTTCGTCTGGTTCGCTTTCCGCTGTCACCATTAGTACAAAAAAGCACAAAATCCGCCATCAAAAATTTGCTCGGTGATCCGGGGGGAGGCAAGGAGAGTTATGAATATCCATCGGATAACTAGAGAAGAATTCGATTCTTTGGGCATCAAAAAGATGGGATTTTTCCCCGAAAAATCTTGGTTCAAGAGCAGTGACATTGATATCGCAGGTACGGTGATAAAGGACCCTTTTGATAAAGATTGGTCATACGTGATCGTAGCTAAAGAGGAAGATGGCCTTTATAGGTTTATAAATGGGGAGGTAAGCCTAGCAACCCAAGAGGAGGCAGAAGAAAAAATATACTCGAAAATGCTGGAGTTCAACCAAAACGGTTCCTTTCAAGAGGAGCTATATACAAAGCCCGATGATGAGACTACAGATAGTGTTCCGGTAGTTATCGCCTCAATTGATGATCAGATAAAAAGCTACTTTAAGAAAAACCCTGAGAAAATGTATGATCTTTCTCCTAGGAAATTTGAGGAGTTGGTCGCAGCCATTTTAAAAGATATGGGGTTTGATGTTGAGCTTACCAAAGCTACGAGAGACGGTGGTCGAGATATAATTGCTCATATCAGAAACTCTGTATGCAGCTATTTAACCCATATAGAGTGTAAGAAATATGCTCCGGACAATAAAATTGGTGTTGGCATAATTCGAGAGGTTATGGGGGTTCACTATCTTCGCCAAGCTACAAAAAGCATCATAGTTACAACTGGATTTTTCTCTAGGGATGCCATAAAAGAAGCTGAAATGATCGAAAATCATCTAGCCTTAAGGGATTTCAATAATCTGAAGGAATGGCTTCAAAGGTACTGACATTTAACTCAAAGCACAAGCCTAACAAATAAGGATATATCCTAACTAGGCGCCGCAAAATTGTGGTTTGCGCCGCAAACTTTACCACAAGCTTGCTCTACTCCGTTGGGCTGGTAAGCAAGGCGTTAGCACCCCATGAATATAATTAAATTTGGTTCAGAGTCTGAATACGTTACGCTTGAAGTTCCAGCTTCTTTTTCTACTGAGGGCTGGGCGCAAATTTCAGTTGAAATACGTGTTAATTGTTTTAGCGGAACCATCAATCCATGGATTGACTCAGCTGACATTGAGCTATTTACAATTAGTTTGCGAAAATTATACGAAACGTTAAAAGGCCAAGCAGAGTTCGCTCCTTTAGAAAAACAGCTTACGCTAAAATTTGAATCTAGAGCTGGCGGTAAAATTTCTGTTACAGGTACTGCTTGGTCTCAAGCAACTTGTGAAAATAAACTTGAGTTTCGCCTTGATATTGACCAAACGTATTTGCAGTTTCCATTAAAAGAACTTGAAATTTTGTGTGGTGAAATAAAAGTAAATACCTAACACGCCACTGCGGTAAAAAATCAATACCTGCAACGCTAATTTAGTTAGCTCGCCACTCGCAATTGTCCCGCGTCATGCCATATTGATTTGTCGCTATTGTCGGATGACGCCTTCGGCTTATCCGACCTACGCCAGATATGTACAAAAAAGCCCGCGATTTTTGGTCGCGGGCTTTTTGCGTTCTCCCGCTTAACAATTACTGGTGATGCACATCGTGTACGTCTTTCACCCAGAGGGTGGAGGCGGCGGCGAGGAGTAGCGCTATGCCGCCACAGATTAGTGCGTAGATGGCCTTGTCATCAAACAGCTGGCGCACCATCAAGCCGAGTAAGGTGGAGGCGAGTATCTGCGGGATGGTGATAAACAAATTGAAGATGCCCATGTAGATGCCGGCTTTGTGGGCGGGCAGTGAGCCGGCCAAAATGGCGTAGGGCATCGACAGTATGGATGCCCAGGCGAAGCCAATGCCGATCATGGCGACCCAGAGGTAGGCCGGGTCTTTTATCAGGTAGAAACTGATAAAACCCAGGCCGCCAAGGCTGAGGTTGATTATGTGGGCGATTTTGCGGTTGGTGACGCGCGCCAGCCAGGGAATGACAAAAGCGGCGATGACCGCAAAGGCGTTATAGGCGGCGAATAAAATGCCCACCTGATTGGCGCCCTGGTTGTAGAGTTCGGAGGTGGTATCGGTCGTGCCATAGTGGAATTCGGTCACCGCCGGGGTGGAGTAAATCCACAGGGCGAACAAACCAAACCAGGAGAAAAATTGCACCACGGCCAACTGCGCCATGGCTTTGGGCATGTTGTATAAATCATTCATCACTTCGCACAATCCACTGCGCGTGCGCCCCTGCTTTTGTAACTGCGCAGTAATTAATTGCAGCAAGCCAAAACCCAACACGCCGCCACTTAACACATACAGCTCGGTGGTGAGTTTCAGTTCAAAAATAAACAGCGATGCGACCAGGCCAAGGCCGAGCCAAATGCTGCCCAGCAGCGGGTAGTTAACCTGGCGATGAGGCAATTCAACCCGATCGGCTTTGGCGGCTACGGATTTTTCCTGGGCATCAAACGCCGCCAGTTGTTGGGGTGAATATTCCCTGGTGGAAATAACGGTGACCAGTACGGCTAACAGGAAGGCGCCGCCGCCAATATAAAACGAGTAGATGACCGAGTCGGGAATTTGTCCTGCGGGTGCGGTGTTACTAACCTCCAACCAATTGGTAAACATCCAGGGCAGGGCAGAGGCGACCACTGAGCCCACGCCAATAAAAAATGCCTGCATGGCAAAGCCGGTGGTGCGCTGCTCGTTGGGCAGCATATCGCACACAAAGCTGCGGAAGGGCTCCATGGCAATGTTGATGGCGCTGTTGAGCAACCACAGGCAGATAACCGTCACCCAGAGGGCGCTGGCGTTGGGCATGATAAACAGCGCCAGGGTGGCGAGCACCGCTCCCCAAAAAAAGAAGGGGCGACGGCGGCCGAGGCGGGTCCAGGTTTTGTCGCTCCAGTGGCCTATTAATGGCTGAATAATCAGGCCGGTGACGGGTGCGGCCAAAAACAGAATCGCCAGGTCGCCCACATCCACACCCAGGGTTTGGAAGATGCGCGGCACATTGGCATTTTGCAGGGCGAAGCCGAACTGTATGCCGAGGAAGCCAAAGCACATGTTCCAGATTTGCCAGAGGGTTTTATTGGGTTTAAGCAGGGGGCTGGCTGCGGGATTATTCATTGTTATCGCCTGTGTTAACCCTGGAGCGCGCGCTATTTAGCATAGCGTGCGCTGGTGCTGGCGTTATTGTCCCAGACCTTGCCATCGGCGTAGGAGCGCAGCAGCTTGATGTACTCCGCGTGGCTCCAGGCCAGGGGGGTTGCTGAGTCTGTGCCTTCGCCCAGGGTGTAGTGGTAGGCGCTGTTATTGCCCACGCCGTCCCACACCTGTTCGGGGATCATCATGCCCTGGTTGGCAAACAACTCCATGGCCTTCACATAGGTATTGCGCAGCTGGTTTATATCCACCTTGCCTTCGGCTTTGGCGCGGGCCAGTTCATAGTGGCCGCGCTCGCCGGTAAAAATCGGCCAGACGCGGCCGCGCTGGGTGGCCGTATTCTGCTCCATAAAGGCGTAGCCCATGCCATTGGTGGTGTCCTCGCCATAGCCGTCTATGCCATAGCGGCGCCAGCCCGGAAAGCTGCCTTCAATGCCGGGGAAGGTAAATTCGTATTTCACCCGCAGATTTTCTGGCAGGTTTTGGTTGTCCAGCTCCGGCAGTGTCTCCAGCACTTGGGCATCGGTTGCGGGGCGCACACCATAGCGCACCAGCTCCAGGAAACCCGCGTCCAAAATTTGGGATTCATCGTTAATCACCTGGCCGTTGCTGGTGCCCAGGGGCGCTTTGTCGTTGGGGTCCTGGTTGGCGCTAATACGCAGGAAGTAGTTGCCATTGCCCAGCTCGCCAGCGAGTGAACCCTGGGTGGTAAACATGGCCTGGCTGACCCGTGTGGAGTAGCTGTCGGCGGCGGCCAGGTAGCGCTTGGCATTGTCGCTATCGCCTGCCAGTTGCGCTATATCGCTGGCGGAAACCAGGCCGGCAATGGTGGCGGCAGTGGTGGAGGGTGAATAGCCCGGCTGCTCTTCCCAGCGCTCCTGTTGCGTATAGGGAGGCTTGATGTCGGTATCGTTCCAGTCAATTTTTACATGGCCGCCATTGGTGAGGAATTCAGCAGCTGGCTTAAGCATTTTGCTGTACCAATCCACAATTTCAGCATCGCTGAGAATGCCGTCTTGCCACAGGCGCCAGCCGAGCATAATGGGCATGGCGGTTTGGTCCAGCTGTACGCCCACCCATTCGGTTTGGCCATCGACATGGGTTTTTTGTAGAAACCAGCCGGGTGTGCCTGAGTAACCGGCAATTTTGTCACTGGCCTGCACCTGTTGCAGATACTGGAATGCGACTTTCGGCGATTGGGTATCGCCCAGGGCGAGCAGCGCCATGGAGACCTGATAGAAATCCCGCGGCCACACAGCTTTATAGCCGGTTGCCGGTTGCTCTGCCGATTTAATATCGCCCCAGGGGTTGGACAGCGAGGCGATAAAGGCGCCGGCGTGAGTTTTATCCTCCTGGGCTTTAAGCACCATGGCGCTGGTGTAAAGCAGTTTGCCACCATCGGTGGCTGTGGCCGAGAGCCGCTCCAGTTGCGGCAGCGAAGCCAAATAATCCTCCCAGCCCACCGCATCGCCCTCGCCATTGTAGGCGGCCAATAGGTTTGCATAGCCTTTTGCCAGTGTTTGAGCTGCCGCCGCCGAACTCTCGCCGGCGTTGGCGCCAAAGCCAAGCACAAATTGCCAATCGGCGCTGTCGCCTTTTTTCATAGTTGGCAATTGCAGCGTAAAGGCAACATTGCCGGGCTTGTCGCCGGTGCTGGTGTAGGCACTGGTGAGTGCCCCTTTTTGTTTGAGTGAACTTATGCCATCAGAGACGCCTTTAAAACCGATGTTGCTTTGCACCACGGGCGCATCAGTTTTTAAACTCATGCTGGTGTTGCTGTCGCTGGCGGTCCAGGCGTTGTTGGCAAACACCGCTTTATCGTTGCTACCGGTATTAGCAACCGAAGGGTTTAAGTAAAGATAGGGCGTGACCTGATCGTCCAGTGCGCGAAAAATTACGCGCATCATCAAAGCCTGGCTGTCCGGGTCGGTAAAAATATGTTTTTCGATTTCGTATTTACCGTTTTTGGCGCGGTTAACAATTTTATACGCGAGCGAGATGGGGCGGCCCTGGGCGTCTTTGCTCAGGTAGTCGACGCTTGAGTTTGTGTCGTATTGTTCCTGATCCACAAAGCCTTCGCCTTGCACAAAAAATTCCATTTCCTGCAGCTGGGCTTCGTGAATTAAACCGTACATGGTTTCGGTGAGCACGCCGCGCGCAATAGAGAACCAGACTTTGGAAATGGTGCCGCTGCTGCCGCCATCTTTGTAGGTGCCATCGCTGTAGGTTTCGTAAGCGGTGCCTATACCGGTTTTGCCAGCGTAGCTCCACACTGATGCTTTGCCGGGCGCGCCAGGCGCAACGCCGCTGGGCAGCTTGGGGGGGGATGATTCGCGGTTGCAGCCGCTGGTGACTAGTGCGCTACCAACCAGTGCGCTACCAAAAAGCAGCGATAACAGTGTTTTATTCATAACAACAACCCCGGTGTTTATCGTTTTTTGATGTGCATTTTTTGCTAATAGCTGGCTACTAGAGGGTAAAGGCCAATAGCAACAAAAATTATGCGGATACATTAGGTGTTAGTTGCTGTGGGCAACAAGCCCGTACATACGTATTCAGCGTGCATTCGTATGTACATCTGCAAAGCCTAGTCGAGAAAAAGGCCTTGGTCAGTTAGGGTGATGGTTTATGAATAGGTTTTCTATAAATTGCTCAGCAGCAAATAGGCTGCATACGTATGTAGTCACTTGGCGGGATATGTCCGCTCGCGTATGTTGTAAAAAACTGATTTTACTGCAGCCGCCGGTTCGCAATAAAAAGCGCAGCGCCAGTTAAAAATCATTAATTAAAAAATGCGCTCGCATTGTCGTAGTTAGCTGCTGTACCTGCTCAATCTCAGAGGAAATTGACAATGACTAACACCCCCTGGTGGCGCGGTGCTGTAATTTATCAGGTTTACCCGCGCAGCCTTATGGATACCAACGGTGATGGCATTGGCGACATCCCGGGTATTATCAGCAAGCTGGATTACATCGCCAGCTTGGGGGTGGATGCCATTTGGGTTTCGCCGTTTTTTAAATCGCCGATGAAAGATTTCGGCTACGACATTGCCGACTATCGCGATATAGATCCGATCTTTGGCTCGCTTGGTGATTTTGACGAGTTGATCGCCCAGGCGCACGCGCGTGGAATCAAAATTATTATCGACCAGGTGCTCAGTCACACCTCCGATCAGCACCCCTGGTTTGTAGCGAGTCGCGAGTCGCGCGACAATCCCAAAGCCGACTGGTATGTATGGGCCGACCCCAAACCCGATGGCACTCCGCCCAATAACTGGCTGTCCATTTTTGGTGGCAGTGGTTGGGAGTGGGAGCCGCGTCGCGGCCAGTACTATCTGCACAACTTTTTAAAAACCCAGCCGGATTTAAACTACCACTGCCCAGAAGTGCGCGCGCAAATTTTGGAAGAAGTTGAGTTCTGGTTAAAGCGCGGTGTCGATGGTCTGCGTCTGGACGCGATTATTTTTTGCTTCCACGACAAGTTGCTGCGTGACAATCCGGCCAAGCCGAAAGAGGCGCGCCGCGGTCGCGGTTTCCGCGAAGATAACCCCTACGCCTTCCAGTGTCATGTTTACGACTGCGATCGCCCGGAAAACCTTGCGTTTTTGGAATCGTTGCGCCAGTTAATGGACCTTTACCCAGGCGCTGTCACCCTGGGCGAAATCTCCTCGGAAGATTCGCTAAAAACCATGGCCGAATACACCGCCAGCAACACGCGCCTGCACATGGCGTACAGTTTTGAATTGTTGGTGGATCAGTTGTCCGGCTCCTACATACGCGAGACAGTGGAAACACTGGAAAAGAATTTAGCCGAAGGCTGGCCCTGCTGGTCCATTGGCAACCATGACGTGGTGCGCGTTATGTCGCGCTGGGGCGGCAGCGAGCGGTCGCCGCAACTGGCAAAAACCCTTAACGCTATGCTCTTCTCGCTGCGCGGCAGCCTGTGCAGCTATCAGGGTGAAGAGTTGGGCTTAACCGAGGTGGAAATTGCCCAGCACGAATTGCAAGACCCATACGGCATTACTTTCTGGCCGCGCTTTAAAGGCCGCGATGGCTGTCGCACGCCAATGCCTTGGGACGACAAGCTGGAATACGCTGGCTTCTCTTTGGCCAAGCCCTGGTTGCCACTGAGCGATGCCCACAAAAGCAAAGCTGTTACCCTGCAAGATGCTGATGGTGAGTCCATTCTCAATAGCTATCGCCACTTTATGGCCTGGCGTAAAAGTCAGCCAGCACTGCGTTTGGGTGCCATAGAGTTTCTTGCCGATGATAAAGATTCCCTGGCCTTTATTCGTCGCCAGGAGCCCGAGGCAATTTTATGCGTGTTTAATTTTAGTGGTGTCGCTAAAACAGTTGAGTTGTTAAAACCTATATCACTCAGCGCACTTTACGGCCATGGTTTTGCCACCTGTGAAGGCAACTCAAGTTCAATCGATGTTGCTGCATTTTCGGCAGTATTCAGTCGTGTGATTGGCTGATGCTTTCACGTAAAAATTAAAAAGAGCAGGGCGGCGCAGATAGCATTTCAACAAACTGTTAAGACACAAAAAAACCTTAAGGCGCAACACACCCTTAAGGCGAATTTCGTCGCCGATCAGCGCATATACTTTGCCAAGAAAATATTATGCCAGCCAGGCCCAGTTGCCTTTACACTGGTGGCCCCTAAAGGAGTCAGTGGCTGTGGCTATAGAAATCGAACGCAAATTTTTAGTGACTGGCGATGCCTGGCGCAGCGCCGAGCCTGTGTATTACTGCCAGGGCTATCTCAATCGCGACAAGGCGCGCACTGTGCGAGTGCGCATCGCCGGTGACCAGGCCTTCCTCACCATTAAAGGCCCAAGCCAAGGCGCTAGTCGCAGTGAGTTTGAGTATGCCATTCCCCTCGCTGACGCGCGCCAGCTATTGGCGCTTTGCGAACAACCGTTAATCGAAAAGACGCGACGTAAAATTCCCTATGAAGGCTTTGTCTGGGAAGTGGATGAGTTTCTCGGTGACAACCTCGGCCTGGTGGTCGCCGAAATCGAGCTGCCCAGTGAGGATGCAGAATTTGCCAGGCCGCAATGGCTTGGCCAAGAGGTGACCCAGGAGGCGCGCTATTTTAACTCCAATCTGTCCAAGCATCCCTTCAATCGCTGGTAGTTATTTCTATAGCTATTGGCAATTGGGTTCTTAAGTTTAATTTTCTTTTTCTATCTGTCCTGGGCACTTAGTATGGTTTCAAGCATGTCGCTTGAGCGAAAACCAAAAGTTCTAAAATCAAGAGTCCAGGAGTTCATCATGGCTAAAACTGCAAGCTTCGCCGTAGTTCACTTCAGTGTGGCCTTCTCGGTGGGCTACGCCTTAACTGGCAGCGCCCTGGTGGGCGGCACCATGGCCATGATAGAGCCAGCAATTAATACACTGGCCTTCTTCTTCCACGATTTGGCCTGGAAGAAATTTGAAGCCAATAAAGGTGAGCTGGTAGAGGTGTTGGCCAATAGTGTTTAGGGTGCTATAGCACCCTAGCTGTCCTGCTCCTGGTTGGTGTCGGCAGACTCGCGCTCGCGCGCTTTGCGCTTGAGCAGGCGACCTGCGAGCAAGCCGGCTTCAAACAGCATCCACATGGGGATGGCGAGCAGGGTTTGCGAGAAAATATCCGGTGGAGTGAGCACCATGCCGACCACGAAGCAGACCACCACCACATACCGGCGTTTGGCGGCCAGGGTTTCCGGCTGTACTACGCCAACCAGAATCAGCAGCACTGTTGCCACTGGGATTTCAAAGGCGGCGCCAAAGGCAAACAGCATATGCAGCACCAGATCCAGGTAGCTGCTGATATCTGGCGACTGGGTGACTCCCTCCAGCGCTATGCCGGCAGTAAAGCGGAAGAGCATGGGCATTACCACAAAATAGGCGAAGGACATGCCGAGAAAAAACAGCAGCACACTGGATACCAGCAGCGGCACCGCCAGCTGCTTTTCGTGCTTGTATAAGCCGGGCGCGATAAACGCCCAGATTTGGTAGAGGATAAAAGGTACAGACAGCAGCAGTGCCGCGATAAAGGTGAGGTAAAGCGGGGTGGCGAAGGGCGCGATTATGCCGGTGGCTATCATGTTGGCGCCGGTGGGTAGGGCTGCCAGCAGCGGTTTGGATATCAGCCCGTAGATTTGCGCCGAAAAGGGAAACATGCAGAGAAACACCGCCAGCAAACAGTAAAAAATATGCAGCAGGCGGGTGCGCAGCTCAATCAGGTGCTGTACCAGCGGCTGCTCTTTTTCGGTGGATTTGTTGCTCATGGTTGCGGCTTGTTGGACTCTGGGCCTGGTTCTGTATGGTCGTTTGGTGCGGCTTCAGTTGCAGGCGCGGCCTCGGTAGATGGGGTTTCATCCAGATGCGCGTGGTCGGGCAGCTCTTCCGGTGGGCCGTAGTTTTTGCGCTGGTTTGCGGGTGTTTCGGCGGCGCCAGCCATTATCGAGTTTTCCATGGTCTGACGGGTTTGTTCCAGGCTGCGCATTATGTCTTCGTTGTGCAGCTGGCGGCGAATATCATCAGCGCCAATTTGCCGCTCAATTTCCTCCCGCGTTTCGCGCAGGCTGCGTTTAAGCCTGCCAATCCACAGGCCGATAGTGCGCACAGTGCCAGGCAACTGCTCCGGCCCTATGACGATCAAGGCGATTATCAGGCAGAGAAATAGCTCGCCAAAACTAATATCAAACACGTGCTTGGCTCACTCAGTGTTTGTGTTCAGTTTTTTCGCTGCTGCTGGCGTTGGTGGTCGCGCCAGATTTGTCGTCCACAGACTTGGGGGCGCTCTCTTGCTTCTCGGTTTTATCGTCGTCGTCGTTCATAGAGCTTTTAAAGCCTTTGATCATTTTGCCCAGGTCGCTGCCCAGGCTGCCCAAAC
Source organism: Cellvibrio sp. (assembly GCA_050305995.1). GTDB lineage: Bacteria > Pseudomonadota > Gammaproteobacteria > Pseudomonadales > Cellvibrionaceae > Cellvibrio. The sequence goes on from JBNLGJ010000047.1 coordinate 31,281, forward strand.
GCTTGGTGCCAAATAACAGCACTACAATTATCAAAATAACCGCCAGTTGCCAAAAATTGATTCCGCTAAAGCCCATAATGGATTCCTCTACAAAAGTTTATTGGTTGCGCGACGCTTTTTCGGCGTGGCCGGATACATCAAAGCGGCGCGCCAACTCGTTAAGTACGGCATCTGCCGATTCGCCCAGGTGCGAGAGCATCACCAGGCTGTGAAACCAGAGGTCGGCAGTTTCGTAAATCAAATCGCTGTTATCGCCACTGGCTTGGGCGTCCTTGGCGGCGAGAATGGTTTCGGTGCACTCTTCGCCAACTTTTTCCAAAATTTTATTCAGGCCTTTTTGGTGCAGGCTGGCGACATAGGAGCTGTCGGCATCGGCGTTGGCCTTGCGCGCTTCGAGTATCTCGGTCAGCTGCTGCAGTATATCGTTGCTCATTAACTCTTTACCTACTTAGTAAATCTCGCTGGGATCTTTTAACACTGGGTCGACTGTCTCCCAGCCGCCCTTGCCAAGTACCCGATAAAAACAGGATTCGCGCCCGGTGTGGCAGGCGATACCGCCGACCTGCTCAATGTGCAGCACTATCACATCGGCGTCGCAATCCAGGCGAATTTCACGTACTTTTTGCGTGTGGCCGGAGCTTTCACCCTTGTGCCAGAGTTTGTTGCGCGAGCGCGAAAAGTACACGGCTTCGCGCTTGTCGGCGGTCAGTGCTAGGGCTTCGCGGTTCATCCAGGCCATCATTAAAATACGGCCTGTTTCGGCGTCCTGGGCTATGGCGGGCACCAGGCCATCGCTGTTCCAGTTTACGCTATCGAGCCAGTTGCTCGCGTCGGTTTGCGTTGAAATTTGCATAGCTTTAACAGTTTCTTCAGGGTTGCAGGGCGATAAGTGCCTTAAGGGCGTTATCGCGCAAATGCGTTGGGTTGATGCTGCCCAGTATGGCGCTACTCACCCCGGCTTTGCCCAGTGCCAGGCTCAGGGCCTCGGCTATAGGGTCGGAATTGGGGGGCGAATCATGGCAGATATGGCCGCTGGCGAACACTTTTTTTAATAATACGCCCTTGCCCAATTGGGCGCAGCGGTCAATTACCGCCTCGGTGTCACGCGCGTTGCGGTTGAAGGTGACCATTACGGCATCGCACAACTCGGCCGCTAGCAATCCACCTTCAGCGGTTTTGGTGGAGGCGCCGTAAGCGCGAATCCAGCCCTCGCGCTTGAGTTGTTCCAAAGTGGCTACTACCGGCGTCTGTGTTAACACGTCTAGGTCGTTGTCATCGCAGTGGATGAGCACCAGGTCGAGATAGTCAGTGTTAAGTCGGCGCAGGCTGCGCTCAACGCTTAAGCGGGTGTGTTTGACGCTAAAGTCAAACCTGGATTGGCCCTCATTGGAGCGGTTGTCCTCTTCAAACTCCTCGCCCACCTTGGTGGTTATTACCCAGTCCTGACGGCCTTTTTTCAGCAGTCCGCCGAGGCGCTCTTCGCTATAGCCATAGGCGGGGGCTGTATCCAGCAGGTTGATGTTAAATTCGCGGCAGATATCCAGCAGCTGGCGCAGCTGTTCATCGCTGGGCAGGGCAAAGGTGTCAGGGTATTTGACCCCTTGGTTACGGCCAAATTTGACCGTACCCAGGCCCAGGGGGCTGACCCTGAGTTCGGTAGTGCCAAGGCTGCGCAGTGGCAACATCAGTGCTGCTCCTGGTCGTCGGCTGGCGGGAAGAGCAGGGCGATTCGCTCCTCCTCGCTAATGGGGGGGGGGAAGGCGATATCCCAAGGGGGGCGGGCGATGGGGGCTAGCGCCAGTGGCAGTTGTATTTGCGCCTGCTGCGGCTGTATGCCGCGTGCGGCGAGCAACTCGAGCGTTTCATTGGCGAAGTTAGGCGCCAGTGTCAGTTTGGTGGGCCAGCCCACTAATAAGTTGGCCACATCCGGTGCCGGGGCGACAAAGGCTTTGTCTGGGCGCACCAGGCCGGGTTGGCGCGGTTCGGCGCGGGTCACCGGCAGGGTTGCCCAGTCGGCGCCTTCCAAATTGACCCAGGGGATCAGCTCGGCTAATTCCTGTTTGGCCAGTTCGATTAAGGCTTCCGCTTCCATAGCGGCGCCTTTTTCCGCCAGGCTGCCGCCCAGGTACCAGATGTGCTCGCCGTGGGGCAGGCGATGGCTGGAGATGGTAAGTCTCGGGCTAGTGTCGGCGCCCAGGCAGTGGCCGTAAAAATTAAACCCATAGTTGTGTTTGACCATCACCTGTTGCAGCGGGCGAAGCTGCATTGGCGGTGTGCTCAGCCCCAGGCGTGTGAGTAAATCGGCATTGCCTTTACCGGCCGTAAACACCAGCTGTTGTGCCTGGATGTGAATAGTCTCATCGCCCTGATTAAGGCTAATGGACACCAGGCCATTGCTATCGCATTCCAGCTGGGCCTGCTGCCAGTCAATTAAATAGCAGCAGCCCTCGATATTGCGTGCCAGGTTGGCCACCAGGCTGGGGGTGTCTATCACCAGATCTTCCAGCTTGTAGAGGCTGCCACTGAAGTCGCCGCTGCGTAACAGCGGCGGGCGGCGGTCCGGATGCACAGGCTCGACGCGGCCGCGGGTTAGCTTGCTGGCGAGGAAAGTGGTGACGCGGCTGGCGACTGTCTCACTCGACCACATAAAAAAATGGTCGCTGAGGATACGGGTGTGGCGCAGGTCGATATCGCCGTTACCGCAGAGGCAGTCGCGCCAGTAGCGGGGCATCTCGGCGATGGCTTCGGAGGCGCCGGTAAGCGCGCCAGCGAGGGTGTATTTCATGCCGCCGTGGATCATCCCCTGGGCGGCCAGGGTCTGCTCGCTACCCAGTGCCTTGTGCTCAAACAGCAACACCGAATAGCCTGCCTGGCGCGCGCGATTGGCCAGCCAAAGGCCAGCGACACCGCCGCCGATAATGGCGAGATCGATATTGAGGCTGTAGGCTTGGTTAGCCATGGGCGTTATCGGCTCCAGAGGGTGAAGGCCAGCAAAAAAGACGCGCAGTATAAGGCTTTAGCTCCGTAAATGTGCAGTCGAAACCTGTCGCTTGGTTGATCTGCTGATCGCCACTGGTAAACTGCGGGCTAATAAGTGGAAGAATTCTATGTCGTTGAAATTATTAGTAACCGAAACTGGAACCCCCTGGGGGGATGCGCTCCTGCATGACCTGGAGCGGGAGCCATTCAATTTGCTTTTGCCTGGCTCGGCAGAACTTGATTTGAGCAACCAGGACGCGGTGACTCGCTATATCCAGCAAAAACGCCCCGAAGTGGTTATTAATAATTTCGCCTGGGAGGCGCTGGATACCGCCGCTGGACGCGAGGGTTATTTGGCCGCCGCCTGCAATCTGGCCGCCGCCTGTGGTGCTGCCAATATCCCGCTAATTCAACTTTCCAACTATCGTCTGTTTGCCGGTGACAGCAAAAGTACGCATGGCGAAAAGGATTTACCCCAGCCGGTGGATGACGTGGGCCGAACCCTGGTGGCAGCAGAAGCAAAACTGGCAGAGCTGGCGCCGCGCCATATCTGCCTGCGCTACAGCTGGCTGATTGGCTCCTACGGCGACAACCTCTTGTCGCGCCTGCTCAGCGGCTATCTGGGGGGCGAAGCGGTCAAGGCCAACCGCCGATTGCGCGGCGCGCCCACTACCTATGCTGATGCAGTGCGGGTGGCCATAGCCTTGGTTAAGCAAATTAGTTGCGGGGCGGAAAACTGGGGCACCATGCACTACTGCGCCGGCGATGTTTGCACCCAGGAGGAGTTTGCCGAGCAGTTGCTGCAACTGCTTATCCAGCAGCAACTGCTCACTGCCGAGCCGAGCTTGACCATTGTCGATGAAGAGCCGGAAAACGAGCCCCTTAGCGCCATTCTCAGCTGCCGCCAGCTGCGCGATTGCTTTGGTGTACAGCAGCGTTCCTGGCGGCCCAGTTTGTTACCCTTGGTTAAGCAGTGGTTGCATAATCGCGCAGACAGCCAGGCTCCCGCCTGATTGCTGTTACTGGCGTTCTCTATAAAAAAAGCGAGCCTAAGCTCGCTTTGGTCGGGGCCATGAGTGACTTAAAACTGATACCTGGCTTCCACTAAAATATATTTGGATGACCAGATCGCCTGGTAGCTCATTCCTTCACTAAATCTATCCACACCTGCGTGACCCTCGCCTTTGAGCAGGGTCATCATGCCGCTGCTCAATTGATCTTTAACGACCACAGAAAGCTTTTTCCCTGTTTTTTCCAGTGCGCGAAACTGGTTGCTGATCAGGCTTTGATCGCTGCCGTTAGCGGCTGGCAGATCAAAATAGCTGCGGGTTTTGCTGATGATATCTTTCGCGGTTTGGCTTAGTAGTGGTTTGCTGGCTTTGCTGTCGTCACACAAGCCAACCTGATGCAGTATGCCTAGGCCCAGACCGCAAGCCAGGGTGAGTAGGCGCAGCCAGGTGCGGCAGGCAGTCGCTTGGGCAATTCCCTTGGGGCAGTGCGGCAATCCTATGGTTTGGGACATCGGGGAAGTTGTCATGATGCCGAACCTGTGGATATTTAACTTAGGTTCAGTTTGCCGCAGGCCAGGGAGGTATTCTGTCAACCAGTACTTTTTTTTAGATGAGTTATTTATAGGCTGGTGAATATCGCTAACTTTTATATAAATGCTATAACCCGCTGACTAATGTCAGCATTTAAACCCCGACAAAAGTAATAAATGGCGCATAAAGCATTATTTTGGTATTGTTTCACCCATAAAAAAGGCGAGCATCAGGCTCGCCTTTTTTATGGGGTTGATGCGGATTAAACGCGCTGGAATACCAGGGTGGCGTTGGTGCCACCAAAGCCGAAGCTGTTGGACATAACGCGGTTGAGCTTAACCCCGTCCTGGCGCTCGAGCACAATCGGCATACCTTCGGCTTCTGCATCCAGCTGCTGGATGTTAGCTGAGGCGCAGATAAAGTCGTTTTCCATCATCAGCAGGCTGTAAATGGCCTCCTGCACGCCAGTGGCGCCCAGGCTGTGGCCGGTTAGCGACTTGGTGGAGCTGATGGGTGGAATGGCGTCGCCAAAGGTGGCCTTAATGGCGCGCAGTTCCGCCAGGTCACCTACCGGTGTAGAGGTGCCGTGGGAGTTGATGTAGTCGACACTGCCGTCAATGCTGGCCAGGGCCTGCTTCATACAGCGGATAGCGCCTTCGCCGGAGGGGGCCACCATGTCGTAGCCATCGGAGGTGGCGCCATAGCCAACCACTTCGGCGTAGATCTTGGCGCCGCGCGCCTTGGCGTGTTCGTATTCTTCCAGTACCAAACAGCCGCCGCCGCCGGCAATCACAAAACCATCGCGCTCAGCGTCATAGGCGCGTGAGGCTTGGTCGGGGGTTTCGTTATATTTGGTGGACAGGGCGCCCATGGCATCAAACAGGGCTGTGAGCGTCCAGTGCTCTTCTTCTCCGCCGCCGGCGAAAACCACGTCTTGCTTACCCAACTGGATAAGCTCCATGGCGTTGCCAATACAGTGGGCGCTGGTGGCGCAGGCCGAGGAGATGGAGTAGTTGACCCCTTTAATTTTGAACGGGGTGGCCAAACAGGCCGAGGTGGTGCTGCCCATGGTCTGGGTTACGCGGTAGGGGCCAACGCGCTTGAGGCCTTTTTCGCGCAGAATATCAGCGGCTTCCACCAGGTTTTTGGAGGAGGCGCCACCGGAGCCCATGATGATGCCGGTGCGCTCGTTGGACACTTGCTCTTCACTTAAGCCAGAGTCGGCGATGGCGTCCTGCATAGACAAAAAGGCGTAGGCAGCGGCGTCGCCCATAAAGCGCAGCACTTTGCGGTCAATGCGCTCAGACAAGTTGATATCAATGGAGCCAGCGACATGACTGCGGAAACCCATCTCTTTGTAGGTTTCCTGGAATTTGATGCCGGAGCGGCCATGGCGCAGCGCGTCCAAAACGGTGGCGATATTGTTGCCCAGGCAGGACACAATTCCCATACCGGTCACTACAACGCGTTTCATAGGCGAACCTCTTTATTTCTTGATTTAGCAGCGCCATTCAAGGGCTGATGCAGTTGTGGAGGAGTCAGGGAGTGCATTATGCCATAGTGGCTGTGACACTCCCGTGTGCAGTGAATGAGCAAATGCGGCTAGTTAGAAACTGTCGGTATTCTGGAACAAGCCAACGCGCAGGTCGCTAGCAAAATAAATGTCCTTGCCGTCACAGGATACGCGGCCATCGGCGATGCCCATGATCAGTTTGCGCTCTATCACGCGCTTCAAATTAATGTGATAGGTGATTTTTTTAGCGGTGGGCAGAATCTGGCCGGTGAATTTCACTTCGCCACAGCCCAGGGCGCGGCCGCGGCCGGGATTGCCTTTCCAACCCAGGAAGAAGCCCACCAGCTGCCACATGGCATCCAACCCCAGGCAGCCGGGCATAACCGGGTCGCCGGGGAAGTGACAGTCGAAGAACCAGAGGTCTGGGGTAATATCCAGCTCGGCTACAATTTCACCTTTGCCAAACTCACCACCTGTCTGGCTGATCAGGCTAATGCGGTCGAGCATCAGCATATTAGGCACTGGCAGCTGGGCATTGCCTGGGCCAAAAAGGTTGCCTTTTCCGCACTCGATCAATTCGTCGCGGGAGTAGGAGCTTTGGGGAACAAAGGTCATGGTGATTTCCACTGGTTATTGAAAGGCTGCGCTCAGGGGTAAACAGGGCCTGGCGCGCGCAAAGTGCGCCATTCTAACCTCTGTGGCTCAGTTGTCCAGCTTGGCGGGAGTGGGCAGCGGCGGCCAAGCGCCCGCTGCCGATGGAATGGAATTAGTGGCTGCGCGCCAGAGCGAACTCGGCCAGTTGCGCCATGGCCTGGGAGAATGGGTTGTCGCCCAGTTCGCGCAGTTGTTCCAGGGCGCTGGCGACTTCGCGCTTGGCGCACTCCAGGGTGTAATCCATACCGCCAGTAGCCTGAACAATTTCCAGTACTTGTGGCAGCTGGCTGGCATCGCCTTCGCGAATAGCCTTGGCCACCAGCGCCGCCTGTTCGGCGGTGCCGGTGCGCATGGCATGAATCAGCGGCAGGGTGGGTTTGCCTTCGGCTAGGTCGTCGCCCAGGTTTTTACCCAGGGTGGCGGCATCGCCGGTGTAGTCCAGGGCGTCGTCTACCAATTGGAAGGCGACCCCCACCTGGGCGCCGTAAGTGCGCAGTGCGGCGCGTTGCGCGGGTGTGGCGCCGCCAATCACCGCCGCCACTTCGCAGGCGGCGGCAAACAGAATGGCGGTTTTTTTGTAGATGACCTGGAAGTAGTTTTCTTCGCTCACCTCCGGGTTTTTGGCGTTAACCAGCTGTTGCACCTCGCCCTCGGCAATTACATTGGTGGTGTCGCTGAGGATCGCCATCACATCCATATTGCCGATATGCACCATCATCTGGAAGGCGCGCGAATAGAGGAAGTCGCCCACCAGTACGCTGGGGGCATTGCCCCACTGGGCGTTAGCGGTGGGGCGGCCGCGCCTCAGGCTGGACATATCCACCACATCGTCGTGGAGCAGGGTGGCGGTGTGGATAAATTCGATAATTGCCGCCAGCTCCAGATGGGCTTTGGCGTCGGCCTTGGGGTAGCCCAGGGCGTTGGCGGTGAGCAGCACCAACAGCGGGCGCAGGCGCTTGCCGCCCGCTTCCACCAGGTAGTGGCCAATGTTTTCTACCAGGCCCACATCGGAATGCAGTTGGTCGATGATCAGCTGATTAACAGCGGCGAAGTCGTCTTTTACAACCTGGTGAAATGGCAGCATGAATGTTCTTTTGTGGTTATGGGTGGTGGTTATAGGATGTTTTCGGGGCGCAATCCTAGCAGCGGTGCCAGGCCAGTCAAGTAAAGCACCGTAAAAGGCTGGCGCGGAAACTTATAATTGGCTTAACAGCGGCAGGGCGTCAAACCATTCCTGCTCGGGCGCTTCGGGCGTCTCCAGCGCCAGGGCGCAGTGGCAATCTGGCGCTATTTCCGCCTGCCAGAAATACCATTGACCTGTGTCCAGGGCCAATTCCGCCGCTGGCTCTAGCGCTATTCGCTCACCGCTCAGGCTAAAACAGAGTTTCTCCAACCCTGTGGCAATGCCCGTGCCCAGGGCTTTAAAGGTGGCCTCTTTCAGGGTCCACAGGCGGTAAAAAGCGCGTGCCTGGGCCTCTCCTTTTGCCTGTGCATCCTCTTTAAGATCGCGCAACCACTGCAGCTCCGCCGGGGCGAAAAAGTGTTCGGCTATGCCCATAAAGTCCCGCTGGCCATCGGCCACTTCCAAATCTACCCCCAAGTTGGCGGCTTGCCCGAGCGCCAGCAGGGCGAGGGGGCCGCTGTGGCTGAGGTTAAAACTGAGTGCATTGTTTGCCAGTGCGGGTTTGCCTTTATCGCTGCGGGTAAACTCCACAGCTTCGGGCGCCTGTTGTAGATAGGCCCCGAGCACCGCGCGCAGCAGCAGGCGAGTGGCGATAAATTCGGCGCGACCGCGTTTAAAGCGCTCGGCGCGCTCGCGCTCCTCCAGGCTCAGCAGGCCCAGGCGCGACTCCAGCCAAGGCGGGGCCAGACGGCGAGTATCCAGTTGCCATAGATGGACACTTTGGGGCTGAAGGCGGTAATCGCTCGGGGGAGGCTTAAGCTGCATAGGACGAAGGTTGAGATCAAAACGCGCAGTGTAACCGCTTTGCGGCCCGAGTTGCTGCCGGGGCGAAAAATCGGCGACAATCCGCGCCCTTATTCAATCAAACCATTTTTTAGGTTTAACCGTTTTTGCTCTGGAGTTGCTATGCAAGTTTCTGCCGATAAAGTTGTCAGCTTTCACTACCGTTTAAGTGAGCAGGGAGGGGAATTGCTGGAGTCCTCCTACGACGCCGAACCCACCCTCTACCTGCACGGTCACAACAACCTGCTCGCCGCCCTGGAAGCCGCGATGGAAGGCAAGCAAACCGGCGACAAGTTTAGTGTGAGCATTACCCCTGAGCAGGGTTACGGCGAGCGTCAGGAAGGCGCCACCCAGCGCATCCCCATCAAGCACCTGCACGACCACAAAAACCTCAAGCTCAAGCCGGGCATGAAGGTGGCGGTTAACACCCAGCATGGCCCCTGGGATGCCATTGTGCTTAAAGTGGGCAAGTTCAATGTGGATATAGATGCAAACCATCCGCTGGCGGGCAAGAACCTGGACTTTGAACTGGAGATAGTCGAAGTGCGCGATGCCTCCGCCGAAGAGTTGGCCCACGGCCACGCCCACGGCGCAGGTGGCCATCACCACGACTAAGGCCTGCTTAGCCGCATAAAAAACGCCGTTGACTTAAGTCGCGGCGTTTTTTTATGGGGCCCATTAGCCCTGGCTCGGGCGCAGATATTACGGCGATGACCTGGGTGCTGATGTTTTTTTATGCTATAGCTTTTTCTGCCAGGGCTTTATCAAAATAACCTGCACCAGGAGCCACGCATGACCACCAGTAATCCCGCCTCACCCATCGCCGCCGACTTGATGACCGCCGATGTGCTTACGGCCTATGAGGGCTGGACAATTCAGCGCTTGAGTGAGTTTTTTATCCGTCGGCAAATATCAGCGGCGCCGGTCATTGCCTCTGATCATGAGTTGGTTGGTGTGGTAAGTGTCGATGATGTGTTTCGCTTTAGCAGTATGGACGACTCTTCCAAGGGACGAGCGCTTAGCGATCTCTACCGCAATAACTGCGGTCAGGAGCCGGATGAGGAGTTGCTCAACGCCTGGGTGAAGGACGCTACGAAAAACTGTACGGTACACCAGATAATGACACCCGAGGTTATAGCCGTAGACAGAGACAGTTCGCTGCCGCAAATTGCCTCGCTCTTACTGGAGCGCAATATCCACCGCGTCTTTGTCACCGACGCGAAAAAAGTGGTTGGTGTAATTACTGCGATGGACGCGCTACGCGCCTATCGTGATTGCTCGAGTTAAATCAGTTAAGGCCTGTCCCAGGCTATTAGCATTAGTTGTTCAATCCCGTTAAGCTGCGCGCTGGCCATGGCCGTAGCTCCTCATCTTCGACTAAAAAACTGCTCAAGGATTCGCATTTATGCCATTCAGTTTTTATCTACACGGCTATCTGCAACAAAACAGCTGGCTCGCTCGGTGGCGCTTAGGGCTGGTAGTGGGGGCGATATGTGTCGGTTTGATGCTGTCCCTCGCGGCAAGCGCCGAAGGCTTGAGCCGTGAAAAGCTTACTGCCTCATACCTGTATAACTTTGCCAAAAATATCCAGTGGCCCAATGAGCATGGGGTTAAGGTTTTTAAAATTGGCGTTTACGAGTCCAGTGATCAGCGCTTATTTAATGAGCTACAAACCATGGCCTCGCGGATCCAGCTGCGCGGCCTGCCTATCCAAGTGGATAACCTCAATACCAGCAGTGCACTAGCCAGTTATCAATTGATCTTTATTGATCCCCTCGCCAGCAAAAGTATTGCCAGCCTTTACGACCGCCTTGATAGCAAGCCGGTATTGTTGGTTAGCAGTGAATATGACAACAAACAGTTGGTGATGATTAACCTGATCACCGATGGCGATCGCCTTAAGTTTGAAGTCAACAAATCCAATTTGATCAACCATGGGCTCACACCTCTGCCCGAGCTGATTTTAAACGGTGGCACCGAGATTGATGTCGCCAAGCTTTATCGCGAGGGTCAGGCGTCGCTGGTCGCCATGCAAAAGCAGCTGCAGTCGCGCGAGCGGGCGCTGGACGAGCTGACCAATACCATCAAAAGTCAGGAGTCGGTCAATCAGCGCCTGCAGCAGCAGCTGCGGGGGCTTCAGCAGAATATCCAAGACAGCGACGCACTGATTGCAGAGCAAAACCAGCAGTTGTTGAGCCAAAAAAAACAAATAGAACTTAGTTCGCAGGAGCGTGAACGCCTGTTGAAAGAAGTGGACGCGCGCACTCGCGAACTCAATCAGCAGCAGGACTCACTCAATAAAATTTCGGCAGAAATTGATCAGCGCGAAAAGCGTCTGGCGCAGCTCAATCAAACGATTTTGGATCAGGAAAAGGAAATCGGCTCGCAAAAAATGGCAATTGCCGGCTTGGATGAACAGGTGGATGCACAAAAAATTGCGCTGCGCTATATGTACGGTGTGCTGGTGTTGGGTGGACTGTTAATAATCACCATATTTATCGCCTATAACACCAAGCGGCGCGACAATGAAATTCTCGCTACGCGCTCTAAAGATCTGCAGATCGCCGGCGAGCGCCTGGCGTTTGCCAAGCGCAATGCCGAGCAGGCCAGCGAGGCAAAAAGTGAATTTCTGTCGCTGATGAGCCATGAGCTGCGTACACCTTTGCAATCCATTATTGGCTACACAGAGCTGGTGATGGAAGAGCTAAAAATGGAGGACGACGCCAAGCACTTAAACGATTTGGGGCGAGTTATCAGCAATGGTGAGCGTCTGCTTAAACTGATTAACAGCGTATTGGATCTGGCCAAAATCGAAGCTGGCCGCATGGACCTTGATCTCACCGAGGTGCGTCTTTCCAGCCTGGTGGACGAGGCGTTGGGTTCAGTTGGCTCGCTGCTGGAAAAAAGCCGTATTCAGGTCGACAAAGAAGTGGATGATGGCAGTGCCCTGCCAGTAGCTGACCCGGAAAAAATTCTGCATATACTGATTAATTTGTTGGGTAATGCCTGCAAGTTTTCCCAGGATGGACAAATTCATATTCGCGCCCTGCACCGGGATGCGCACATTTACTTGAGCGTCGCTGATACCGGTATAGGCATGACGCCTGAGCAACAGCAACATATTTTTGACCCATTCCGCCAAGCGGATTCCAGCACTACACGCAAATATCAGGGCAGTGGCCTGGGACTGTCGATCACACGTCAGCTGTGTGAGCTAATGGGCGGCAGTATCCGCGTGGAGAGCGAGGAGGGTAAAGGTGCCTGTTTTATTGTGGATATTCCCCTGCCGATCCAGCAGCAGGAGAAAGAGGCTACTATCCCAATGCCGAGGGCAGACAAGGTTAATGCCAGCTTTGATATGGACGATATCTACGAACATTTGGTGATATTGGAGGCTGAGCCGCAGCTGTTGGAGGTGTTGGCGCGCGGACTACAGCAGGAGCCGCTTCAGCTCCACGGTGCCACCGATGCCTTAACCGGCCTGCAGCTGGTGCGCCAGTTAAAACCGCGCGGCATTATTTTGGATATGCATTTGCCTAATCAACAGGCTTGGGTGTTTTTGGAGAAACTGCGCGCGCAACACGAGCTGGCGGCTATTCCTGTGCTAGCGCTCAGCTTGATGGATGGCGGTGCGCTCAAAAGGCGCAACCTGCCGCAAGTGGCGCAGCCCTGGGTTGGTGAATCTATCCGCCTGGCCGTTAAAAAATTGGCCCAGCTCACATAAACCTCAAGCACATAGATTAGCGGCGCGAAAAATTTGCTTTCGCCCTGGCCTCCACTATTGTTATGAGTTATTGCGGAGTATGCACTGGCAGGATGATTTGGCGCAAAAATAGCTATAAGATGCACACTGCCTGACGCCTTCAGGATTTTTTAGCGTTTAACTCGGAGTTATAACGTCAACGGATGGCAATTGGAACTGGGACCTATTACCCGTCGGGTAGTGTCCCTTTCGGGCGGCAGATTACTCTTAGAAGCCAATTGCCAGTGCGGGCATACCTTAGCGCGCCACTGAAACAGACGAGTTATCCATATGCGCAGCTTGTACGTCAGGGGACTGCCAAAAGGCAGTGTATTAATAATTGTCAGTGCACTGGGTCTGCCCGCCTGGGGGGCGGATAATGGCGATTATTACAATTTATCACTGGCGGAGCTGGGCCAGGTTGAAATCTCAATCGCCACGGGTAATAGCACTCCGCTGGACAAAGCGCCGGCTTCAGCGTCGGTGGTTAGCGCAGCTGAAATAGAGGCTATGGGCGCACGCACGCTTAATGACGTGGTGGAGGCTCTGCCCGGAGTTCATGTATCCCTCTCTACCCTCAGTCGACTCGATTCTGTTTATTCTATCCGTGGGATTCACACGGGCTTTAACTCCCAGGTTCTGCTTTTGGTTAACGGCATTCCCGTGCAGTACAGCTTGCAGGGGGGCAGGCCAACACAGTTTCGTATGCCGGCAGTTAATATCGAAAGGGTAGAAGTTATTCGAGGCCCAGGCTCGGCAATCTATGGTGCTGATGCCTACGCCGGTGTGATTAATGTTGTTACCAAAGATGCTGCAACCCTGGATAAACCGCAGATGGGCCTGGGTGGTGGTTCCTTCGCGACCCATGATGTATGGGCCCAGGGCGCCACTCAGTGGAAAGGCGTTTCTATATCTTTCGAAATGGCTTATCAGGAGACCGACGGGGATTCGAGCCGCCGCGTGAATAGCGATTTACAAACCACCATTGATCAGGCACTGCATACTCGGGCATCGCTTGCTCCAGGAGCTTTGTCTACTCGCTATAAACTGCTCGATTCGCGACTGTCCCTTAGCGGCGAGCGCACGCAGTTTAATTTATGGAGCTGGATATCGCAGGATGCGGGTGAAGGCGCTGGCGGCGCCCAGGCGCTGGACCCAGTGGGTTACGACGATAGCAAGTTGGTGATGGCTGATTTGACTCACACCTTTAATAAATTTTCATCAAATTGGGATAGCACCATACAGCTCAGTCTTTTGCACTTCGATATATCTACCGTGTTTCAGCTCTTCCCCGCAAATTCGCTGCTGCCTATAGGCAGCGATGGCAATGTTAATTTTATTTCCCCTGCAGGATTGGTGTCCTTTCCAGAGGGGCTTTATGGCAACCCGGGAGGTTCCACCCGCGACCTGCGTGTGGAATGGGTTTCGCTTTACACAGGCTGGGAAAATCACAAGCTCAGGTTTGCTGTGGGTGGGCGCCGACAATCGCTAGCCCCTCGCGAGTATAAAAACTTTGGCCCCGGGGTGATTGATGGTACTGAAGGACAAGTCGACGCTTCGCTTACCGATGTTTCTGGCACTCCCTACGCTTATATGAATGAAGAGCATCGCAACCTGCTCTATGTGTCACTGCAGGACGAGTGGCGTCTGGCCACTGATTGGAATCTGACTGCCGGGGTGCGCTATGACAATTACTCGGATTTTGGCAGCACCACCAATCCGCGTCTGGCATTGGTATGGTCAACTACAGACAAACTCACTACGAAGTTACTTTACGGCAGCGCTTTTCGTGCCCCCTCGTTTGCCGAGCTTTATTTTAGGAATAACCCGGTTTCTCTGGGCAATACCAATTTAAAGCCAGAAAAAATAGATACTCAGGAGTTGTCATTTAATTATTTGTTCAGCACCAGGTTTCAAACCAATTTGACCCTGTTTACCTACCAGGCGAGCGACATGATTGATTTTGTGGCCGATGCGGCCTCCACCACGAAAACTGCACAAAATGCTATCGACCAGCGAGGTAAAGGCGCTGAGCTGGAATTTAACTGGCGCCCCGCCAATCGCTGGCGCTTGAGCGGCAGTTACGCTTGGCAGGATTCAAAAAACACCCAGACGGGTGCGGTTATCGCCTATGCGCCTCAGCAGCAAGTCAAACTGAATGCCAACTGGGAGTTTTTGCCGCGCTGGTATCTTAATTCCCAATTAGAATGGGTGGGAGATCGCGCGCGTGCGCCGGGGGATGTGCGCCCCGCCGTAGCGGATTACACACTGGTGAATTTCACCCTCAGGCGCAAACAGATTATTTCCAATCTGGATATCAGTTTGAGTTTGCACAATGCTTTCGACAGCGATGCGCGCGAACCTAGCGATGGTACAATTTCCGATGATTTCCCTCAGGAGTCGCGCAGTATCTGGCTGGGAGTCAATTATTTATTTCACTAAACAGCAGCGCGCGCCTTAGCAATGGTGTGCCTGTAGACTTTATTGAGCGCTATTTATACTGACGCGAGTCATTGAGGCTTGCAGCCCACTCACTATTGCTGCCAGGTTTGGGCGCAGTTTTTATCGCGTGTTCCGGAGACATCTATGGATCAGGGGCCAAAGCACGAGCAGGTGCGCAGCCGCAATGAAAATTTTGCCGAGCGCATATCGACCCAAATTTGGCAGGAGACCCCCGCCGCCGATAATCCTTATATAACAGCTGCACTGCACTGCCAGGGTTACGACTTACGGGAGCTAATGCGCAAGCGGAGTTTTGTTGACGTTTTTTATTTAATGTTTCGTGGCGACTTGCCCAGCCGCGCCCAGGCTCAGTTGCTCGAGCAATTAATGATAGCCCTGATCACCCCAGGACCGCGTCATCCCGCCAGTCGTGCGGCGATGAATGTTGGTGTAGGTAAAACTCACCCGGTGCATATTTTGCCAATTGCCGCGAGCGTTCTAGGCGGCGACTACGCCGGCGGTGGCGAGGTGGAGTCGGCCATGCGCTGGTTGAGTGAGCATATAAACCAACCGGTAATTGAATGTCTGGCTCAGGAGCAGCATGAATCGACTGGCTTCGGTCGCCGCCAAGGTGGTGTGCAGCTGCTGGCTGTGAGTTTGGGTGAGCAGCTGAGTCAACTTGACGGTGCCGGGCCGCATCTGCGCTGGGGGGTGGAGATGTCGCGCGCACTTGGCGCTCAGGGCAAGGGCTGGCTGATGACTGGCGTAGCCGCCGCCGCCTTTTTGGATTTGGGCTTTGCGCCGCGCGCCGGGGCTTGTTTGTTGCAGCTCCTAGGCGCGCCTGGGTTAGTTGCCCAGGGCTTGGAGTATGCGGGGAAACCCTTAGTGGCAATGCCTTTTGTGAGCGACGACAACTATGTTATCGAAACTTGACTCTCAGACACTCACTGCGGAAGTTGCCAGGCTGGACAAACAGCGCGGGAAAATTTTCAGTCGCACTGGTGGTTGGTTTGCAGGCAGAGGTGTTTTTTGCCACGGCTACTCTATGCTCGAGGAGTTGGTTGGCGAAAAAAGTTATTTTCAGCTGCTGATCCTCAATGCCACCGGGCGCTTGGTTGACAGACCATTGGCTGATTGGGTTGAAGCTATTTTTGGCTGCCTTAGTTGGCCTGACCCGCGCATCTGGTGCAACCAGATAGGTGCCTTGGCGGGTGCGGCGCGCACTTCGGTCATGGCCGCCACAGCCATGGGGTCTTTGGCGGCAGATTCGCGCATGTATGGGGTTTTGCCGCTGTTGGAGGGTATGGGCTTTATTCAGGCCGCGCTAAACCAGGCGCAGGCTGGCAGCAGTGTCGGCCAGATAGTAGAAACTGCCTTTGCCGCCTGCAAAGGCAAGCCCTATATCATGGGCTATCGCCGGCCAATCGCTAAAGGCGATGAGCGCCTGGAGGCGATGGAGCGGGTGAGTAAAAAACTCGGCTTCAGCCTCGGTCCCCATTTGCAGCTGGCCTATGACATAGAGCGCTATTTACTTGATAACTATGATGAGGGAATGAATATCAACGGCTATATGTCGGCATTCTTTTCCGATCAGGGGTTTAGCCCAGAGCAGGCATACCAGATTTGTGCCATGCAAGTTGCCAGTGGTGTTACCGCCTGCTATCTCGATACCTATCAGCGCCCGCCTGACAGCTTTTTACCGCTGCGCTGCGAGGATATAGATTACCAGGGGCCGGCCTCGAGGCCAGTGCCTGACTAGCTCGCTCGCCTGTGGTGGGCCTTAGCCTAGGCCTTGCTGCTGGCGTTTTGGCCCTTGGCGTGAGCCAGTATTTTTTCTACCGGTTGGGGGTGACCCAAATGGTAGCCCTGCACCAGATCAATCCCCATGGATTTTAAAATCGCCAGTATCTCGGCGTTTTCCACATATTCTGCCACCGCCTTTTTCCCCAGTGCCTGCACTACCTGGATAATGGATTTCACCAGGGTTTGATCCACCGGATCGCGGTGCAGGTTTTGGATAAAGGAGCCGTCCAGCTTTATGTAATCTGCAGGCAGCTCTTTCAAATAGGCGAAACTGCTAAAGCCGGAGCCGAAATCATCTACTGAGAAGCTGCAGCCGAGGTGATGCAGCTCGGCAATCACCCGCTGGGTGATGTGTAGGTTAAACAAGCTGGCACTCTCGGTAAGTTCAAAGGTGATCTGCTGGGGATTTATCGCGTTTTCCTGTATGCACTCCACTATGGTGGGCACCAGGCTCTCGTCTTTAAACGCCTGGGCCGAGAGGTTGATGGCGATATGGCGCAGCTCCGGGTGAAGCCTCAGGTTGCGCGTTGCCAGTTTAATAATCCAGCGGTCGAGCAGGTACATTTCGCCCGAGGTTTCCAGTGCCGGGATAAACTCGCCGGGGCCAATAATCTTGCCGTCGCTGTCCTGCATGCGTACCAGCGCTTCGTAGTAGCTCACCTGGTCGCTACGCGCGTCCACTATCGGTTGGAAGTAGAGCTGCATACGATTTTCGGCAATCGCCTTGCGCACTTTTTGCGAAATGCTTAGGCGGCGGCGCAGCTCGTCGCTCTCGCTGTCCTCGGGGCTAAAAATGTGGATGAGGTTGCGCCCGCGCCCTTTGGCTACATAGAGCGCAATATCGGCGCGCATCAGATGCTCCTGAGCATTGCTGGTGTCGGCGTCAATCAGGCTTAAGCCAATACTGCTGCCCAGGTTAATGCGCTGGCCGTTGGTGTGAAAGCTGAAGTCGCCAATAATGATTTGGATATCGCGTGCAAAGTTATAAGCCTGGCAGCTGTCGACATCGTGCAATAACACGGCAAATTCATCGCCGCCCAGACGACAGAGAATATCCGGCTTGCGAATGCGGCTGCCAAGCAACTGGGCCATTTCGCGCAGCGCTTCATCGCCTTTTTGGTGGCCGAAGGTGTCGTTGATAACTTTAAAGTGATCCAGGTCGATATATACCAGCGCGTGCTGGCGATGATTGCGCTGGGCATCGGCGCTCAGTTGTTCCAGTGAGGATTCAAAATAGTGGCGGTTGTAGAGCCCGGTGAGCGAGTCGTGCATGGCCAAAAATTGCAGTTGCTCCTGAGTGGCGCGGCGCTCGGTCACATTGTCCATACACACCGTCAGGCGCGATTCATCCTGGCTGCCGGAGGAGCGGCTGAGTTTAATCTGCACCCAAATTTTTTGCCGCTGCTGATTGAGCAGGCACAGCTCCATTTCGCTGCTGCCACTCTGCTTGGCGAGTGAGTTGCGCATTTGCTCATAGGCGCGTTCGTAGAGGCCGCGCTCTTCCTGGGCAACAAAATCGCTCAGGGTTCGCCCTAGTGTCTGTGCGCGGCTATAGCCCATCAGCAGCTCCCAGGCACGGTTAATAAACTGGATGCGGCACTGCTCATCCAACTCCAATACTACGGTCTGCAGGTCATCGAGCAGTTGGTGATGAGTTTGGTATAGGTTGCGAAAGGCCAGCTCGCGCTCCTGCAGCGACTGCACCCTGCCGGCAAATTGCGCGTTGCTAACCAGGTAGTCGTCGCGGTGAATGGCGATATCGCAGACTTTACGCAGCTGTTCGCTGCGGAAGGGCTTGGGTAAAAAATCCACCGCACCCAGCAGCATTAACTCTTCTGCCTGGTCGATGGTGGTGTGCGCCGTCATGATCACCACCGGTTGCTCTGGCGCCAATCGCTGGATTTCTACCAGTACATCGTGCCCGGACATTTTCGGCAGCATTACATCCAGCAGCACCAAATCCTGGCGTCCGGCTTTCCAGGCGGCCAGGCCGGCTTCGCCATCGTAGGCAAATTCAATTTCAAAACTGTTGTCGAGCAGGCGCTTGATCAGGTCGGCTGTGTCTGGCTGGTCTTCAACCACCAACAGACGCGGGCGGGGCAGGCTCGCTGCCGGGTTGTCGCCCAGACGTTTTATTAATGCCGGGAGCTGCTCCAGGTGCTCTAGTGCCAATAGTGCGTTGACGCCGTATTCGCGCGCGGTTACCTCGGCAATGCGCTCGCACCAAGTGCGCGCAATGATGACAATCGGTAGGTCGGCGGGGCAGGTGAGTATGCCGCTGCGCACCAGGCGCGACAGGCGCCAGCCGTCCACATCCTGGGTGTCAACATCGAGGATTAATAACTGTGTGGGCTGCTGGCGCAAGGCTTGCAGCGCTTTAACGGCGGAGTTGGCCATGGTTACCTGACCATAGCCGGATTGGGCCAGCAGCGCGCCGATTTGTTCCAGCGCCTGGGAATTGTGATTAACGACGAGGATATTCATTGATCGAGTATCCCCTAAGGTTTGAAGTGACAAGACACTTACTCCCTGAGCGATTAACCTGCCAGATAACCGGTACATCCTGCCCGATTATCTCCTGCGGCCACTGAGTATTGCCCGGTTAAGGGCGCTATCCGGCGGCTCCGCGCAACTAAGCTAAACACCATGGAGGCACATCTTGTTGCCTCTCACATTTACTCTTGCCTGCGTTTATTTTCCGCTGGTTGAACTAGCCTAGCATATAACAGCTAGTTATATTAAGCATATTTAGCACTTATGGGCATTGGCGGGCTAGCGATTATTTGGATGTGTCGTAATGCCTAGCCTCCTGGCGTTGCTGAGGCATTAACTGCAAGGCCTTCGACCCTATCGCGCATGGGGGGAACCTCCTCCCGGTCAATGCGCACATCCAGCAGCACTGGGCCTGAACTGCTAAAAAGCTGGGCAAAGTCAAGCTTGGCCAGCTGTTGATAGGTTTCTATCACCTGGCCCTCAATGCCCATGGCCTGAGCCAGCGCCGCGTAGTTGACTTGGTTGAGTTGCCAGCCGATGGATTCCTGCTTGCCCAGCCGCTGGCCATGGTAAACCATGCCCATAGCGCTGTCGTTGAGGATCAGAAATACCACTGGCAGCTGGTGTTGGGCGGCCACCGTAATCTCCTGGCCGCTCATCAGGTAAGAGCCATCGCCCATAATGCACAGGGTGGGCGCCTGGGGATTGGCCACCGCCGAGCCTATGGCGGCGCCAGGCGCCCAGCCCATAGAGCCGTAGCCCATGGCGATGCGGTAATAACCAAGGCTGTTGCGGGTGCAGAGGTAATGCGTGGCCCAGCACCAGCTATTGCCTGCGTCGATAAATATGCGCGTGTCCTCGGGCAGGCGCCGTGCCAAATGGGTCATCAGCGCCTGAGGTTTAAGCGGGCTGTCCTTGGCCAGGCATTTGTCCTCTTCAATCAACTGGATGTGGCCACCGTAAACATTTTTGGGGCCGCCCTGGGGCAGGGCACTTTTTCCCGGCTTGCGCTTGGCGGTGCGCAAATAGGTGAGCAGGCGAGCAAAGATTGCCTCCATGTTGCCATACACGTGCATATTGGCCATGGATGAGCGGGTGAAGTGCTCGGCGGCGGAGTCCACGTGGATCAGCTTGTTGTTGAGTAAATCTTCGTCCCAGCCGCGAGTGCTAAGCTCCCCCAAGGCTGTGCCCAGGGCCAGCACCAGATCTATCTGTTCCTGATAGTGGAGCAGGTCTTTGGCACTTTGATGGCCGGCAAAGCCGTAGACACCGCGATATTGAGGGTGGGTTTCGTCGATCCAGGTTTTACCCATAGGACAGGTGATAAACGTGGCGCCGGTGTGCTCGATAAGTTCCATAACCTGCGCGCTCGCCTGACCCACCCCGCGCCCGATATAGATCACTATATTTTGTGCTTTGATAATTTTTTTATAGAGTTGATGGACTGCTTGTTCGTCAAATACCGCAAAGTCCTGCAGCAGTAACTCGGGTTTTAGATGTGGGTTCAAGCTGGCCGGACTGCGCAGCACATCCGAGGGGATGCTCAGGTGAGCGGGGCCGCGCGGCGAGCGCAGCGCCGCCATCACTGCCGCAATCAGCTTGCCCTCCAGCTGCTCCTGATGGGATACCAAGGTGCTCAACTGGCAGGCGTAGCGCAGCATGCCCACTGTGTCTATGGCGGTGCAGCTGGACTCCTGCAGCGCGCGTTTGCCAAATTTAGGCAGTGGCGTCTGTGCGGTAATAACCAGCAGTGGTGTCTCCTCGGCCATGGCCGAGGCCACGCCTGTTATCAAATTGGTAGCGCCTGGGCCAGTAGTGCTGCAAACCACACCCATCTTGCCGGTTTCGCGGTAGTAGCCATCGGCCATAAAGGCGGCGCCGCACTCGTGACGCGCCACAATCAATTTAGGTCCACCGCGCCTTTCACTGCGCGCCAGGGCGTTCATAAATGGCTCTATAGCACCACCGGGCACGCCAAATACTTTTTCGATCCCCAATCGCTCCAGGTAATCAACTATAAGGTCGGCACAGCAGATGGTGCTGGTGGCGTGGGCGGGCACTTGGGTCTGAGCAACGATTTCGGCCTCCAGACTGGTGTGGCTTTGTGGGTGAACCTTGAGCATAGGAATCCCTGCTGAAAATATTTGCTAATGAGTTATGAGAAGGTTGCCTGAAGTTAAAGGTTGGCAGTAGGTGTAAAAAAGCAATTTTGCGCAAAATTATGTCGCCAATAAGTATATAGGCGAAATCTGCTGCTATCCGATAGACGGGTAAGCCCTATGTTAGTAAAAAAAATGTTTTTTGTTAGTAAAAAAATGTTTTTGAACAAAAAAACCTTTATTGCCACTACCCAACAAACAGCTTGCACCAAAAGTGACTTGCAATATGGGCGCAAGCACAAACGTGAGCCAATCACCAGCTGTTGCTTTAGTTGAGTAAGGGCTTTTATGGCGAAGTATCAATGTGGGGTAAAACCCTTCCGCATTTGCGCGGGCTGGTGGCCTGGTGTGGCTTGCCGGTGCCCTGGCAATCGATACGCTCTATAAACTTCTCCCCGAATGAGCGGCAAAACCTCGATAGCTGCGAGTTGTTTGCGGGTGGGCAGGCTGTTGATTTGCGCCAGCTGCCAAAAGTGGGCTTCGATTTTTGGTGGGCGTCTATGTTGGATACCGCTTACAGCATAGCGCGGGTTCCGGCCCCGATGAGTATCAATGTCGCTTTACCGAGTTGTGGATAGTGGCGCGTTGGGGCAGCAAACCAACCATGCTTTTTTCGCCCCTGGGCTGTCAAAAATACCAAGGTTTTTTGCGTTTTGACACCGAAGGAAATTTGCTTGGCTCTATGCTGGACGCCGCCGAGGTGCCCTAGCTGTGGAGATGGCTGAGCCTAAAATGGAGTGGCCACTTTGGCGTGAGAGCGCAGCGGTTACATGGAGACAGCGGAATTATTTTGTGCTGAAACGCTGGTTGTAGCTATTTTATTCAGTGTTCGCTCCTCTCAAAAAAATAGAGGCCGTATAAATGGCCTCTATTTTTATCTTCGTAACTTATATTTTATCTATGTAGCTTAGTGCCTAGGTTCTGCGTCTTGAACCAAACAGCGCAATCAGTCCCAATGCCAATAAAAAGAATGATCCTGGTTCTGCAACTTTTCTAAACTCTATGGCGCTTATATAAAACTGTTCGTTGTTAAAGGCTACATAAAAATCTGTATTGGCCATCACGTTAAATACGCCTATGCCGTTTGAGCCTCCAGCGTAACCAGTTGACACCGCGTAGCCACCGCCATTAATTGTTACCATGTCGCCTTGGTCGAAACCACCATCATGATTGTTGTTAAACCAAATGTTTTCAATAACAACATCTGAATCAAAAACAAAGTGTAGACTTTCAATGAAGCTCACGTTGTCATCGCTACTTGGATTGCAATTATTTGCCGTCCGAAACGCTGACATGGTGTTGACCAAGCCAAGATTGTCGACTTGCTTGCACACTCCTAATCCAGCTTTTCCTGAATCGAGATAGGCATAAGCTGATTCGCCATCATACATGCCAGTGATGCTGGCTGTTGCACCACCAGTTGACACATTCAGAGGGTTCCAAGCCCCTTCTCCGTAGGTTCCATCGGCCATGGCCAAAAAGTTTATGATGCCTGCATTGACCGCCCCAGAGAGTGTGAATGCAAATCCTACTACTAATAATTTAAAAAACTTGTTCATGGATGTCGCCTCCTGACAATCTTATCCACCCATAGGTTGTGAAGCTGGTGGATTTCTCTTGTTGCAAAGGCAAAAGTTATTCCACGAATATATTTTCTATTAAAAATAGAGAGTTGTAGTTTCAGGCTTTGTTGTGCTTGGTTAACGATGTAAAACAATTCGACCAAAACGAGCGGGTAAAAAGTAAGGTGACTTTCAATTTTTGAATGAAATTATAAAAATAATTTTTATTATGTTTATTGGCGCTATTTATGAATTCCTTTCCTTCATGGCTGTGGGCAATTAATCTAATAAACATTTTTTTGAAATGAAAAATTTTTTTTTAAGCTTTTTAAGTTTTTATCCCATCTTTTTTGGAGAATTTAGGTTGCGGAATATTATTTCATGGTCAATTGATTGTTGTGTCCTCCTGATTTTATTTTTATTAGGAAATATCACCTGGTAAAAATAAAAAAATCGTATATTTTCACGCCTTTCTTCTTTTTTGTAGTTTTGCTGGCTGTGTGATCGAGCGATTTAACTGTCAAATTTGTCGAAATTCTGGTGGCCTTGGTTCAGAAAGTTCAGTTTTCTAGTAAAAAAGCCTCAGATAAGGTGGTATCTGAGGCTTGGTCGGCTTTTGCGCCATCGGCTGACAAATGCATCTCCGGCGGAGGCATCCGCGAGCGGCTGCGGCGTCCCTCGTCGCGGGTTATCTGCTTGAGTTTTCACCCGCCGCTGGGGTTGCGGCAAACAGTTTGTCAGCGGCATGCGTCACATGTGCCCGCGCTTGAGTAGCCTGGGCTTTGCCCACCAGCTCTAATAGCATCGCCTGGGTGAGTATTTGCGGCAGCACCTGGCCATCGCCCTGGCTGCCGGCGGGGAACCAGATATAGAGGGGCACACCGCTGCGTTTGTAGTGGCTGAGCATCTCGGTGATCTGCGGGTCGCGCTGGGTCCAGTCGCCCTTGATGGTGATTACTGCCTGCTGGGCAAACGCCTTTTGCACGGCCTGGGTGTCCAGCGCCACCCGCTCGTTGGTGAGGCAAGTAAGGCACCAGTCAGCGGTCAGGTTGACGAACACCGGGCGGCCGCTGGCTCTGGCTTTATCCAGTTGCTCCAGGCTAAAGCGCGTTTCGGGCTCTGCCGCCTGCGCTTGGCGCAGCTGCTGCCAGGGCAGGTTGAGCGACCCCAGCAGACAGGCGCCAATCGCGCCCAGCTTGAGTATCTGCCAAGTGCGCGCCGCCGCTTGCTTGTGCAGCCAGATGGCAAAAATCAGTAGCAGCGCCCCTGCCGCTGTGGCAATAACCCCATCCACACCGGCCTGATGGCCAAGTACCCAGAGCAGCCAGAGCGCGGTTAAATACAGCGGGAAGGCGAGCAGTTCTTTCAGCTGCTCCATCCACAGTCCGGGCTTGGGCAGGCGCTGGGCCAGCCAGGGCCAGTGGCACAGCAGCAGCATGGGCAGCGCCATGCCCAGGCCCAGGGCGGCAAACACCCAGAGCCCCACCAGCGCTGGCTGGGTAAGGGCAAAGCCTAGGGCTGCGCCCATAAATGGCGCGGTGCAGGGGCTGGCCACCAGTGCGGCCAATATTCCGGTAAAAAACGACCCGCTTAAACCTGGCTTTTGGGTCAAACCCTGGCCTATGCCCATAAGCCCGCCGCCCAGTAGCAACCAGCCAGAAAGGCTCAAACCCATCAGCAAAAACAAATACACCAGCCCCGCCAGCACCAGCGGCGATTGCAGCTGAAAGCCCCAACCTATGGCCTGGCCACCGGCGCGCGCCGCCAGCAGCACAGATGCTATGGCAACAAAGGAGGCCAGGCTGCCCAGGGTATATGCCCAGCCGTGACTTTTCAGGTGATGCGCATCTGTCTGGGTCAGGCTCATCAACTTGAGCGACAGCACGGGGAACACGCAGGGCATAAGGTTGAGGACGATACCGCCAAGCAATGCCATCAGCAGTGCCTTGAGCAGGCCAACATCATCATCAGCGGTTGCCGCGTTTTCCATGGGCGCAGCCTTGGCGTCAGCATGGTCGTTTGTCTGTATTGCGCTTGCTAAGGCATTTGCCTCGCCCAATGGGTGCAGCTCGCCGCTGGCGGGGTTTAGCCAGAAATAGCGCTTTTGCGGCGGATAGCAGAGGCCAGCCTCGGCACAGCCCTGGTAGCTGAGTTTGAGCCGAAGTGGCGCGTCGCCAGCCGGCAGTGCCTGGATGAGGCTGGCGGCTTGGTGAAACACCGCCACCGGCTGTTCGGAAATAGGGTCATCTTTCATCTGTGCCTGGCTGAACTCGGGGGCGGGCAGCGCTTGCAGCTCGGCACCTGAGGCATCGCTGGCAATCAGGCTGATGCGCTCGCGGTAGAGGAAATAGCCGGGGGCAATTTGCCAGTGCACACTCAGCTGCTGACCCTGCAGCTGCAGGCTGGGGGCAAAGGCCTGATCGACGGGCAGAAAGTCCGAGTCGGCGCGGGCGACCTGCGCCTGGGCTAAGCCGAGCAACAACAGTCCCGGCAACCAGCTTTTGGTCAGCAGCGACCAGCAAAAGGTAATGGCCTGACGCCAACGCCAGTGGGTGCAGGTGTCGTGGCCGGGGTGGTTTAGCCTGGGGGTACTTGGCTGCATAATTTTCTCCGAAGGGGTTAGCTTGCGCCAATAGATGGGTTGGGTTGGTAGCCGAGGCTGCCGCTGAGCGCCATGGCCTGGTTCACCAGTAGGTGGGGCAGGCCGCAATCGGCTAGCCACTGCGGCTGACTGGCGCTTTTAAGCAGGGCGATACTGCTAAAGGTGCCAGCCAGCAGGCACTGGGGTGCAACCAGGCTGGCACTGGCATAGGCGGGTTGAATGCTCCAGCCGGTCAAGGGGTTGAGCAGATGGCAGTAGCGCTGGCCATCCACCTGCATAAAGCGCTCATAGTCGCCACTGGTGGCCAGGGCGCCCTGGCTCAGCTGCACCTGGGCTATGGCCTGTTGAGGTGCGCGCGGGTGGCGAATGCCCAGGGTCCAGGGCGCGCCGTCCGGGTGGGGGCCGATTACGCGGATATCACCGCCCAGGTTGACCAGGCCGTGATTAACGCCGTGCGCCAGGCACAAATTGGCCACCGCATCGGCGGCGTACTCTTTTACCAGGCCGCCAAAGTCCAGCTCCATGCCGGCGGTGGGCAGCAGCAGCCAGGGCTTTTGCCACTTTAGCTGGCGCCAGCCCACCAGTGGCAGCAGGGCATCCAGTTGCGTCTGGCTGGGCAGTTGGTTGCGTTTAAAATCCCAGGCGCGGCGCAGCACGCCCGAGCTGATATCAAACAGGCCATCGCTCTGCACAAAGGCCACTTCGGCGTAATCCAGCAGCGCTGCGGTTTCTTCATCCACCGCGATGGGCTGGCCACTGCCAGCGCTGGCGTTAATCCGGCTGGTGACACTGTCATCGCGGTAGCGCGAATACTTTTGCTCCAGACGCAACACTTCATCCTTGGCGCTCTGGCCTATGGCGGATGCCTGGCGTTTATCCAGGTAGAGCTGGAGTTCGCAGGGGCAGCCCATGGCTTTAAAGCGGATTGAGTGAAGTTGCATCAGGGCGCCCACTAAAACTTGAGCCCAGCGCCCAGGGAGTAAAAGTTGTAGTCGATCAGCGCCGGTGCGCGGCCGCTGGAGCTGTAGTGTTCATAGAGCGCCTCCAGGTAAAAGTGATCAAAGCGTTTAAGCAGTTTGAGCTGGCCGCTGCTGGCATTAAAGGCGGACAGGCGGTAATCGCTGGAGTAGTAACCGTCCATGCGCGCCTGGGTGTAGTAGGGCTGGTAAAAGGCCGCCTGGGTCTGCTGGTAAAAGCGCAGCGAGGGGATCAACTGCCAGTTGTGTCCCAGGTTTTGGAACCAGGCCAGCTCCAGGGTGTGGGAGCGCAGCTGCCAGTCATTGGCAAAATAGCGGTAATCGACATGGAGCGCGGCGTTTGCACTAGTGACGTATTGGCGCCACATGATATCCACGGCGTACTGCTGGTTTTGCCCGGGGCGCGAATCCTGCTGTGGCAGGCCCTCCACCAGTGCCAGTTTGTAGGCATCGGACAAAAAGCCCTGCAGTGAGCTGTAGCTGAGGCTTACCCCGACCAGGGAGTTTTTGCTTAACACCCGCGATAGGCCGACCAGGGCGCCAAAGCGGTTCTTCACCTTATCGGTGGGGCGCGAAGGGTAGAGGTCGGCATCGGTGGCATTTATGTAATCCTTGGAGCCATTAATGCCCAGCTCCAGGGTGGTGAGGTTCTGGTTAAAGTGGAAGCTGCCGCTGATGCCGCCGCCCAGGGACTGGTAGTCGTTTTCGTGCGAATAGCTGCCCGCCAGGCTGACTTCGGCGTGTTTGAAGCCCTGTTGCACACCCAGATCCAGCTCGCTGCGCTCCTCGCTGATGGTGGCGCCGCTCATTACCTGTAGCAGCTTGCCGTTTTCATCCGGCTGTACATACCAGCCGGAGGCGCCGCTCATGGACTCCTGTACCCCCGCTACACTCAGGCGGCGGTCCTGGGCAAAGCTGGTGCTAAAACTGAATTGGGCGACGTCTATCTGGTAGCGGTCGGGGCTGCCGCCGCCCAGTTTGTCGGCGGCCAGCTGGCCCTCCTGATAGTTGGACAGCATAAAGTCAAAGCGGGTGTCCTTTTCCAGGCTATTGGCCTGGGCCGGGGGCACCATCCCGGGGATAAGCAGTGCGGCTGCGCTGAGTGCGAGCAGCGCCGAGGCAGAAGAGGAAGCCATGTATTCTCCTAGTTACAGCCGCAGCCACCGCCGGAGCCGGCGACTACAGAGGCGGAGGCCTCTTTGCTGTGGTTGATGTGATCCTGGATTTTTTGCCCCAGGGGGTCGGTGACAAAGGCCATTTCCGGCTTGGCCAGGTTGGCTCGCTCCCAGGGTTTAACCTGGGTGCAGCCAGCGCTTAGGGCCGCCAGGGTCAGGCAGATCAGCAGTTTCATCACTTAGTGCCCCAGCAGTTGTTGGATGCTGACTTCCAGCGCTTGCACTTCCTTGGCGCCATCAAAACCTTCAATCACCCGGACTACCTTGCCCTGGGAATCCAGCAAATAGGCGCTGGGCATACCTGTCAGCCCATAGGTTTCGCCGATTTTGCCGCTGCTGTCCTGGGCGATGGGGAAGCTCACCGGGTGCTGCTTTAAAAAGCTCATGGCATCGGCGCTGTTCTCATCCAGGTTGATAGCCACCACCTCAAAACCGCGCGCTGCAAATTTTTGTCGCAGCTGTTCCAGTGCCGGGAAGGAGCGCTGGCAGGGGCCGCACCAGGAGGCCCAAAAATCCAGGTAGATCACCTTGCCGCGGTAATCCCCCAGGCGCACTTGGGGGCTGCTGGCATTGGCCAGGCTGTTGAGCTGGAAGTCCGGCGCCTGGCTGCCCGGCTCGGCGCCACTGCTGCAAATGGAGAAAAGGGCGCAGGCTAGGCTCAGAACCATGCGGTTGAGTGTTTTCATAGGGGTATCTCCTGGGTGAAAGGCGGGTTGTTAATCGGCGGTGATCTTGGCCACTGTGACTCCGTGGCAGGCATTACAGGCGCCGGAAGTTACCGTGGAGCTCATGGTGTGAATCGCGCCCGCAGGGCTCTCGGCCACGGCGTCTTTACCCGGGTTGGCGAGGCCGGCAATGGCCTGGGTGGTGTAAAAGTTACCCAGGTTGTTGGTTTTGATACAGAGCGCCACTGTGTTGCTGTTGTGGTCGTAGATTTTGATGATGGCGTTAGCCTGGGCCTTGCCAGCGCTGGTATAGGCGGTGCCCGCCAGGGTGAAAACTGCGTAGGAGGAACCAGAACCCCCTTTTTTGTGGCAGGACAGGCAGTTTTGCCCAGCGTTATGGCTTCTGCCGGGAGGGGTCTGGCAGCTGAGGCCAGTGACTAGAGGCGCGCTGCTGCTGGAGCTGACCGCACTGGAGCTGACCGCGCTGGAACTTGGCAGGCTGCTGTTGGTTTGGGCGCTGGACGTCTGAGCACTGGAGAGAGCGGCGGATGAGCTGGCCGATGACATGGCCAGGCTGCTGGCCGTGCTGGAGTTCAGGTTCGACCCCTGCTCGTCCTCATCATCATCTTCATGATCCCCGTCGCCGGATTTGCCCGAATCTGTACCCCCGTTTGCGCCGCCGCCTGTGGGCTGGTCCTGCCCGGTTGGCGCAGCGCCCTGGTCATTGGGGTTGCTGCCGTTGAATTGAGCTGCGCCGCCACAGGCGGCCAGGGTTGCGCACATCAGCACTGCCAACATAAGCCTTGTAATCATTGCTGTAACTGCCTTTTTTGGATGAGGTGAATTGTTCGAATCTTGAGACAAGATCCATAGTTGGTAATTTATACACCAAATATGGAATATTCTGTGAGTTTGTTTTAGCAATTATTTGATCTGGATCGCAAATTAGTCGTTTTGGTGTAAAAAATTTGCCCGGTTTTGGCGCTGTGGCTTTCTTGGGGGGGGGGGATCACACCCGCTTGCTGGCATCTGGCATTGGGTTTTTGTGGTCTGGGTCTGGGTCTGGGTCTGGGTCTGGGTCTGGGTCTGGGTCTGGGTTTGGGGCTGGGAGGGAGTCGGCGTGGCGAAGGTGACTGGGGATCAGGGGGGAGCTGTGTGCACTTTCAGGCAGTGGGGTAGTGCAAGGGGGGGGGGCAGATGACAGCCCGGCACTATGGCCGGGCTGTCTGGAGCGGCTGGCGCTTGGGGCTAGTGGTGGCTCTCGTCCTCCTGCTCGATTTTTTCGGCGGTCAACTGTCCATTTTGGTTTGTGGCGTGGATTTTAACCACCAGATTAGGGTCCGCCTGCCAGAGCAGATCCAGGTCAGCCAGGCTGAGGTGGTCGCTATCATTGCTGTGGATCTCGGTGCCCTGGGTAACCGCAAAGCGAGTGCCAAACACCACTAGGCTCTGGCCGGCAAGATCAATTTCACTGATTTGGCCCTGGAATTCCTGCTCGCTTTCGCTGGGGTCTTCACGCTCGATTTTGCTCGCGCTAAAGCTGCTGCTGTCGCCCTTACCGCTAATCACCAGGTAGTCCCCCAGTTGGATATCGCGCAGGCCAAAGCGGTGTAGCTGCTCGCTGTCCTCGTCCTCGTAGGTGGTATAGGCGCTAGTGGTAACGAGAATGCCATTCACTGTTAATTGACCTATGGCAATGCCGCTGATGGCGCCCTCGGTCAGGGTGATGGCGCTGACCTGGCCCACCAACTGGCGGCTGGTCTGGTTGGCAAAGTGCAGTTTTTGCACCAGCAGATGGCCCTGGCTGTCGAGGCTGCCGCTCGCTGCCAGGGCGCTGCCCAGCTGTATATCTGCCAATTGGCCGTTGTCGACCTGGGTGCTGGCGCTGGTGATGCAGGGGCGCCCGGCCAGGTCGAAATCGCTGGCGGAGACAAAGCGGGTAACCAGTCCCTCCAGGTACAGGCTCTGGCTGCTGCTGGCGGTCGTGTGCAGCGAACTGATACGGCTGGCCACCAGGGTATCGCCACTCAGACTGCCCAGCACATTTAGCGCCAGGCCATTGCGCAGGTCGGCGGCTGTGAGCCCGTTAAAACTGGCGTTGGCAAAATCTACCGTTAACTGGTTGAGCTTGAAGCTGCTGGTGCTGAGACCGCTAAGCAAACCGCTTAATTGCTCCTGGCTTTGACTGGTCTTTTCAATGCGGGTGGCCAGGAGGCTGCCGTCCGGCGCCAGCTTGCCGCTGACCAGTATGCGGTCGCCCACGACCAGGCCATTCAGGTTGTTGGGGCTGATGGCTGGGTCAAACAAGGTCTGCAAATTGATCTGCACCCGTTGCCCCAGGGCCAGCAGCGTTTGGTTGGTGCTATCTATTTGGCTGATCTCCGCCACCAGGTCGGGGCGGAAATCGATGCTGTCGGCATCGCCCTGGTTACCGCTGCTGAGGTTGCCGCTAATGCTCACCTGGTAGCCGGCGTGCAGATCCAGTTCGCTGGCAGACTGGCCGTTGATTTGAATAAGCGCTTTGTCGGAGTGGAACTCCAGGCCATTGACTATAACGCTGCCAAAGCCATTGATGGTGCCTTGATTACTGGCCACGGGGGCGCCGCTGCTGTCGATACCGGCAATATTTCCACCGCCACCACCGCAGCCGCCCAGCCAGAGCAGCCCGGGCAGTAGCACCAGGCACAGGCATCGCGGCAGGGTGGTGCACCAAGGGGAGTTAGTGGGGTGTGTCATCATCTTCTCCTGCAGAGGTCTCTGCGCTAGGCGCCTGGGCACTGGCACTTTTAGCCAGGGGCGCGGGTGCCGCTTGGGACGGCTGGGATTCAATCAGGTAGGCGCCCACACCCAGGCGCAGGCTGGGGCTTTGCTGAGCTTGGTCGCTGGGTAATTCGTGCTGGGTCAGCCAGGTATCAATGCGCTCTAAAAACGCCTGGCCCTCGCGCTCGAGCAGGGTATGGAATTCGCCAGCCAGCTGCACCGGTATAGCGGTGCTGGTGGCGCGCCGCTCGAACCTGGTGGGGAGGCTTTTGCTGTTGGGGGCCAGGTAAAGGTTGTGGTGCAGGGCACTGGCCAGGTCATTGATCACGCTGCAGGCGCGCATGAGTGCCGCTGGGTCGCTGGCGCTGGGGGTGAAATGGTGCTTTTTCAGGTGCAGCAGGCCGGTCGCGTCCTCTTCCACAACTTGTGTGCGTTTGAACTCCTTGAGGATAGCGCTGGCGGGCATATCGCCGCCAAAACGCTTGACCAGTTGCGCAAAGCTTGCGCCCTCGCCCTCCAGGCTAAGTGGTAGGGGCTTGCCCTCGCCGGTAAATTCCGCACTTTGATACCAGCCGGAAATCACGCGTGTCAGGCGGTCCTGCTGGCGCTGGGCATTATCGCTTGCTTCGTTATTCTCAAGGGTGTCTTTAATGCGCGCCACTTCTTTGCGGTCTATGCCGGTCATCAATGAAATACGCGACTGGTTGGTTTCGCGCCCGCGGATACCATAGTCGCGCGAGGCGACTTTGACATAGATCTGTTTACACAGCTGCTGCATGTCTTTGTAGGTAATGCCATTGCGCAGCAAAATCGCCACTACGGGTTCCAGCAGCTGGCGACAGGCGGCAAGGGCAAGGTCTTTGGGGCTGGCCATAATAAATAGGTTCAAAATCCTGCTGACAAATGGCGCCAACTTTAACACGGCCCCTGTGGAGGTTGGGCCGGACAGTTAAACATTGCGCATCTGTAAGGCTGGTATAGCGATTATCACCTAAGGGTACACTATATTTGGTGTTTTATTAACCATTTGTAGCGAAATTTTGATGAGGTTTGCGCCTCAGGTGCCTGAAAGCTCTACCTAGGTAATCCTGCGCAGCGCCCACGCAAGTCGCGCAAACCAGACCTCGGCCGCTTATTAAATACCGCTATGAGGCACCCTTGGGCTATGCAGAATTCCAGCATGTCAGAAGTGGGTGATCCTCAGGTGGACTTGGTCGATCGGGTGCTCCCCTCTGCTTAGTAATAAGTTTCTTTTCTGGTACACTAGAATATCTGTTTTGGGCTGAGAGCCTCAGATGCATCCAGGAGCCTGGGGCTAGGCAATATTCATCGGAGTAATATCATGCAAGAAACCTGGCGTTGGTTTGGCCCCAACGACAACATCAGCCTGCAAAAAATTCGTCAGGCGGGAGCGACCGGCATAGTTACCTCACTGCACGAAATTGCCACCGGCGAGGTCTGGCCTTTGGGCATTATTTTGCAGCGCAAAGCCGAGATAGAAGCCCAGGGGATGAACTGGTCGGTGGTGGAAAGTGTGCCGCTGCACAAGGATATAAAAACCCGCAGCGGTGACTACCTGCGCCTGATTGAAAACTATAAACAGACGTTGCGCAACCTGGGCGCCGCCGGGGTGGATTGCGTCTGCTACAACTTTATGCCGGTGCTGGACTGGACCCGCACCAGCCTGAGTTACACATTGCCCAACCAGGCCCAGGCACTGCGTTTTGAAATGACCGGCTTTATCGCCTACGACGTTTTTATGCTTGCGCGTGAAAACGCGCGCGATGATTACTCGGCGGAGCAATTGACCGTGGCCGAGCAGCGCTTTTTTGCCATGAGTGACAGCGAGCGCGAGCAGCTGGAGCAGAATATTATTGCCGGCTTGCCTGGCGGCGAGGGCAGCTATTCGCGCGCTAGCATAGGTGCGGCCATCGCCCAATTTACTGCCCTGGGCAAGGAGGGCTACCGGCAAAACCTGTTTGCCTTTTTGCGCGATGTGATTCCGGTGGCGGAAGCGGCGGGCATAAAAATGTGCATTCACCCGGATGACCCGCCATTCTCATTATTTGGTTTGCCGCGCGTAGTTTCCACCGCCGATGATGCGCGCGCGTTGTTAGCAGCCGTGCCCAGCCCGAGCAATGGTTTAACCCTGTGCGCCGGCTCCTATGGCGCGCGCGGCGACAATGATCTGGTGGCTATGGTGAAGGCCTTTGGCCCGGCAATTTTCTTTGTCCATTTGCGCAATGTTAAGCGCGAACAGGACGGCTCTTTTTACGAGTCGGATCACTTGAACGGCGACAACGATATGATCGGCCTGATCAATGCGCTACTCGACGAAGAGCAGCGCCGCGGCCAGCGTCACTGTATCCCCATGCGCCCCGACCATGGCCACACCCTCGCTGATGAAATTGATCAGCCGGGCGTTAAACCGGGTTACTCCTACGCCGGACGGATGAAATCCCTGGCGGAGCTGCGCGGGGTGATGCATGTGTTGGAAGCAATGCGCGGGTATTGAGTTCAGCTGGCTGCTAAAAAGCCTTGCCCTCTAACATGAGAATGCTCAGCGATAGCCGCGAATCACTTTGGCAAGCCGATCTTCAAAAATATCCCCACTGCTAATGACTTGTAGTTTGTTGGCCACAATAGCCTCAATCAGTTGTTCGTACTGATACTCGGCGAACTTCTGACCGCGGCTGTCGGCAAAGATATATTTGCCCGTGGTGGGGATAATGGCGGCGAGCTTACATCGCTGTGATCCATGCTCCCCGTTGTGGATTGTAACCCTGGCTCCGACATTGAGGGCTGCAGCCTGTTCTTTAGCGCATGTCAATTTTGTTAAAAGATCGTGCTTGGTGTTTTCTTTCGCTTTTTGTGCTGAACTCTGTCGCTTTTTCTCTTCGGCAAGAGCTGATGCTTCTGTCTTTTTTTTGCTCGTGGTGATCTGGGTTGTGTCCTCCTTGATAAGCGAAGGTACACTTTCATCTTGTTTGAGCATTTTTTGTTGTGTTTCAATTAGCTCTTTGCTTGGTGCTACTTCATCGCGCGGTGCTGCTTCATTGCTCGGTGCTACTTCTTTCTGCTTTTTGTGCGCGATTTTTTTCTCCTTCGTTACGCTTGTCTTTTGTTTCTCTGCTAAAAGCTTGGCCTGGGCGATGAGCTTGTCTAGCAGATGAGAAAAAAAGTCATGGAAGGATATGGGGCGAAATTGTTTTGCTGTGCCTGAATCAAGGCAAAGCAAGAATTCCTCCAGACTTTTGATCATAACTTTGCGCCCACTATAATCAACAAACAACAACTGATTGGAAATGGTGTTTTTTAGCGCAAGTTTACAGCGTATTTTTTGTCCTTCATCACCCTGCACAATAATCCAACTTCCAACTTTTATTCCATTTTTATCTGCTTGCAGGTGTTGCATGATGTGTCTATTGAAGCCCTCGCTTCCCTCTGGATAGGGGAGTGCCTTAAATAGAACGCTGCGCAGTGGTTGTTTTGCGGTGCGGGATAATAATTCAATCAGACGACTAATCAAAAGTTGGTAGTTGTCGGGGTTGCTTGAGTTGAGTTGCAGGCTATTTTGCAGTTCCTTTGTCAGTGCAGAGGTGATGAAGAAGTCATGGTGCGTATTGTCTTGTTCACCGTTCGTATGAAATAGACGGGCAATCACGGGTAGCATGTCGCTCCAGCTATGCCAAAATGATGAATCGACACCCTCATTAATTAGGTTGTACTGTAGCTCGCTTTTAAGTGCACCGATAATCAGTGAATAAGCATCAACAGGAATATTTTTGCCTGCGAAGGAGTTATTAATTAAATTTAGTACGCAGTATTCGGCTTCCAATAATCCAAAGTGATGTACGGCCGCCTGGCACACGCGTGACTCAAGTAATTCTGCTCGTTTGTATTCGGCATCTATCCAGCGGTTAAAGTCGCTAAATACACCAAGCTCACCCCAGATGCCACTCGCATTGATTGCCGGGTGAAGAACTACCCCATCAATCAGTTGTTGGTATTGTTGTAAAAATCGCGTTTGTTGTTTGGCGTCACGCGGATACCAATAGCAGGCATGTTTAAGCAAGTAGTCCAGCAAGCGACGTATTGGGTGTAACGGATCGGTATAAAAATAAGAGTCGTGGGCTACTTTGGTGATGAGCTGATGTTTTAAGTATGCAACAAGTGGGGCAAATACCTCATCCAGTTGATCACCACCGAGCAAAGTGTCCACCATAAGCCCGGCGGATATCCTGTACAGCTGGTTTAGTTTCGCTGGCGGCGATGCTGCTGCAAAGAGGGCGCGCATTTGCGCAACATCACCTCTGAGTATGGCGTCCTTATTAAAAGCAGATGGCATAGCTAACCTAAGTAACAGTGTCGGAAAGGGTTTTAGAGCAGGCGCGAAGCCTACCACAGAGTTTGAGTATGCTTGGCAGAATTGATGTATGTCGAATAGTCAATATAGATGTTTCTTTGTGCCTTGGATGCTATTCCTGGGGTGCTGGGGACGGCTATATTGATCCTGTGGCGGTAGTTTTTTGCTTGATACAGGCCCAGGTCGGCTCGGTGAGGCATTCGCTGTGTCTTGCTTGAGTATGATTCTACGCACTGCAATCATGGTGGATGATTTGGCTGGTGTAATGTTGATTGTGGTGTGTTGCCTGGTGCATCGAGACACTGACAAGCGAAAAATATTTAAAGGGGCTGATATATTCAGAGCATCTCCAGATATATCAGCCCTTGTTCCTCCATGCTGCAATCAGGCTCAAGGTATTAATTTATAAGCTAAAACACTGCCATTTTTTGCTGTTGTAAAGCCCATAAATCGCTTAAAAATTCCTGCGTTGTGATTGTGACCTCTCCTGCACTTTTCTGTGGCTCCCTGGATTTACTAGGCGCTAAGTTGCGCTATGGCTTAAACGCCGCAGCGCAACCCGTTTTATTTAGTTTGGCGTACCAAAAATCGCGGCGAGGATTTCCGGAAAAGCCCAGGTGTTAGTATTGCGGTTGAGTATGCCTAGCGATTCGGAGCTGCTGCTGTAGGTGTAAGCGCCGTTGTCCCACCAGACGGTGGGGATATTGTATTGCTGGGCTTTGCTAACAAAATAGGTTGCGTGTTTTACTCGCTCGCTCAAATTGTTTTTGTCGACTGAAGCCCATTCGCCCACCACCACCGGAATACCTTTGGCAATAAAGCCAGTATTGAGGCGGTTAAAAATGTCGTCGATAGTTTGGGTATCGGAAAATACCGAGGTGCCGGAAAGGTTAAGGGCAAAATCATAGGGGCTGTAGGAGTGAGCCGAGAGCGCAATCATGGTGTCATTGGGCAGCACCAGTGGGTCTAGCTGATGGGCATCTACGCCAGCTACATAACCGGGGATCATCACCAGGCGCTTGGCGTTGTTGCCGCCGGTATCGCGTATGGCTTTAAGTGCAGCGGCGTCCAGGCGGTTGAGCACATCAAAATAGCTGGCGTTGTTACCCCACCAATCGTCAACACCATTGACGGTGACACGAGGCTCGTTCATCACCT
The DNA here is from genome assembly GCA_050305995.1 of Cellvibrio sp. Classification (GTDB taxonomy): domain Bacteria; phylum Pseudomonadota; class Gammaproteobacteria; order Pseudomonadales; family Cellvibrionaceae; genus Cellvibrio. Next base: position 67,838 of record JBNLGJ010000047.1, read on the forward strand.
CAAAAATTACGTGGTAGTCGTAGTCTTTAAAGCGATTGGCGATTTGCGGCCAGAGTTTGTTGAGGTAGTCGGTGGCATTGGCTTCGTTGGCAGTGGTGGGCATCTCCCAGCCATTGTTGTGATGAATATTGATAATTACGTACATGCCATTGTTGAGCGCGTAGTTGGCAATTTCTTCCACGCGATCCAGCCAGGTGGAATCAATCAAGTGGTCTGTGCCAGAAATATGGTCATCCCAGGAAACCGGCAAGCGCAGGGTTTTAAATCCGGCCTGGTTTACAGTATCAATCATTGCCTGGGTGGTTTTGGGGTTACCCCAGTAGGTTTCATCGTCCAGAGGCGCTGCGGTGTTGCCGTAGGCATCCATACTGTTGCCCAGGTTCCAGCCCTGACCCATTGCACCGGTAATATCAAAACCGCTGGGCATTTTGCAGGCCAAGCCGCCGTTACTGCCGATGCCTGTGTTGTCCGGGTCGGTGGTTAAGTCGGTACACCAGGCTAGGTTTTCGCTGCTGGCCGAGGAGCTGCTACTGGAGGCGCTGGAGGGCACACTACTGGATACTGAACTGCTGGACTCTGAACTGTTGGAGAGCGAACTGCTGGATTTAAGCGAGGATGTTGGGCCACCTCCGCCAGAACTGCTACCGCCACCGCAAGCAGTCAGGCTGAGCAGGGCGAGAGGTAAAAGTAGGGTAAGGCAAGTGTGTTTAAAACTCTTCATAACGGACTCATCGTTACTAACATGGGTATCTTGTGGTTATATTTTGGTGATAGTGCGCAGGTTGGTAACAGCGCACAGGCAGCGCCAATGTAAACGGTTCCTTGCGGCAAAATCAACTATTGGAGAGAGGCAGGCTGCGAAAGTGGCTCCCTTGATATGGTAGAGAGCTTCTGGAATTAATCAAAACAGGCCGGAGCCTGCTTTGTCCCTCGTTGCAAACGCTGTGTGTTTGTGGTCAGACAGTTTGAAAAACAAAACTAGATTGATATACAAATAAAAAACTCCCTAAAGGCGGGCGCTCTTAGGGAGTTTTTTATTTGTATGGTGGGCCCAACTGGAGTTAATCAAAACAGGCTCGGGCCTGTTTTGACCCTGCGGGCTTCGGGGCGTTGCCCCTCGTTTCAAACGCGGCGCGTTTGTGAACCAGACACTTCGAAGAACAACACCAGCGCTGCGCGCAAATAAAAAAACGCCCTAAAAGCTGTGCTCCTAGGACGTTTTTTTATTTGTATGGTGGGCCCAACTGGACTTGAACCAGTGACCTGCCGATTATGAGTCGGATGCTCTAACCAACTGAGCTATAGGCCCTAAATTTTGCTTGCGAAACACCTTTTGTAGATAGGTGTTTCGGCAGAAAGGACGCGCATTATAAAGGCTAGTTTCGGGTGTGGCTATAGCTTTTGTGTGCCCATTTTGCAGCTTAAGCGGTTGATTTGGTGGAAAATAAAAAGCCCACCGGGCTTGGTGCGCGGCGGGCTTTTGGTATTGTTGAATTATTGAGCAATTATTCGTCGAGGAAGCTGCGCAGGTGATCGGAGCGGCTGGGGTGGCGCAGTTTGCGCAACGCCTTGGCTTCGATCTGACGGATACGCTCGCGGGTTACGTCGAACTGCTTGCCCACTTCTTCCAGGGTGTGGTCGGTGTGCATATCGATACCAAAGCGCATGCGCAGTACTTTGGCTTCGCGTGCGGTCAGGCCGGCGAGCACTTCGCGGGTGGCTTCCATCAGGCCTTCCATAGTTGCCGACTCCACCGGGGAAATAATGGTGTTGTCTTCAATAAAGTCGCCCAAATGCGAATCTTCGTCGTCGCCGATGGGCGTCTCCATGGAGATTGGCTCTTTGGCGATTTTGAGGACTTTGCGCACCTTGTCCTCGGGCATATCCATACGCTCGCCCAGTTCTTCCGGCGTGGGTTCGCGGCCCATTTCCTGCAGCATCTGGCGCGATACACGGTTGAGCTTGTTGATGGTCTCAATCATGTGCACCGGGATGCGGATGGTGCGCGCCTGGTCAGCGATGGAGCGGGTGATCGCCTGGCGAATCCACCAGGTGGCATAGGTGGAGAATTTGTAGCCGCGACGGTATTCGAACTTATCTACCGCTTTCATCAGGCCGATGTTGCCTTCCTGGATCAGGTCGAGGAACTGCAGACCGCGGTTGGTGTACTTTTTGGCGATAGAAATAACCAGGCGCAGGTTGGCCTCGACCATTTCTTTTTTGGCGCGACGGGCGCGTGCCTCGCCAATCGACATGCGGCGGTTGATGTCTTTGATTACGGCCAAGCTGAGGCCGGTTTCGGTTTCAATTTGCGCCAGGACTTGCTGTTCAGCTTGCACATCGGCCATTACAGCGAGCAGTTTTTCTGCATTGTCCACCTTGCCTTTGAGTAGGTCGTTAACGAACTCCAGATTGGTTTCGTTACCGGGGAACTCTTTGATAAAGGTTTTGCGCTGCAGTTGGCCTTTGCGGCAGCAGAGATCCATGACGCGGCGCTCGTGGCGGCGGATGGCATCCAGAGACTCGCGGGCCTTGCTGTAAACTGGGTCGAACTGGCGTGCGGGCAGTTTGAAAAACTTGAACAGGTCGCCAAGGGCGGCCAGCTCTTTTTCTGCCGCCTTGCTGCCGTAGCCGCTTTTGGCCAGGGCCTTGGTGGCTTTTTCAAATTGCTTGTGCAGCTCATCAAAGCGAGAGCGGGCTTCTTCTGGGTCTACACCAGTAACCGCCTCCTCTTCGTCATCGCTACCGCCTTCTTCTTCCTCATCATCGTCTGATTCGGCTTTTTTGGCGCCGGCGGCAACGGGGATCTCTGCATCATTACTGCTGTCGCTGGTAGCGGCGGGAATATCTTCTACCGGGTCGAGCCAGCCGATAATGACATCGGCGAGGCGGCGCTCTTCTTTGGCAACCAGGGAGTATTCGTTGAGGATCTGCTCAACCGCACCTGGCCAGTAGGCGAGGGCGTGCATCAGCTCGCGCACACCTTCTTCAATGCGTTTGGCAATAACAATTTCGCCTTCGCGGGTAAGCAGCTCAACGGTACCCATTTCGCGCATGTACATACGCACTGGGTCGGTGGTGCGACCGGTTTCGGTCTCTACGGCTACCAATGCAGCAGCGGCTTCGGCGGCGGCAATTTCGTCGGCGGCTGAGTCGCCGTCGGTCATCAACAGGGTATCGGCATCGGGCGCGGTTTCGTACACGCGGATACCCATGTCATTGATCATCTGAATGATGTCTTCAACCTGATCCGGATCCGAAATGTCTTCCGGCAGGTGGTCGTTTACCTCGGCATATGTGAGGTAGCCTTGTTCTTTACCGCGGGCGATCAGCTCTTTAATACGAGACTGTTGCTGGTGGACGTCGTCGGACATTCGTGACCCTATAAAACCTGAGTGAGTGAAATGCAAAGCGCGGGATTATACTCCAGATGCCTTGGTGGATTCTACGCTGGGCGCGGGCTTTGCGATCTGTTTGACCTTTTTTTGCCCCTGGGGTTCGCTCCAGGGGCTTTAGGTTTGGTTATCTTCGGGGGGCGCCTGAAGCTTGTTGGTCAGGGCTTGGCGCACCAGTTGTTCGCGCTCTTCTTTACTGAGTTGAGTAAAGTCGGCGCTTTTTAATTTAGCCAGGGATTCTGCGCTCTTTTTGTGAACTTGATGCAGGCGTAGTTTGTTAAGTGCGGCGCTAAACGCTGTCTGGGTGTCATAGTCGGCTTTGGCTGGTTTATCTTGCCTCGGCTGGGTTAGGGCGCTGGCTGCTTGCAGCAGATCATGCCCGGCAATACCTGCCAGCAGCTCAGTGTTTTCGGCGCCATAAACCCCGCGCCAATAACCGATCAGGTGCGACAGGTTGTAATGGGGGCGCTCGTGCAGCACTTTGAGCAGGCGCCCGAGCATCAATTGGTGGTGATCAGTTTGCGCCAGCCAGGTGTCGTGGTCCGGCTCCAGGGCAGCCAGTTCGGTATGGCCAAGCAGCAATGCCAGGGCTTTTTGCGCTGGCGGCATCAGGTAGCGGCTGGGTCGGTCTGCGGTAAATCCACCTTTGTTGCTCTGCCCTCGATGCTTGCGCTCCGGGTGCTCGTACAGTGTCTCGTAGTCAGCCGGTGGTGCATCCTGCGCTTGACCATAGTGCTCGTAAATATCGTAATCGGCGGTCTGGTCTGCGGGTAGGTAATTGGCCGGTGGTGTGCTGGGTATCTGCCGCGGGTGATGCTCTGGGCGGCGGGGCGCTGCCTGGGGTTTGGCTTGAAACTCCTGAATTGGCTGGTCGCGGCGCGGCATGGCCACCTGAGCTGGCAGTTCGTCGGCGCTTTTGTGGGTGACGGACTTTTCCTTGGGAATAATGCTTTCGCTCTTGTCGCTCTGGCTGATCAGTTCCTGCAGCAGGCTGCGGCTGAGGCCGGTGCGGGTGGCAAGGCTTTCAAACATCAGCTCGCGAAATACCCCCTTGGGCAGACGATCAAGCAGGGGCGCAGCGCGCTTGCTGAATTTGGCGCGGCCCTCCAGGGTGCGAATATTCAGGCCATCGGCAGCGGCATCAAACAAATAGTCCTCCAGCGGCACCGCCAGTTCGATCATCCGCTCAAATTTTTCCGGGCCGGTTTGACGCACCAATGTGTCCGGGTCCTCGCCCTCGGGTAAAAATAAAAATTTTACCGTGCGACCGTCAGTCATGGCCTCCAGAGAAGCGTCCAGGGCGCGCAGGGCGGCGCTGCGGCCTGCCTTGTCGCCGTCAAAGCAGAACACCACTTCGCTGGTGTATTTAAAGGCTTTTTCCAGGTGGTCCGGGCCGCAGGCGGTACCCAGAGTGGCCACCCCGTAGTTGATGCCGAATTGGGCCAGGCTAACGACATCCATATAGCCCTCCACCACCAGCAGGCGCGGCAGTTCGCGGTAGGCCAGGCGCGCTTCGTAAAGGCCGTAAAGTTCCTGGCCCTTATGAAATACCGGGGTCTCGGGTGAGTTGAGGTACTTGGGTTTGTCGTCGCCCAGCACCCGTCCACCAAAGCCGATCACCCGCCCGCGCAGGTCGCGGATGGGGAACATAATGCGATGGCGGAAACGATCGTAAAGTTTTTTGTCCTGTTCCTGGTGGATGAGCATGCCGCCCTGGATAAGCAGATGCTTGTCGTCGTCGTTTTGACCCAGGGCTTTGAGCAGGTTGTCCCAGCCGGGCGGGGCAAAGCCGATGCCATAGGCTTTGGCAGCTTTGCCATCCAGGCCGCGGCCTTTCAGGTAGTTAACAGCCACCGCTTTGCTGGGGTGGTGGCGCAATTGCTGCTGGTAGAACTGGTCGGCTTTTTCCAGCAGGCTGTAGATGCTTTTCTTTTCCTGCTCGCGCTTAACCTCGGCCTCGCTCTGTACTTCCCGGGGTACCTCCAGGCCAGCTACCCGCGCCAGTTGCTCTACGGCTTCGGGGAAGCTGAGGCGCTCGTAATCCATGACAAAGCCTAGGGCGTTGCCGCTGGCGCCGCAGCCAAAGCAATAGTAAAACTGCTTTTCAGGGCTGATGGTAAACGAGGGGGTTTTTTCTTCGTGAAAGGGGCAGCAGGCGCTGTAGTTTTTGCCGGTACGCTTGAGTTTGACGCGCGTGTCCACCACATCAACTATGTCGACGCGATCAAGCAGGTCGTCAATAAAGCTTTGCGGGATCAGGCCAGCCATGCAAACAAGTCAATTCGAAGGTGATTGTGGCTGGCTAGTATAGCCGCCGAGGGGCAGGCCAGTTAGCCGGATATTTTGGTTTTGAGCAGTTTGCTCACTTCACCCATGTCGGCGCGCCCTTGCACTTGGGGCTTGATGAGCGCCATGGCCTTGCCCATATCGCGCGCTTCGCTTACGCCAGCGTCGGTAATGGCCCGGCTGACAATGGTGTCCAGCTCGGCGGGGCTGAGAGCTGCAGGTAGAAAGGCAGAGATTTCACCTATTTCATAGGCTTCCTGCTCGGCCAGTTCGGCGCGGCCGGCAGTGCGGTACTGTTGTTCCGAGTCGCGGCGCTGCTTGACCATTTTATCCAGCAAGGCGAGGGCGCGGGTGTCGTCCACCGCGATGCGCTCGTCAACTTCAATGCGTTTGAATTCCGCCATAACAAGACGCAAAACCGCAACGCGCTCTTTTTGTTTGGAGCGCATTGCGGTTTTCAAGGCATCATTTATGCGGTCTTTCAGCGATGTGTTGCTCATAGTCGACTCTGTTGGAGGTACCACAAGTTAACTCGCAGGCTGTTAAAAGGTCGGGGACGATTTAACAGGCTTACCAGCCTATTAATACAGGCGAGTAAACTTTTTGGATTCGCGTTGTACCTTTTTAGCGTGACGCTTAACTGCAGCCGCCGCTTGACGCTTACGTACAGTGGTGGGCTTCTCGTAGCACTCGCGAGCGCGTACATCGGCCAGAATGCCTGCTTTTTCACAGGCGCGCTTGAAACGGCGCAGAGCTACATCAAAGGGTTCGTTTTCTTTAAGTTTTACTGAAGGCATGTTTGTACCTGTTGTTCAAAAATGATGTCTTGGTTGGCCAGCCTGAGCCATAGCGACTAAAAAGCTGCCGGCGGCTGCCCGAGGGGTGCGGATTCTATACACTTCTCCCCAGGGCTGCAACCTTAGTCCGATGCCAAATTGGAGAAATCTGCTTCTGGTTATGCGGAGGTTGAGCCTTTATTATAGTCGCCCCCTGGGGTTGCCTGGTTATTAAATCACCAGATTCCCGGCTCTATCCTATCTATGGCGTGTTAATGGCGAGTGTTTATGCGAGTCCTTGGGCTGGAAACTTCCTGTGATGAAACCGGTGTGGCTGTCTATGACAGCGAGCGCGGCCTACTGGCCCATCGCCTCTACAGTCAAATTGCCTTGCATGCCGAATACGGCGGCGTAGTGCCCGAGCTGGCCTCGCGCGACCATGTGCGTAAGTTGTTGCCGCTTATTAATGAGGTCATGGAGGCCTCCGGCTCGGCTGCGGGCGATATAGATGCTATTGCCTATACCTCCGGCCCGGGTTTGATTGGCGCGCTTATGGTGGGCGCCGCCTTTGGTCGCTCCCTCGCCTATGCCTGGAAGGTGCCCGCCATAGGTGTGCATCATATGGAAGGGCACCTGTTGGCGCCTATGCTGGAGGCGACGCCGCCGCAATTTCCGTTTGTGGCGCTGTTGGTGTCCGGTGGCCACACCCAGCTGGTGCAAGTGGATGCCATAGGTGAGTACCAGCTGCTGGGCGAATCTATAGATGATGCCGCCGGCGAAGCCTTTGATAAGGCGGCCAAGATGCTCGACCTGGATTACCCGGGCGGCCCGCAAATTGCCAAATTGGCAGAACAGGGCGATGCGGCGCGCTTTAAGTTTCCGCGCCCCATGGTGGATCGCCCCGGGTTGGATTTCAGCTTTAGCGGCTTAAAAACGGCCACGCTTACCATCGTCAATCAGAATAAAGAGGCCAACGGCCTGCCCGATGATCAAACCTGTGCGGATATAGCTGCTGGCTTCCAGGCCGCTGTAGTGGATACCCTGGTCATCAAATGCAAGCGCGCCCTGGAGCAAACCGGAATGAAAACCCTGGTGATTGCCGGTGGTGTTTCGGCCAATAAAAAACTGCGCGCCGATTTGGATAGCGAGTTGGCCAAAATCGGCGCCAAGGTTTTTTATGCGCGCCACGAGTTTTGCACCGACAATGGCGCCATGATCGCCTATGCTGGCTGCCAGCGCCTGCTCGCCGGCCAGTGCGAAGACCTGCCGATTAACGTCAAAGCCCGCTGGCCGCTCGATAGCCTGCCACCGCTGTAATTATTTGTTTTTTATTAAGGCCTTTTCCTTATGGATATTGTTTACATCCGCGATCTGCGCATAGACACCATTATCGGCATTTACGATTGGGAGCGGCAGGTGCGCCAGACGGTGAGTATCGATCTGGAAATGGCGACTGATATTCGCCAGGCGGCCGCTACTGACGACATTCAGTTCGCGCTCAACTACAAAGCCGTTTCCAAGCGGTTGATCAGTTATGTCGAGGGGCGCAACGCACTTTTGGTGGAAACCCTGGCGGAAGAACTGGCCAAGCTAATTCGCGAAGAATTTACTGTGCCCTGGCTGCGTCTGCGCTTGAGTAAACCGGGCGCGGTGCGCGGCGCACGCGATGTGGGGTTGGTTATAGAGCGCGGCGAAAAGCCCTCAGCCCAAGGCTAAATATGGATGCGAATATGGTGCAAATTTATTTAAGCCTGGGCAGCAATGTCGAGCGTCACAAACATCTAATCGCGGGACTGGATGCGCTCGCCGCACTCTGCGGTGAAATGCAAATTTCCTCGGTGTACGAAAGTAAATCGATCGGCTTTGATGGCAGTAATTTTTTTAATCTGGTGGTCGGCGCGCAAACCCATTTAACGATTGGCGAACTCTCTGAAACCTTAAAAAAAATCGAAGACGCCAATGGCCGTAAGCGCTCAGGTCCGAAATTCAGCCCGCGCACTTTGGATATAGATATTCTCACCTATGGCGATTTTGTCGGTGAAGAGTCGGGGGTGAGTTTGCCGCGCGCGGAAATAACCCAAAACGCTTTTGTGCTTTTGCCGCTGGCGGAAATTGCCGCGGAACAGCTGCACCCGCATTGGCGGCAAAGCTATGGCGACCTATGGCGCGCTTACGATCAGTCCTCGCAGCAGCTGTGGCCAATAGATTTTGAATGGCGCGGCCGCGTGATTTCCCGCGCATCAAATCAAAGCCATTTTTTATAGGCCACCCAGCCAAATAGCACAGCTACCAGGGCCATGGCGCCCAGGCTGTAAAAGTAGCCAAAGTGCCAGTGCAGTTCGGGCATGTACTCAAAGTTCATGCCGTAAATTCCTGCAATAAACGTAAGCGGGACAAATACCGCGGTAATTACCGTCAACACGCGCATGGTGTTGTTAAGCATGTGCGAGGTGATGGAGAGGTAGCCGTTAATCAGGTCGCCGCAGATCTCGTAATACATGGTGCACAGGCCGTGCAGGCGTTCGCAGCGCTCGTATAAATCCTGCAGGGCGTGTTCTATGTCGCCATCTTCTTTTACCAGCATTTCAGAAATATCCTCGCGCAGGTTGCCAATCATGCGTTCGTGGTAACTGAAAATGCGCTTGAGTTTGCGCAGGCGCGATTGGTAGGCAATTAGTTCGCGCATAGTGTCATCGTTGGGGCGCTCCTGCATGGCGTCCTCAAGCTCGGTCAGGCGCGGTTCAAAGGTGAGAATCGCATCCAGATAGCGCCCCACCGAGAAGCGCATAATGCGCGTGGCGAGCAGGCCGGGGCTGATTAACAGGTTTTCGCTGCGGGCATTTTCCCAATAGTGTTTTATTGCCATGGAGTTGCGCGCGTGGCAGCTGATCAGGCTGCGCTTGCCAGCAAAGAGCGCGATGGTCATCTGCTCTATGGTGAGGTCCTGGTTAAACTCGGTGATGCCGCGATAGAGGATGAGGGTGTTATCGTCAAAGTGCTCGTATTTAGGCGGGTGGCGAAAACGCTGCACGTCTTCCACCGCCAGGGTGTGGCAGCCAAAACTCAGCAGCCATTTGCGCTCGGTCTCCGGGGATTCGCCCTGCAGGTCAATCCAGATAAAACTTTTTTCGTCATTGCGCCACTGGTCGATTAGCTCGATTCCGCCGCATTGCCAGTTGTCATCCTCTCGCCAAAGCTGTGCGCGAATCATCTATTTTCCTCAATAAGTTAATTAGATTGTGAGTGAGCGCCCGCCGTCCACGGTAATAATTTGGCCGGTGATATAGGGCGCCTCACGGGTGAGGAACAGAATAGTGCGCGCTATATCCTCGGGCTTGCCCCGTTGTTGCAGCAGAGTTTTTTCCAGAAGGTTGGATTTAATGTCATCGCTGACGGCTTCCTTTTCTGGCCAGAGTATTGCCCCCGGAGCAATACCATTGACGCGTACACCCGGGGCGAGTTCCTTGGCCAGGCTTTTGGTTAGCATCACATTGCCCGCTTTGGCAATGCAATAGACGCTGTGGTTGGCCAGTGGCCGCTCGGCATAAATGTCGGCGATATTAATAATGCTGCCACTACTGGCTTTAAGTGCCGGTGCCAGAGCTTGGGCTAAAAAGAAGGGCGCCTTGAGGTTGCTGGCAAACATATCATCCCACATCTGTTCACTAACCTCGCCCAGGGGCGTGGGATAAAAACTCGAAGCGTTATTAATCAGTAAGTCTAGGCGCGCCCAGCGAGCAAGGCTTTGCTGGGCGAGCTGACTAATTGCCAGGTTGTCACCGAGGTCGGCCTTAATCGCTAGCGCCGAATCGGGACGCTGTGCGTTTAGCTCCTCAATGAGTTGCTGTGCCTGTTGTTCAGATTTGTGATAGTGCACCAGTAGGTTGAAGCCCTGGCTATGGAGCTGCCGGCTGATCTGTGCGCCTATGCGCCTAGCACCACCTGTGACTAAGGCGACCCCGGCAGTAATTGAATTCATGGAAAACTCCTTTTGCTCTAGCTTTTGTTATTGTAATTTCGGTTGTGCCAGTTGCTGTAGTTCTTGCAGGCGGCGCTTGTTTAAAGCTTCGCCCAGATCGCGACCGCTTATCCCCTGGGTTTGCAGTTCTTTGGCAGAGACTTTCTGGCAACAGGCAAGGGCGTGGCGCATAAAATCTGCCTGGGGGTAGGCGCGGTTTTCAAAGCCAGTGCGCCCCCGCGCATCGGCTTCGCAGCTTAGCAGGAATAGCTCAAACCGCTCCGGGCGGCGCAGTGCATCGGTTCCCTGCAATGTTTTTAATAGTGTGGCAGCTTTGAGTTCCATCGCTCTGTGGCAGTGGGTGTGCCACTCCGCTACCAGCAGTGCCAGCTCCTTGTAATCTCGCGGTGCCCCCAGGCGTTCGCAGGCACTTTTTACCAGCGCCAGGCCGCGCACCTCGTGGGCGATATGGCGCGGCCATTCCGCCTGGGGGGTGGCACCTTTGCCTAAATCGTGGAGCAGGGCGGCAAAGCGCACCAATGGCTCGGGGCTGAGTATCACGGCCTGTTGCAAAGCCATAAGGCTATGAATACCTGTATCTATTTCGGGGTGATGTTCCGGGGTTTGTGGAACACCAAAAAGTGCATCCAGCTCGGGTATCAAGCGCTTTAGAGCCCCACATTGGCGCAAAATATCAAAATAGACTTCGGGATTGGCCTCGCCGAGCGCGCGCTGGGTTTCTTTCCAAATTCGCTCCTGCACCAAATGATCTACTTCTCCGGACTCCACCATTTGTCGCATCAGGCTCAGTGTCTCGAAGGCGACGCTAAAACTCAGGTGATGGTAGCGTGCGGCAAAACGAGCCACACGCAGTATGCGCACCGGATCCTCGGCAAAGGCGGGGGATACATGGCGCAATAGTCGCGCGTGTAAATCTGCCTGACCGCCGTAGGGATCGATAATTTGGCCTTGCTCATCTTCGGCCATGGCATTAACGGTGAGGTCGCGGCGGATAAGGTCATCTTCAAGGCTGACCTCTGCGCCGCAGTAAAAACTAAAGCCGCCATAGCCCTGGCCGGTTTTGCGCTCGGTGCGCGCCAGGGCGTACTCCTCTTTGCTTTGTGGGTGCAAAAATACCGGGAAGTCTTTGCCCACGGGAGTGAATCCCAGGGTCTGCATTTGCGCGGGCGAACTGCCAACGACTAGCCAGTCTTTTTCTGTTATCGGACGACCGAGTAGTTTGTCGCGAATAGCTCCGCCTACCAGATAAGTTTTCATGTGTAGAAACCGAAAAAAATTCACTTGAGTATAAGGTAAAATCTTAATGCAAAAAATTATATCGAAATAACTTGTGGGTATTTGAGAATTGAATTAGAGTCGACACTCATTTAATCAACTCAGTTAATACCTATGTCTCTGCACCATTGCCCAATGAATAAATCCGTGCTGCGAACCATTTGGTTTGCGGTATATGCGCGTTTATGGGCGGACGACAGGTAAGAGTCGAAAGAAAAATTCTTCTACCAGAGGCCGCAGCAAAAACTGCGGCCTCTGTGTTTTTAAGGTGCCCAATTTTGCTGCGAAGGCCTTGCATGATAACCAACAAGGAGCCTTATCGTGGCCGTTTTTCTCGCATATTTATCAGTAGTTCTGATATGGGCGACTACACCGCTGGCCATTAAGTGGAGCAGTGACAGTCTCAGTTTTATTGCCGCGGCTACCGGCCGTACACTGCTCGCATTGCCTTTGGCATTGGTTATTGGTTGGCTCTTTGCACGACCACTGCAGCTTGCCCGTCACTGGAAAATTTACGGCGCGGCATCGCTCACTATTTTCCCCAATATGCCCATTATTTATTGGTCGGCAAAATTTATTCCCTCCGGGTTGATGGCAGTGTTGTTTTCGCTCACACCATTTTTTACTGGAGTGATGAGCTTTTGGCTGCTAAAAGAAAATCCGTTTTCACCTAGACGTGTTATTGCATTGCTTATTGCGATTGCAGGTTTGACGGTAATTTTTGCGCATCAGTTTTCGCTTGAAAAAAATGCCGGGCTGGGAGTGCTCGGGGTAATTGTCTCTGGCTTGTTATTTAGTTTGAGCAGCGTAATGGTAAAAAAAATTACCTACCTGGGGGGCGAGCAGCCAGCAGGCGCGTTTAATCAGGCAACAGGATCACTGTTGCTCGCGCTGCCGGGTTTGTTGCTGGTGTGGCTGATTGCCGATGGCCAGATACCGCACACTATTTCACAAAAATCGGGCGGGTCCCTGGTCTATCTGGCCATTATCGGCTCGCTGCTTGGTGCCGGATTATTTTTTTACATTCTCCGCCACTTATCGGCGACCAGTGTCTCTATGGTGACCCTGATTACACCTGTATTGGCGCTGACGCTTGGAGCCTTAATAGCGCAAGAACAGCTAAGTGCGAGCGGCTACCTGGGTGTCGCCTTGGTGTTGCTGGGTTTGCTGATCTACACAGGTTTACCCCTGCGCCGCTGGCTGGAACGGGTGGATACCAGCTTGCTGCAGAAGATGCTCAGAAGTAGCTATGGGCCAGATGAAGAGCTGATTCGGGAGCTCGAAGCGATAAGGCGCGACACTTTTCGCCATAAGTGAGTTGTTTTGGTGCGTGTCATCACTCGCAGGGCATTTGTTGTGATCATTTATAGTGCATTATCTTTGTTGAGTGTGGGTATGCAATCTTGTATTCAATAGGTAACTAATTGATTTAAAAATAAAAAATAAAATTGGCTTGGGAACTGCAATATGTCAGTCAAGCTAAGGTGATTTATCAATAGCTTTACTAAGACCAAGTGTGATTACCAAAAACTAGAGGATGAACTCATGAAGATGAAACAAAAATTACTCGCTGGTGCTGTAGCCCTGTCTGCAATGGCCGGCATGGTAGCTCCAGCTGCACACGCTTATGAAACTGCTGCTTCTGTATCCGCCTCCAATATGTACTACTGGAGGGGATATGACCTGGGCGGCGGCGCGGCGCTGATCGCTGACGTAAACGTAAGTGGTGCGGGCTTTTACACTGGAATTTGGGCTTCGTCTGGGGATGTCGTGAATGGTACTGAGTGGGATTGGTATGCTGGATATTCGTTTGATGCGGGCCCTGTCTCTGTAGATCTGAACTACACCACTTATATGTACCCGTCTGTACCAGGCGGCAATAACTATGGATTTGACGATATATCGGACGTAGCTGTGACTCTCGGCTATGCAGCTAGCGAAGATTTGTCATTTAAGGCCATGTATCGCTTAGGCGTTGGTAATCTTCTTGCCGATGATAATTACACCTACGCAACTTTGAGCGCGACCTATAAGAAATTTACTGCTTTAGTGGGAACCCACTCAGATGATAGTGGTGCCTATGATGGTGTGACTCACTTGGATTTAAGTTATGCGTACAATGACAATCTGACTTTTACGTTGGGTAAAGTGATAGACAGGGGCGTATCTGAGGCAAACAATGAGCCTAAATTTGTCGTGACTTTGGCGTTGCCACTGGGCGAATAATCTGGAAATTATTTTTCTAGTTTAATACCCTAATACCCCCGGCATTCGCTGGGGGTATTTTTTTTACAAGGAGTTTATTATGAAGTTATTTGGTTTTTTAGTATTTACTTTGTTGTTTTGTCAGTTCGCAAATGCAGGAAAGCTTGTTTATGGAGAAGGAGCAAAAGATGAGTTTACCAAAAACTGTTTGAAAACTGAGTTTCATCCCCAAATACGCACTCCTCGAGGATTTATAGGAGATGCTACACGAACAACCTATCGGCTGACCTGTGGAAATGAAATAGTCTCTGAGGTTACTATGCCCTCAATAGCTTGCACACCTAAGGGCGGCTGTTTTCGTCCTGCATTAGTTACATGCGAAAGAATGTGTGTTTCGCATGTAACTCGCGTTGAGGATACTCAAAAATATGACTTCAATTTAGACCCACATCCTAATGGTAGTGAGGTTATATTTGGAGTCGTTAGTTTAAAGTCCTCTGCGAATGTATTTTCATCTCGCCCCTTAAGCTCTAACTATCTGGCCTACTCTGAAGACGGCATTCTTGATCGTCCTGTTATAGTTGTTGAGGGTTACGATCCAGAAAACAAAATTCCTACTGAAAGATACTATGATGCTGGTTTCAATCAATTGGTGTTTAACGCCCCTGGATATGTTGGCAGGGATGTATTTATTGTTCACTTCCCCAATGACGGTGACTCTATGGATAAAAATGCCAGTTTGTTGCAGCAAATTATCCAGGAAATTAACGCTGCTAAAACGGGTAATATTCCAACGGTTGTAATTGGCTATAGTATGGGTGGAATAGTCGCCCGTAAAGCATTGCACAATATGGAAGTTGCTGGTGTAAATCATCAAGTGTCTTTGTATGTTTCCTATGATAGTCCGCATATGGGGGCAAATGCCCCAATGGATTTACAGGATACTGTTGATGGATTGGTGAGTAAGCTTGATGACCACTTCTTGGGTTTCACGCCCTCTGAGTTGAAGCGAGTCCAATATATCTATAACAGTCCAGCTGCACGTGAAATGTTGATCGCTGGGCCCAGCTTTCATAAGGCAGTTGGAGGTGACTTCCCGCAAAAGCTCGTTAGAGTTGCCGTAACCGCGGGTAGCCTACTTGGCGCTAATGGAAAACAGGCGGCTTCAACTGATGAGGGAGAGGCTATAGCTTCATTCAAGTTTTATTTGACGGATACTAGATTTGGTGAGCTTAACGAGAGTTTTGATTGGTATTCTAAAAAACGCGGTGATGTTTATTATGATAACGTTCCGGGTAGTTACGAATATCAGTTTTATGTTGCGTATCTTCACCTTAAAGAAACCGCCGCTAATTTTAAAGAATATAATCCAGCGCAAAAACAGCAAATTACCTTCATCCCAACAGTAAGCGCATTGGCAATGGACATTTCTCCTACACTGAATGCTAAAGATTTGTTTGCGACTAAAAGCCCATTTGATAAGTTTATTGCAGTTGATTCTTCAGGTGCAAATGCTTGTACCGTGTTTAATGCTCAGTCTGCTACAGGGCAAAACTTAATTCACGGGGTGACTACCGAATATTTAAATTACAACGAGCTGATGCAGCTGCGTTGCGCCATAAATCAATATCAGATTCCTAACATTACCATTCCATCCAGAGCGGCCAAGGCGTTATAAAACCGTATTTTGGTGTGTTTTGATTGGACTTTGCCGGCTCTTCATCGAGCAGGCGGTTGTCATTCTAAAACTTCAAAAAGTAATAATTATATGATTTAATTGGGGCTTCTCAAAATCCGCTATACTGCCGTCCATCGCCTTTGGCGCAGGTCTGGCAACCCAAGGAATCCCCATGAGTAACGTTTCTCCTTCCTCCCCTCAAGTATTAGTGACCGGTGGTGCTGGCTATATAGGTAGCCACGTCTGTGTTGAGCTTATTAATAGTGGCTATTTCCCGGTTGTGGTGGACAACCTGTGCAACTCCAAGGCGGAGGCGCTTAAGCGTGTGGCGCAGATTACGGGGGTTGAGCCGGCTTTTTACCAAATTGATATCAATGACAAAGACGCCTTGGCAGACGTTTTTGCCTCCCACAAGATCCTGGCGGTGATGCACTTTGCCGGTCTTAAGGCGGTGGGCGAGTCCAACCAGATTCCACTGAAATACTATCGCTACAATGTGGCTGGCACTCTGTCGCTGGCGGAGGTGATGCAAGAGTTCGGTGTGTGGAAAATGATTTTCAGCTCTTCGGCGACTGTGTATGGCGACCCGGTTTCGGTGCCCATTGATGAGAGCTTTGCCACCTCGGCCACCAACCCCTATGGCCGCAGTAAGTTGATGGTGGAAGAGATGCTGCGCGATGTTGCCAAGGCACCTGACAGCCAGTGGAATTTTACGCTGCTGCGCTACTTCAACCCGGTGGGAGCTCATGAGTCAGGCCTGATCGGTGAAGATCCGGCGGGCATTCCCAATAACCTGGTGCCCTATATCTCCCAGGTGGCCATTGGCAAGTTACAGCAGCTGAGCGTGTTTGGTGATGACTACAACACTGTTGATGGCACCGGGGTGCGCGATTACATCCATGTGGTGGATCTGGCGCGCGGCCACGTGGCCGCTCTGGAAGGCCTGGAAAAATCCGGCAAGGGCTGCCGCGAATACAACCTGGGCACGGGTTGCGGTTACTCGGTGCTGCAAATGATCAAAGCTTTTGAAGTGGCCAGCGGTCGCTCGGTACCTTTTAAGATAGTGCCGCGTCGCACAGGTGATATCGCCAGTTGTTACGCTAATGCCGACAGGGCCAAATCCGAACTGGGTTGGGAGGCGGTATTCGACCTGGAGCGGATGATGGTGGATACCTGGCGCTGGCAGTCGCAAAACCCCAAAGGTTATGAGGCTTAAACTTTTATCTGAGTAAAAAACACCCGGCTTGCCGGGTGTTTTTATTTGTGCTGCTGATAATTCTTCTCAGTTGAGCCAAAAGTGGGGGCTGTGCGTGTATATTAAGCGCCAAATTGTTTACGGGAGTTTTACATGTTGAACTTGATGTGGTTGTTGCTGGGCCTGGCGTTGCTCACCTTTGGTGGTGAGGCTGTAGTGCGCGGCGCTCTGGCGGCTGCCAAGCGCTTGGGAGTATCGCCGCTGTTGGCCGGTTTGGCGATAGTAGGGTTTGGCACCTCGGCGCCGGAGTTGGTGGTATCGGTTAAAGCCTCTCTTGGCGGGCAACCAGAAATTGCCTTAGGCAATGTGATTGGCAGCAATATCGCCAATATTCTGCTGATCCTCGGTGTTGGCGCCCTAATTACGCCGCTGGTTATACATCTGCACAGTTTTAAGCGCGATGGCTTTGCGCTTATAGCGGCAACTTTGCTGTTTATGGGCTTGGCCAGTTTTGGCGGTTTGGCGCGTTGGGAGGGGGTGGTTCTAGTGGCGGCGCTGGTGGGCTACTTGGTCTGGGCTTATCGCACCGAGTGTGAGGATATCTCTGCGGGTAATGAAGCAGAGCCAGATGTGGAAATGCCGCAAATGGCAGTGCCGATGATTTTGCTCTACTTGGCGCTGGGCTTTGCCATGCTGATTTACGGTGCTGATCGCTTTTTATTGGGTGCAATTGGCTTGGCTAAAACCTTGGGTGTGTCTGATGCGGTTATAGGTTTGACGGTAGTGGCTGTGGGCACTTCGCTGCCTGAGTTGGCCGCTACTATAGTGGCCGCGCTGCGCCGCCATACCGATGTCGTGGTGGGTAATGTGCTGGGCAGCAATATTTTTAACCTTCTTAATATTCTCGGTGTGGCGTCAATCATTCAACCCATGCCTTTTACTGGGCGCCTGATGGCCGTGGATCAATGGATTATGTTGGCTGTCTCCATAGCTCTGCTGGTGTTTCTTTGGTTTGGCATGTCGCTTAATCGCTGGAAGGGTGCTGTATTTTTGCTGGCGTATTTCGCTTATGTTGGTGTGATGTTTGGGCTCCAATAGTTGTTCGTAGAAAATAAAAAAGCCCCCGCTCGCAGGAGCGGGGGCTTTTTTGTGGACGCAAGATTAGTGCTTGTTAATTCAGCTCGTTGTCGGTGGCAAACGAGAGGGCAAAAGATTTGGGGCCAACATTGATCGCGCCGGTCATGCTCATCATCGACAGCATGGTTTTAATACCGTGCTGATTACAGAACTCGCGGAACTGTAACAGAATCGGCTCGTCTTTAATTTCCTCCAATAGGCCGCCGTAACTCATGGCGATGACTTCGCTGGTCAGGCCGAGCGCCACTTGTTTTTTAACGTGATCAAAGAGTTTTTCCAGCGCACCCCAAAAGCCTCTGCCGGTATCTATTTTGTCAGTTTCGCCACGGTGCAATTGCACTATGGGGCGCAGGTTGAATGCGCTGGCCAATTGGAAGTTAATCCATGAAATATTGTTATCGCCTTTGCGCAGATGGCGGCGCTCGCGCATATAAGAGAGGTCATTAGGGATCAGATAGCCATAGACCTGGTCGCGCATATTGTCGATTTCGCGGATTGAGCGATTTAGCGCTAGCTTGTCGACATGGATGCGTTTTACCAGTTCATACACCAGCAGGGCGTGGCCGGTAAACATGGACATTGAGTCGTACAGGCGGATGCGGAAAGGCGAGCGTCCTTCGGCTTTTTCTAGTTCGCGAAACTTGGGCTCGTTAACCAGGGCTGCCTCAGAGATGCGTTTGAACACATCACTCTTTTTGCTGTTAATAGTTACAACCTGAACCAGGTCGTATTTGGGCAGCAGCTTATCCTTGAGGATACAGGTCATGTCATTGACCGACAGAGGATCAGACTGCGCCAGGCCGTAGCGTTCGCGGGTGTGGCTTTTGTAAAAGTTGTACATCGCTTGAGGGTCGCGGTAGTCCAGTGCCTGGCCATCTTTGTGGTTGATGTAAATTGGTAAGACCTCAATGTTGTGCTGCTGGATAAACTTGGCGGGGAGGTCGCATGTTGAATCCACCGCAATACAGGTTCTGGCTGACATTTTTCTCTCCTGGCGCGGCCATCCTGGCCGCAGCTAACGCATTCGTATCATTGGTTGCGCGAAATTTGGTTGAGTACTGGGCGCAGATTGATTGCGCTATGGTGTCAGTATCCGCTTGTTGCCGGTTTGGGGACAGGCGCCGCTGTCACCGCGTGGTGTAAGGAGAATGACAATTCGCGTGTGAGATATTTCGCACATCAGATGTGAGATTTTCTTACAGCTTGGTTGTAAGCAAAAAAACTAGCTCGGGAGTAGGGGGAGGAGAAGGCTAAACTTGGCACCGCCAAGGCTGGAGGTGTCAACCTGGATGCGCCCTTGATAGCTGCGAATAATTTCAGCGGCAACGGCCAGGCCAATCCCCTGGCCTGGCTTATTGGTGTCCAGCCGCTGGCCGCGCTCAAGAATGCGCTCGCGCTCGTCCAGAGGGACGCCTGGACCATCGTCTTCCACATCGATTTGCAGGTAGTTGCCCTGCAGGCTGCTGCGTAGTTGCACTTTGGAGTGGCCGTACTTGAAGGCGTTTTCGAGCAAATTGCCAAGCAGCTCCATCATGTCCTGCTCGTCGCCCGCCACTGTGGAGCCGTTGGTCAGGTTGCATTCGTGGTGAATGTTTTTGCCTGCGTAAACCTTATGTAGGGCGCTTAGTAAGCGCTGAACTAATGGTTCCAATCGGGTGCGACGGGTGGTGCCCGCCTGTTGACTAGAGACGGCGCGCTGCAGCTGATAGGTGACTACTTGGTTCATCCGCGCCACCTGCTCGCTGGCGGTTTGGCGCAGTTCCTCACTGCTGCTGTTATCGAGTTTGCTCTGCAGTACAGCCAGTGGTGTTTTCAGGCTGTGGGCCAGGTCGGCCAAACTGTTGCGGTAGCGCTGGCGCAGCGATTGCTCCCGTGCCAGCACCTGATTGAGATTGTCCACCAGCTTTTGCAGTTCCACCGGATGATCGCCCTCGATATTGCTGGTATCGCCAATCTGCATGGCTTTGAGCGCTCGAGTTAGGTCCACCAGTGGGTGCAAGCCCCAGCGCATAATCAGCACCTGCACGGCCAACAATAACAACCCCGCCAGGCCCAGCCAGCGCCAGAGTTGTTTGCGGTAGGCGGAAAGTTCGCTTTTATATTCCGCCGCCGAGTGCATAACAATAAAGCGGAAGGGGTGGGGTTTGCCCTTGGCGTCCTCCCAGAGCACATCGTAATGGGCGATAAAAAAACGCTTGCGATGCAGAACTTTTTGGGTGATGACCATCTCCCCTGGCCTGTTCTCGGCGGCCAGGCTGGCAAAGCTGGGCGGGCGATCCAGTGCGGCGGAGTTGGAGTGCCACACCAGTTGCTGCTGGTCGTTGAAAATATAAGCGTAGAGGCCGGAGTTGGGCTGCTCAAAGTTGGCCTCAATCAGTGTTAACGGCATGCGCAGTCCCTGGCGACCTTCACTGCCTTCGGGCATTTCTGCGACGCTAAAGAGCAGGTTTATATGGCCGCGTAGACGGGCATTTTCGGCGACTTCCAGGCTGTTTTCAAAGGCTCGATCGAGGAAAAAACCGGTCAGCCCCAGAAACATGGGCAGCAGTAGCGCGGATGCAAACAGCAGCCGCGCCGCTATAGATGCAAAGCGGGTGCGCAGTTGACTCACTGGGCTTTTTCGAGATTAAAGCGGTAACCGAGTCCGCGCTGGGTACTAATCAGGTTGAGGCTGCCATCTGGGTCGAGTTTTTTGCGCAGGCGACCGACAAACACTTCAATCACATTGCTGTCGCGGTCGTAATCCTGGGCGTAAAGGTGCTCGGTCAGCTCTAGTTTGGAAATGTTTTTGCCGGCGTTTAGCGCCAGGTAGGTGAGGGTGTTGTATTCAAAACCCGTCAGTTCCACCTCGCTGCCATCGCGATAAACTCGCTTGGCGCTGGTATCTATAGTAACAGGGCCATAGTTCAGCACCGAGGAGGCGTGACCACTGGCGCGGCGCAGTAGTGCATGGATGCGCGCGCGCAGCTCCTCTGGGTGAAATGGTTTGGTAAGATAGTCATCGGCGCCAGCTTCCAGTCCTTCAACTTTATCCTGCCAGTTGCCGCGCGCGGTCAAAATGAGTATGGGGAAGTTGCGCCCCTTAGCGCGCAGCTCGCGGATCACTTGGGTGCCTTCAATCAGCGGCAGGCCAAGATCGATAATCGCTAGATCGTAAGCATATTCGCATCCCAGGAAGAGGCCATCGCGGCCGTCGGCGGCTGTGTCACAGGCGTATTTTTCGCTGGCTATCAGCTGCGCAATTTGCTCGCGCAGCCCCTGTTCATCTTCTACTACCAATATGCGCATGGGTAGATCCTGTGTTGGTTTGTTATGGGTTGGAAATAGGGATCAGTTAAGTAGCTGCCCGGTTTGGCCATCGACCAGTATGACGCGCATGCGCCCGGAATTAAGAATTTTGACCCCGTAAATAGTTCCCTTGGGATTGTGTCTGGTGCTTACGCTCATCACCTGGCCGCCCAGTTTTTCGCGCACAAGGTTTGCGGCATCTGCCGGGCTAAGGCGCGGAGCGGGGATTTCGGTGGGGGGATCGACCAATTGTTTGGCCTGGCCTTGATTCGCCGCTGCGCCAGCTTCCAGGTCGCCCTGGATAATATCCTTGTCGCCAGCCAGTGCCAGGCTGGCACCGTTGGCCAGGGCCAGTGCGAGCAGCCAGCGGGATATGGCTTTGGTAAAGCGGGAAACAAACATGGCAAGGTCCTGCGCAGAGGTTCAAGCGGCGCTAACTGGCTGACTGCGCCTAACTTGAGAGCAGTATCGGGTCAGTTTTTAAATATTCAGGTGGATTTTAGCCTTGCGGATTGGCGCTTGGTAACCCGTCAGGATCAAATCCACCAATTTTTTTGTGCAAATTACTTAGGGTAATTAGTGATTAGTAGGGGCTCAAGTTAATATCCAGGCGTATTTGTGCACCGGGGTGGTTGTGGCGCTCGGTGTGGTAGACACGGCCATCGTAACTGTAACCCACGTCATAGGCGACTACTTCCTGGCGATATTCGGTGCGATAACTGGTAGAGCAAACTTCGCGATCTTCATAGCGCGTTGCGCCACCGCGCGCCATATCATTGCCAATCGCCGCACCTATCAAGCCGCCTACTGCCGTGCTGCGACCACCGCCATGGCCAATTTCATTGCCTATGGCGGCGCCAATCAGGCCGCCAACCACTGTGCCGCCAAAAGAATCGCCGCGCGCTGGTTGACGGTAACGGGTTGTTTCTACGCGGCAGCTATCCACGGGAACATCCACCGCAACTGTTCGGTAAATGGGGCGTGCATAGGTTACCGGGGCGTAAATAATCCGCTCTCGCACAAGCTCGCGATGGTGATGATGACGGCTATAGCTGTCGCGGTCGTAGTTGTTGCGGTAGTCATGGTGGCGATAGTCTCTGTGCTCGCCGTGGTAGCCGCGATCATCGTTGCGGTAGTAATCGCCCTTGCGAGGGTCGGCTAACACGCTGCTGGCCAGTAGGCTGGCGATAAGTGCCAATCCGGTGGTTTTAAGTAATTTTAGGCTTTTCATGGCGAGTCTCCTCGATGTGTCGGGGTTTATCCCGGGGTTAGATCTAGCCTAGGTGTTTAAGGCTGAATGCACACTGAAAGGTAATTGGCACTGGCTCACAATCTGCCAATGCAAAATAAAAGCCCGGTTACGCCCCAAATTGAATCTCGACTCAGGCTATAATTGCGTCTATTTTTTTGTGGTTAAACCTGAGTTCTGTTATGGCGGATAAAGCACAAATCCTCGATGTAAAAGGCTATATGGCGCAATTGGGCAGCAAGGCCCGCGCGGCTTCACGGCAGATTGCCAAGGCGCCCACTGCGCTCAAAAACCAGGCGCTGCTGGCTATTGCTGATGCGCTAGATAAATCCCGTATCACCCTGGTGGCGGAAAACCAAAAAGACTTGGCTGCGGGCAAGGCAAACGGCCTGGATGCGGCCATGCTCGATCGTTTGGCGCTCAAGCCAGCCACTATTGATGGCATGATCGAAGGCCTGCGTCAGGTTGCTGCTCTGCCTGACCCCTGCGGTGCCATTACCGATATGAGCTACAGGCCCAGTGGTATTCAGGTGGGCAAAATGCGCGTGCCCCTAGGGGTAGTGGGCATTATTTATGAATCTCGCCCTAATGTGACCATAGATGCTGCCAGCCTCTGCCTTAAATCTGGCAACGCCGCGATTTTGCGCGGCGGCAGTGAAGCCATTTACTCTAACCGCGCCATAGCCAACTGCCTGCAAGCGGGCCTTAAAGCTGCTGGTCTGCCCGCCGATGTGGTGCAGGTGGTGGAAACTACCGACCGCGCAGCAGTGGGCGAGTTGATCGCCATGCCGCAGTTTGTCGATGTGATAGTGCCGCGCGGCGGCAAGGGGCTGATCGAGCGCATCAGCAGTGATGCCCGCGTGCCTGTAATCAAGCATTTGGACGGCATTTGCCATGTCTATATTGATGATAAAGCCGATTTGGATAAGGCCTTCAAGGTCAGCCTAAATGCAAAAACTCATCGCTATGGCGTGTGTAATGCCATGGAAACCCTGTTGGTGAATGAGTCGGTGGCTGCAGAAATTCTGCCGCGCCTGGCTGCCGCCTATGGCGAAAAAGGTGTAGAGCTGCGCGGCTGCGACAAAACCCGCGACCTGATCCAGGCGCTGCCTGCGACTGAAGAGGACTGGTCAACTGAGTATTTGGCGCCGATTCTGTCGATTAAGCTGGTGGCTGATCTGGATGCAGCTATTGAGCATATCAATACCTATAGTTCACAGCACACCGATTCTATAGTTACCGAGGACTACACCCGCGCACGCCGTTTTATAGGCGAGGTTGACTCCAGCTCGGTGATGGTTAATGCCTCCACCCGCTTTGCCGATGGTTTTGAGTATGGTCTGGGTGCAGAGATAGGTATCTCCACCGACAAGGTTCATGCGCGAGGCCCAGTGGGCTTGGAAGGTCTTACTTCGCAGAAGTGGGTGGTATTTGGCGATGGTCATATTCGCCAGTAATTACCGGCGATAGCACTGGGAAAAGGCAGCAGCGATGCGCAGTTTGATTGGCTTGTTTGGTGGCACTTTCGATCCGGTACACCTGGGCCATTTGCGCCTGGCGCTGGAGCTTAAGCAGCAGCTGGCATTTGACCGGCTGCTGCTGCTGCCCTGTCATCTGCCGCCGCACCGGCCCAATCCCGGTGCCACCAGCAGCCAGCGGGTGGCTATGCTGGAGCTGGCATTGGCCGATTGCAGTGAATTGCAGTTGGACTGCCGCGAGCTGGAGCGAACGACTCCCTCCTACACTTACGACACTCTGGCAGAAGTGCGCGCGCAGCTGGGGCCTGAGGCTAGCCTGGTATTTTGTATGGGCACCGATAGCTTTGCCCAGTTACACACTTGGCACCGCTGGCGGGAATTGCTTGATCTGGCTCATATCCTGGTAGTGGCGCGCCCTGGCTGGGAGCTGCCCGACGAGGGGCCGCTGGCTGATTTGCTGGCCCGGCGCGGTGAGCTGGAGGATCTGCGCCTGGCGCCGGCGGGTCGGTTGGTATTAACCGCCACCCGTCTGTTGCCCATCTCCGCCAGCGAGATTCGCCAATTGATCGGCGAAGGATTGTCGCCGCAATTTTTAGTGCCCGACAGCGTCTGGCACTACATACGTACCCAGGGCCTCTACCGCTAGCGGGTTTCTGGTTTAACCGTTGTTATTTTTCTATTGTTTTTTTATTCAAGGTAAGTAGCTGCATGTCTGATTTAAACCAAGCCATTATCAACGCCCTGGAAGATCTCAAGGCGAAAAACCTAGTCACTCTGGATGTGCGCGAGCTGTCCGATGTGATGGACACCTTGATTATCGCCAGCGGTACTTCCAGTCGCCACACTCGCGCCCTGGCAGAAAACCTGGTGGAAGACCTGAAAAAAAATCAGGGTTTCCGCGCGCTGGGTATTGAGGGACTGGAAGCGGGCGACTGGGTGCTGGTGGATTACGGCGATACAGTGGTGCACGTAATGCAGCAGGAGACCCGCGATTTTTACGAGCTGGAAAAACTCTGGTCGATGAAACCCGCCAATCGCGGTTAAGAGCTGGTCATGCGAATTCGCATTATTGCCGTGGGCACCAAAATGCCCGACTGGGTGGAGCAGGGCTACGCCGAATACGCCAAGCGCATGCCGCGCGATGTGAGCGTAGAAATGGTGGAGCTGGCGCTGGCCCAGCGCGGCAAAAACAGTGATATCGCCAAAGCCATGGAGAAAGAGGGCGAGGCCATGCTCGCCAGCATTGGCAAGGGCGAGCAGGTGATTGCCCTGGATGTTAAGGGCAAGCCTTGGAGCACTGAGCAGCTGGCGGAAAATCTCGCCAGCTGGAAAATGAGTGGCAGCAACTACTGCCTGCTTATCGGCGGCCCCGATGGCTTGGCGCCAGCGGCTCTGTCGCTGGCCTCAATCAAGTGGTCGCTGTCGCCGCTCACGCTACCGCATCCGCTGGTGCGTATTCTGGTCATTGAGCAGCTTTACCGCGCCTGCAGTATTTTGCAGAATCATCCCTATCATAAATAGCCTCTAGTTTATTGCTTGAGGTTGCTCTGTCTCTGGTAACTTCCCGTTTTATTAACCCTGCGATCAAATATATCGTCCTGACATATTTGATCGGCGCCCGGGAAAATCCGGCGCAGATGCGTAAATCTGCTTGATTTTCCAGGGCTAGCGCCAGCCTTCAGCTGACGGCGGTACATCCCTGTGCCGCACTATTAATCCGACAATATTCATCGCCGGATGAATAGCCTCGCAGTTTTTTTAAAAGAGATTCGCATTTGGGGATTTATCCCTGCGGTGTAAATGGTAAGCTGCCTGCGCTGATTAGCCCTGTGTTTCGCAAAATAAAATTCGCTATCAGCTTAGGCCTTGCCCCGAGTTAAATGTATCAAGTATTCCGGTTCGCGAATGGAAGAATCCCAACACTTTAAAGATCACCAGCGGGAATTAAGGCTGTTTCGCGCGCGTATCCTGTTTATGGCGTTGGCTATGCTGGCGCTCTTTGGCTCTCTAGCCTACCGCTATTATTTTTTGCAAATCCTCAATTACGAGGATTTTGCCACCCAGTCGGATCGCAATCGCATTCACGTGCAGCCGATCCCGCCCACGCGCGGTTTGATTTTTGACAGCAAGCACCAGGTGTTGGCGGACAACAAGCCCAGCTACACCCTCACTATTGTTAGCAATAACGCCAAAGAGTTGGACGCGACCATCGCCAAGTTGCGCCAGATTATTTCTATCTCGGCGGCGGACCTGGGCAAGTTTTACAAGCTAAAAAAACAGCAGCGTCACTCCCTCGACCCAGTGCCGCTGCGCTTTAAATTGACCGAAGACGAGATAGCGCGCCTGGCAGTCAATCAGCATCTGCTGGATGGCGTGGAGGTAGAGGCTGAACTGGTGCGCAACTACCCCAAAGCGGAGTTGTTTGCCCATGTGATCGGCTACACCGGGCGCATCAACGAGCGCGAGCTGCAGAGCTTTACCGAGGATCAGGTGCAGCGCTATTCCGGCACCCACTCCATCGGCAAAATCGGTATTGAAAAAAGCTACGAGGAATTGCTGCTGGGCGAAGTGGGCAGCCAAAACGTGGAGACCAACGCCTCCGGCAGGGTAATGCGGGTGCTCGATCGCGAAGACCCGCGCCAGGGCAAAGACCTGACACTTTATTTGGATGCCGATATTCAGGAGACGGCGGCAGCTGCGCTCCAGGGGCGCCGCGGCGCAGTGGTGGCCATAGAGGTAAAAACCGGTGGGGTGCTGGCGGCAGTGAGCAACCCTGGCTTTGACCCCAACCTGTTTGTTACTGGCATAGGCTTTCAGGAGTACAAGGCGCTCAACGAATCCCCGGATACGCCATTAATCAACCGCTTTTTACAGGGTCAGTATCCGCCCGGTTCTACGGTTAAACCTATGATGGGGCTAGCCGGATTGCACTACGGCTTAACTGATCCCGACCGTACTATCTTTGATCCTGGCTTTTTTAAATTGCCGGGAGTGGATCGCCCCTATAACGACTGGAAGCGCGGCGGCCATGGCAAAGTGAATCTGACTCGGGCTATTGCCGAATCCTGCGACACCTATTTTTATGATTTGGGGGTGCGCCTGGGTATCGATCACCTTGCCGAGTTTGGCCATTTATTTGGCCTGGGGGAAAAGGACAATATAGATATCCCCAACGAGCGCTCGGGTATCTGGCCCTCGCGCGAGTGGAAGCGCGCGGTCAAGGGGCAGGCATGGTATCCAGGGGATACGGTCAATATGTCCATCGGCCAGGGCTATGTCCTGGCGACGCCGCTGCAGTTGGCGGTGATGACGGCAACTATCGCCAACCACGGCAAGCGGATGCGCCCGCAACTGGTTAAAGCCATAGGCAAAGAGCCTGTGCCACCGGTTGAGGTGGACAAGGTTGAACTGGAACCGCGCCACTGGGATGCAGTCTACGAGGGTATGGCCGAAGTTATGCGCCCCGATGGCCGCGGCACAGGTAAAACCCTGAGTGTGAAAGCCGATTACACCATGGGCGGCAAATCGGGTACCGCCCAGGTGGTGGGAATCCCCCAGGGCACCAAATACGATGCTGCTGCGCTCATCGAGCGCCACCGCGATCACGCGCTGTTTATCGCTTTCGCGCCCATGGAGGATCCACAGATTGCTGTCGCGATTATTGTCGAAAATGGAGAGCACGGCTCTACGGCGGCGGGGCCAATTGCGCGCTATGTATTTGATGCCTATTTGCACCACTACTACATTCGCATGAATGAACTTGTGCCGCCCATTGGCTATCACCACCAGGCGATTATCGATCGGCTGAATGCCTATATTCAGGCGCGCCAGGCGCAGGCTCCTGCAAAACCAACAGCTGCACCGGCAAAGGCGGTAACCCCATGACCAGACAAGACTTTTTGCGCCGCATGCCCGAGGCCGGGCCAGGCTTTCGCCGTCGCGACCGCTTGGCGGAGCGCCTGCACGTAGATTTCTTTTTGCTTGGCCTGCTGCTGGTGCTCACCACCATGGGCCTATTGGTGCTCTACAGTGCCAGTGGCCACGACATTAACAGCGTCAAACGTCAGGCGACCTTTTTTGCCATCGCCTATACCACCATGTTTATGGTCGCTCAGATACCGGTGGACCTTTTCCGCCGTCTGGCGCCTTTTGCCTATGCTCTGGGCGTGGTGCTATTGGTGTTGGTTTTGTTGGTAGGTATAGGTGCTAAAGGTGCTCAGCGCTGGCTGGGGGTAGGGAGTTTTCGCTTTCAACCGGCAGAGATTATGAAGTTGGCTATGCCCATCACTCTGGCTGCTTATTTAGGGCGACGTTTTATGCCGCCGCGTTTCAAGCATGTGCTTATCTCCCTGGCGCTGGTGGGTATTCCCAGTGCGCTGATTATCAAGCAGCCAGATCTGGGCACCGCCATTCTGGTGGCCACCTCAGGCATCTTGGTGATTTTTTATGCCGGCCTGCAGTGGCGTTATATTCTGATTGCACTGGCTTTGTTTCTCGCCAGCCTCTACCCCATTTGGCACTTTATGCTCCATGACTACCAGCGTCAGCGGGTGATCACCATGCTCGACCCGGAGCAGGATCGCCTGGGTACTGGCTGGAATATCATCCAGTCTAAAACGGCGATAGGTTCCGGCGGCCTCTCGGGCAAAGGCTGGATGCAGGGTACCCAGTCGCGCCTGGATTTTCTGCCGGAGGGGCATACAGACTTTATTATTGCGGTGATGTCTGAGGAGTTTGGTTGGCTGGGTGTGCTCAGCCTGCTGGGTGTTTATATTTTGGTGATTGGCCGCGGGCTGATGATTGCTATGGGCTCCCAGGATGCGTTTGGGCGATTACTGGGGGCGAGTATTAGTACCACCTTTTTTGTCTATTGTTTCGTCAATATGGGCATGGTGTCGGGCATGCTGCCGGTGGTGGGGGTGCCCCTGCCACTGATTAGCCAGGGAGGCACGGCCATAGTTGTGCTCTTTGCTGGCTTCGGCATACTCATGGCCATAGCTACCGAGAAAAAACGGGTAATGACCCCCCAGTCCTAGCCTTATCAGGCTCAGTGACAGGTCGATTTAATTTTTAGAGGTTTTATGAAGCTGCAACTCAACACCTGGAAGACGCGCCTCGCCGCCTTGGTTTTAGGTGCCTCTGCCAGTATGGCTTGGGCCGATTACAGTCAGCACCCCCTGGCCCAGGGGTTTGTCGATGAAATGGTGAAAAAGCATGGCTTTAAGCCCGAAGAAGTGCGCACCTGGTTAAAACAGGCAGAAAAAAAGCAGGCAATCCTCGATGCCATGTCGCGCCCGGCAGAAAAAACCAAAACCTGGAAAGAATACCGCCCCATTTTTATTCAACCGCTGCGGGTAACCCGCGGAGTGGAATTTTGGCATGCCAATCAGGCGGCCTTAGCCAAGGCAGAACAGGTTTATGGTGTAGCGCCGGAAATTATTGTCGCGATTATCGGTGTGGAGACCAACTACGGTAAAAATACCGGCGGTTACTATGTGCTGGATGCGCTCAGCACTCTGGCGTTTGACTATCCGCCGCGCGCGCCTTTTTTCCGCAGCGAGCTGGAGAACTTTTTGGTGCTGACCCGCGAGCACGATCAGAGCCCGGCCAAGTTCAAAGGTTCCTATGCTGGCGCTATGGGCTTTGGCCAGTTTATGCCCTCCAGTTATCGCAATTTTGCAGTGGACTTCACCGGTGATGGCTACGCTGATATATGGGAAAACCCGACAGATGCTATAGGTAGCGTCGCCAACTACTTTAAAGCCCACGGCTGGCAGCATGGCCAACCGGTAACCATCAAGGCTAATTACCGCGCTAAGGCTCAGCCCACCCTATTTAACGAAATTCAGCAACCTAAAAAAACCGTGGCTGATTGGAAAAATCAGGGGCTTTCGCCGGCGACCCCTATCAGCGCCAGTATTCCTGCAATCGCACTGGAGTTTGATGGTGCTAAAGGCCTTGAGTACTGGCTGGGTTTGTCTAATTTTTACGTAATTACCCGCTATAACCGCAGCCCTATGTACGCTATGGCGGTCTACCAGCTCAGCCAGGAGATCAAGGCGGCCACACACTCAGGACATAAATAATGAATAAGCCCTGCTCGCGCTCACTCCGCCTGTACCTTTGGCTAGCTCTGGCCGTATTTATCTATGGCTGTAGTCACAGTGATACTAAACCGGGTGGGGGTAGCAGCGGAGCGGGAGAGAATCAGGGGCGCTATGCCCACAACAAGGATTTTGGACCAGCGGTTGAGCCAGACTTATCGGCAATTCCCGACGCCGTGCCCAAGCGCGAGCAGCGCACGGCGGCGGGCAACAAAAACCCCTATACGGTATTGGGCCAGACCTATCACCTGATCGCGGATGAAACCTCTTACAAGGAGCGCGGCTACGCCTCTTGGTATGGCAATAAGTTCAACGGCTATCACACCTCCAATGGCGAGATATACGACATGTACGCCATGACCGCCGCCCACAAAACCTTGCCGATTCCCTCCTATGTGCGGGTGACCAACCTGAGCAACGGTAAAACCGTGGTGGTGCGCGTTAATGATCGCGGGCCGTTTCACACAGGGCGAATTATCGACTTGAGTTACGCCGCTGCCCAGCGTATTGGCATTAATAAAACCGGCACGGCGCTGGTGGAAGTGGAAATTGCTCTGCCAAACGATACCCCGCCGATACCGCGCCGCGCCGACAATCAGCACATTGCCCAGGTGGAATCTGTGCTGCCACCGGGTACCTACCTGCAAGTGGGCGCCTTTGCCAGCAAGGATTCCGCCCTGCAATTTGCCAACAGCCTGCGCGCGCAGCTCGCGCTTCCCGTGGTGCTCGCCTCTGCCACTACCCCCAAGGTTATTCATCGCGTGCGCTTGGGGCCGTTCAAGGATGCAACCAGTCTGCAAAATGCGCGCGATCAATTGGCGCGTCTCAACATCACCGAAGCCCACGTGGTTTACCAGTAGCCGCCTTGGCTAAAAACAGGTGTTTTCCCCGAGGAAAACGCGCTTTTATGCCAGTGGATGTTTATTAAATATTTACAGCGGCGAGGCTCCTGGTTTGGTTTCAGTACAGGCTTTGCTGTTACAATTTGCCGCGCAAAAATTTCATATTTTTTGTCCGCTGCACTGAGCGCAGCGACAATAAACATCAAAGGTGTTAATAAATCCCATGATTAAAAAAATTCTGGTTGCTGCGCTGTTAGTGGCATCAACTGTGTCGACGGCGCAAACGGCGACAAACCTTCCTAACTCAACGCTGCCCACCTCTACTCTGCCCAGTTCCAGCCTGCCTACCCCCACCCCCGGTGCTGCTGCGCAACAGCCCAAGCCGGTGATTATTCCCGAGGCGCCGCAGCTGGCCGCATCGGCTTGGATTCTGGTAGATGCCAATACCGGCAGCATTATTGTCGAGCACAATGCCGACCAACAGCTTCCCCCCGCCAGCCTCACTAAAATGATGTCTAGCTACCTGGTGGCTGACGCCATAGAAAAGGGTCAGATCAGCGAAACTGACATGGTGCCTATCAGCGTGAAAGCCTGGAAAATGGGCGGTTCGCGCATGTTTGTGCGCGAGGGCACGCAGGTGCCGGTGATTGATTTACTGCGCGGTGTGGTGGTGCAGTCGGGTAATGACGCCACTGTCGCTCTGGCCGAATATGTTGCCGGTAGCGAAGACGCCTTCGTCAACCTGATGAACGAGGCGGCAGCGCGCATGGGCATGGCTAGTACCCATTATGAAAACTCCACCGGTTGGCCAGCCGAAGGTCATCTAACCACCGCTAAAGACTTGGCCATACTGGCGCGTGCGATTATCAAAGATCACCCCAAACACTACGAAATCTATTCGGAAAAATATTTCCACTACAACAACATTCGCCAACCCAACCGCAACCTGCTGCTGTTTCGTGACCCTTCCGTTGATGGTTTAAAAACTGGCCACACAGATGCCGCAGGTTTCTGCCTGGTCGCGAGTGGCAAGCGCGATAAAACCCGCCTGATCGCCGCTGTTATGGGTACCAACAGCGAAAGCGCGCGCGCCAATGAAACGCAAAAGTTATTGGAATACGGCTTCCGCTACTACCAGACCCTGCCGCTTTACAAAGCAGGGCAAGAGTTGAGTGTGCAGCGCGTGTGGGCCGGTAAAAGCGATCAGGTGCACCTGGGCCTGGCCAAAGACATCACCCTCACACTGCCGATTGGCCGCGAGCAGGGTATGCAGGCGCAGATGCAAATTAACGAAACTATCAAAGCGCCCATCGCTGCCGGTCAGGAGCTGGGTAACCTGACCGTTACGCTCGACGGACAAACCATCGTGAGTGAACCCATAGTCGCGCTGCAACCGGTAGAACAAGCCGGCTTGTTCGCGCGCCTGTGGGATAGTATTAAATTATTCTTCCTCGGCTTGTTCAGTTAATCTTCGCGATAGATAAAAACAACAAAGGCTCCTGAATAGGGGCCTTTGTTGTTTTAGGGGCGCTTAATCACTGCAGTGAATGCAGGCCAATCATATTGCCTTCGGTATCGTAGGCGAGGGCGATAAAGCCGTATTGGCCGATGGAGAATTTCTCCTTTTCGATTTTGCCGCCCTTGGCTTTTACCTTGGCGGCCTCGATGGCGCAGTCCTTACAGCTGAAGTACACCAGCACACTGTTGCGGCCGGCGGAAAAGCCGGGCATGCACACCAGCGCGCCGGGGGCGCCGTAGCTATTCATCTCGCCGGGGAAGGCCCACATTTCCAGATCGCCGCTGGCGAGATTTTCCAATTGTGTGGAAAACACTGCCTCGTAAAAAGTTTTGGCGCGCGCCATATCGTCTACATAAATTTCAAACCAGCCGATTGGATTGCTCATGGTTTTAGCCTCTAGGGTTAGGTTTTTGTTAGAGTTGCCTGGTGAAAAACATGCTAAAGGGATCTTCGCGATAGTCGCCAAAAGGGCCGCAAGTTTCAAAACCGTATTTGCGATACAGCTGCTGTGCGGGGATAAAAAAGTCCGGTGTACCTGTCTCTAAACTCAGGCGTTTTAGGCCAATGGTTTGCGCGTGTTTGAGTATGTGCTCCAGCATGGCCGCACCATAACCCAAACCGCGAAACTGGTTGGCGGTGCGCATGGATTTGATTTCGGCGTGCTCCATATCCAAATGCTTGATGGCGCCGCATCCCGCCAGGTCGCCATCAACCCAAAGGCTCCAAAAGGTAATTTCCGGTTGGCGCAATTTATCCAGATCCAGCGCGTGCACACTCTCCGGCGGGGAGGCGCGGCGCATATCGGCCAGGTGCTCTTGCAGCAGTTGCGCAATACGTGGGTCTTGCAGGTTGTCGATGCGTATTTCCATAAAGTCTCCTAGTGGGTTGCAGAATCTTAACCTGTGCGGAGATTGATAGAGAATCCGCCGCCTTGGCTTTTACTCCCTCTGCCCCCATATCTGGCGCTATAATGCGCGCTTGTTATGAGGTTTCGCCATGTCTGAACAACAACCCCCCAAAATTGAATTCCCCTGTGAGAACTACCCCATCAAGGTGCTGGGGGATTCAGGTACCGAGCTGCACGAGTTGGTCATTGAGGTGATGGAGCGCCACGCGCCCGGCTTTGACCAGACCCGCATCACCATCAACGAGAGTTCCAAGGGCCGCTTTCAGTCGCTTACGGTGTGGATTACCGCCACCGGCGAACCCCAGTTGCGCGCCATCCACGAAGACCTGCGTATCAATCGCATGGTCAGAATGGTGATGTAGTTTGAGCGAGCCATTACCTCTGGAGGTTATCAACCTCGGCCAGCGCGACTATGCCGAAATCTGGCAGGCGATGAGCGACTTTACCAACCAGCGCACCGCGGAAACTGGCGATCAGCTGTGGCTGGTGGAGCATCCGCCGGTATTCACCCTGGGCCAGGCGGGCAAGGCTGAGCATCTGCTCTTCCCCGGCGATATCCCGGTGGTGCAGACCGACCGCGGCGGTCAGGTGACCTTTCACGGCCCCGGCCAGCTGGTGGCCTATCCGCTGCTGGACTTGCGCCGGCTCAAAATTGGCGTGCGCGATCTGGTCACTGCCATAGAGCAGACGATTGTGGCGACCCTGGCCCACTATGCTATAGACGCCTACCCCAAGCCGGATGCGCCCGGGGTTTATGTCAAGGGTGACAAGATCGCCTCATTGGGGCTGCGCGTGCGCCGCGGCTGCAGTTTTCACGGCCTGGCGCTCAATGTGGCTATGGATTTAAGCCCCTTTCAGCGCATCAACCCCTGCGGCTACCAGGGGTTGGCGATGACCCAGATGGCCGATTTGCTGCCCGAGCCGCCCAGCCTGGCGGACGTGCAACAGCAGCTGGTGCTGGCGCTGGCTAAGCAATTGCCGCTTAAACCCTGTACAATACCGCACCCTTAATTTTGGCTGCCTGAAGTGGGCGCCCGGCTAACCGCCAGTGGCTGCAGCTTCAGCAGTCCATCAGCTTTAACCGACCATCAGCTTTAAAAGAGTTGTTTCCATGTCTGATTTGCCACCCGTTTCGCCCGTAGCCGAATTTGTTCCCGAACTTCAGCCCGTCAAGCGCACCGAGCGCTACAAGCAGGGCGAAAAGCTGCGCGATGCCGACAAGGTTGAGCGTATTCCCGTCAAGGTTATCGCCAGCGACCGCGAGGAGATGCTGCGCAAGCCCGACTGGATTCGCGTGCGCATTCCCGCCACGCCGGATGTGGAGCGGATCAAAACTATTCTGCGCAAAAACAAACTCTCATCGGTGTGTGAAGAGGCCAACTGCCCCAACCTGGGCGAATGCTTCAGCGGCGGCACCGCCACCTTTATGATCATGGGCGACATCTGCACCCGCCGCTGTCCCTTCTGCGATGTCGGCCACGGCAAGCCCAACCCACTGGATGAACATGAGCCGCGCCAATTGGCGGAAGCCATTGCCGAAATGCGCCTCAAGTATGTGGTGATCACCTCGGTGGACCGCGACGACCTGCGCGATGGCGGCGCCCAGCATTTTGCCGACTGTATCCGCGAAGCCCGCGCGCTCAGCCCAAAACTGCAAGTGGAAGTGCTGGTGCCGGATTTCCGCGGCCGCATGGAAATCGCCCTGGACATACTCCAAGGCGAAGCGCCCGATGTGTTCAACCACAATATGGAAACCGTACCCCGCCTCTACCGCGAAGCGCGCCCCGGCGCCAACTACGCCTGGTCGCTCAAGCTGCTGAAAGAGTACAAAACGCGCCGCCCCGATGTGCTCACCAAGTCCGGCCTGATGGTGGGCCTGGGTGAGACCAAAGAGGAAATCATCGAAACCATGCGCGATCTGCGCGCCCACGATGTGGATATGCTCACCATCGGCCAATACCTGCAGCCCTCCAAGGATCACCTGCCGGTAAAGCGCTATGTACACCCGGAAGAATTCGAGGAGTACACCCGCCTGGCGGAGGAAATGGGCTTTAAACACGCCGCCTGCGGCCCGCTGGTGCGCTCCAGCTACCACGCCGACAAACAGGCCCACGGCGAAGATGTTAAGTGGTTTGGCGAAACCTCTGTTAACTCAGGCAAATAGGTCTTCCCTGACTTATTTGACTGTCGCCCGTGAGCTACCGGCGCAACTGCGTGGAGTTGCTGGCAGCTCAAGGGCTCGCGCAGGCTTTTAGCCAGCGGAGGCACATCCAGTGCCTCACAATTAGGGTTAATGGGCGAAAGTGTCGGCGTTATTATTAACCCGCCAGCCTTCAGCTGACGGCGGCACATCCCTGTGCCGCACTATTAATCCGACAATATTCATCGCCGGATTAATAAAAGCTTCCGCCCTATTAACAACTGATTCAGCCCATCCCGGTAAACTAGTGGGTCTCATCTATAGTTAGTTTGGTGTTGTAACTAACTTCCTCCTCTTCTGCTGTGTGTTAACTGTGATTCAACGAGCGCGTCTATTAGCTATTCCAGTGGAAATCCGTCTACTGGAGACCCAAGCCAGGTTTTTGTCCCAGGTGGCCGCCTGGCACCATCAGGAGTGCGAGCGCCAGGGGCTTAAATCCAGTATGGCCCTGCGCCAACAGCGTTTGATGTTGCATTTGCAGCAAGCGGCTATTCCCAAAACTCTGGTGGCCATGCGCTATGGCGAGCTGGTGGGCTGCGTCAGTCTGGTTAACTACACCTATCGCTCCAATGATGCTGTGCCCCAGTCCGAAAACCTGGGCCCCCTGTGGCTGAGCAACCTGTTTGTGGCTGAGGCCAGTCGACATCAGGGCATAGGCAATGAGCTGATTGATGCCGCCAAGGCCTACACCAAGGAGCTGGGCTTGGATGATCTTTGGCTGTCAGCCAGTGACTACACCGATTATTACGAGCGTCGCGGCTGGATGGTAGAACGCAAAACCCGTCTGGGGGGCAAAGAGGTTAATGTGATGCGCATTCAGCTTTAGCCTGGGCTAAACATGCATGCAAAAAGCTTCGTTGAAGCCCTTAAGCAAGACGGTAAAATGGCGCCCTAGGGCGCCATTTTTTTGCACAATTTTACGCCCCCTCACTTTTCGGTCTAAGCCTGAAGGCTCAAGCTCTCCGCAATGCGGCCGTTAACAATTTGGTATTAAGGCTTATTTTGTCATATCTAATAACATTAGTTGGCTATACTGGGATTTCTTGATATATCAGGGTGCCATCTAAATTCACTTTCAAGAGGTGCTTCCATCGAATAACCCTTAAGGTTGTTCGGCTTTAGGGGACGGATGTAGAACTGGATGCTGCTGCAAAAACAAAAATTGGGGGATAAACCGTGTTCGGCAAACTATCACTAAAAACTAAAATCCTGCTGGGTGTCACCCTTACCGCTATGGCGGCGGTTGTGGCCACATCCTGGATGAGTGCCCGCTCGGGGATAGCAACAACCCGCGCGACCATTATTGAAGACACCCGTACCCTGGCGAAAATTTTAGGCGCCTCCAGTTCCGGCGCTATCAGCTTTGATGACACCACCACGGTCACCGGTTCGCTAGAGGGCTTATCGCTCAGCCCACGGGTTGAGTCGGCGGTTATTTATGCCGGAGGCAAGCCCTTTGCGTGGTATGTAAAGGGGCAAAAAAATCAGGATGCTAAAGCACAAATTGCGCAACGCCCACCACAGGCAGGTTTGGTAGAGCAGGGGCAGCGAGTACAAATTACCGAAGCGATTAATGCCGATGGGCAGGCCATTGGCGAGATATCCATGGCGGTGAGCCTGTCGGAGCTGGACGAAATTGTCAGCAATGCCATTAAGTTTTCGCTGTGGATTATTTTATTGATGGCGGTCTTGGCGCTGGGTATTTCCTACCTGGTGCAGGCGAGTATTGTTGGCCCCATCAACAATATTTTGCATGCACTGCGCAACATCTCCGAAGGCGAGGGCGACTTAACTCAGCGCTTGCCGGTGGAGGGTAAGGATGAACTGGCGGACTTAGCGCAATGCTTTAATCACTTTGTCGAGAGCTTGCGCAATATTATTGCCAATGTGGTGGAGATGAGTGCGTCAGTAACCCGCGACGCGGCGCAGCTGTCGCAGCGCTCCCAGGCGACAGAACAAGCCATTAAAAATCAGCAGGCGGAAACCGAGCAAATTCAAACGGCAGTAAAAGAGATGGCCCACGTGGTGGATGATGTTAGTCGCAGCGTGAGTGAAACTGCCGACCAGTCCAACCAGGCCGACACGGCAGCGGCAGCCGGCAAGTCCACTGTGCAATCCACTATGGCGCAAATCAAAAGCCTATCCGTTGATATTAAATCGGCGGCTGGCGTCATTGATGAGCTGCAAAAAGAAACCGACAACATAGGCTCGGTGTTGGATGTTATTCGCGGTATTGCTGAGCAGACCAATTTGCTGGCGCTCAATGCGGCGATTGAAGCGGCGCGCGCCGGCGAGCAGGGCCGAGGTTTTGCGGTGGTGGCTGACGAGGTGCGCACCCTGGCTTCTAAAACCCAGGCATCCACCACCGAAATTCGCGAGATGATTGAGCGTTTACAAACCGGCTCGCGCCAGGCGGTAGAAATGATGGCGGCGGGCAACAGTCAGGCGGGCGCTTCTGTGCAACAGGCGGATGCGGCTAACCACTCGCTGGAGGATATCTCTCAGATCGTCAGTGTCATTCGCGATAAAACCAATCAGATAGCCGCCGCTACCGAACAGCAGAGTGCCGCTACACGGCAAATTGAAACCAATGTGGATCGCATCTCTAGTGTCGCGTCCAGCAGTGCTAAAAGTGCCAGTGAAATTTCGGCCAGCACCAGCCAGCTTGCGCTTATGTCGGCGCGTATGGCGGAGTTGGTGGGCCGCTTTAAAGTTTAACCAGAATGGTTTTCCGTAATTAGTAATACTTGAAATCAAAGGTGAGAAAGATGAAAAATGTTCGTTCGCTGATCCTGGCATTGAGCTTTGTCCCTATGGTCACTTGGGGCTGTGATCAGCCAAGCGCTACACCTGAGATACCTGATGGCGCTACTGCAGTAAGCGCGCAGATGGTTAAGGCAAACAATGATGTTAAAGCTTATGTGAAAGCCGTTCAGGATTATCTTGCCTGCGCACATCTGGCGCCCAGCAAGGAAAAGGCTATGTTGGCGGAGCTTAAAGATTTTGCCGAAAGCTTTAACGTGCAAGTGCGTGCCTATAAAGCTAAAAACGGCGGTTAACATTAAATAGTTGATTCAGTGCCAATAAAAAAGCGCCTTTAAAAGGCGCTTTTTTATTGATAAAAGCCGGGGCGGCGATGGCGCTTAGAAAAAGCGCCAGTAAATAAATGCGGTAATCCCGACAATAACCACTGTGTGAATGACATCCCAGCGGTCGATACTTGCGCGAATTTCGGCGCGCTGTTCGCGGCTGATGGAGCCGTAGGTTAATCCTTGGAGTTGCGCGTCACTGGCTGGGCGAGTGAACATACTGGCAATTATCACCAGCGCCGCTATCACCACAAACAGCATGGAGCAGTAGTAGAGCCAGTTCATGCTTACCAGCTGTTGCAGCAATCCATCGGCGGGCAGGCTGTCTTTAAAGATGGTGAGCACCAGGCGCAAAATGCCCAGCACAAAACCGGCGACCAAACCCAGCATGCCAGCTGCCGGCGTAATGCGCTTGGAGAAGACGCCAAGTAAAAACACCACCGCAATACCCGGGGCGATTAATGCCTGTACCAATTGCAGGTATTCGTAAAGCACATCGGACACCATTTGCATCACTGGAATCCATACAATGCCCAGTACTACCACAGTAACAGTGGCAATACGGCCCACTTGCAGCAGCTTGGTTTCGCTCGCTTGCGGCTTCCATTTTTTGTAAAAGTCGATGGTAAACAGCGTGGCCGACGAGTTAAACAGCGAGGCGAGGGAGCTCATTAATGCGGCGAGTAAGCCGGCAATGACGATACCTTTGATACCCGAAGGCAAAAGCTCGGACACCAAAACCGCAAAGGCCTGATCGGCACTTTCGACATGAATTTTGCCCTGGGCATTTAACGCAAAGGCGATCATCCCGGGGAAGAGGAAAATAAATACCGGCAACAATTTTAAGTAACCAGCAAAAATGGTCCCGCGGCGCGCCGCCTGAATGCCCTTGGCAGAAAGTACCCGCTGCACAATATATTGGTCGGTACACCAGTACCAAAAGCCGATAATAAAGGAGCCAAAAATCACCCCTGGCCAGGGGAAGTTGGCATCGCTGGCGGGGCGGATCAGGTGCATGTTGGCGCCGTTAATGCGCTCCAGCTCGGCAAAGCCGCCCACCTTATCCAGGCCCACCACCAAAATCACCAGGGAGCCGATAATCAACACTGGAGTTTGCAGTACCGAGGTCCACATAATGGCCTTCATGCCACCCAGTACGGTGTAGACGCCAGTGACAATCACCAGCCCCAGGGCCGCAATCCAGAAAAAGTCGATACCCCAAAGGCTGTCTATTCCCAGTACGGTTTTAAGCACTACCCCGCCAGCGTAAACCGTCACCGATACTTTGGTGAGCACATAGCTAATGAGCGAGATAAACGAGAGGAAGGAGCGCGAAGCGGTGGAGTAGCGGCGCTCCAGGTACTCGGGCATGGTGTAGATCTTGCTGCTCCAGTAAAAGGGCGCAAACACCCAGCCGAGCAGCAGGATAATCCAGGATTGCAGCTCCCAGTGGGCCATGGCCATGCCCGATTGCATGCCGGCGCCAGACAGCCCCACCAAATGCTCGGAGCCAATATTGGAGGCAAAAATGGAGGAGCCTATCACCAGCCAGCCGGCGTTGCGGCCGGCGAGGAAATAGTCGGTGGTATCGTCCTCGCGCTCGCGCAGCGCCCTAACGACCACTGCAACCAGCAACAACAAAAAACCGGCCAATACCAGCCAGTCGAGAGTGGAGAAGGAAATCATAGAAAACACCTTGCTATAGCTATTTTTAATATATTCACATCAAGGATGTGTGGTGAATTTATTGTATTACAATATTTTGTTATTAAAACACCCGTATGGCGCCAAAAGCGTCAATATTGAGCCGTATTTCGATAATTATTACGCGGGCGACCGAATATAAAGCAAAAGCCTGTGTAAAGGTTAATTTGCCCTGCAATTGGACTTGTTACTGGCATAGGCTTTTTATCTTACTATATGTTAAAACTGGGTATGATTATTCAATTTTTCACTCAAAAAATCGTTAACCCTGAGGGTTTTGCCAAATTTTATAAGACAAATAAACAACGCCCTAACAACAAATGCGCTCATCCCAAATTTCCGGGCGGGGTGTAGGGCGCGAAGAATCCCTCTATATTGGCGATAATCTGCAGCTGGTGCTGTATGGTACCAACCTGACCAGCGGGAGCTATCAGGGCTATCAGAGTGAGGCTGGCGCAACTGCCAAAGATTGGCGGCTCGCATAACAGTGGAGGCTCGCTCTACCGTCGAACTCTTTGTGTGGCTATTGGTTGCACCATCTAATTGTCGAAGCTGAAGTTGTGCTATCGCAAAGGGCAGTCCGCAGGGATTGCCTTTTTGCTATTTGTAAAGTTACGGGAATCTCTATGAATAAAATCCTGAAATTTATCCTGCCTTTAGTGGGCAGCTTGCTGCCGCTCAAGGGGTTGGCACTGGAGCTTATGCCGCTCAATCAAGTGCAAATCACCTCTGGCCCTTTCCTCGCCGCCGAACAGACCAACAAAGCCTACTTGCTCGCCCTGGATGAGCAAAAATTGCTGGCGCCTTTTTTGCGCGAGGCGGGTTTGGCCCACGGCGATAGCTATGGCAACTGGGAATCCTCCGGCCTGGATGGTCATATTGGCGGCCATTATTTATCGGCGCTGGCTTTGATGTACGCCTCCACCGGCGATAAAGAAGTGTTGCGCCGCCTCAATTATTTTGTCGCCCAGTTAAAAAAGTGCCAGGACAAAAATGGCAACGGCTATATCGGCGGCATCCCCAATGGCAAAAAAGCCTGGGATGAAATTGCCCATGGCGATTTGCGCGCGGATAACTTCTCCACCAACAACCTCTGGGTACCCTGGTACAACCTGCACAAAACCTTTGCCGGTTTGCGCGATGCCTATAAATACGCGGGCAATAAAGACGCACGTAAAATGCTAATCAAACTCTCCGACTGGGCGCTGGCGCTCACCAACCATTTAAGCGCGCAGCAGATGCAGGACATGCTGCGCACCGAACAGGGCGGCATGAACGAAGTGCTGGCCGATGTGGCCGACATGACTGGCGACAAAAAATACCTAGCCCTGGCGGAGCGCTTTTCGCAGCAGGCGCTATTGCAGCCGCTGGAAAAAAATCAGGACCAGCTCACCGGCCTGCACGCCAATACCCAAATTCCCAAGGTGATCGGCTTTAAACGCATCGGCGATGACACCCACAATGCCGACTGGCAAAAGGCTGCCGAATTTTTTTGGCAGACAGTGGTAAACGAACGCAGTGTGGCTATTGGCGGCAACAGTGTGAAAGAGCATTTTCACGATAAGCACAACTTTGCGTCGATGATAAAGGAAGTGGAAGGGCCGGAAACCTGCAATACCTACAATATGCTCAAGCTGACTGAGCTGCTGTTTACCTCCAACCCCCAGGGCAAGTACGCCGACTATTACGAGCGCGCCCTCTACAACCACATCCTCTCGTCACAAAACCCGGACACCGGCGGCTTTGTGTATTTCACGCCTATGCGCCCCAATCACTACCGGGTTTACTCGCAGGTGCAAAAAGGCATGTGGTGCTGTGTGGGCTCGGGGCTGGAGAGTCAATCCAAATACGGCGAATTTATTTACGCCCGCGACTTGCCTAAACATAAGTTGCCACAGGTGTACGTCAACCTGTTTCTTGCCTCGCGCATGAACTGGAAAGAGCAGGGCATTCGTCTGCAGCAGAGCACGCTCTTCCCCGATGAAGAGCGCACCCAAATTCGCGTGGACTCCAACAAAAAATTTGCCCTGCATATTCGCTACCCAGCCTGGGTTAAGCAAGGCCAGTTGCAAGTGACACTCAATGGCCAAGTGCAAAAACTGCAGGCGCAACCCGGCAGTTATTTCACCCTGGAGCGCCGCTGGAAAAAAGGCGACAGCGTTGAATTGCAGCTGCCCATGCACAAAGCCCTGGAACAGTTGCCCGACGGCTCCAACTACTATGCTGTGCTTTACGGGCCCATTGTGCTGGCCGCCAAAACTCATCCCTTTGCCAATGAGCAGCTGAATTATTTTGCCGACGATTCACGCATGGGCCATGCTCCCTTTGGAAAACAGTGCCCACTTGAAGCCGCTCCTTTTTTGCTCGGTAACTCGCAGCAGTTTATCGACCAACTGAAACCTGTGCCGGGCCAGCCGCTCACCTTTACTGCCTCGGGTTTGATTAACGGCAAAGATGCCAAAGACCTGCAGTTGATTCCGTTTTTCCGCCTGCACGATTCGCGCTACATGATCTACTGGCCCTACACCAGCGCCGCCGCTGTGGAAAAAGCGCGCGCGCAAGCGGCAGCGGAAGAAAAGGCGCGCATAGCGCTGCTTGCGCAGACTATCGACCAGGTATCGCCCGGTGAACAGCAGCCGGAATCGGATCACTTTTATAAAGGCGAGCAGAGCGAGGCGGGGGTTTATTCCGATCGCCATTGGCGCCACACCCGCGCCTGGTTTAGCTATGAATTGAAAGACAAAAACAGCGAAGCCAAAACCCTGCAAATCACCTATGCCGGTGTCGATGCCGGGCGTCAGTTTTCCATTTTGCTCAACGATCAAGTGATTGCCAAGGTGGACTCCAAAGGCTGCGCCGAAACTTTTTTTACCGTGGATTACGCCATTCCCCCAGCGCTGGTGAAAGCGGCCAAAGGCAAGCTGGTGGTTAAATTTATCGCCGCACCTGGCTCTACCGCTGGTGGAATTTATGGGGTGCGACTTTTGCGAAAATAAGCGCGATTGTGAATAAAAAAATGGCAGCCGCGGCTGCCATTTTTTTATTTGAGGGGCATCTGTTGTGG
Organism: Cellvibrio sp.; assembly: GCA_050305995.1. GTDB lineage: Bacteria > Pseudomonadota > Gammaproteobacteria > Pseudomonadales > Cellvibrionaceae > Cellvibrio. Next base: position 111,208 of record JBNLGJ010000047.1, read on the forward strand.
TGAATTTAAATTCCCTTTATCAAATACGCTACGACAAAAGCCTCCCTGCTTGATCCGTCGTTTGCCCTATGCCGGTGGCAAGGCGAATTAGTGATGCATAAAGTAGTGCAGCTGCTCTTGCTCACTAACAGCACCGTTGAGCCTGGCATTAATCAGGTCCGCCTGGGCGCGGGTCTGGTGTAGCAGGCTGAGCATCAGACGCACTTCATCGTAAAGCTTGCCATGGGTTTCGTTGGCCAGGCGGCGCCCCATCTCCTGTGCCAGGCGGGTAATTTCCGCCAGCTCCTGGGCGGTTTCGCGCTGTTCTTCACGCAGTATGTCGGCTTTCATCATTTGCTCCTGGATTGTCCCAGCTGCTATTTAGCCTAGCTGGGGACGGGCGTGAGGGGAAAGACGCAAACCGCATAAGCAGAGGTTTGTTATTAACTGAGTGGCTAACGACCTATTCGACCAGCTGGCTCAGGTAGCTATGCTGCTTGCTGGGGCCAGCTTGCTGCGGCCAGTTGTGGCGCCGCTGGTGAGCGCAAATACGGGGCGCTTGTTTCATGGGCGTGTCGTGCTAGGTAATCCTTGCCATTTCGGCTATAGGCCGAGTTGTGGTTTAGGCCACAACAGCTTCGCCCTGGGCGAGGATGGTAAAACGCCTTTGCTGGTATATCATGCGCGTGTCACGCACAGCTTGACGGCAGCCCGCTTCCGGCCCCAAGCGCCACTCACTGGTGCGGTCACTGCGTTGGACAGCCGAGGGCTTTCCCTATTTTGGTCAAAACCTGACGATGCTATTTGCAATTAAAAATTGCACTCAAGTCAGTGCAAAAACTGCAGTTTTAGAGAGTTAAATTTATGAGTTCATCAGCGGCAATCAGCAGCAAACCTTTTGGCACCACCCCGGCGGGCGAGGCTATCAGCGAATATACGCTCACCAATGCGCGCGGCAGCCGCATGTGCGTGATTAACTTTGGCGGCATCATTACCCAGTGGTGGGTAGCCGACAAAAATGGTCAGCAGGCCGATGTAGTTCTGGGCTTTGAAACTCTGGAGCCCTATCTTGAAAAGTCGCCATTTTTTGGTGCGCTTATTGGCCGTGTTGGCAACCGCATCGCCAAAGGCAAATTCAGCCTCAATGGTGTGGATTATCAACTGGCAATTAACAACGGCGTTAACCATTTGCACGGCGGTGTTCAGGGTTTTGACAAAAAAGCCTGGCGTATTGAGCCTTTTGAAAATGCCAAAGGCCCGGGCCTTAAACTGCATTTGCTCAGCGAAGACGGTGACCAGGGCTACCCAGGCAACCTGGATGTGACTGTCATCTACCAATTCACCCACGAGGACGAGCTGGTCATTGATTACCTCGCGACTACCGATAAGGCCACGCCGGTAAACCTCACCCAGCACAGCTACTTCAATCTGGCTGGCAAAGGCGACATACTCAGTCACCGTATGCAAATTTTTGCCGACCATTTTAACGCCGTGGATGATACTCAAATTCCCCTGGGCGACTACACCCCTGTGGCAGGTACTGCGTTTGATTTTCGCGAGCCGCGTTTGATAGGTGAAAAAATTGATGCTGACGAAGTGCAAATTGAACGCGGTCCAGGTTACGACCACAACTATGTAATCAACCAGGTTGAATACAAGGCGCTGACCCTGGCCGCGCGGGTGCAAGAGGACAGCAGTGGTCGCGTGCTGGAGGTGTTCACTCAGGAGCCGGGAGTGCAGTTTTACTCGGGCAACTTTCTTGACGGCAGCCTTACCGGCAAAGGTGTTACCTACCAGCGCCGCAGCGGCTTTTGCCTGGAGCCACAGCACCACCCGGACTCGATTAACCAGGCGCAGTTCCCCAGCATTATTTTGCAGCCAGGTGAGCAGTACCAAACTCGCACCATTTTTAAAATCAGCGCACAGGGCTAAGCCAGCTGCTGTCCAGTTAAACTGAGATACAAAACACCGCCACCCTTAATTGCTGGCGGTGTTTTTTAGGGTTTGCATTTATACCTAGGCTGCAAGGAGATCTCGCTGTGAAAACTTTTTTATCACTGATTGTTGCCGGCCTGTTATTGGCTGTGGCCAAGCTGTGTCTGGCGGCGGATTTGTCGCCCCAGGCGAAAGCAGAAATAGAGTATTTGATTGGCAATTTGCAGGTGTCCAGCTGCCAATTTAATCGCAATGGCAGCTGGTACTCTGGTGCCCAGGCGGCTGAGCATATTCGCAAAAAATACGACTACTTTACCGGCAAAAATAAGCTCGCCAGCAGCGAAGATTTTATCCGCTTGGCTGCCTCTGGCAGCAGCATGTCGGGTGTGGCGTACAAAGTAAAATGTGGCAATGCCGAGCCGCAGCCGAGCAGCGACTGGTTTAGCGCTGAATTGCTCGCCTACCGTCAACAGCAAAAACCGCACTAGTCTAAACGGGCCGGCTTATAAAATTTTGCTGGGCCCCTGGCTGCCCTTCAATTACCAGCTAGGCTTAATGCGAGGTCAGAGCAATTCCTCAGGAGGTGAGCAATATGGCCAAAACCCACGACAAGCACAAGGAAACCAAAAAGCAGGCGACTCGCACTGCCAAAGAGAAACAGCAAATGAAAAAAGCAAAAAAAATTGAGATGACTCATCGCGAGCTTTAAGTAAATTTCGCAAAAAAAATGGGCACCACAAGGTGCCCATTTTTTTTGCGAAAGATGCAATCGATCTAAATAAAATCGCTTTTATGCGGCTATAGCAAATTTTGCAATTTACTGTGCGTCGTAAGCTTGCTTGGCACGATCAAAAGTGGCAAAGGCTTCCTTTCGGTTTTTAAATTCAAACACCTGGCGAATGCTGCAGTTGTCTTCGCGGGTGTGTACCTTGCTTAAACCACCGCCGCAGGCCTCGCCGCCCATATAACCCTGAAAGGCTGCGCGCGGTGAGGTTTGCAATGAATTGCAGCCGGGCAAAAAGGTTACCAGGTAATATTTGTTGGTGGCATCCACCGACATCACATCGTGATCCAGGGTGCCAAAGCCGTGCACATCGCGCACATAAAAACAGGCGCGCCCATTTTGGTTGGCGGTGTTGGCCAGGGTTTTATAAAAATTAACTTTGGGGTTTTCCCCAGCAGTGCTGCAGCCCCAAAGGCTGGCTAGGCAGATGGCAATGATTAGGTTGCTAAGCGTTTTCATGATGTCTCCTCGCACAGTTACCCCGTGCCGGTGTTTATTATGGATGGAGTGAAGGTGTCGGCTAACTGCTTTCAGGTTGTCAGGTTCAAGTTGTCGCTGCCAAAGTCTAATCCAAAAGATGCCACTAGCGGCGAGTCATGCGTTTAAATCCTATAAAAATGCGCTAACACTTTGCCACTTTCAAGCTCCTTTGGGTTTATACGAATTTTCTTGTCGCTCATTTGCCCAGAGAACTACTTAGCCTAAAGCCCACCAGCATCACCAACTAAAATTTATTAAGGTGATGCTGAATCAGGAGTTGCTATGGGCAAGTCTACCTCTAATCAGGCACCTCGCTTGGGTAAATTATTGCTGCATAAAGGGCTAATCCGCGCTGACCAGTTGGATCTGGCGCTGCGCACCCAGGCGCAAACGGGTGAGCGCCTGGGTAGCTTGTTGGTGGGGCAGGGGGCCATCAGCGAGCAGCAGTTGCGCCAGTGCTTGCGCTGGCAGGAATTACTTAAAATCGCCTCGCTGGTTGCCGGCCTATCGGCCAGTGGCGCGCCACTGGCTTATTGCCAGGGCTTGGCGGCAGGCAGCCTGAATCAAGCCGATGAGCAACAGCAGGAACTCAGCCCTAGCGTCAGCGGGCGGGGTAAATTTTCCTGGTCGCTGCCATCGCGCTATTGGTTCAGCCCCGAGCAGCGGCAAATGACTTACCAGATGATGGAAAAAGCCAGTGATAAAGTTATCCGCTTTGCCCAGGTCAAGGTGAAAAATTCGCTGGTGAGTGTGCTGCGCGGCCACTATACGGCGGGGGTGGAAGCCTATGAGTACGGCACTCGCTTCCAGGCCGACTGGTCGAATAAACACATTCGCCTAAAACTCACTTATCAGTTTTAAGCGGTTGGGGCAGATGGCCTGGGCGCTTTACTCCGGTGGGGTAATTTTCGGTTTGCTATTGAGTAGGGACTCAATCAAATCCATCGGCAGCGGGAAGACAATAGTGGAGCTTTTATCGCCGGCTATATCGGTGAGGGTTTGCAAATAGCGCAGTTGCAGCGCCTGAGGTTGGCGCGCGAGTTCCTCGGCGGCTTCGCGCAATTTTACCGAGGCCTGCTTTTCACCTTCGGCGTGAATCACCTTGGCGCGGCGGGTGCGCTCCGCTTCGGCTTGGCGGGCAATAGCGCGGATCATGCTCTCGTCTATGTCGACATGTTTAATTTCCACATTATTGACCTTCACCCCCCAGGCGTCTGTCTGTTTATCCAGAATCGCGCGTATGTCAGCGTTTAATTTATCGCGCTCGGCGAGCATATCGTCCAGGTCGTGCTGGCCGAGTACCGAGCGCAGGGTGGTTTGGGCCAGCTGGCTTACGGCGTCATAAAAACGCGCCACCTGGATAATAGCTTTCTCCGGCTCCACCACGCGAAAGTAAACCACGGCATTCACCTTAACCGAGACATTATCGCGCGAGATCACATCCTGGGTGGGCACATCCATCACCACCACGCGCAAATCCACCCGCACCATGCGCTGTATACCGGGGATTAAAATCAGCAGGCCCGGGCCCTTAACGCCGGTGTAGCGCCCCAGGGTAAAGACCACGCCCCGTTCATACTCCAGCAGTACTTTTATGGCAGAAATCAAAAAAAGCACCACCAAGCCCAGCAAAAAACTCCAGAAGCTGATCATCTCGGTATCTCCGGTTAATTCACTTTTTTTAACCCGATGTAACCCTAACTACCAGGCCTTCACGCGCGCGCACAGTTGCCCGCTGGCCCTTGCGCAACAGCTGATCGCTGCGCGCCTGCCAAATTTCGCCCGCCAGCCAAACACTGCCGGTATAGCCAAGCTTGTCCGGCTGAAAATCGGCAACTGCCTGGGCGTTTGCGCCGACAATTGTTTCGGCCCCTATTGCTGCCACGCGCTGGCGCGCGCGAATTAATAAAACCACAGTGGCGCTTATGGCCAGGGCGCCGCCCAGGGCTAAGGCACTCACCATGCCCAGGGGCACTTGATAGCCGGGCACATCGCTATCCATCAGCATGACCGAGCCAAACACAAAGGCGGCAATACCACCCAGGCCCAGGGTGCCAAAGCTGGGCACAAAGGCTTCCGCCATCATCAGCGCCAGGCCAAGAAAAATCAGCGCCAGGCCGGTGTAATTTACCGGCAGCAACTGGAAGGCAAACATGGCCAACAGCAGGCAAATTGCGCCCAGCACACCGGGCAAAATGGCACCCGGGTTATAGCCTTCAAGGATCAATCCATAGATACCGATCATCATGAGGATATAGGCCATGCTGGGGTTGGTAAGAATGATCAAGAGGCGGGTGCGCCAATTGGGGGTAATGCTGTGCAGCTGGAGCGAGCCTGTGTGCAGCTGCAGTTTATTGCCGCCTGCCTCCAGTGTGCGCCCGTCAATGGCTGCGAGCAGGGCGGGCATATCCTCGGCCACCAGATCCACCACCCGCTGTTTAAGCGCCTGCTCTGCCGACAGACTCTCACCCCCGCGCACCGCCAGTTCGGCCCAATCGGCGTTGCGCCCGCGCAGCTCCGCCAGGCTGCGAATATAAGCCACAGCATCGTTTACCACCTTGTGCTGAGCGGCATCGCCGGGCGTTGCCTCGGCGGCCGGATGCGCTGGTGTTTGCGGTGCTGGCTGCTGCGCTTTGGCGTTGTCAGAATCTGGCGCGGGCGCTTGGCTGGGGGTCGGTTTGAGTGCGGGCGGAGTGGCTGTGGGCACTGCCGTTATGGGGATGGGCGTGGCGGCGCCCAGGTTGGTAGCCGGTGCCATGGCTGCCAGATGGCATGCATAAAGAATATAAGTGCCGGCGCTTGCGGCCCTGGCCCCCGCCGGCGCGACAAAACCCACCACCGGCACCGGGGAATTGAGAATTGCCTTGATAATATCGCGCATGGCGCTATCCAGGCCGCCGGGCGTGTCTATGCGCAAAATAATCAGCGCCGCCTTGTCGGTATTCGCCTGGTTGATCGCCTTAACCACATAACTGCTAATGGCGGGGCCAATGGGGCCGTTAATATCGACAATTACCCCGCTGGGGGTTGACGAAATTTTGGCTCCGGTCTGCCCAGCTCCGGCTGCTACTGGCAGAGTAAAAAATAAAAACAAAAAAAATAGCCAAGCCAATCGTGTTTGCATGATTAAAGCTTAGCAGCGATGACATGGGAAGCAGGCGCAGTACCGCCTGAAAACAATATTCTGCTATACCAAAAAAAATTAAACAGTTTTTCTTTAAGTGTGAATTGAGCTAGGGAATACAGCTGTTAATAATGAGGCCGCTATTTGTGAATAACCGGCGTTGGCTATTAACCTGGCGATCAAATATATCGTCCTGACATATTTGATCGGCGCCCTGGAAAATCCGGTGCAGATGCGTAAATCTGCTTGATTTTCCAGGGCTAGCGCCAGCCTTCAGCTAAATTAAACTGCGCGCGGCTTTATTATTTGGCGGGTCGGTAAAAAAATATTCCAGCATTATTGATGCACTGCTAATTTTGGCGAGCGCACTCAGTAGTTAAATCCTTGGTCGCGGTTTCTCGGCATTCGCGCTCTGACCCTGCGGGTGACGGACGCTCATGTCTGAGTGGTTAAATAAGGCTTTAGCTCAGCTTTTATGTCGCTAACATTGGCGCTAGAGAGGGGGGCTAACACACTAAAGCTATCGCCATCGCGGGTGTGAAAAACCGCCTGCTGATAAGTATTGTCTCCACTTGCCCAGGGTGAAGTGGAAACATGGCTGATGCGTGTATAGGGAAGGTGCCAGAGTGTCGCCTCGCCATCCCGGCACACCAAATGTTGCGCGCCAAAAATTAATTTGTAATTGCTATCAGGGTGAGCCTTCGCGGGAGAAACCTGTGTGCGTTTGGCAAAAAACAAAAACAGCCAAAACGGCACTAAAGCAAGCAGCGGTGTGGTTAGTTTATGCGACCAGTAGGCGTCAATGACAACTTTAACTAGGCTTACCGGCTAGCAAGTGTAGGCAGTGAAAAGGTTAACAGGTTTTGCCGAAAATCTCCTTGGCCTTAAATAGCCGTCAGCTGTTGACCTGTAAAAACGGTTGGCGATTTGATCCCGTTGGGAGCTAGATATTCAATACCCCTGGACATCCCAGCCCATACCGCCAAGGATTGACACCCTTGTAGCGCCTAGAGGATGATACCGGCGCTTACAATTGCTGTGATCTGCACGGATTTGCAAGCCATATTCGGTATTGTCCGGGTATTTTTTTATCTGTTTTTTTATTTATCTTGTATATAAGGGATCTTACATGAAACTCATAATTGGGGTGTTGCTGTTCAGTATGGTGTTGGCCGGTTGTGGTGGCGGGAGCAATGGAGGAAGTAACTCCACAAGTTCAGCAGGAGCCTCGCCGAGTAGCCCTACAGCAAACGCCTGCGGTAGCGCCGGCACCCTGTTTGCGGAGTGCTTTAATAGTAACTGGGGGGTGTTCAAAACTTGGGAACAGAACACTATAACAGGGGAGGGTAGTGAGCATCTTACTCCCAGTAATAGCAGCAATGTGCAGTGGCAAATTGTCACGGCCGCCGCTGCGGGCTATAACCAGGTGGTGCAAGTAGACTATGGCCAAAAAACTGATGTTTCGACGCAATTCCAAATTATAAGCAATACCCCGCTCAACCTGACGAGCTATGGCACAGGCACCCTGTCATTCGATATCAATGTACTGGATTTTGGCCAAGCCTATGACCCCAATCTAGGTAATATGGTGTTTGATGTCCGTGTCGAATGCGCTTGGCCTTGTACCAGCCATACCGCTCAGATCCCGGTCTCTATTACCAATAATTGGCAGCATGTGGATATCTCCATCGCTGATATGGTGCGCTCGGGTCTGGACCTGTCCAAGGTGGATTCATCCTTCATTATTCGTCCACTGTATAGTGAACAAAGAGGTGTGAGCTTCCAACTGGATAATATCGAGTGGAAAAAAGGCACTGCGCCCCTATCGGCAGCCAGTAGTGCAGTATTCGAAGAACACTTTAACCAGCGCGAATCGGTTGATGCTTGGAGTTATGTGTACTATGACGGCGCCGCAGGCCAAATTAGCGGCGACAAGTTTCTGTCGCAAGGGTTGTTTTTAATTCCCTCATGGACCAGTAGTTACGATCTTTGGGCGCTGGAAACCAGCCTGAGTAAACCCATTAATATCAAAAACAAACATGCCAGTTTGCAGATTCAAGTTGGCGATGTTTTTGGCTATGAGCTTAGCTTTCAGTTGATTGCTAAAGATGGGAATGGGCGCATTGCAGAAACGCCTTTTATTGGCGCGCAGTTACTGCAGCGTAATGAGTGGTCGGAAGTCTCCTGGAGCCTGGGTAATGTGTTTCCCAGTGGTTTCAATGCTGCTGATGTACGCACCCTGGGTATTCGCTTCAGTGCTAATGGCAAGCCTGCGGATATTCAAACCTGGATTCAATTGGATACGATTAGAGTCTTCTAAGTAACACAGGCTGCTATTAACCCGGCGATCAAATATATCGTCCTGACATATTTGATCGGCGCCCTGGAAAATCCGGCGCAGATGCGTAAATCTGCTTGATTTTCCAGGGCTAGCGCCAGCCTTCAGCTGACGGCGGCACATCCCTGTGCCGCA
>JBNLGJ010000048.1:0-3151 GCA_050305995.1 Cellvibrio sp.
CGGATTAATAGTGCGGCACAGGGATATGCCGCCGTCAGCTGAAGGCTGGCGCTAGCCCTGGAAAATCAAGCAGATTTACGCATCTGCGCCGGATTTTCCAGGGCGCCGATCAAATATGTCAGGACGATATATTTGATCGCCGGGTTAATAGTATTCGCGCGCTTAATATTTAGGCAGAGGAATTCGCTCTGTCTCCCTGGGTACCAGGGGGAATTCGTCGCGCTCCCAGCGTTCGCCGGCCGTGCGTAGCGCCGCCAGCGTGCAAAATATCCCTGCTCGACTAAGACCAAATGGGTCGAATGGACCAAATGGAGAATTTCGCTGTTTAAACTCAAGTCGCCCTGGGTCAGATAAATCGCCATTTCCCAAGTATCAAAGGACAAGTATTTGCAGTCTGCAAAAATGCTCACGGCGTGTAAATTAATATTTTTGCCATATATTGGTCAGATTAATGTCATAGCTCCAGCCTAGTCTGCGTGATCCTAGCCAAAAGTAATAAGGATCACTCCGATGAAGAAATTAAACCTGCTTGCACTCAGCCTCTCGGCCTTGGTGCTCACTGCCTGCGGTTCAGGTGACAATGGAAAAAACGGAACCAATGGTACTAATGGTTCCAACGGTAGTAACGGACTCAACAGTCTGGTTAACCAAATCGATCTGGCTACTGGCAATACCAACTGCTGGCTTGGCGGCATTCAAGTGGACTCGGGCCTGGACCTGGATAGCAATGGCACCCTGGAATCCACCGAAGTTACCAAAAGCTCTTACCTGTGCAACCCCGATACCTTCAGCAGCAGTGGTGTAGCCCTGCCCTACTCGGTGCTGCGCAATGACCTGGAAAACAATGCTATTCCCGGTTCTACCTTTGAAATTCGCAATGGCGGTTATGGCTCGGATATGGATCGCAACCCTGCCAACCCCATGCAGTTTTATGCGATTACCGACCGCGGCCCCAACGCCAGTTACACTGGCAGCCTGGGCGCAGGTAAAATGTTTCCCGTCCCCGATTACACCCCGCGTATCGGTTTGTTTGAGATCCAGGCCAACGGCAGCATAGTGCAAAAGCAAACCATTTTGCTGAAGCGCCCGGACGGCACGGCCATCACCGGTTTGCCCAACTCTGCGGCTTTGGGGGGCACCAGTGAGATTCCCTATGACGCCAATGGCGAAGTTATTCGTGTTGACCCCAACCAACCCTATGATGCAAACACCAATCCGGTAAAAACCGACGACTATGGTCTGGACTCCGAGGGCCTGGTAGCCCTCAGTGATGGCACCTTCTGGGTAAGCGATGAATACGGCCCGCACATGGTTCACTACGATGCCGATGGCAAAGAGATCGGCCGCATTAACCCCTTTAGTGCCGACAGCCGCGACATCTACAACCTGCCTGCGGAGTTTGCCAAGCGCCGAGCCAATCGCGGCATGGAAGGCTTAACCATTACCCCGGATGAGAAAACTCTGGTGGGCATTATGCAATCCACCATGTCCAACCCTAACTCCAGTGTCAACAAATCCACTATTACCCGCATAGTCACCGTCAACCTGGAGACAGGCGCTATTGGCCAATATCTTTACCAGCAGGAATTAAAACAAAACTCCAACTCGGCGATTAAGGCTTTAAGTGCAACCTCCTTTTTGGTGATTGAGCGCGACGGTAAATTCCTTAAAGACAACCCTGCCGCCATGAAACACGTGTACAAAATTGATATTACCAACGCTACCAATTTGGAAACTGTTGCTGCGGTAGATGATATAGCCCAGGACCCCACCCTGGGGCTGACAATTGGCGGCCAGACGCTGGAGCAAGTGGTCTTTACAAGTGGTTGGGATGCACTGGCAGCCAAAGGCATAGTGCCTGCTACCAAACAACTGGTGGTTGATGTAGCGGCCGCCGTTAACTACCCCCACGACAAAATGGAAGGCCTGTGGGTAATAGATTCACATCGTTTGGGCGTAATCAACGATGATGACTTTGCCACCTGGAGCAATAACAACAAACTGGAGCAAAAATACCTGGATAACTCCATGTCGCGTATCGATGGCAACACCCTTTACATCATCGACGACCTGGATTTGAATCCTTAATTATCTCCCTCATTGAGCCAGCAAATGCTGGCTCTTTTTTATCCAAAAGGCGTTTATATGCATAAATCCATTGCAGTTATCGCGGGTATTTGTTTTTCCGGCCTGGCGTGGGCAAACCCGGATGTGACCTCGCGCGAATATAAATTGCTGCTCGATCCAGGCAATTTCACTTACGCTACTGAGTCGAGTAAGGTTGACGATTATTTTGATGACCTGGTAACAGCCGTTGAGGCCGCCATCTCTCGCGATGTGCGCGGCAGTTTATCGCTGGATACCACTCGCACAGTAAAGTTCTACGATAAATCCGGCAGCTGCGATTTAAAAAACCTAGGCTACACCTTTCGCGATCGCATAGTGTCGGGCAACTCAGAAGTCACCTTAAAATTTCGCAGCCCCGACCGCTATATTTCCGATTTTGAAGACCTGTCCGCAACCAGCAATCAAGCCGAAACCAAGCTGGAAGCCGATATAGGCGTAAAAGGCACCAATACGTTTAATGTGGTCTACAGTCATTCCACCACTTCGCCCAATACCCGTACCATTAATGAGTTTGCGGATATCAACTATCACTTTCCCGGGTTTGAAAGTGATTATGGATTCAGCGATAGCACGCCCCTATCACTGGTAGGTAACCTGAGTATTAATGAGCGCGTATATAAGGGGGGAGAAATTGATCTGGGCTCTATAGATGCAGAGCTAAGTATTACCCTGTGGTACACCAGCAGCTCGCCGTCTAGTAGCACCCACCCCGCGATTGTTGAAGTATCTTTCAAATACAAAGATTCAAGTGCGGATTACACCAAAGCAGTCGTTAATCGCGCAAAAACGTCATTTGAAGCGCTGCAGAGTTTAACCGCCTGGAACTCCACCAGCTCCACCACCAAAACGGAATTTGTCTATAACTACAATGCCAGTTTTTGTAATTATTAACCCGGCGATCAAATATATCGTCCTGACATATTTGATCGGCGCCCTGGAAAATCCGGCGCAGATGCGTAAATCTGCTTGATTTTCCAGGGCTAGCGCCAGCCTTCAGCTGACGGCGGCACATCCCTGTGCCGCA
>JBNLGJ010000049.1:0-23742 GCA_050305995.1 Cellvibrio sp.
GCGCCAGCCTTCAGCTGACGGCGGCACATCCCTGTGCCGCACTATTAATCCGACAATATTCATCGCCGGATTAATAGCTTAATAACCGGGGCATGGGGCATGCCCCGGCGCTATATTCAACATAACAAGAATTGATCAGCTCCCCTAACTAATCCTCATAACCGACACTAAATGCTTCTGCTATCATTTTCTGAATGAAGGAATGCTATGGAAGCCATTGAATGTTTAGCGACGCGCGAATACTACTGGTAGATGACACCCCGGAAAATCTCGACATCCTCAGTGCCATTCTAGAAAGCCTGGGTTGCCAGCTGCTGGTGGCAACCTCGGGTGAGCGGGCGCTTGAGTTAGCCAATCGCCGTCTGCCGGATTTGATCCTGCTCGATGTCATGATGCCGGACATGAACGGCTTTGAAGTTTGCACCCGCCTTAAATCCAGCCTCGCCACTACCGAAATCCCTGTAATATTTGTCACCGCACGTAGCGAAGATGTCAGCCAAGGCTTTAAGGTCGGCGGCGCCGACTACATCACCAAACCGATCAATACCGATGAAGTGCGCGCGCGGGTAGTACACCAGCTGGAGCGCCAGGCGATGCTCTCCGAGCTTAAAGCCTTTAACCGGGAGCTGGAGACCAAGGTGCGCGAACGCACCACCGAGCTGACCATCGCCAACCGCCAGCTGCGCGAGGAGATCAACGAGCGCCGCTATATGCAGGATCGCCTCAACTATTTGGCGACCCACGATTTTGTCACCCGCCTGCACAACCGCAACGCCCTTGAATCACATATTTCCGAACTCATTGCCAACCAGCAGACACTGGATATTAACGCGTGCTTTTTGCTGATCGACATAGACCGCTTTCGCCTGATTAACGAAAGCTGTGGCTGCATCGCGGGCGATGAGCTGTTGCGCCAGTTCGCCGACAGCATCACCGGGCTGCTCAAACGCGAGGACTTTTTTGCCCGCCTGGGCGGCGACAAATTTGCAGTGGTCACCCAGTGTGACAAGGGCGACAATGGCCAGGCACTGGCCGAGCTGATTCAGCGTCACCTTGAAAATTTTACTTTCCAGTGGGAAGAAAAGCAGTTCAAGTTGGCCACCTCCATCGCCTGCGTTCCGCTCAACCACGAGCTGGTGAGTTACGATCAGGTAATGATGGCCGCCGACGAAGTTATCTACCAGGCTAAGCAGGAAGCGCGCGGCAGCATCCGCAGCTTTGATCAGGCCAACCAGCGCTCCAACCTCAACCGCGAGAGCATCAACTGGGCCTCGCGCTTGTTAGATGCACTGCACAACAAACTCTTTCGCTGCTACTTCCAACTGATTGAATACCTGCCCGCCACCCATGGCGCTGGCGAGCCGCGTATTCGCCTGGAGATATTGCTGCGCCTCTGGGACCCCAAGCAGGAGCGCATAGTGGCGCCTGGCGAATTTATCGGCCCCGCTGAGCGGCTGCAGCTGATCCCCGAACTGGACAAGTGGGTGGTGAGCCAAACTCTCAGTATCCTCACCCAACACCCAAGGCTGCTGGAGCATCTGGAGCTGATTTCGATCAACCTCTCCGCCATCTCCATGCGCGAATCCGGCTTTGCCGCCTATGTCATAGCGCAGATCAACAAATTCCAGATACCACCACAAAAGCTCTGCTTTGAAGTCACAGAGACAGCGGCCATAGTCAATATGGAAACCGCGCGCGAATTTATGCGAAGCCTGCGCGATCAGGGCTGCCACTTTGCCCTGGACGATTTTGGCAGCGGCTTTGCCTCCTACGCCTACCTGCATCAGCTCACCTTCGACAAAATAAAAATCGACGGTATTTTTGTCCGCGACATGGATCAGGACCCGGCCCACTACGCCATGGTCAAATCCATTATTGAAATGGCGCGCACACTGGAAAAAGAAATAACCGCCGAGTTTGTTGAAACCGCCGAAGTCGCCAAGCAATTGCGCGAACTGGGGGTCAGCTGGGGCCAGGGTTATTTCCACCACCGCCCCGAGGAGCTCAACTATCAGGCGCTGCAGCGCTGCTTGGCCTCGAGTTATGGCCTTACTACCACCGATTAACCAACTCCAACAAGCCTCCAAGCTGCACCTGTTGGGGCTCAACCTGGCCCTGGCCGCTGGCTATTTCATGCTCTCCGCCTTCGGTCAGCAGTGGAGCCACTTTACCAGTCTGGTTTCACTAATCTGGCCGGGTGCTGGCCTTATGCTGTTTGCGCTGCTGGCAATAGGCGTAAGAGCGCTGGCGGGGCTGTGGCTGGGCGCCTTCGCCGCCAACTACTTTTTACATTTTGCCAGCGGCAGTGCCGCCACCTGGCCGCTACTGGCCTCGGCAGTTATCGCCAGTGGCTCCTGCGCCCAAGCGCTACTTATCGCTCGCGCCAACCCCTCGCTGCTGCGCGCCAGTCGCGCCCCCGGCTGCCGCGGCAGCCTCTGGTTTGTGGCCAGTATTTTCGCCTGCACCCCCATAGCCGCCACCGCTGGCGTTGCAGTGCTGCAGCAAATGCACCTGCTCAATTTTAATGAGATGCTGGAGACCTGGATGGTCTGGTGGCTGGGGGATGCCATAGGCATGCTGGTGATAACGCCCTTGTTGGGAGCCTGGTTGATACCCCAGCTCAGGCGCAACGTCGCCCACCTTCAGGTGTTCCTGCTGTTGAGCCTGGGGCTGGGTTTGCTCCTGCTGCTGGTCAGTCTCATCGGCTATCAGGAGCGCAAGGCAACCAAAGCCAGCTTCCACCGGGATTCGCAACTGCTGCAGCAGGAGTTGGCTCAGGAGTTAAGCAAAAGCCGAGATAGCCTGCAGCTGCTGTCGCCACTGCTCACGGCCTCGCTCAAAGCAGAAGAGTTTAATCAGCTGGCCAGCCGCTTTTTGGCCGACAACCCCTGGATCCGCTTTATCGCTTGGTCTCCCGACAGTCAGGCCAGCCAATGGCTGCAGCAGGCGCGCCCGCACCTGAGCAGCCACTTCCCGCTACGCCAGGATCGCGCACTTATCGAACAGAGTCTGGCCACTGGGGAGCCTCTGGCCAAGGCATTCGACACTAACAATGCTGAGCCTCAACTCCGGGTTAACTGGTTGCTGCCAGTGTGCAATAACCAAGGCTGTCCGACAGGGCTGATCGCGGTGCAAGTCGATCTGGGCACCTGGCTGGAGCAGGGCTACAAACAAGTTTTGGAACCCAACCTGGAGATCGCCCTGGCCACCGCCGCCACCGCCCCCGAGGGGCTATATTGGCAGCGCGGCCGGTGGCACAAGTATGGGCCAGAGTCGACCCAACAACTTAATCAAGACAGCCAACTTAATCTGGCAGATCAGCTGCTAGTGCTCCATACCCGGCTGGATCTGCGCCATTGGCTATTGCCCAGCTGGCTGCAACTCACCACGCTGACTATTGGCCTGTTGCTGCTTGGCTTGCTCGCCGCCTATGTGCGCACTCGGCAAAAGCATCAGGATTCACTGGTGCAAAACCAGGAGCGACTGGAGCGCGAAGTGCACGACCAGACATTGGCGCTGCGCACTGCTAACGACTGGCTGCTGAAAGAGATAGAACAGCGCCAGTTAACCCAGGAGCAATTGCAGGCCTCCCAAGCCAGTTTGCAGCAGCGCCAGCAGGAGCTGCGCAGCCTACTCGACAATATCCCCGACCCCATTTGGCTAAAAAATCCCCAGGGCAAATATATCGCCTGCAACAAAGCATTCACCCAGTTGCTGGGGCGCAGCGAGGCAGAAGTCATCGGTAGCGAAGAGAAGGATCTGCTCAGTCGGGAGGTCGCCAAGGTATTTCGCAGCAACGACCAGCTGGCGCTAAGCAGCGACCAACCCTACCGCCACGAGCAGTGGCTGACAGGCGCCGACGGCCAACCGCACCTGCTCGACACCCTCAAAGTGGCAGTGCGCAACGACAACCAGCAGACCTTTGGCATCCTGGGTATTGGCCGGGACATCTCCGACAAACACCGCTTAATCAATGAATTGGAGAAGTTCAAGCGCTTTGCTGAAAACTCCAGCCAGGGTTTCGCCATTACCACCCCGCGCGGCGAAACCCTGTATATGAACCCGGTAATGCGGGTGATGCTCAATGGCTATGCCCAGGATGGCAATTTCAAAAAAGCGTTTTGGCACTATTACCCGGATGCACTCCAGGCGCAGATGCGCGAGGAGATAATCCCGCGCACCATTGAGCAGGGTGAGTGGCAGGGAGAAATGGCGGCGCTGCATGCCGATGGCACCCAGTTCCCCACCCAGGAGACCTTCTTTGCCATCCGTGACGACCGGGGTTACGCCCAGTACCTGGGTATCATCATGAGCGATATCTCTGCGCAAAAAGAGGCAGAAGCCGCCCTCTCGCAGGCGAAGGAGGCCGCGGAAGAAGCCGCCCGCGCCAAAAGCCGCTTCCTGGCCAATATGAGCCACGAGATACGCACCCCACTAAACGCCGTGCTCGGCTACACCCAGCTACTGATGCGTGACCCGCAGTTGGGCGAGGCGCAAAGCGAGCGCCTGGAGCTAATCCTCAACGCCAGCCAGCGGCTACTGGGGCTAATTAACGATGTACTCGACCTATCCAAAATTGAATCCGGCGCGCTCAACCTGCGCCAGGACTACTTCGACCTGCATCGGGAAGTGGTGGAAATTGCCAAGATTGTCAGCGGCCGCGCCCAGAGCAAAGGCCTGGCCTTAGTCACCCAAATAGATCTACCCAACCCCAGCGTAGTCAAAGGCGACCGCCAGAAAATCGGCCAGATTCTGCTTAACCTGTTGGGCAATGCGATCAAATTTACCAGCCAGGGGGAGGTGCGCCTCAGCCTCAGCCGCGATGGCAACTGGGTTGAATTTACCATTAGCGATACCGGCCCAGGCATAGCCAAACAGGAGTTGAAACAGCTGTTTTCCGCCTTTCGCCAGGGCCAGGCGGGCGAAGATGCTGGCGGTACTGGATTGGGCTTAACCCTGTCGCGTCACTTGGCCGAGGGCATGGGCGGCAGCCTGGAACTGAGCAGCCAGCCAGGCCAAGGCACCCTGGCGCGCCTGCGCCTGCCCTTGGCACCCGAGTCTGTCAACCTCCAAGCCACTACCATCCCCAAAAGCTTGCCGCAACTAAAGCCGGGCCACAGCTGCCGTATTTTGGTGGTGGAAGATGACCCCGCCAGCAGCGATATCCTTGTGAGCCTACTGCGTCAGCTAGGCTGTGAGGTGGACACGGCGGGCAATGGTCGCGAGGGCCTGAACGCCTGCGAGAAAAGCGACTACGCGATGATTTTTACCGATATCCGCATGCCCGACCTCAATGGTCTGGAGCTGTTGAAACAGCTGCGTAAGTTGCCTCGCTACACACAAACGCCCCTGGTCGCAGTATCCGCTTCCAGCCTGGATCACGAGCGCAACTACTATTTGGCCCAAGGCTTTCAGGATTTTATTGGCAAACCCTACAGTTTTGATGAAATTTTTGCCGCCCTGGATAGCTATAGTGGTGCGCAATTTGAACAGATGCAGGAGCCAACGCTGGTAGAAATACAGCATGGGGAGGATGCCAACATTGACCTCACTCAGATTTACCCAGAACTACGCCAACTGGCCCAGGCCGCAGTGAGCGGCAATATGAGCGAGTGTCGACGCATAGCCACCAACCTGGGCCGCGCACACCTCGGTCAGGGGCGCCAGCTGCAACTGCAAGCAGCCCTCAAACAGTACAACCTGGAGCAGGTAGAGCAGCTGGCTAACAGCTGGTTACCCCCACCAACTAACCCCTAATCCAGCTGGGTTTTAAACGCCCAAAGCGCCTATTCCATCTCCAGCATAAAGGTTACTGGGCCATCGTTAATCAGGCTCACCTGCATATTGGCGGCAAACTTCCCGGTGGCCACCTGGGGCTGGCGCAAACGCGCCTGGGTGACAAAATAATCGTAGAGCTCCTCTGCCAAGGCGGGGCTGGCGGCGCTGGAAAAACTCGGGCGCAGGCCCTTGTTGGTATCCGCTGCCAGAGTAAATTGCGACACCACCAAGAGACCTCCATTTACCTGCTGCAAATTGCAGTTCATCTTGCCCTGGTCATCGCTAAAGATGCGATAGGCCAACAGTTTGTCGAGCAGCTTATCTGCCGTTGCGCGGGTGTCGTTTTTCTGGATACCCAGCAGCAGCAAAATGCCCTGGTCGATAGCGCCAATCAGCTCGCCATCCACTTCCACTGAGGCGCGCTTGACGCGTTGTATGAGTCCTAACATAGGGTCCTCGTCATGCAGTTTCGCTACAAATATCGCCACAAATAAAAACGGAGCCTGTCACAGCTCCGTTTTCAGTTTATTGCCCGGCAATCAAGCGCGCTGGTCGCCGTTGTCCCTGCGCAGTTTTTTGGCCAGGTTATCGGTGGCGTGAATCAACGCGTCCACTATGCCCGGCTCGCGTGAAGCGTGACCCGCTTCGCGAATAATCTGCAGCTCAGATTCAGGCCAGGCCTTGTGCAGCGCATAGGCGTTGTCGAGCGGGCAGATCACATCGTAGCGACCATGCACAATAACGCCGGGGATTCCCGCCAGCTTGTGCGCGTTGTTGATGATCTGGTTGGGCTCAAGGAAGGAATCGTTAACAAAGTAGTGAGCTTCGATGCGCGCCAGCGACAGCGCCCGGTGCGGCTCGGTGAAGGAGTCCACCAGATCCTGACAGGGCTTGAGGGTGGCGGTGCGCCCCTCCCAGCCAGACCAGGCCTTGGCCGCGGCCATCTGCTGGATCTGGTTTTCGCCGGTGAGCTGACGGTAGTAGGCGCCAATCATATCGCCGCGCTCGGCGGCGGGAATCTGCTGCTCGAAGGGCTCCCAGGCATCAGGGAAGAGGCGATTGGCGCCCGACTGATAGAACCATTGCACATCTTCGCGACGACACAGGAAAATGCCGCGCAACACCAGGCCCAACACCCGCTCGGGATAGGTTTCGGCGTAAACCAGGCTCAGGGTCGAACCCCAGGAGCCGCCAAACAACGCCCACTTGTCTATGCCCAACTGGGTGCGAATCACCTCCATATCGGCCACCAGTTGCTGGGTGCTATTGCCCTCCAGGGCCGCGTGTGGGCGCGAACGGCCGGAACCGCGCTGGTCAAACAGAATAATGCGATACACCTCGGGATCGAAAAAGCGGCGGTCATATTTGCCGCAACCTGCGCCTGGGCCACCGTGGACAAACAGAATGGGAATACCATCCGGGTTGCCGGATTCATCGACATAGATTTCGTGAGGGGCCTCTACGGCTATTTGATGGCGTTGGTAGGGCTTAATTTCTGGGTAAAAAGTGAGCATAAACGCGCCTTGTTCAGGGAATTCGGTCTCGCCTTGCAGCGTTCCCTAAAGGTAGCACAGAGGGCCTGGATTTAGGGCGAATTTGTCGCGCTTTGGCGAGCGTCTAACAACCTCATCTCGGCCCGCTCAACGGCCGCTTAAAGGATTTTGCGCCAACGCGGGTTTCACCGCTGCAGCCCTACTGACATAATCTGTCAGTAGCTCCCCCTAGGCTAGCCGCCATTCCCCATCAGAGACAAGCCATGCACCGCGCCGAACGCCTGTTCCAACTCACCACCCTGCTGCGCAACCGCCGCACCGTACTCACCGCGCGCCAGATGAGCGAGCACCTGCAGGTATCGGAGCGCACCATTTACCGCGATATCCAGTCGCTAAGCCTTTCGGGCGTGCCCATCGAGGGCGAGGCCGGGGTCGGTTACCGCTTGTCGCACCGCTATCAATTGCCGCCGCTGATGTTCGACCGCGAGGAGGTGGAGTCGCTGCTGCTGGGCGCGCGCATGGTAAGCAGCTGGGGCGATACCGAGATGGCGCGCCACGCCAAACAGGCGATTCAAAAAATCCTTGCGGTGCTGCCCGACCATTTGCGCCACAGCGATGAAAACCTGCCACTTTTAGTGCCCACCATGGAGGAGGTGCAAAAATATTACACCGCCCACAGCCAGGCGATTCGCGAGGCAATACGCCTGAAACTCACACTGGATATTCACTACACCCGCGCCGACGAGCAGCAATCCACACGCACCATTGAACCCCTGGGGCTTATTTTTTGGGGCAAGATCTGGACCCTGGTAGCCTGGTGCCAATTGCGCGACGACTACCGCACCTTTCGCCTCGACCGGATTAACGCCCTGGATACCAGTGACCAGCATTTTGAAACCACAGATAGTAAAAGCCTTAAACATTTTCTCGCGCTTATGAAGGAGCGCCACCAACAAGAGGACGACAACTCATGCCGCTAATTCGCTGCGACTGGTGCGGCACTGACCCGCTCTACTGCGACTACCACGACCAGGAGTGGGGCGTGCCCCTGTACGACGATCAAAAGCTGTTTGAATTGTTGATTCTCGAAGGCGCCCAGGCCGGGCTCTCCTGGATTACGGTGCTGCGCAAGCGCGACAACTACCGCGCCGCCTTTGATAATTTCGATCCGCAAAAAATTGCCCGCTACACCCCGGCCAAGCAGCAAAAGCTGATGCTCAACGAGGGCATTATCCGCAACCGCTTAAAAATCGAAAGCGTGGTGCGCAACGCCAACGCCTTTTTGGCAATGCAAAAAAGCGGCGAAAGTTTCAGTGAGTTTTTGTGGAGTTTTGTCGGCGGTGTGCCCAGGCAAAATAAAATCAAAAGCTTGAAAGATATCCAGGCCAGCACCCCCGAATCCGATGCCATGAGTAAAGCACTCAAAAAGAAGGGCTTTAACTTTGTTGGCAGCACCATCTGCTACGCCTTTATGCAGGCCGCGGGCATGGTCAACGACCACCTGCAAAGCTGCCACAGGCACAAACCCTGCGCCGCCCTGGGTAAAAAGGCGTGAATCCGCCACTGCTGTTTGTCTATGGCACCCTGCGTCGCGATTGGCGCCGCGCCGGTAACACAGGCGCCCACCAGCGCTATTTAGCCAATGCCGAATTTATTGGCGATGCCTGGGTTGCCGGTCGCCTTTATCAAGTCAGCTACTACCCGGCGCTGGTGCCAGACCCAAGTGCCGGGCCGGTACGCGGCGAAATCTATCGCCTGCCCAGCCAAGCACCGTTAATCGCCCTGGATGAATACGAGGAGTGCCCCCAGCCCTGGCATTCCGCGCAGGAATATCGCCGCCTTCAACTGCCGGTGCATTTAGACAGCGGCAAGCAGTTACAAGCATGGAGCTACGCTTACCAATGGCCAGTGGCGGAGCACATGCTTATTGCCAGCGGTGACTTTCTCGCCCAGCCACAGCGCCGTCACGATTTGCCTTCTGACAAATTCTCCGACACTAAAAACCACCAATAAAGCGCTTTAATACAAGCCCCAGGCGCGCCAGTTGCCGCAAATGCAATGCGCCACCAAGCCGCCGAGAACACCAATCACCTTAATAAATAAGCGTTTTTTACTAAAAATAAAACCGGCGGCAGCATCGACGTGCGCATCAGCTAGGGGCGGAAATTGCTGGCAGAAAACTTGCACAAAAAAAATTATTCTCGCGCCAGTAAATGCCTGTAATAATTACCGGCTTTCGCCCGA
This sequence comes from Cellvibrio sp., assembly GCA_050305995.1. Classification (GTDB taxonomy): domain Bacteria; phylum Pseudomonadota; class Gammaproteobacteria; order Pseudomonadales; family Cellvibrionaceae; genus Cellvibrio. Next base: position 9,516 of record JBNLGJ010000049.1, read on the forward strand.
CCGAGGGCGATAATGCTTACGCCTGGAACTATGACGAGACTGTAAGGACTCACCATGCCTAACTACAGCGCGCGCAACAGCGATATAGACCCGCTCTTTCACGCCCCCGATCGCCCCGCTAGCAAAACAGGTGTTTTGCTCATTAACCTGGGCACCCCCGATGAGCCCACCACTGGAGCGCTGCGCCGCTATTTAGGCGAATTTTTATCCGATCCGCGAGTTATTGAAGTACCCAAATTAATTTGGTGGTTTATTCTCCACGGCATCATTCTGCGCGTTCGCCCGCGCAAATCCGCCAAGCTCTACAGCAGCGTCTGGACCAGTGAGGGCTCCCCCCTGCTCAGCATCAGCCGCGCGCAACAAACGGCGATACAAGCACAACTGGGCCAGGATTACAGCGTTAAGCTGGGCATGAGGTACGGCAACCCATCCATCGCCTCGGCGCTGCGCGAGCTTCAAGCCGAAGGCGTGCACAAAATAAAAGTGCTGCCGCTCTACCCCCAATACGCCGCACCCACCACTGGCTCCAGCTTTGACGCGCTCGCCGATGAATTAAAAACCTGGCGCTGGGTACCAGAGCTGCATTTCCTCAATAACTATTGCGATCACCCGCTCTATATTCAGGCGCTGGCCAATTCCATTCGCGAACATATGGATAACAACGGAGTACCGGAAAAAATCGTATTTTCCTATCACGGTATGCCCAAGCGCTATTTACTGGCCGGCGATCCCTATTACTGCTTTTGCCTAAAAACCACCCGATTGATCCAGGAGCAACTGGGCCTGGACAAAAGTGATTGCATCAGCAGTTTTCAATCGCGCTTTGGCAAAGAGGAATGGCTCAAGCCCTATACCGACGAAACCCTACAAAACCTGCCGAAAGAGGGCATAAAAAAAATTGCCATAGTCAGCCCCGCGTTTAGCGCCGACTGCCTGGAAACCCTGGAGGAATTAGCGGTGGAAAATCGTAAACTCTTTCTTGAAGCCGGCGGCCAGAGCTACCACTACATAGCTGCACTCAATGATCGCCCCGATCATATTGGCGCACTGGTCAGCATAATCACCCAGTCGCGCTAACGGGCATCATCAATTCAACCCGGCGGCAATTTATTATTTATAAAACGAATCTTTTCAGGCGCTCCATACCCTGGGCGCAACAACGTCCATATCCGAGTTCCAATTAAATGGAACATTGTGATCATGAGCGTTGTTCTGTCACTCTTTTTTTACTTCAACAACTTGTGTCTTGAGTTTATAGCTAGTAACAGACGCAATAGATTCGGCGTCCACGTATATTATCCCACTGCCATAATTAACATCATCATTGGGATCAAGATCCCATGATCCTTGATGGCAAGCCACAAGCTTGCCGTCTTTGTCGTGAAAGGAGATTGAATATATAGCTTTGACTTTTTTCGTCGTGGTGTTGTCTATCTTCGCATTTGCATTGATGATCGGGTTCCCGAAGAATTCATCCTGATATATCTTGATCTTGAAGGTGATCTTATCGCCTACTCGGATCTTGACCTGCTTGTCACTGTCGAAGGCACCGGCTTTTTGAATACTGATAGGATTCTCTTCATAATGATCTTCAATAGAGGCCCAGGCAAAGGTTCCGGTTAGCGTGAACATTGCGACTGCAATAAATAATATGTGTTTCATGATGTTTCCTTTTCTTTAGTCAGAACCTTGATATTTTCGATGCATTATGCAAGCCTGGCGCGTTTTGTTAGAAACAATTACGCCTATAATTGACCAATAGTTGACAATTGTGGACCGCCTATAAACATGAGTGGAAGAGCAATAGTAGTCCATAGTACTGCAAAAACCTGTCAAAATGGTGCGCACAATCCTAAGGGATTGTTTAACCGCAGTTTGTAGGCACCACATGAATAAACTTTGCGCAGCAATTCACCATATGCGCCACTTACCAACTGCCGAGAGGCAAGCTAACTAAATTAGCAGCAGGCATTGTTCTTTACCGAAGTCGTTTGTTATGCATTTGCTATAGGCGTTATTTCAGCTTTAATCACCAATCTACATTTAACATCTCGATCAACTCGGTCAACTCGGAGAAGCGTCTTGGCTTACCGGCGGCCCCATTGATAACCCAATAGGCTTATACTAGGCGTAATTACCCAGTAACAGATCCAGTATCCGCGAGCCAACCAATGCCCTACAACCTTCAGCGAAATAGCCAAATCAAACGCCCTGTTACTGGTGATTGGCACTATTGGTAGGATTAAATAATTTTCCCCAAGAGGAATTACTTCGCAAATTAGTTTTAATTAAAAAATAAAGAGGTACGATGAAAAAATTTTTATTGTTGCTTGCAATTTTTCCATTTTTAATTGCTTTCCAAGAGAGGTTTGATGCTAAAGATGATCATAGCTTTAAAGCATCGAGAGAGAAAATTGAAAAAACTCTTGATCAGGACAAAAAAATAAATTTAGAAAAGGCCTTGCGCGTAGTTGCCATGGAGTCCATGCGATTAAAGTGGGAAGAACCAGGAAAATATGAAGGAAAATCATTTAATGAAATATCTTTTAATATGATAGATGGCCTCTCATACTCTTCGCTTGTTGATTTGGCAGAAGAACTATTAAGAAATAGAAATAAAAAAGAAATCAACGATTTAACCAAAGAAATCGATAGCTTGAATATTCAAAAAACTACTGCGTTAAATACTCAAAAAGCATTAAATCTTTTTAAAATTAATTCTATAAGAATCGATATGACCAATTTTTTTGATGAATTGGTTCCAACATTGGTGATCGATTATCAATATATAGGAAAAAATAAACTGTTTGGATCCAGGGTAATGGAATTTAAAGTTACAAAAAATTCCACTAAAGAAGTCGTTAATTCGATACTTGTGGAGTATGGTGATGATGAAAGTGTTTTGGAAAATGGTGAAGTGATAACGAAAGAAGTTATTTTGAGCCAAACGAAAGAAGCGAATCCTAAGTTGTGGAGCGCTCAACAATACCCTATCGAAAATCCCAATCTTGCCGATTATGATTTGGGTTTAAAAGTTAGCGTTTTAGGTTTGACCCTTGAGGGAAAAAAAGTTGAAATGCCCAAAGTCAATATTGATCAATTAGATGCGGAAATTAAAAGTAAAACGCAAAGAATAAATGACATGGCATCTGTAAAAGGAACTTTGGACGATTTGGAATTAATCGACCAATGAAAAAATTCCGCACACATCACCAAGCCAAAGATCATCTTGCATGCCAACAATAAGCGACATGAAAAAAATTCTGATTCTGCTGGCAATGACATTAATCGTATCTTGTGAAAGCAAAACAACGTTTACTGAACTGCCAAAGCATACGGAAACGGGAGTGTATGATCGTGATGATCAACGTAAGGGTAAAAAATATGTATACCAAAGTGTCCTAATCAATAATCCCCCAAAAGATAAAAAAATCCTGGAAAAACAGCTGTCCTCCTATCATTCAAAAAACAGGGGCTCCATTTTTTCTGACAATGAAGCTGTTACATTTTCAACTTTGTTTTATCTCAAGAACCATAAAACATCGTATTTTATTAATCATGCCGACGATCCTGGCGGGTTTTCTAGTGAAATATTAACGGACTATTACGATACCTTCGGTATTGCCGAAATAAAAACAAAACGGATCAGTGCCCCTTTCCTATTAAAAACAGAAACAACCTTTACAGAAATCATCTTCAATAATCAGTATTATTAAATGAGAAGTACAATTCTTTGTTTTTCGGTCCTATTGTTTGCTTCGTCGTGCGTGACGAGGTTAGAGACACCAGTAATACAAGGCTATATTTACAACACAAACAATAACCCTTTAAAAGAGGTAAAGGTATGCCTTAATCATGAATGTGTTTTAACAAATGAGAAAGGGTACTTTAATTTTAAACGAAAAACATATAAAGAGTTTGTCAGCGTTGGTGGCGAGGCGCCTCCAGTATTTTATGAGCTATCAATATCAAAAAAAATGTATAAAGACACTGTTATTTACTATCGTAGTCGGTATGGAGGGGCAGGTATTGATTCAAAAATTGAATACAGCAAAATCATTTTAAATGAAGAGCTACAAATTGAATAAATCTTTATTCTATAAGGAATAATGTCTTATCAAGGTGATTGATATAGTCACTATCTTGAGAGTCGTCAAGGATACCATGAATGAAAATTGCTGATATCTTCGTGTAAGCATATTTAAAAAAAATCTCATATTAATTAATTTTGGAAAAGAAAAATGGACAGAAAATTCACCCAATGGAAAAAAAAGCTAATAGTAATTAGTGCAACGGTAATTATTTTAATCGGTTTACTGGCGGCTGCTTTGTTGACTGGTTGTATTTCTCTCAGTCATGAAGTTTCTGAGGAGGATGTTACTGTGGTGGAAGATGTTGTTGCAGATCATTTTTCTGAAGTGTATGTAAATGTGGAGGATGATGCGATTATGAAAAAGGGAAAGTTGTTAAATAAAGATTTTGAAACTGAATACAATAAATTACCCGAAACCTTATATACATTAGAATATGGCGATTATTTATATACAAACTTTACGGATGGCGCTAACAATGATTTTTGGTTTTCTTTAGTGGAGAATAATTCTTTAGATGAGCTAAATAAATATGAGGGAACTTCCAGTCAGGAGCCTCTGGTTAATTATTTAAAACTGGTTGCTAAAAATGCTGTATCGCCCCCTGTGCATGAATGCTTAAATTGTGGGTCACTTGTGGATTTAGAAGAGTTTTATGCCTATTACAAGGATGAGTTTTCAAAATTTGGAATGTCTCGGTTACCTATTAAAATAAAAAACAAAATAATTAAGTTTTATAGTTCGAGTGAAGGAAAAAATTTTCGTTATGTGGAAAAAGGAAACCAAACAAGTGCCGACTTAATTTGGAGTGGGAATTTAACAGGTAGCGGAAAGAATGAATATGCCATCCTTTTTAAAGATACCCAGTACGAACTAAGTGATAATTATCTTTTGTTGGTCTACGCCGCAAATAATACGGACTACTATTTGGTGTACAACGAGCGATTTTATGAAAAAGTATTGCTGGGCCATTTAAAGACTAGCTCAGATGGTGAGGAGAGTTCCAGAAGCATTTATATGAACACCAATCATTTGGTGGAGACTGAAAATGATGGGATTGTTCTAAAACAGATAAATCGAGCTGATGCCGTTTTAGTGTATAACAAAGACTTTGATAAGTTGGTGAAATTTATTCAACGGCCTGCAGCGGATACTAACCATAATGGGGATGAGGAAGGAGAAGAATATGAAGATGTGCACACAGAGCATGATGAGTAATGAAGACGGTGTGACATTTACTTTTAATCTTCATCCTCCAGTTCGATTTCAGTAGCATAAAACTCGCCGTTAACTGTATTGCCGCGCACTTCAATTTGTTGGTTGAGGGCAATCAAATAGAAGGCGGTGAGCGTGAGCCGCTCGCCGTCGTCGGCAATCATTTGCGTATCTTCGGTGGTGTAAATTTTGCGGCCAAAGAGAATGAAATAATCCGCCCCTATGCCGCTGATGAAACCTTCAAATTCGCGCCCTTCATCATCATTAGCCATGTCTCTGCGTTCAATTTTGGTAGCAACAAATCCATCGGCGGTGGAGTAGCCGGTCACATCGACCCAGTCACCCGGAGTGAGGCTGGCCAGATTAAAACGGCGTAAATCCAATAGTTTGTCTTCATAGCGGGTTTGTTTGGTGGTGATGATGGCGATGCCATCCACCTCCACTATGCCACTGACAATACCGTTGTTGTTCTCACTGCTTAAATTGATAGCGGTGACTGTGCCGTTAATTTTGCTGTTGCTGTCCTGTTCAAACTCCACCTCACTTGCCACCAGTGTACCGCTGGCATTCACGCTGCCTTCAATTTCCACCTTGACCCCCAAACGCAGGTCGCTGCGAGCGCCGTTATCAAAGCGGGTTTGATTGGTGATGGTGGCGGTTGGTTTTCCCTACAGTCTATTAAAGGATATACACCAAAATAGACATTATGAGGGAGCTTAAAGGTAAAAAATCCCCAGGCATATTGTTGTTTGGGGATTTTATTTTTTGCAGAAAATTTACCAGGGTATAGCGAGTTACGGCTGTACCTGCTCAGGTTGTGCCGCAATGGGCGCCTGCGGGTTGGGGCTGTCGAGATACATCAGGTTGCAAATGTCGCCGCGTTCGCGCTGCTGCGGTGAAATGCCCGAGGCTTGCAGTAGTAGGTAGGAACCCTTGTTGTCAACGCGTTGCCATTGCACAAGCCCGCTGCCATTGGGGTCGCCGTTGCGCATAAAGTTAACCCAGTATTGTTGCACTGGCGGCCAGGCGTTGGGCTGGGCATCGGTGGGTATTGCGCGGTAAACGTAATCCATCTCCGAGGTGTGATGGGGCGGCTGGTTTGAACCAGGAGTGCCAAAACCAAAGTCGTATCGCCACACGGGAATGTCGGCAGCTTGCATATAGTCGGCGAGTTTTATCGCCGGGCAGCGGAACCACATGTCTGTCATTACCTGCGTGGTAACACTGCCGTACAGCGGGTCGGCGGCGGGCGCTTGCTTACCCTTGTAACCGTACGCGTCCATAGCTTTTTGCGCCTGGCGGCCAAATGCAGAATCAATCAGCGCCCTTCCCTGTTGCGGCGCGCGGTCGGCGCCCAGTTCCTGAGTGTTGCTGCCGATAATAACCGGAATGCCCTGGCCAGCACCCTGTTGGTATGCTGCGCGGTAATCGTGTGACATAACGTAGCCGTCGAGTATTTGCAGCTCCCACACAAAGCTGGGGTCCACGCCTTCGGGTACCGGCAGATTTTGCGCAGCGGCCAGAATTTTATTCGACGCTAACTTGCGCAGTTGCGCCAGCCCCTGCGCATTTTCGGGCAGCGCTAAACGTTTTAACAGTGCATTACCAATAGCGACATTTTGTTCCAGGGTGATGGGTAAGCCGGGTGCGGCTGCCTGCACAATGGCTTTTTGAAACAAACCTTTGGCCAGTGGTGAAAGGGTTAAAAACACCGTGTCTAATGCGCCGGAGGAATTGCCGGTGAGAGTGATGTTTTGCGGGTCGCCTCCAAAGTTGGCAATGTTGCTTTTCACCCATTTCAGTGCAGCTATCTGGTCGAGCAGCGCGTAGTTACCGGAAGCCTTATAAGTTGTTTCTTTATTCAGCGCCTCCAGGCTGAGAAAACCGAAGATACCCAGGCGGTATTGAATTTTAACCACCACAACACCTTGGCGGTGGATTCCGTCGCTGTCCATGGTGCCTACACCACCAACGCTATTGGACCCGCCGTGTATATACAGCAGTACCGGTAGTTTTGCCGATGAAGAAGCTTCCGGTGTACGGATAGAAATATTCAAACAGTCTTCGTCAACCTTGTCCAGAAACCCTTTGTTCCAGCCAAAATCCGCTTGTACGCAGGCGTGCGGTGGTTGGGTGGCGTTGAGCACGCCCTGCCAGGGCTTGCGGGCAACCGGTGGTTTCCAGCGCAATTTGCCTACTGGCGCTTCGGCGTAAGGAATGCCATAAAAAATACTGCTGCCATCGGCCATGGCCAGGCCGACAACTTTGCCAGCGCTGGTGTTAACGGTTTGCGCGTTTGCGCTTGCGGATACTGCTGTGATCAGCAGGGTGAATAAAAGGCTTCGGCAATGAAATTTCATACCGCTCAACTCTCCTATTGTTAGGCCTGTTGTTATGCCTATTTTGTACCTGCGGCGCAGGGATAAGGCCATTATTGTTGTAAGGTGTTCGATCTTATGCCACTTGCAGAATGACTTCGCGGGCAAACAGCTCCATGGATTCGATGACGTTGTTGCGCGCTCCCGCGTGCACTCCAATGCGCACAGGGATTTTGCGCTCGATTGTTAGGGCTCGCTTGCAGGGCGATGACCGTAGCTAAGCACGCGAGTGATCTCCCACTTACCATTCTGTTCGCGCCAGATCATCGTGAAGTCAGCTAATCCTTCGCACACTCCACTCTCGAACTGGCAGAAGCGGTGCGAGCCTTGCTCAATGGCACCAAAGCCCTTGACTGGATAAACCTTAAGGGAGCCGGCTATGAGCTCGCGACTGAATTTGCCGCAGACATTCTTGCGAGTGCTCGCGATCATGTCCTCGCGAGTCCAGGTAACCCCGCCTTTGTCATGATAGAACTCAACGTCTGCAGAAAAGTAGCTGGCGTGCTTATCAAGCTGCTCTGGCTCGGAGCAATTATTGAATGCATCGAACACCGCTTTGTCCAGCGCTGCGACCGTACTGTAGAGACTTGCATGCACGGTTGTAGTCTCGGCACCGGCCCCCGAGATAGTAATGGTTGCGGCTAGGGCGGCAGCCATGACTACATTCGTAGTTTTCATCAAATCAAACCTCCTGAAAATGCATTGCGTGTGCTAACGCCTTGCTCACCGACACATACTGCGGAGAGCGTTTTTTAAAAATGAGGATAAAGTGTATCAGGCCCATTTTATTCGTATTTTTCAAGCAGCGCCTAGGTTGCGCTGGAGCAAAGAGAAAAGTGGGAGCGGCAACAGATGTTTGATTTAGGATGCTCTTTCGAACATCCCCCCTTAAGACACAGCTCGCAGTCCACACACTAGACCTCACTTAATAGGTCATCGCGTGATCTGTCTTTGAGTTTTACGCCAGACAGTTTTAGGGTTCGCGCTTCATTTAATAGATAAAGCGCTTTGCGCGCTGCGTCTTGATAGGCCAGGCCAGCAAGTCGAATATTGGATATACAATTGCGGTAAGCATCAGTCAGGCCGACTCTAGCGCCCCAGGTTAGGTACAAGCCAAGGCTGTCAGGTGAACTAAGCCCCGGACGCTCACCGATTAAAACCAAGACGCACTTCGCGTTTAAACCTTGGCAAATATCATCACCGATGGCCACTCGACCTTGTTCGACAATACAAAGTGGTGCGACGCTCCACCTGGCTGATGTAGCTTCTTTATGAGCATCTTCATAAAATTTAATATTGGCAAAAAGTTCATTTAAAAATGGCAGGGCATTTTGCTCAATTGCAAGAGAAGACAGTCCATCAACTATAGCAATGACAAGATCGTAGTTTTGTGAATGTTGTTGGCGATGTTTTTCTAGTTTGTTAGCAGATTCTTCATTGAGTAATCGACCATAGTCTGGACGCTGCAAGTAGGTTGCGCGATCAGTTGCCCGGCTGTGCAGCAATAGGGGAGCAAAATCAGGAGCCCAATCCTGTTCTATTAGGGTTTGTGCCAATTGGGCAGAATCAAGTTGACTATGCACCGCATCAATAGCTTGTGCATGAGCCAGCTGGAAAGCCAAAAGATGTTTTGTTGGCACACTGATGCCAGCGCGACCAAGACCTATACGGGCATCGGTAAAGCTGTTGAGTTTACGCCACGGGTTTTCGGTGACCGCCTCGGCATGAGGTGGCGCAGGAAACGATTTATCTGTGCTCATGCGTGACCTCCAATCAAGCGATGAAGCGACTCGCGGAACGCACTGGGCAACTGGTGATTAAGGACAAATTGCTCGTTGTTTTTGAAAATTTCCATAGTGGCGAGCCAGGCATCAAATTCTGGTGCGGGTTTTAAGCCCAGTACTCGACGAGCGTATAAAGCATCGTGAAAGGACGTGGTTTGGTAGTTCAGCATGATGTCATCGGAGCCGGGAATACCCATAATAAAGGTGCAACCCGCGACACCTAAGAGTGTCAGTAAATTATCCATGTCATTTTGATCGGCTTCGGCGTGGTTGGTGTAACACACGTCGCATCCCATAGGTAAGCCTAGTAATTTTCCGCAAAAATGGTCTTCCAATCCTGCACGAGTAATCTCTTTGCCATTGTACAAATATTCTGGACCGATAAAGCCAACGACGGTGTTGACTAACAAAGGATTGAACTTACGCGCCACGGCATAAGCGCGGGCCTCACAGGTTTGTTGATCTAGTCCGTGATTCGCGTTGGCGGACAAGGCACTGCCTTGGCCTGTCTCAAAATACATAACGTTATTGCCCACTGTGCCTCGGTTCAATGACAAGGCGGCGGCTTGTGCTTCGGCAAGGTTGGCAAGATTAAAACCAAAGCTGTCGTTGGTGGCTTGAGTTCCACCAATGGATTGAAAGACCAAATCGACTGGCGCGCCTTGCTCGATACATTCAATGGTATTGGTGACGTGTGTTAGTACGCAGGACTGAGTCGGAATATCATAGTGCTGGATCAATTCGTCCATCATCTTGATTAAGCGGGTGGCCTGTTGGACATTATCGGTAGCCGGATTAATTCCAATCACCGCATCGCCGTTGGCGTAAAGTAAACCGTCTAACATACTGGCGGCAATGCCTGTTAAATCGTCGGTTGGATGGTTGGGCTGTAAACGTGTCGATAGATGCCGCGGCAGGCCAATGGTGTTACGAAACGCGGTTTTCACATGGCATTTCCTAGCCACTAAAATAAGGTCTTGATTACGCATTATTTTACTGACTGCTGCCGCCATTTCCGGCGTGATTCCCTGGCGAATTTGGGACAATATTTCGCTGGTGGCGAGGTCGCTCAGTAGCCAATCCCGAAAACCACCTACGGTTAAATGAGAAATAGGTGCAAAGGCATTTTGGTCGTGATCGTCAATAATCAAGCGTGTGATTTCGTCGTCTTCGTAGGGAACAAGAAGCTGTTCGAGAAAGAGCTTAAGCGGTACATCGGCTAACGTCATTTGGGCGATGGCGCGCTCTTCAGCACTTTGCGCTGCTACACCTGCTAGCCGATCGCCAGAACGGGCGGGAGTGGCTTTCGCCATTAAATCGGCAAGGTCGACAAAGCCAAATGTGCGCTCGCCAAGAATATGACGAAATTGAAATATTGAATTTGCATGAGTCATAAATCTCGTCTCACGTTACCAGCCAGTTCAACATTATCGATATTGGGGAGGTTTATAAGCCAGTCGAGGCGATACGCGCTTAACGTATCACCTCGATGCCTATTCGTAACGCTAATGCAGATTAGATAGCGTTTGACGCATTCAACATAACATCTTCTTGAGCATTGTCACGCTGGTGTTTGGTTAACGAAAAGTATATGGAACCTATGATCATGAAGCCCAGGAAAATCAACGCAATGGTAAAGTTGAACCATACCATAGCAATCAAACAAACCACGGCTAGGGTCAAGGCAATTGCTGGAACGAATGGATAGCCTGGCGCCATAAAGCTACGCTCCAAATTTGGTTCCGTATTTCGCAACTTAAACAAACTCAGCATACTCATGATGTACATCACGATGGCACCAAATACAGCCATGGTGATCATGGCAGCGGTTAAACTCATGCCTTGCAGATTAATCACTCCATCGCTGTAAATCGCGGCGATACCCACGACACCACCGGCAATGATCGCGCGATGCGGTGTTTGGAAGCGAGATAATTTAGCTAGACTCGCAGGCAAGTAGCCCGCGCGAGCCAACGCAAAACCTTGACGAGAATAGCCAAGGATGATGCCGTGGAATGAGGCTACAAGACCAAATAAGCCAATCCACACCAACATATGCAACCAACCGGAATGTTCACCAACAACCATTTTCATCGCTTGAGGCAGTGGATCGTTAATGTCAGATAGTGCTTTCCAATCACCAGCGCCCCCGGCCATTATCATCACACCCATGGCCAAAAACACCAAGGTTAAAATGCCACTTACATAGGCCTTTGGAATGGTGCGTTTTGGATCTTTCGCTTCTTCAGCCGCCATCGCCGCGCCTTCAATCGCCAAGAAAAACCAGATAGCAAATGGAATCGCCGCAAAAATACCTGACATGGAGCCAAGGGTGAAAGTACCAGACCCGGCCCAGCCATTAAGCACAAAGTTGCTAAAACTAAATCCGGGCGCTACAACTCCCATAAAGACAAGCAGTTCAAGTACCGCAAGAACCGTTACGATAAGTTCAAAAGTCGCGGCCAGTTTTACGCCTAAAATGTTCAGCCCCATAAAAACGATATAGGCTCCGACGGCGGCGGTTTTAGGATCTAACATTGGGAATTGCACATTCAAGTAAGCACCGATGGCCAATGCAATAGCCGGTGGAGCAAACACAAATTCAATTAAGGTCGCAAGGCCTGCAATCAAACCGCCTTTTTCACCGAATGCGCGTCGGCTATAAGCAAAAGGCCCGCCCGCGTGAGGAATTGCTGTGGTTAATTCAGTAAAGCTGAAAATAAAACAGGTGTACATGATCGCAACGACAACGGCGGAGACTAAAAAGCCAAGTGTCCCCGCGACACCCCAACCATAACTCCAACCAAAATATTCTCCAGAGATAACCAGCCCAACAGCAATGGCCCATAAATGTATGGTGCCCAAAGTGGGTTTTAGTGTTTGTGTGCTCATGTTGACCTCTCAATATGTCTCATAAATACGCGACAAATCCAGCTTGTAGGGTAATTGTGTAAACCTAAGTCTGAAGGTCAAAGACCTTGCTTATTTAGGTTCATCTTGCCGGTTCGGCGGCGAGTTCTATTTCAATCATCTGCATTTTTGATTCATGCCCAACACTCTTTTTGAAATAAGAGTGAGAAGGTATAAGTTTTGCTGCTACTGGAGTTGTAACAGTAATGAATATGCTCACGTGCCTGTTAACGAATAATGGCAAAAACGTAAACTCCTAATTTTTTCAATGAGTTATAGATTGATTAACATTTTTTTAAAGGGCACTGGGCAGGCGAAGAGAAGAAAATATGCCGCTTGATCTTAAATTTGCACCAAAAGAGCGCGCACCTGTTCGTATCTCGGACGCCTATGACGCCGATTTACACGCTGGCAACCTGACCAATTGGCAACAAGAGTACGATCAGACCAGCCGCGGGAGCTTTTATGGCCGCATTGTTGAGCTGCCGCTTGAAGGCTTGCAGGTGTTTCGTGAACACACCAGCCAGGCTTTACAACAAAAATGCGTTGTTTGGCCAGATTCAGTTTGGCTGGGTGTGCCTTTGGCGGGGCAAGAAGAAAGCCGTATTAATGGTTTAACTATCCGTCCAGACACCATTATGTGTCGCCCCGGCGATTGTGAATTTGAACTGACCACGCCGCAATATTACGACTTATATGGCTTAGTGGTAGAACGTGCGGCGCTGGTAAACATGGCCGCCATACATGGTGTGGATCTAAACTGGAAAGAGCTAACTGAACATAGCCGCCTTGGTGTGCCGAGCAAAACATTAGATGACATACGGTTTCTTTTAGGACGATTTTTATCCCCCCAAAACACCGCTACACCACCGCGTTTGCAACAAGATATAATTATGATGACTCTGTTAGAAGTGCTTAAAGTGGAAACGCCACGGCCGGCCAAAACACAGAGTTATTATCATCGTAAAAAAGTAGTGGATTGTGCTCGTCAGTTTTTGGAGTATCACCTCGATGAACCGGTCACCGTGACCCAACTATGTGAGGTGACGAACGTAAGCCGTCGAACCTTGCAATATAGTTTTGAAAGTATCCTAGGTATCAGCCCAATTCAATATCTTCGCATTAGCCGACTGAATGGCGTGCGCCGCTCGCTGGTGCACACCAAAAATGGTCCGGTGGTTAGCGACATAGCCGCACAATGGGGCTTCTGGCATCTGAGTCAATTTGCCAAAGACTACAAACAATTATTTGGCGAGCAGCCTTCGCAAACGCTTGAATGGCGCGGTGAGGGTCAGCGGGGCAGGTCTTACATTTCACATATGTAAGTGGTAAAGCCTGCCCCAGGGAACCTCGTGGTGCAAACATTTACCTCGGGCGTCTAATAAGTGGCAGTAGCACGCCTCCTTCATCGCTTGCTGATTTCAACTCTAGGCCCTTTTTCTCGCGATAAACTGAACAACCGAAGACATCCCTGAATGTCCGTCTCCCTCGGAAACCTCCCGATTTACTTCAAGCAAATGCACTGGTTCCATATTCGGAAATTTTTGATAGAGCTTATCAACAGCCATGAGCATATCTGAATAAAGGGGGTCAGATACACTTTAAACATCACTTTCCGCCTTAAAGCGCTCATTACCCAGAGCTAAACCTTTATTTACTAACCCGGCGATCAAATATATCGTCCTGACTATTTGATCGGCGCCCTGGAAAATCCGGCGCAGATGCGTAAATCTGCTTGATTTTCCAGGGCTAGCGCCAGCCTTCAGCTGACGGCGGCACATCCCTGTGCCGCACTATTAATCCGACAATATTCATCGCTGGATTAATAAAACCGATCAGATATTGTTTA
>JBNLGJ010000050.1:0-10738 GCA_050305995.1 Cellvibrio sp.
TTTGATCGGCGCCCTGGAAAATCCGGCGCAGATGCGTAAATCTGCTTGATTTTCCAGGGCTAGCGCCAGCCTTCAGCTGACGGCGGCACATCCCTGTGCCGCACTATTAATCCGACAATATTCATCGCCGGATTAATAAAATTCACAATATTAAGGGGCCGCTGGCCCCTTTGGAGTGATTGCGTGTATTTAATGCTCTGAGTGCTACATTAGCGCGGCTTGGTGAGGTCAATCTGGTAGCGAGCAAAGCCCTGCTCATCGTTGTCGATGTATTTCATGGGGTATTGGCTGTTCTTCAAAATATATTCTTGCGCTGGTTTGCCGGACGCCGTTTCAAGAATGACTGTCGGTGAGCCTTTTGAAATTGACTTGATTCTCCAGTTGTTATCCGTCGTTACCGTCACCTTGCCTAAGTTTTTTGTTTGTTGCTCTATGTAGTTGGTGAGGACTGTGCGATTGTCATCGGGCGCGGCGAAAGCCAGATTGTCACCGCCGGTTCCAGGAAATTTATTGCCGAACGCGCGATAGTTGTTGGTAGCTAAAAGAAAATTTTGTTTGACATCCAGCGGTTTGCCTTTGTAGGTAATTGCAGCAATACGCGATGAGTCGGGGTTGATGAGTGCGCAGTTGCCATCGTAGCGAGGGGCTTGCGTTACATCGATTTGATACTCAATGCCATCGATTACGTCAAAATTGAATCCGGAAAATCCCGTCCAATTAATAAGCGGCTGCGATTTTTTACTGTGCGGATCAATGCGATTAAAAATTCCCGCTGCACACTCAAGCCATTCCCGAATTTGCGCCCCCGATAGCTTAAGTACCACCAGTGTATTGGGGTAAGGGTAAATATCCACAGCGTTTCTCAAAGACCAATCACCTTTGGGCAGCTCCAAATAGCCGCTGGGATCATTGCGGCGCCCGCCCGCTTTGAAAGGTGCTGCTGCTGAGAGTATCGGCAGCGCTGATAAATCGGGGTCGCCCTGTACATAGCGCTTTACATAATCTGTTTGCGCATCATTAATAATTTGAATGCTGGCATCGTCCTGGATTTGTACCAGATAGTTAAAAATATCGGTGGCGGATTTGCCAATAGGTTGGGCTACAAACTTCCGCGTAGCTGCTTGATCCTCAGCCAGTAGCTGATGAATGTGCGCATCACTGGCAACCAGGGACTTTTTAGTGGCCGGATCATAAATGGGCCGCGCTTCTGCTTTTCCACTCACAACTTTCCAGTGTCCATCTTTATCACTCAGTTGCAGATCTACCACACCTAAATGATTTCCCCAAAACCCGGGCATAACTGCGGGGACTCCATTCAAGGTACCATGTTTAATATCAGCCCCATCTATTTGCGCGAAATCAGCACTCGGAAATACACCATGGGAATGCCCAAATACTATGGCATCTATTCCTTTCACTTGGCTCAGGTAGTAAACGGAATTTTCTGCCATGGCCACATAAGGTCTAGTGGATATGCCGGAGTGTGGAATGGCAATGATGACATCGGCGCCTTTGGCTTTCATCTCTGGAACCAGCGCTTCGGCAGTGGCTTTGATATCGGCGACCTGGACTTTGCCGGCGAGATTTATTTTGTCCCACACCATAATTTGCGGAGGTACAAATCCAATGAATCCAACTTTTACACTATGGGGTTTGCCATCCCTATCAGTTAATACCAGTGGCTTGATCAAATAGGGTGTAAACAGATGTTTCCCGGTTTTAGCATCGAAAATATTGGCATTGATATAGGGGAATTTGGCCCCTTTAAGCGCACTGAAAAGAAATTCCAATCCGTAGTTGAAATCATGGTTGCCAAGATTTCCCAGGGTGTAATTCAGACTGTTCATCGCCTTATAGACAGAATGGATTTCGCCTTTCGCGATTCCTTTCTCCGCCCAGTATTCTGCTAGGGCACTGCCCTGAATCAGGTCACCGTTGTCCACCAATAGTGCGTTTTTTACTTCGGCGCGGGCGGCTTTTATCAGGCTGGCGGTTCGGGCCAATCCAAAGGTAGGGGTAGGTTGGTCGGTATAGTAATCAAAATCCAATATATGGCTGTGGAGGTCACTGGTTTCCAATATTCGCAAAGAGAGCTCGCTCGCATCGCTAATTCCGGGCAGTGGCAGGGCTAAAAACGAAAGGATCAAGGCGGCTCGTAAACTTTTTCCTGACGGGTATTTCCAAAAATACTGGCTATCAAACTCGGCGTAACTTTTAGACATAATCATAACTCTCAGTCATAACCCTCAAAAACTTGTCCAATTGGTCAGCAAAAAGTGTTCCGTAATGTTCGGCGATGGAGCTGTTGGTATGGTTTATTGGGGCGCTGCTTGAGTGACGTGTGATGAAGGCGCAGCCTTGACGCCCCCTGTGATTGCAGAGCGCCGGAGTTGCAGCCCAATAATAATGTTCGCCAATAGCCTGCAAAAAGTGAGTAATTTCCTGTACTTAATTTCCTGCGTTTGGAGGGCGCTTCTCTAGAAGTGTCCTGCTTAGTCGCATATACTCCGCCTCCCGCTTTTACGCTAGTTGTGCGGTTCGCCGGCAGTTACGCACTGCCGATAATCACTATCATGTGACCTTTGGTAGGGGTCACCACTGAAAAGGATCGAAAATGCCTGTTATTACTCTCCCCGATGGTTCCCTGCGTTCGTTTGATAATCCCGTGTCTGTGTACGAGGTTGCTGCCTCTATTGGCCCAGGTTTGGCCAAGGCAACCCTGGGTGGACGCGTCTTTTTAAGTGGTGATGCCACAGGTCAGCGTGTGGATGCGCACGATTTGATCACTGAAGATGCCAATCTGGTGATCTTTACCCCCAAAGACGAAGACGGTCTGGAAATCATCCGCCACTCCTGCGCCCACTTGCTCGGTCACGCTATTAAGCAGTTGTTTCCCGATGTGAAAATGGCCATTGGCCCCACCATCGACAACGGCTTTTATTACGATGTGGACCTGGAGCACAAGCTCACTGACGAAGACATAGCAGCGCTCGAAGCGCGCATGCTGGAGCTGGCCAAAACCGAATACGATGTGGTGAAAAAGAAGGTCTCCTGGCAGGAGGCCTATGACGCTTTCACCGCGCGCGGTGAATCCTACAAACTGGAAATTCTCGATCGCGACGTGCCCAAGGACGCAACACCGGGTTTGTATCACCATGAAGAATACGTCGACATGTGTCGCGGCCCCCATGTGCCCAATATGCGTTTTTGCCTCAACTTTAAATTGATGCGCGTCTCAGGTGCCTACTGGCGCGGCGATTCCAACAACAAGATGTTGCAGCGTATCTACGGCACCGCCTTCCCCGATGCCAAGCAGCTCAAGGCTTATTTGAATCTGTTGGAAGAGGCGGCCAAGCGCGATCACCGCAAACTGGCGAAAAAGTTTGACCTCTTCCATTTGCAGGACGAAGCCCCGGGTATGGTGTTTTGGCACCCCAAGGGCTGGACTCTGTGGCAACAAATTGAACAGTACATGCGCGCCAAGCAGAACGATTGGGGCTACGACGAGGTGAAAACCCCGCTGATTATGGATCGCACCCTCTGGGAAAAGTCTGGCCACTGGGAAAACTACCGCGAGCATATGTTTACCACTGAGTCGGAAAAACGCGACTTTGCGGTTAAGCCAATGAACTGCCCCGGCCACATTCAGATTTTCAACCACGGCTTGCGCTCGCACAAAGATCTGCCGCTGCGCTTGGCGGAGTTTGGCTCCTGTCATCGCAATGAGGCCTCAGGTGCCTTGCACGGCATTATGCGCGTGCGCGGTTTCGTGCAGGACGATGCCCATATCTTCTGCACCGAAGATCAGGTGGTGAATGAGGTGTCTTCGTTTAACCAGATGCTCAAGTCGGTTTACGATGATTTCGGCTTTACTGATATCGCTGTAAAACTATCGCTGCGCCCGGAAAAATACGCTGGCAGCCTGGAAACCTGGAACAAGGCCGAAGAGGGTCTGCGTCAGGCGCTGCGCGCTGCGGGTCTGGAATGGGAAGAGCTGCCAGGCGAGGGCGCTTTCTACGGTCCCAAGATCGAATATCAAATCAAGGATGCCCTGGGGCGCTCCTGGCAGTGCGGCACTATCCAGCTGGATTACGTGTTGCCTGAGCGCCTGGATGCGGAATATGTGGCGGAAGACAACGCGCGCAAGCGTCCGGTTATGCTCCATCGCGCCATCCTGGGTTCCTTCGAGCGTTTCCTGGGGATTTTGATCGAGCACTACGAGGGATCCTTCCCAACTTGGCTGGCGCCAGCTCAAATTGCGCTGATGAATATCACCGATAACCAGGCCGATTACGTCAAATTGCTTGAAAAATCCTTGCGCGATAAGGGTTTCCGTGTGATTGCGGACTTGAGAAATGAGAAGATCGGCTTTAAAATCCGCGAGCACACAATACAGCGGGTTCCTTACCTGCTGGTCGTTGGCGATAAAGAGGTTGAAAATCAACAACTTGCGGTTCGTACCCGCGATGGCAACGACCTTGGTGTGATGACCCTGGATGCTTTCATCGAGCACTTGACCGCCGATATCGCGCGTCGAGGCAGAGTTTTTTCTGCTGAATAAAGCTTGATGACCCCTTGGGTCCCGATTAATTTACTGGAGACATTACTATCAAACGAGATAACGCCCCCGCGGCTAAAGGCAACTCTAAAAAAGCCCGGATCAACGATCAAATCGAAGCCAAACAAGTTCGTTTAATCAGCGCTGAAGGTGAGCAGGTAGGTATAGTTACCCTGGCTGAGGCACTGGCGGCGGCTCAGGCCGCCACACTGGATTTGGTGGAAATCGTCGCTGATAGCGATCCCATAGTCTGTAAGATTATGGACTATGGCAAGCATCTGTTTGAACTCAAAAAGACCAAGGCCGCTGCCAAGAAGAAGCAAAAGCAGCAGCAGGTCAAAGAGATGAAGTTTCGCCCAGGGACGGAGGAAGCAGATTATCAGGTGAAATTAAAAGCCCTGATGCGCTTCCTTGAGAATGGGGACAAGGCCAAGGTAACTCTCAAGTTCCGCGGCCGCGAGCTCGCCCACCAGGAGTTGGGGATGGAGATGATGCAACGCATCGAAATCGACCTGGCCGAGTTGGGCACTGTTGAGCAGGCTGCCAAGATGGAAGGTAAGCAGCTCACCATGGTACTCGCTCCCAAAAAGAGAAAATAGCCGGGCTTTTAGCTGCCTTGGTTATTTAATTACTTACTTAGAATGTGTGGAGTCTTATCACATGGCAACCAAAGCTAAAGTACACAGTGGCGCCTCCAAGCGCTTCAAAAAAACTGGCGCGGGCTTCAAGTTCAAGCATGCTAACAAAAGCCACATCCTGACCAAAATGACCACCAAGCGTAAGCGCCAACTGCGCGGCACCAGCATCGTTGATGCCGCCGACGTACCACGCGTAAAACGTTTGTTCCGTGCTAGCTAATTAGCGCTTTTTGAGAATTTTGTAGAGGATTGAATTATGGCCCGTGTTAAGCGTGGTGTAGAGGCGCGTCGTCGTCACAAGAAAGTTTTAAAAGCTGCTAAAGGTTACTACGGTGCGCGTTCGCGCGTATTCCGCGTTGCCAAGCAGGCTGTTATCAAAGCCGGTCAATATGCTTACCGCGACCGTCGCGTTAAAAAGCGTAATTTCCGCGCTCTGTGGATTACTCGTATCAATGCCCAATCTCGCGCTGAAGGCTTGACCTACAGCCAATTGATTGCCGGCTTGAAGAAAGCGAGCATCGTTCTCGACCGTCGTGTACTGGCTGACCTGGCTGTATACGACAAAGCAGCTTTTGCTGCTGTTGTTGCGAAGGCTAAATCAGCTCTGGCTGCTTAATCGTCCAACAACCGAAAACCCGCGAGGGTTTTTGTGACTGCGATGAAAGGGGAAGAGCTTTGTTCTTCCCCTTTTTTATTAACTGCGCCAGTCATTTTTACGGGAGTAAATCTCCCCAAAATTTCTGTGACGCGCCTTAATTGTGGCGCTCACCTTAAGCTCAAATTATTTTTAGTGGAAAAGCAGATGGAAAATCTTGCTGCGCTGACTCAAGATGCGCTGAAACTTGTAGCCGATGCGGGCGACCTTAACACCCTGGAAACCCTGCGGGTTGAATACCTGGGTAAAAACGGCAGCATTACGGCCCAGATGAAAACCCTGGGTAAACTCGCGCCTGAGGATCGTCCAGCGGCTGGAGCGGAGATCAACAAAGCCAAAGACGCCGTGCAAGAGGCGTTGAGTGCACGCAAGTTGGTGTTGGAGCAGGCTGCCATTGAGGCCAAGCTTGCCAGTGAAGTGGTTGATGTGACTCTTCCGGGGCGCGGCCAGTGCACAGGTGGTTTGCATCCGGTCACGCGCACGCTGCAGCGCATCGAGGAAATTTTTACTTCGGTTGGTTACAGTGTTGAAGTCGGCCCGGAAATTGAAGACGACTATCACAACTTTGAAGCGCTCAATATTCCCTCGCACCACCCGGCCCGTGCGATGCACGATACCTTCTATGTGGATGACACCCATGTGCTGCGCACTCACACCTCGCCAGTGCAAGTGCGTACCATGGAAAATAAAAATCCACCGATTCGCGTGATCTGCCCAGGCCGAGTCTATCGCTGCGACTCCGATATGACCCACTCACCTATGTTTCATCAGGTTGAGGGTTTGGTGGTCGACAAAGATATTAGTTTTGCCGACCTCAAAGGCACTATGGATCAGTTCCTTAAAGCCTTTTTTGAGGCCGATGTTGCTGTGCGCTTCCGTCCATCTTATTTCCCATTTACTGAGCCTTCGGCGGAGATGGATATCCAGTGCACCCAGTGTCACGGCAAAGGCTGTCGCATGTGTAAGCACACCGGCTGGCTGGAAGTGGGTGGCTGCGGCATGGTTCACCCAGAGGTGTTTAAGTCCAGTGGCGTAGACCCTGAGACCTATACCGGCTTTGCCTTTGGTATGGGGGTAGAGCGGCTGGCAATGCTGCGCTATGGCGTTAACGACTTGCGCCTGTTCTTTGAAAACGACTTGCGTTTTTTGTCGCAGTTCTAACCTGGTTAACAAGATCGAATTACATCATTGGGCAGCTGTTTAGCGCTGCGCGATCAACGGAATAGTGAATATGAAAATCAGTGAATCCTGGCTGCGCGAGTGGGTTAATCCAGCCATAGGCACCGACGAATTGGTGGCGCAGCTGACCATGGCTGGGCTGGAAGTGGATGCAGTTGAAAAGTTAGCCGGCGAATTTACCGGTGTGATTGTGGGTGAAATTATTGCCTGCGAACAGCACCCTGACGCCGATAAGCTTCGGGTTTGTCAGGTGGCTGGCATGGTTGAGGGGCCGGTGCAGGTAGTTTGCGGTGCGCCCAACGCGCGTGTCGGTATCAAAATCCCCTTTGCTACCATTGGCGCAAAGCTGCCTGGTGATTTTCAAATTAAAAAGGCCAAGCTGCGTGGCGTAGAGTCATTTGGCATGCTCTGCGGTCAGACTGAACTTGAAGCCGGTGAGGATGACTCAGGTGTTTGGGAGTTGGCGGCTGATGCACCTGTGGGGGCTGACCTGCGCCAGTATCTCAATTTGGATGACAAGCTGATTGAGATCGATTTGACGCCTAACCGTAGTGACTGCTTGAGCCTTAAGGGCGTAGCTCGCGAAGTGGGTGTGCTCAACCGCGCCGCCGTAATCGAGCCCAAAATCTCCGCCGTGGCTGCTTCTATTGCCGACACTTTGCCAGTAAGTTTGAATGCCGGCGATGCCTGCAGTCGCTACCTGGGGCGAGTGATTCGCAATATTGATATCTCTCGTCCAAGCCCTGCCTGGTTGCAGGATAAGTTGGCGCGCGCAGGTCTGCGCAGTATTGATGCTGTGGTAGATGTCACCAACTATCTACTGATTGAACTGGGGCAGCCAATGCACGCCTTTGACCTGGATAAGTTGAGCGGCGGCATGACTGTGCGCCTGGCTGAGCAGGGCGAGGAAATTGTTCTGCTGGACGAGCAGAAGGTATCGCTCAATGCTAATACCCTGGTGATTGCTGATGATAGCCAGGCATTGGCGATTGCCGGGGTTATGGGCGGCAAGTCCAGTGCTGTCAACGAATCTACGCGCCATCTATTTTTAGAAAGCGCCTTCTTTAACCCGCTGGCAATTGCGGGTCGCGCTCGCAGTTATGGTTTGCATACGGATTCCTCTCACCGCTTTGAGCGGGGTGTGGATTATCAATTGCAACAGGATGCGATCGAGCGCGCCACTGAGTTGTTGCTCTCAATAGTGGGTGGTGAAGCTGGCCCAGTTATCCAGGTGATCAACGAACACTTGCCCGAAGTTCGCCGTGTTCGTCTGCGCAAGGCTCGCATTCTGAACGGACTTAGTTTGGAAATTGCCGATGCGGAGGTGGAAGATATTCTACAGCGCCTCGGTCTGGTGCTTGAGGCTAGTGATGCCGAGAGCTGGACTTTGAGCGTGCCAAGCTATCGCTTTGATATATCCATCGAAGCTGACTTGCTTGAGGAGCTGGCGCGTGTTTATGGCTATAACCGCCTGCCGACACGCTCCCTGGCAAAGCCGCTGGACATAGAGCCTAAGCCTGAGGCCAGGCTCGGTTTAACCGGCGTGCGTCGCCAGCTAATTTCGCGCGGCTACCAGGAAGCGATTACCTATAGCTTTATCGAGCCTAAGCTATCGGCGCTATTCGATCCTGAAACTGCTCCGGTAACCCTGCGCAATCCAATTAGCACTGATATGGCGGCGATGCGTACCAGCTTGCTGCCGGGCTTGGTGTCTGTGTTGCGCCACAATCTTAATCGCCAACAGGATAGGGTGCGTTTGTTTGAGACCGGCCTGCGTTTTGTGCCAACAGCTCAAGGCTTGGTTCAGGAGCCTATGGTGGCAGGGCTGATCTACGGTAGTCGCACACCTGAGTCCTGGGCGAATCAAGCTGATTGGGTCGATTTTTTTGATCTTAAGGGTGATCTAGAGTCACTGATAGCCCTGACTGGAAATCAGTCAGCCTTTTCCTTTAAGTCAGCCAAACATCCGGCGTTGCATCCGGGCCAGACTGCCGCAGTTTATCTTGATGGTGAGCTTAAGGGCTATGTTGGCGCCATTCACCCTAGCTTGCAGCAGCAGCTGGATTTGCCCAAGGCAGCATTTGTGTTCGAGGTGAGTCAAACTGCGCTCCTGCAGGGGGCTATTCCGGCATTTAAGCCACTGTCCAAGTTCCCCGAGGTTCGCCGCGATTTAGCGCTAGTTGTCGATAAAAGCCTGGCGGTTGACAGCCTGTTTGAAGCCGTCAAATCGGTTGCTGGAGAGTATCTTGCCAACTTAAAGGTATTTGACGTTTATGCGGGCAAAGGTATTGATCTACATAGAAAAAGTGTTGCTATGGGGTTGACCTTTCAGCATCCTTCACGCACTCTTAATGAAGATGAGATCAACGCCTCTGTAGCCGCTGTTGTTAAGTCTCTGGAGGCGAATTTTTCCGCTACCCTCAGATAGGGAACAATTATGTCGGATGGTGCTCTGACTAAGGCCAATTTGGCTGAAAAGCTGTATGAAGACCTTGGCCTTAATAAGCGTGAAGCTAAAGAATTGGTGGAGCTTTTTTTTGAAGAGATCCGCCATGCTCTTGAAAATAACGAACAGGTTAAGCTGTCTGGGTTCGGCAACTTTGAGTTGCGCGATAAAAGCCAGCGCCCAGGTCGAAATCCAAAAACCGGCGAGGAGATACCTATCAGCGCTCGCCGCGTTGTAACTTTTCGCCCAGGGCAAAAATTAAAGGCGCGAGTAGAAGCTTATGTTGGAACCCAGTCATAACGACGAACTTCCGGTAATTCCAGGCAAGCGCTACTTCACTATTGGTGAGGTCAGCGAGCTTTGTGCGGTTAAGCCGCATGTATTACGTTATTGGGAGCAGGAGTTTCCCCAGCTCAAGCCGGTAAAACGCCGCGGTAATCGCCGCTATTATCAGCGTCAGGATGTGTTGACTATTCGTCAAATACGCAGTCTTCTCTATGATCAGGGCTTCACCATTGGTGGTGCACGCCTGCAGATGGCCAACGAGGGGCATTCAGACGAGGGGCAATTTACGCAATTGGTCGAGCGTATGATTGATGACTTGGAGCAGGTGCTGAGCCTGCTAAAAGCCAGTTGATCAGTTGTTGAACCTTCTTTGTTTATTCATTAATCGATATTTGGATCTGGCTTAAATATCCAGTGCTTTCAGGCATATCCAGCTTGCAAACCCAGATTTTTAGGGTATTATGCCGACCCTCGAGAGAGCTGGTCTGCCAGTGCTTCTCAAAAAAGTTCGCGTCGGAGCGTAGCGCAGTCAGGTAGCGCACCATACTGGGGGTGTGGGGGTCGTGGGTTCGAATCCCGCCGTTCCGACCATTTTTCCGTTTGATATCAAACACTTAAAGGCCCGCTAATTTAGCGGGCTTTTTTGTTTCTGCAATTTAAGTCCATATTAAGTCCAAATAATTCGCAATTTATCGCTTGGCTCGGTTTGGATTCTAAATTCCCATTTGGTAAGTTCACACTAAAGCCATGATTAAGGCGCAGTGCTTCTATTTTGTGAGGCTTAGAGCCTATTTAGGCTGCTAATGCTTTGGCGATTAACGGCATCTGCCGTTGTGGCGAGTATCGGCGATGGTAAATCCTTTACGTCAGGAAGGCAGTTTTCAGCCTGGCTAGGATTGGTGCCAAAACAAAACTCCAGTGGTGGAAAGCAAAGGCTAATGGGTATTAGTAAGCGTGGGGATGGTTATCTGCGGCGA
>JBNLGJ010000051.1:0-8759 GCA_050305995.1 Cellvibrio sp.
CCCTGTAGTCGATATAGCCAAGATCCAGGCCGTCGATCAGGTTGCCCTGAATAGCGCCAAACTCCAGCGGCAAGCGCTGCGCCAACTGCCCCAGCAGCCAGCGACTGCCACCCTGGGTTTGCACCAGGGCGCTGAGGCAGGCAAACACAATCAGCAGCAGTGCAACCAACGCCAAAAAGGCGCGCACCAGGTGCCGCCACCAATGCCGGGAGCGGCCTGGTGGATTAGTGGTTGTGGGGCTGGCGCTGGGCTGATCCATTACAAATCCGGCCCCATGGTGATATGCAGCGCCCAGCCCTTATCAAAATCCAGGGCTTGGGCGACATCCACCCGCACCGGGCCTATGGGTGAAATCCAGCGCGCGCCCAGGCCGGCGCTGCGGGCAAATTTGAATTGGCTGGTGTTGCTCACCGCGCCGGCATCGATAAATGCAGCTACCACCCAATTGCTCTCGGCAAAGCGGTGGTCCAACTCCAGGCTATTTACCAACAGGTTACTGCCGCCCAGGGTTTGGCCCTCAAACTTGAGGCCGAGGGACTTATAGCGGTAACCGCGCACGCTCTGGTCACCGCCGGCGTAAAACTGTACCGATACCGGCAAGTCTTCAATGTTATCGGTTTTAGTCGCGCCCAGTTCCGAGCGCCATAACAAGCGCGCCGAGCCAAAGCTGTGAATGTATTTCGCCCGCGCATAAAACTGGACAAAACTGTGATCCGACCCCAGGCTGCTGGGCGAGCCGGATATCCTGGCAATGGCCGACCAGCCGCGCAGGGTATAGGGGTTGCCGTCGGTCTGGGTGCGGGTGAGGGTGAGCGAGGGAATCAACAGGTTGGTCTCCGGCCCGGCGACATCGCCAAAGTAGGTGCGCTCAGTTTCAAAATCCAGTGCGTAGGTGTACAGCCAGCGGTTGCGACGATAAATCGAATAGCTGCTACCCAGGGTATTTTTGCGCGTGTCCAAATCCTCTTTTAACTCGCGCTCGTAGCCGGTGTAAATTTTGACAAATTCGCGCGCTGGCTGGGCCATGGGAATGGTGTAGGCAAACTCCAGCGTGGTGTACTTTTCACCCAGGTTGAGGTCGGCATTAAGCCGGTGGCCGCGCTGGTTGATGTACCTGTCCTCATAGCCGAGCAACAGCCGCGGGCCAGTGTCGGTAGCCACACCCAAACCCACCGAATAGGCGCGGCGCTTGCGCGTCTCCAGGCTGATATCAATGGGCACCTGCTGATCTTTTAGCGATTGTAAATTGGGCGAGGCCATGGCCGAGTTGAAATAGTTACTGCCGTTGAAATCGCTTTTTAAATCCAGCAGTTTTTCTGCGTCATAATCATCGCCCGGCTGAATATTAAGGTAGCGATGCAAAAAATCCTCGCTGAGGATATCGTGCTTGATATTGATAGCGCCGATTTTGTAGCGCGCCCCCGTATCAAAAACCAGGGCGATGGCAGCAGTTTTTTCGCTGCGGTTCACCTCCACCCGCGAGAGCACAAATTCACCGTCAAAATAGCCGTGGGCGGCGGCCAGGTTGCCAAAGCGGGCCTTGAGCTTTTCATACTTGTCGTGGTTGAGGCGATTGCCTTTTTTAATGCCTGGCGCAACAAAAATCCCCTTAAAGATAGGATCGCTGGCACCTGCGCCCTGCACTTCCAGGCGCAATTCGCTCACCCGCACCGGCTCGCCCTGGGTCAGGTCTATGGCCAGGCTCCAGCAGTTGTCGCCGGAGCTTAAGCGAGTATCAAAGGTCATATCGTAATAGCCCAACGCCTGGCCGGCGGCTTCAATTTCACTGTTGGTGGTGGCCAGCAAAGCGCGCAGCCGCCATACAGGGGCGCTGCAGCTTTCGTCGAGGATACTCAAGTAGTGATGAATATTGGCGCGCAGGCTTTTAGTGCCGCCTTTGATCTGCAGCTGGGGTTCAAGCGCAAAGGCAGCGGCACTCAGGCCAAGCGCCACCAATAACAATAATGGGCGCAAACAGCGGGCAATTAGCGACAGCAAGTCCATGGCCTTTTGCAAAACATAGCCTTAGCAGGGAAGGGACGCTTACTTTACCCGTTAATGCCTTAGGCTAAAAGCAATCCCTGGGGCTAAAAGCCTTCGCCTACCGCTATAATGCGCACCTCGGCGCCGCTCATCCGATGCGGCCACACAGATACTTAAAACCTATGCTCAGTTATCGTCACGCCTTCCACGCCGGCAACCACGCCGATTTGCTTAAACACGCAGTGCTGGTGCACTGCCTTAGCTACATGCATAACAAGGACAAGCCGCTGCGGATAGTGGATACCCACTCAGGTGCGGGCAGCTACCGCTTGCAAAGCAGTATGGCGCAAAAGACCGGCGAGTACAGCGAGGGCATCGCCAAGCTGTGGCAACTGGCAGCTGGCGAAGCGACGCTGCCGCCACTGCTGGCGGATTACCTGACTCAAGTAAAAGCGATCAACCCCGATGGCCAACTGCTGCGCTACCCGGGATCGCCGCAATTGATCCAGCAGTTGCTGCGCCCCCAGGACCGCTACTTTGCCCACGAGCTACACCCGGCCGACTACAAGCTACTGCGCGAGTTAATGGCGAGCGACAAGCGCGTAAGGGTGATCAACGAGGATGGTTTTGCCGGGCTGCAGGCGCTGGTGCCGCCGCCCGACCGCCGCGCGCTGGTGCTGATTGACCCCTCCTACGAGGTAAAACAGGATTACCACACAGTGGTTAAGCAGCTGCAGCAGGCGCACAAGCGCTTTGCCACTGGCAGCTATGCGCTTTGGTACCCGGTAGTCGAGCGCGCCCGAATCGACGAGCTGGAGCACGGCCTTAAGCGCTCTGGCATAGGCAATATTCTGCTCTGTGAGCTGGCGGTAAAACCTGATGGCGAGGCGGCGGGCATGACCGCCAGCGGTATGATCCTGATCAACCCACCCTATACCCTCTGGGCGCAGTTGGAACTGGCGCTGCCCTGGCTGGTCGATCACTTTGCCCAGGAGCCAGGTGCGTTTTACCGCTTGGAACAACTGGTAGCCGAATAAGCCTTTAACTGCGAGTAACCCCTATGACTGCCACGCACAAAGCTCTGCTTATCTCCCTGCTTGTCTTCCCCGGCGCCGGCCTCTGGGCCCTGGGCCAGCGCGGCCGCGCTATGGTGTTTGCACTGCCAGCGGCAGTGGCCATCATCTTCCTGTTTCAGGGTATCTGGGAGATAGCCCAGTCGCTCGCGGAGCAATCGGCCGAGGCCATACTGCGCCTGGACTTTGCCGCCGTATTCGCCAAGGTGCATGCCGCCGTGGCCCAGGCGGAGCAGCTGCAAACACCGATTTGGGTGTTTATCGCCGCCTGGATTCTCGGCATGGCCAGCACCTACTCAGTGGGCAAACTGCTGGAGCAACAACAGGCACAGCAGCAAACTGAGGGCGAGCAATAGCATCATGAACGCCGGTCTCATCACTGTAGGGCTACTGCTGTGCAGCAATGTGTTTATGACTTTTGCCTGGTACGCCCACCTCAAGGAGTTAAACCAAAAACCCTGGCTGATTGCCGCCCTGGTGAGCTGGGCTGTAGCCCTGTTTGAATACCTACTGCAGGTGCCCGCCAATCGCATTGGCTACTCGGTGATGAACATTGGCCAGCTGAAGATTCTGCAGGAGGTCATCACCCTGGCGATTTTTGTGCCCTTTGCAGTGTTTTATATTAAAGAGCCGCTCAAACTGGATTACCTCTGGGCAGGATTGTGCCTGCTGGGGGCAGTATTTTTTATGTTTCGCGATAAATTGGGGCAATAGCTGTGGCGCCTAAGCCAGCATTCTGGACGGACGCCCAATATCGTCTATAAATTATAGCTACCCCTTAAACTTAGCGCTGGCGTAGTCATAGTGGACAAAGCCAAATTACCTGCATGCAACCCTCAAAACCGTGGCTACGATCACTTTGTGCGCCTGCGCAATAAACGCCTGGCGCAGGTGTTGCGCGCCTCCCAATTGGCGATTGTACTCGTCAGCTTAATCGACTTGAGCATCGGCTACTTCGCCGACGCCATTATTCTGCTCAGTACCGCCGTGTTCCTGTTTAGCGTCGACTGGGCACTAATGCGGCAAAAGTCGCTACTCGGCTCCTGGATACTGCTCACCACCATTACCCTGATACTCACCTACCTCGCCTGGCTCGGCAGCGGCATCCGCGATACCGCTATTTTAGGGTTTGCCGGAGTACTGATTTTTGCCGCCCTGCTCGGCGACAAGCGCCTGCTGCTGGTGCTTACCCTTATGATGATCGGCAGCTGCATGCTAATTGCCGCCGCAAACCAGTTCCGCTGGCATATCAACCAACTTGAACCCATCAACCTGGCCACAGGCGCCATGGTCACCATAGTAATAAGCCTGGTGAGTTACTGCGTGTGGCTGATTGTGCACGACTACCGCGCCGCCCTTGAGGAGCTATCCAGCGATAACATCCAATTGCTCCAGGCCAAGCAACAGATAGATTTCCTCGCCGAGCACGACTCTCTCACCCTCTTGCCCAACCGCAGCTACGCCCACCAACAGTTCCGCAAGCTGTTTGATCTGCAAAGCAAGGGCAGCCTGGGCATTATTTTTATCGACCTGGACAACCTCAAACCCATCAACGACTCCCTTGGCCATCAAGCGGGGGATTCACTGTTGCAGGAAGTGGCGCGACGGCTAGTGCAGTTCACCGGCGATCAGGACCTCACCTGTCGCTACGGCGGTGACGAATTTATTGTGTTTTTGCCCAACCTCAGCACCGATGACCAAGCCTCTGAGGCCTGCGGTAAAATCCTGCAGCTGATTTCCCACAGTTTTAATTACCGCGATATGGATATCTTTTGCACCTGTTCAATCGGCATTGCCCTCGCCCCCCATGACGGCCAGGACCTGGACACGCTGATTAAAAAAGCCGATATCGCCATGTACCACTCCAAGGATTCCGGGCGCAACAGCTTTCGCTTTTTTAACCCTGCCATCAGCAGCAATATGCTCGAGCACATCAGCCTGGTGTCGAGCATGCGCAAAGCGCTGCAGGAACAACAATTCGAGTTGTTCTACCAACCCAAAATCGATTTAAAACACAACAGCATCTGCGGTTTTGAAGCGCTGCTGCGCTGGCAGCATCCGGAGCAGGGCTTTATCTCCCCCGCGATATTTATCCCGCTGGCGGAATCCTCGGGCTTGATAGTGCCGCTGGGCGAGTGGGTACTCAACGAAGCCTGCCGCCAGGCACGTGCCTGGTGCGATCGCTGGCAGCGGGATTTCAACCTGGCGATAAATGTTTCCAGTATTCAGTTCAAGCGCGGCAACCTCGACAACCTGGTGCTCAACGCCCTCACTCGCTACCAGTTGCCACCGCAATACCTGGAGCTGGAATTTACCGAATCCCTGTTGATTGACGACAACGAACGTCTGTCTGCGACACTGACAGCATTGCGCTGTCTGGGGGTACACCTGTCCATCGACGACTTCGGCACCGGCTATTCCAACCTCGGCTACCTCAAAAAATTCGAAGTGGAATCGCTTAAAATCGACCAAAGTTTTGTGCGCAAAATGGAGGATCACACCGGCGATGCCGCCATCGTTAAAGCCATCATCCAAATGGCCAGCAGCCTGGGGCTAAAAACCATTGCCGAAGGCGTGGAAGATGCCGACACAGCCGCATTGCTGCGCGGCCTGGGCTGCAACCAGGCCCAGGGGTTTTACTGGGCCAAACCCATGAACGCCGCCGATGCCACAGTGTTTTATGATGAGTGGGAGAGCAAGCATCAGTTGCAAACTTGACTCCATAATTTAGCGAAAAAACCTTCGCTACTCAAATATTCCAAGGTAGTGACATTATCGAATTGCGTTGTTACAAACAGGTTCGACACCGGACGCACTGCAAAACTCTTCCAAAATACCTTCCATATCAAGATATCCATCATACCTATAAGAAAATCCAGTACTGAGCAATATATTCACTCTAAAAATCTTTCCGTTTTTAACGGCGTAAAATATTTTTTCTATGCTCTTTAAGTCAATTTCAAGTTTAGTCTTTTCCGGAGATCGACTGATTGCCAGTGAGCCTATAAATTCGAGGAAACAAGCTGAATACCAACCATAAAGATATCGAAACTGTTTAGTGGCCAAATATAAAAAAATCACCATAGAAAAAAACATCAAGAAGACACTAATTTCAGTACTCTTACTCGCGAATAAGGCGAAGAAATACATTGCCACAGGAAATGACATCAGCAACATTAAAATTTTTAGATAGGGGATAAGCATTTCTTCTAAAACAACACTTAAAATACCCGATTTTGATAAAAAATATTTCACAATTCTAATACCCCAAAACTAAAAAAATCACTTTAAAACTCATCAGTGCTATCAATTAAAATATTCGCCATTAGCGAATCCACCATCTAATGATGGCTCAAATTATTCATCCACTTGCGGCTAATCACCCGGCGAATCACCGGCACAAACTTTAAGCTCTCCTCCAAAAACATCAGCGTGTAAAGCCAGACAAAACTGAGCTGGGAATAGAACACCGCCAGCACAAAAATCGGCACCCCAAAACCCCACATCACAATCGTATCGGTAAGCAAGGTAAAACGGTTGTCGCCACCGGCGCGCAGCACGCCGATAATACGCATCATATTCAATATTTTTAACCACACCAGCGCGCAGAACACACTCAAGGTGCTCAACATCAACTGGGTCGACTCCGCATCCAGCTGGTCAAAAATGCCCGCAATCCAGGGGCGCAATATATAAAGCGCCGCGCAAAAAATAATGAGCAGGCCAATGGTCAAGCGATCAAAAAACTGGTGCAGTTTCCAGGCATTATCCAAATTGTTTGCGCCTAGCTCGCGCCCCACCAACACCGCCGAGGCATTGGCCAAACCGACAAATAAGGCAAAAAAAGCGCTCTCAATCGGCACCATAACGCCCATCACCGCCAGCGCGCGCGTACCCGCAAAACCAGTGACAAAATGGTAAGTGGAATTACCTATGGCCCAGATCGCATAGTTGGCCACCAGCGGCAGCGAGAAAGCGAGATAGCGACGAATGTGCTGGCCGTCAAAGCCGAGCTTTAATTGCGCCAGGTTGAGCGCATAGCGATGATTTTTAAGGTAAACCCAGGTGAGAATAATCGCCAGCTGGGCAATGCGCGAAAACAAAGTCGCCCAGGCGGCACCGGCAACACCCAAGGCAGGGAAGCCCCAGTGCCCGGCAATAAGAGCGTAGTTGAGCAGAATATTCACCAGCGCCGCGACTGTGCCGGCAATCAAGGGCAGCGAGGTTTGGCCCTCGGCGCGCAGGCCGGCTTCATAAATCACAATCCACTGGGTGAGGATTAACACCGGGGCAGTAATTACCAAATATTCAGCGGCAAGTTTTACCACTTGGGCATCCGGATTAATCCAGCCCACCCAGGTTGCGGCGCCGCCGCCAAAGGCGAGCATAAACGGCAACATAGTCGCGCTGCCCACCACCAGGGTCACCGCCAAAGTGCGCTGGCAGCGGGCATAGTCGCGCGCGCCTATGTACTGCGCCAGCAAAATACTGCAACCTGTGGCCAAACCACTCATTAACACCAGCAGTAAAAAATGCATCTTGGCCGCCAGGCCCACCGCCGCAATGGCAGCGGAACCTAGCACGCCCACCATAACCACATCGGCCATGCCCAGCAGCGATTGCAGCAGCATCTGCGCCGCCACCGGCACTGCCAAGCTGAGGATGCGGCGCCAGAGCTGCCCGCGCTGGGAAAAATCTAGAGGTAAATGTTGCGGGTGGCTCAAAGGCAGGCTCCGACAAAGAATAAATAGGAGAAGGAAAAACGACGGGCAAATTATAAAGTAAGTGCCACTAGCTGAATGTTAATAAGTGGTAAGCCAGTGCCAGATTAGCGTTATTCCCAAGCTGGGACACCTGAACCCCGCGACTTAACAAATCTTGAAACGACAAATTTTTCCAGCTCGCTAGACTCAACAATTCATTAAGGCTTAATGCCTTAGCCAATTTATTCACAACAATAATTTTTACCTATGAACACATATCCCCTGGCTGCTGCCAAACCCGATCGCATCCATATGGTCGACGCCCTGCGCGGCTTCGCTCTCCTGGGTTTATTTTTAGTCCACTGTGTGGAGCGCTTTGAGCTCTACTGGCTGGACCCACAACCCGATGCCGTTTTCAACAGCGTATTTTTCTTTTTTGCCGGTAAGGCCTACGCGATTTTCGCGCTGCTGTTTGGCCTGAGCTTTTTTATCATCATGGATCGCCAGGCACAAAAAGGCGTGGATTTTACCGGGCGCTTTATCTGGCGGCTGCTAGTGCTATTCGGCTTGGGCTTTTTGCACACCATCCTCTACCTCGGCGATATTCTCGAAGTGCTGGCTATTATCGGCCTGCTGTTAGTATTCGCCTGGCGCTGGAGCAACACATGGTTAATCGCTATAGCGGTGCTCTGCGCCATTCAACCGGTGATGCTCTTTCACCTTTGGGCAGCCATTAGCCAACAGCCTTTTGCCAATGGCAATCCGCTGCACTGGGCCATGTTCGTCCCCGCCCATGGCAACCTGGCGAATGCGGATTTGTGGGAAACTCTGGCCAGCAATATCTGGACAGGCAACAGCGCCAAGCTGATGTTTTTTGTGGAATCCTGGCGCGGCATTTTATTAATCTGTTGTCAAAACGACTGAACGTTGCTGCCGCCCGGCTGAGCAAAGCCAACATCATGGATCTTGCCTCCTACCATTGGCCGGGCAACGTCAGGGA
>JBNLGJ010000052.1:0-32646 GCA_050305995.1 Cellvibrio sp.
CCGCCAGTGCGGGGTTTTGTTTTTTTAGGCAGACCTAAAATTAAAGGCTTTTCAAAACCTCAATCAGCTTGGCCATCTGTTCATCTGTACCTATGGTGATGCGCAAAAACTGGTTGATGCGCGGCTTGTTAAAGTAGCGCACTAAAATTTTGTGGTCGCGCAGGTATTGCGCCACGTCGGCGGCATTTTTGCCCACTGGCTCGGCAAACACAAAGTTGGCGAGGGAGGGCAGCACGCGGAAGCCGAGTTGTTCTAACTCCCGGATTGTCCATTCGCGCGTGGCAATAATTTTGTCGCGACAGCTTTGAAAATAGGCGTCATCTTCAAAGGCGACTATGGTCGCCGCTTCCGCCAGACGATCCAGCGGGTAGGAGTTAAAGGAGTTTTTCACCCGGTCCAATGCGTCGATTAAATCCTTGTGCCCCACCGCCAGGCCTACGCGCATTCCGGCGAGTGAGCGGGATTTCGACAGCGTTTGCACCACCAGCAGGTTGGGGTATTTGTTTACCAGCTTAATCGCCGTTTCACCGCCAAAGTCGATATAGGCTTCATCGACTACCACGACAGACTCGGTATTGCGCTGCAGCAGAGCTTCGATTTTTGCCAGCGGCTCACTTATGGCTGTGGGGGCATTGGGGTTGGGAAAAATAATGCCGCCGTTGTCACTGGGGTAATCGTCAAAATTTATGCGGTAGTCATCGCCCAGGGGAATAGTGTGCGCCTCAATACCGAACAGCTTGCAGTAAACCGGATAAAAGCTGTAGGTAATATCCGGGTAGAGCAGGGGTTTATCCTGTTGGAAAAATGCCATAAATAGCAGTGCAAGCACTTCATCCGAGCCATTGCCGACAAACACCTGTTCACTGTTTACACCATAGTAGTTGGCGATAGTGTCCTTGAGTTTTTTGGAGTTGGGGTCCGGGTAGAGGCGCAGCCGGTCGATGGCGTCATGGGTCATTAAATCGATCACTTTGGGCGAGGGCGGGTAGGGGCTCTCGTTGGTGTTCAATTTGATCAGACCATCTATCTGGGGTTGCTCGCCGGGCACATAGGGCTCCAGCTCGCGCACCACCTGACTCCAAAATTTCGACATGACTGCGCCTCTTTAAGCGGGTATTAACAGGAGCGCGCAGTATACGTGAGCGCCCCAGCGAATGCTCTGTTAAGGCCAACTTACCAGTCGACTTGCGCCTAGTAACCCACGGTAAAGCGTTGTTGCAGGTGTTGTGGGTGTTCCAGCTCATCCACCAGGGCAATTGCATAGTCCTGGTTGGAAATACGGCTTTCGCCCTGCTCGTTTACCAGCAGCTGGTCGCGGCCGAGACGGAATTTGCCTGTGCGCTCACCCGGCTCGATAAAGGCCGATGGCGACAGGTATGTCCAATTCAACTCGCGCTCGGCGCGCAGGGCGAACAGAAACGCGCGCGCCGCCTGGGCTATGCTTTTCCACTCGGCGGGGAAGTCGGGGCTATCCAGCAACTCTACACCGGGCGCCACCTCCAAACTGGCAGCACCACCCACCACCAAAAGCCTGCCCACGCTCGAGGCCTTCACCGCTGCAATCAGCGCTGCAAAATCTGTATCCAGGTAGTGGAAAGAGAGCACCGCTGCATCATGCCCCGCCAGGGCCTGGGTCAGCGCCGCCAAGTCCTGTACCTCCAGGGCCTTGGGGGTAACTCCCGATAGAGGTGGGACTTTTTCTGGATGACGCACCAGGGCGGTAACCTGATGCTGGCGGCTGGCCAGCTCCTTAAGAATGTGTTGGCCGATAAAACCTGTGGCACCGACTAAAGCTACTTTCATGATGTTGTCCTCGCTAAGATTTGGGGGTAATGAATCACTGAGGCCAGTATCTACGCAATTAATTGTCCTGATAAGATGGTCAAAATAGTAATCTTTGGGAAGTAAAACTGGACAATAGGGGTGGCTATGGCAGGGTTGGCGGATATCAACTTGAATCGCCTGGTGGTTTTTGTTGCTGTTGTGGAGGCGGGGTCAATTACCGCAGCTGCAAAACGTTTGAGCCTGGCCAAAACCATGGTCAGTAGCCATGTGCAAAAACTGGAGGCAGAGCTGGGGGTTGGGCTGCTGGTGCGCACGACTCGACGTATGCAATTAACGCAAGCTGGAGAGGATTTTTACCAGTCATGCCGGCAGATCCTCAATGCCACTGAGGCGGCAGTGGCGCAAGCGGCTAGCAGCAGCCACCAGATTCGCGGCCGCTTGCGTCTGGCAACATCTCTGGATTTTGCTTCGGCGGTTATTGCCCCCCTGGCCGCTGAGTTACATTTGGCGCACCCGGAGTTGCAAATTGAAATTCTTGCCAGTGACCAGAAGGTGGACCTGGTGGCGGAGGGCATAGACCTGGCGATACGTATAGGGCGGCTGACGGATTCGAGCCACAAGGCGGCATTAATTGGTTATTTTGAAGAGTGGCTGGTGGCGCCGCCCAGTCTTTTTCCCCAGGGCTTGCCCGGGCATCCCAGCGAATTGGAGGATTGCCCTTTTGTCGGCTTCAGCGTACTCAATAACCCCCTCTATTGGACTTTTACCTGCAGAGGGAAAAGTTCTTATAGTCTGCGCTTCAAACCGTCGATTATGGCCAATACCGCGTTAGCGGTTAAGGCGGTTGCGCTGGCCGGAGCGGGAATTACCGTACAGCCGGACCTGTATGTTGCCAGCGATATAGCAGCGGGCAGGCTGGTGCGCTTGTTACCTGAGTGGAAGCTGCCTGGCGGTGGTATCTATGGGGTATTCCCTGCCCGTGCCCAGCGCCCGCCCAAAGTGGGGCTGTTTATAGAGGCACTCAAAAGCCGCTATGCTCAATTTATTTCCACTCAGCAGGGGTAGTTATGGCCTTCGCGCTAGCGTTAAAACTGGTAATGCTTGATCTGGATGGCACTCTTTATATAGGAGACCAGCCCATTCCCGGCGCCCATGAGGCCTTGGCGCAACTGCGCGCGCGAGGTTTGCAGCTCAGGTTTATCACCAATACCACCACTAAAACCCAGCAGCAGTTGGTTGCGCATCTGCGCGGCCTGGGTTTTAACCTGCAAGAGCACGAGTTAATCAGCGCTCCTGTGGCGGCGCGACTGGCGCTGGAGCAGCTCCAGCTTGAGCAGGGGCGTCCGCTGCGCATTTGGCCGGTGGTGGCGGAGACTATCAAACCAGATTTTGCTGGCTTTAGTTGGGATGAAGAGTCACCCGACTATATTGTGCTTGGGGATATAGGTGAGTGTTGGGATCTGCCGCTGATCAACCGATTGTTTAAGGTGATGCACAGTGGCGCCCAGCTGATTGCTCTGCACAAAAATCGCTTTTGGCAAACTGCGGCAGGCTTGCATGTGGATATCGGCTTTTTTGTCGCTGGCTTAGAATATGTGTGCAGCAAACCGGCGCTGGCTATGGGGAAGCCCAATAGCGACTTCTTTCAGCGAGTTTTGGCCTCTGCAGGAGTAACTGCTGCAGAGACTGCCATGGTGGGCGATGATATAGATAGCGATGTTGGAGGTGCTCAGCAAATTGGCATTACCGGGGTGCTGGTAAAAACCGGCAAGTATCGCCAGGGCTATTTTGATCAGTCCACAATCAGCCCGGATTTGCTTGTAGACTCTATTGCGCAGTTACCGCCAGTGCTATTTCCCCCCACCTCTCATTGCTAACTGCCCTGCGGTCACAAACCCGCTTGTGGATATTGTGATTCATGCCTCATTTTGCTTGTGCGCTAGATCAAAAAAATAGCCATTCGCACCTATGAATACGTATGCAAAGACATTTTTAGGTGTTGATTTTTGCGTCATAAGGTCACTTTGTGTATTAGTATTCGATCCTTTATTGGTGCGCAATTTAGCCAAGATAGAGGCATATTGCTAAGCTTGGACTGGCTAATTTTCTAGATAATTAAGAATGGATATAAAGGGTTGCCCCATTTTGGGTGTCAGTGATTTAAAATGGTGCTAGGCTTGCTCCAAATTGGTGATAAGAAATAGTTAGCTAAACAGAAATTAAAAATAAGCAATAACAAACCTGATTGCATTTTTGAATGCCGCCGCCTTTCGCGCCTTAGTTATACAAAAAAAATAAAAATTGTAAAAATATTTGAAGTAATCGGAATAAAATTTAAAAAAAATTCAAGTTGGCATAAAAGCCGCAGTGTTGACCGCTAGTGTTTCTTGACGCAGATTTTTGACCTTCCCTTCAGTAAAGGGTTCATCTGATTGCCAATTATCAGGCCGGTCTATCTGAATATTTTTGTGATAGGCGTCACAAAAAATACATGGAGCTTGATTGCAGGGAGAGTGTAGTCATGTTGGGAAGTTGCCGTTCGCGGTTTATATACAATCAGGAAGCACTCTAGGCAGTTTCTGGCCACGCTCACAAGGTGTGTGAAGGTTGTCTACTAGTGTTTTTAAATTTCTTACTGCAATCATTGGGGTAAATACATGAATAAAAAGCATCAATTAGCGACTGCTATTCGTGCAATCACGCTGGGTGTATCCGGGGCTTTAATGGCATTTTCTGCAGGTGCTTATGCGCAGGATTCTGCCAAAGACGCACAGGCTGGCATTGAAGAAGTAATGGTTACTGGATCGCGCATTAAGCGAAGCGCTTATCGAGAAGGCGGTCAAGTGGTTCAAATTGATCGAGAGAAAATTGATGCATTGGGGTCGTTGACGGTAGCGGATGTTTTACGCAGTTCCCCTCTTAACTCTTTTGGTTCATTTAGTGAGCGCTCGGGCAGTAGTGCACAGTCTAATGCCACGATAAATCTGCGTGGGTTAGAAGATTTTCGAACTCTCGTGATGATTGATGGCCGCCGAATGGTGGGCTCACCAAATTTGGGTGCTGCCACAACCAACATCAACATGATACCCATGGCTGCCGTTGAAAGCGTTGAAGTGCTGGCTGATGGCGCCTCTGCTGTTTACGGTTCAGACGCTGTTGCTGGTGTAGTAAACATGCACATGCGTGAAAAATTCGAT
Source organism: Cellvibrio sp. (assembly GCA_050305995.1). Lineage (GTDB taxonomy): Bacteria > Pseudomonadota > Gammaproteobacteria > Pseudomonadales > Cellvibrionaceae > Cellvibrio. Next base: position 4,983 of record JBNLGJ010000052.1, read on the forward strand.
GGTGTTGAATTCAAAGTTCGCCGCGGCAGTAGATCTCTCGATGATGGCGGTGACTACAGTGCAAGTTTGCTTGCAGGTGTTGAGGGTGAACATAGTAACCTGACCTTTGCAATTGAAAAAAGCAAAAGAGATCCGATTTGGGATCGCGACCGCAGCTACACAGCACCTAAAACTCGAGATGTGAATGGTGATGGTGTAATAGACGCTTATGTAGATACCGTAGGCTACTCAATTTATGGTAAGTCTATTGCAATTTATGATCCTGATACTGGCTATGACCGAATTAAAGCAGCTAATGGATGCCAGGCAGGTAATGGTTTCTTGGGTGTAGTGGATGCCGATATCGACTGGGGTGCAGACTCTAACCTAAATGAAAACACTTATTGCATGTATGGTTACGCAGATATCTCTTCCAATAAGGCTGAGTTAGATAAAACCAACGTCTATGTTAACTACACCTACGATATAAACGATTCGACCAAGTTTTATGCACGCTCAATAATTTCTCGAGTTGAATCTTTTGGGCGTTTTGCTCCCGCCGCCGCATCCTGGGACAATATGCCTGCCGACTATAAGGATGTCCCCTTTGATATCGCAGACCTGAAGCAGCAGGGGCTCATAGGTGATAACTATGAGTTAACAGGGTATTACCGTTGGACAAACATAGGCCCTCGTGACAACTACACCACCGACACGCAATTTGATACTACCTTCGGTATAAGTAGTGATCTTGGCGACGACATGAGCTATGAAGTGTATGTTCAAAATAGCCGCTACGATGCTAAAGAGTTCGGAAAGTATTACCTGTCATATACTGGCCTTGATTATGTAATGAATAAAGGAATTGATCCCTTTTCGGAACAGGGGGCTCAGGCTATGAGTGCGGAAACTACTCAAGACAATTTGAGTGAAATGAATAAGGTCTATGGTCAGTTCCAGTTTGGTGTGGGTGACTGGTTTGGTGCAGGTGATGTATTGACTCTGGTAGGCACAGAGATCATTAATTTGAATTACGAAAATAAATATGACCGTGCCTCTGAAGGCGGTTTTGTTGGTGGTAGCTCAGGAAACTCGGCTTCAGGTAAACGCGATATTACCGCGTTCTTTGCCGAAACTGTGGTTCCCGTGACAGATGCGTTAGAGGTTAATGCTGCGGTTCGCTACGACTCGTATAATGACTTTGGTTCTGCCACATCGCCAACTATCAGTGTAACTTGGCATGCAACGGATTCCCTGACTCTAAGGTCCCGAGTTGGCCAGGGGTTCCGTGCTCCAGGGCTGGATGAGATTTATGGTGCAACCGCCTTCTCTGCAGAAACTGCATCAGATCAATTTACCTGTAGTAAAAACAACGTTTCCCCCGAGAATTGTCACTCTACTCAAATCGATACTTACTTTTATAGTAATAAGAACCTTGATGCCGAAAAATCCAATTCATTCAGTTTAGGCGCCAACTGGGTGGCGATGGATAATTTGACCGTCGACTTGAGCTACTGGTCAGTTGATATATCAAACGTAATTATTCGGCCTGCTACCCAAGATATCTTCTATGCGGAAATTGCAGGCTACGCATTCGATCCATCAACTAATACCTATGTGGATCGTTCGGGTGGAAAGCCAATTGTTCATAGTGCTTATGTAAATAATGGTGAGCTATCTACCTCGGGTTTAGATCTCCAGGTTAATGCAAGCTTGGATACTAACATAGGCTTGTTTACTGGAAGTCTGTTTGCATCTCATGCATTAAACTACAAAGAGCCTGGGTATTTTAGTGGCCCGCTGCAAAATACCGCAGGTTTTAATTTGCATCCTGATATGAGAGCGCAGCTAAGTTTAGGCTGGAGTTGGAATCAGCATTCTATAGATGTGGTGACTGATTATATTGGCCCCTCATCTGAGCAGAACTATATAGCGTTTAAAACGTCAGGTGATGCTTATTTGAAATCCAGCAGTAAAAATCTTAAAAGTTGGGTAACTATTAATGCCTCTTATTCTTATGATGCTGATCGCTGGGGTAAAATAAAAATTGGGGCAACCAATTTGACCAACGAAGATCCTGTGTTTGATCGTAATGGGTTATATGAAGAGCCTCACTACGATTTGTATGACAACACTGGACGAGTTGTATATTTTGAGTACACCCTGAAAATTTAGGGTGAGTCCATTTCAGCGTGGTGATAAGGTTTTCTATACACCCACTGCTGTAAAAAGCCACGCGTATATGCGCGTGGCTTTTTTGTTGGCTGTGGACATGCTGGATCTCATCTGTGCCTCAACAATTTACAAGCGAAATTTTTACTATGAGTCGAAATAGCAGCGATTTCCTTGGCCACCCCAAGGGCCTGTATATTTGCTTTGCCACAGAGATGTGGGAGCGCTTTTCGTTTTACGGCATGAAATTTTTATTGCTGTTGTACCTGACCAAATACCATTTATTTAGCGATGCCGAGGGCCTGGATGTGCTGGGTGCCTATGCCGGTTTGGTCTATGCGCTGCCGGTGATCGGCGGGCTTATTGCCGACCGCTATCTGGGCACGCGTCGTGCGGTAATGTTTGGTGGAATTTTACTCTGCATTGGCCATTTGTTAATGGCGGTTGAGGGTGAAAAGGCCGTTTACTACGCCGCTGGCACCTTGCTCTCGCAGGATTTGTACTTGCCCGATGGCAGTGTTATCAGTGCTGGTACTGTGCTTGCGAAAGCGGTAACTCTGCGCGATACCGCAGCGCTCAACGTGTTTTATTTGGCGGTAACCTTTATTGTTGCGGGCGTAGGTTTTTTAAAGCCCAATATCTCGGTGATCGTCGGCAAACTCTACCCGGGCAATGATCCGCGTCGCGACTCGGGTTTTACCCTGTTTTACATGGGTATTAACCTGGGCTCATTTTTCGCCACTATTATTTGCGGCTGGCTGGGGGAAACCTACGGCTGGAAATACGGTTTTGGTTTGGCGGGCGTAGGCATGTTGCTGGGCTTGGCAACCTTTACCTGGGGGCAAAAATATTTGCGCGGTTACGCCGAAGCCACGGACCCTGTGTGGTTGCAAACGCCTTGCCTAAAAATATTTAACCGCGAGCACATGATCTACCTGGGCACCTTGCCTGCCATGTTAATAATTTGGTTGTTGGTGCAGCACGAGCCAGTGGTGCATATCACCCAAAATATTTTTTTGCTGGTGGGGATAGTGGGCATTTTGGCCTACTCCATGTTGCATATAGATTTAACCCAATCCAAAACCAGTGTCCTGAGTTTGACGGCTGTAATTATTCTCTTGGGTGTGGGTGCCATCTTTAGCAGCGAAGGTGTATTGCCTGTCTCAGCACAAGTCACCGAGTATCTCACCTATGGTTTGATTATCAGCTTGCTAGTATTTATCGGCTGGGGCTATAAATTTCACTATTCGGTAGAGTTTTCTCGCACCCTGGTGCTGATGATTTTAATTGTCTCCACGGTTGTCTTCTGGGCGCTATTTGAACAAAGCTCCAGCTCCATGACGCTATTTACCGACCGCATCGTCGACCGTGAAGTGCTCGGCTTTAATCTGGGAGCAGCGCAGGTAGCTTCGCTCAACCCGGCCTTTATTATGTTGCTGTCAGTGCCGCTGGCAATTCTCTGGCCGCTGTTAGCCAAATACAAACTCAACCCCAGTGCGCCGGTAAAATTCAGTCTCGGCATAGTGCAGGCTGGGCTGGGATTTGGTGCATTGGTGTATGGCGCGCAGCATCCAGAGGCCTCGGGCAAGGTCGCCATAATTTGGATTGTTATCGCCTACTTCTTTCACAGCTTGGGTGAATTGTGTTTGTCACCCATTGGCTTGTCTGCCGTTACCAAGCTTTCCATTGGTCGTGTTGTCAGCGTCAGTATGGGCACCTGGTTTGTTGCCACATCGCTTTCCGAAACCCTGGCAGCGCGCTTGTCAAAAATTGCGGCTATGGATAACACCGGCGATGTCAGCGGCCCCGAAGCCATTCAACTTTATAGCACCTTATTTACCAGCCTTATGTGGGTGGGAATTGGCGTGGGCATATTTATGTTACTCATATCTCCCTTCCTCAAAAAAGGTATGAAGGGTATTGACTAAACAGTCACCATTTTTTTAAAGGGCAATCCAATGATGTACAGGAAAAATTTACTCGGATTAGTCGTTGCTTCCAGCCTGCTGCTGGTGGGGGGCTGTAAAGAATCCTCGGCACCGGCGCAGTCAACCTCGACCTCTGCGTCAGCCTCAGCGGGTGCTGCTGCCAGTGATAAAAACGTGGATGCGTTTATCGCCGAGGTTAACAAGCAATACGAAACCTTAAATAAAGAGGTTAACGCAGCCCAGTGGGTATACGTTACCTACATTAATGACGACACAGCATTGCTGGCTACAAAAGCCTCGGAAAAAATGCTGGAGGCCAACAAAGCGGCGCTGGCAGAAGCGCGTCAATATCAACACCAGCCCATGTCCGCCACAACGGCAAAAGCTTACGCTAACCTCACCAAAGGCCAAACCCTGCTGCCGCCGGATTCCGCCGATGATCGCGCTGAGCTGGCCGCCATAGCGACCAAAATGGAGGGCGCCTACGGCGCAGGCAAATACTGCAAAGAGGTTAATGGCGAAAAAAATTGTCGCGATCTGGAGCAGCTATCTGATGTGCTCGCGACCAGCCACAACTTTGATGAATTGTTAGATGCCTGGACCGGTTGGCGCACAGTCGCGCCCAGCTACCGCCAGGATTACCAGCGCTTTGTTGAGCTGGCCAACAAGGGCGCGCGCGCCTATGGCTTTAAAGACCTGGGTGACTCCTGGCGCTCCGGCTACGATATGCCCACCGATCAATTCGCGCCGGAAGTAGAGCGTTTGTGGAGCCAGGTGGAACCGCTGTACAAACAGCTACATTGCAAAGTGCGCCGCGATCTGTCGCAATTTTACGGCGCCGATAAAGTGCCCCTGGACCAACCCATACCTGCGCAACTGCTCGGCGATATGTGGAGCCAAACCTGGGGCAATATTTACGACATAGTGCAGCCTTATCCCGGTGTTGGCGATTTAGATATAACCGGCGCTTTGGTTAAACAAAAAAAGTCCGCCGTGGAAATTGCCAAAATTGCCGAAGGATTTTTTGTCTCGCTCGGCCTGCGTAAACTGCCCGACAGCTTTTGGGAAAAATCCATGCTCACCAAACCGCGCGATCGCGAAGTGGTGTGCCATGCCAGCGCCTGGGCAATGGACGGCAAAGAAGATGTGCGCATCAAGCAGTGCATAGTGCCCAACGAGGAAGAGTTTGAAACCATTCACCACGAGCTAGGCCACATCTATTACGATCTGTCCTACAACCAACAACCCATGCTGTTCCAAAACGGCGCCCACGACGGCTTTCACGAAGCCATTGGCGACACTATTGCACTCAGCATAACGCCCAGCTATCTAAAAGCGATTGGTCTCATCGACAAAACTGACACCAGTGACAAAGCCGTAATTAACCAGCAAATGAAAATGGCGCTGAATAAAATTGCATTTTTGCCCTTCGGTAAATTGATTGACCAATGGCGCTGGCAAGTATTCTCCGGCGAAATTAAACCCGAAGACTACAACAAAGCCTGGTGGCAACTGCGCACCCAATACCAGGGCATACGCCCACCGGTAGCGCGCAGCGAAGCCGACTTTGATCCAGGCTCCAAATACCATATCGCCTCAAACACACCCTACACGCGCTACTTTTTAAGTTTTATTTTGCAGTTCCAATTCCACAAAGCCCTGTGCGACGCCGCCGGCTTTAAAGGCCCGCTCTACGCCTGCTCTATCTACAACAACAAGGTTGCGGGCGCGAAGTTGCAAAAATTATTAGAAGCAGGCGCCAGTAAACCCTGGCAGGACACTTTGGAAGAGGCCATAGGCACTCGCCAAATGGATGCCTCGGCCATCATCGAATACTTCGCGCCCTTAATGGCCTGGTTGGAGAAGGAAAACCAAGGGCAGGAGTGTGGTTGGTAGTAAAGGTTGAGTTTAAGAAATCCCGGCAATGCCGGGATTTTTTTTTGCAAGAAATTACACTTAGGTACATCGAATAGGTTGATTGAAAAAGCCAGCTATGGAGCAAGCGGCCTTGCTAACCATGATTTAGGGAGTGAGTGGATGGAGGTCATTAGCGTTAGTTAAATCAGCGAGTTAGATAATCCGGTTAACAGTGAAATATGAGCCTCGAAGACCGATTGCTCCTACCTAATATTAGGTTAAATCCAAAAACTCTTGACCAAACAGAGGCTTAGACTTAATTTGCCCAAAGCCGCCGCCGAGATAATAATCAGGGGCTTTTCGGTCGTTGCGACCATGATATAAATAATAAACAAAGAATCATGAATACGGTTCAATATAAGTCATCAAGAATTGAAATTTGGAAATGGTATTGGCAATCTTGGGTAAAGCTCAATGGCCTTTGGGTCTATCACGCATTATTCAGCATTATTTTTGCGCTAATGTATGTTGTACTATTTCAGAAACCGTTTACGGTTTTCTGGTTACTAGCTGCTGGTCTGGTTGGGTTTTTAGTGTGTATGGTTGCCTTTCCAATTTACCCACAAATAAAGTTTAAGTCATCTATTAGAACCCTAACTATCGATGAACAAGGTATTACCACTGCCATCGGAACTAAATCAGGCAGCAAGTCTTGGAAGGAAGTGGAGTTCATCGAAAACAGGAGTGGCTCAGTCGTAATTATGGGAAAGAATAGAAATGCATTCATTATCCCTCCGGGTGCATTTGAGGATAATGATGCAAGAGAATTGTTCATAGAAAACGCCAATGTTTGGCACAAAGCTGCAAATGCTTAACATACGCTCTTGCTTCGGCCTCGCAAGCTTGGCCTGGACCTCCGTTACGGCGCTTAGTGTCTCCACTGTGGCCGCAAAGTACGGTATTAATGTCATGCGTAATATCGAAGGTCTATTCAGAGAAATAGAAATGGTTCCTGACTTTTCGGGGCACACTATTACTTCCGTAAATTACCGAAATGGATATGGAGATACGCCTCTTCATATCGTATGTAATTGGGGTGATTGTGAGGCGATAGAAATACTGGTGGCCGAGGGTGCGGATGTTAATGCTATAGGGGAGGCCGGCTTTACTCCACTGCATTGTGCCGCAGAACAAAACAAGCCATTGGCTATATCCAAATTGCTTGCGCTTGGCGCTATACCTGGTAAAAATGATCACGGCCAAACGCCCCTGGAGTTAGCACAAATTCTTAGTAATAAAGAGGCAATAAGTGCGTTCAACAAAAATATTTAACAAAGCCAATCACAGTCGTGCAATGCAAAAAAAAACGCATTGCACTGGACCTTGCTATCGCTCGATGAGCAAGGTATTAGGCATCTGAGTGCGCATCGAAAAAGCTGATTTAGTGGATTACAAGAGTGTTCTAGCTACCTTCAAAGAGCTGGATGACTTTCGTGCTGAAGTCGACCCATCTAGGGTTCGGAGGCATGACGGCGTAGCTCGCTCGAAAGAAGAGTTTACAAAAGACTTGGCTTTAAGCCAGTATCCATCGTATGGAGTCAAGTGCCTAACAAGCTCAAACATCATGCGGTCTTTGGTCTTCAATGGGCAGCTAAAACTGTTCGGTTGTTGTGCACTCGCTACGCTCATTATCACACAACTAGTGGTTAGGGCTGGCAAAAACCCTTTAATCAAATGTTAAGCCTCTTCGGAAAAACCATGAATTCAAAACAAGTTTATTCACCAAGGCAAGTGTATGTTGGCTCATTTTTCGGTGGGCCGTTTGCGGGGCTCTACTTTATTAAGAAGAATTTTGATGTTTTAGAAAATAAAATTGGCGCCAAGCTGTCTCTGCTTATTGGGGTAATCTGTATTTTGGGTATAACTGGTCTTATTTTTGTGCTTCCCGAAAATTTTCCAAATATGCTATTGCCAATGTTGTATTCAGCTTTTGCTTCCGGTATTGCATGGCAATTTCAAGTCAGTAAAGAAGAGGAAGCTGTTAATGAGGCCTATAGTTTCATCTCCAATTGGTCTGTAGTGAAAGTTTCATTAGTTGCTTTTGTTGTTTATCTTTCAACATTAATAGCATTAATATTTGTGGCTAGTGGACTGGGTTTTGAACTACGGCCTTAACAATGCAATCGTGCATCAGCCCTGTGGGCTGGGTTTGGTTCTCCGTTTCGGCACCTCGCGTCTACATTAGGGGGACACATTGCAGTGTTATGTAAAAAAGGGAAGCTAAAAATGAAATTATATTTATTTCTTTTGTGTTCAATTCTTGCTGCCTGTGGTGGTTCAAATAAATTAGAACAGGATAAGGTTTTTGACCTTAAAAATATTAACTCTCTAAAACAAGGCGTAGTTTATAGCTCATATCTACAGAGCACAGATAAGCCAAGTGTGTTCTATGGAAATTTTTCTATCGAAAATGGACCTGAAGAGATTTTAGATGGGGTTATGGTAACTCCTCGTGTTGTGACTTTTCGAACAATGAATGGTCTGACGGGGAGTAGTTCAATTCCAAATGGTGGCTGGGATGTTACATATTATATTGAAACATCAACGGGAAATATTATTTCATTTAAAAAATCATTTTATTTTTCTGAGTATGTTTTAAATTGTAAATCTTCTTCCCCCTATCATCTTCCGTCAACAGTTAGGCCTGGGGACACTGATTTCACTCCAAGTTTTAATTGTGAAAATCAGAAAATACTAAGTGGTGGTAGCTGGAGTGCGGTTTATTTTGAAAAGGACAAGGTGATTTTTAGTGAGATATCTAAAACAATAGATGAGCTAGGTAATAACCAGGATATTACTATTTCCTATGTTTTAGATTCTGTTGGCAACATTATTTCAGTAACTTTGGATGGGTTTTCAAGTATCTAAAATACATAACAGCTTCAGTAGTCATGCATGCCCCCGCGGCCTTTTGTGTCATTTCGCTGCGCTACATCCTCACGCAAAAGTCCACTCCGGCACGCATGCGCGCTGAGTCTGGTGTTACTAATTATGACGTCAATCGTTGTTCTGATTATTGTTGCCATAGCTCATATCGTTTTTCTCTATGGCTCGTGCGGCTTGATGTTTTTCGACATCTCACTGCCTTACATGCTTACCATGACTATTTGGCTTGGGGTCTCTACTTTATTGGCGAGCACAGGCTATTCCAGGGCTGCTGCCAAGTTACCTTGGTTAAGCTTCTCTCTGCTCTGTAGAAATCTATTTGCCGTTGTTGCGGCATGCACCTCCTTATACGTTAGTGTATTCTTGGCTTTCATCACATTCGGCACCTAGTAAATTGAACGCATGGACTTAACAAAGCCATCATGATCGCGGACGTAAAAACCTGCGTTCAGCGTTAGGCGGAAACGCTGGGGGGGGCCAAGCAACTGTACGTGATATTAAAATTTTTACAAAAAGTGTCAGTATTTTTTACGGTTATTGCCTGCAATCTCTCGAGCTTTAGAAAAAATACTTATTAATTTTTAATAAAATCAAACCTTTATGTTTTTTGGTGTGCATTATGCTTCGCCCATTCAAGTTTACAGTTTACTTATGTGAGGCTTGGAGGTGTTCACATGTTAGAAATAAAAAAAATGATGTGGTTTACTGCACCCTTAATATTGTCCATTAGCCTGACGGCCGAGGCTGGGCTGATTGGAGCGACCATTGATATTGAAGCGAACAACGGCTTTTCAAGTGGGAGCGCTATCTGCAAAACCGGAACTGTTAGTGGTGGTACAGTAGGTGCCGGGACAGAAATGACAGCAGGCGATTGGTCTGGAGGTTGCGTGGGTTATTATTCAGTCGATGTTGATGACAATTTTCTCACCTTTGAAGGAATAGAATCGGGTAATTACTCATACGCTGACTTCCTTCTTACAATTGTTTCAGGTGACACTATTACTGATGTGTCCTTCCTCGGATATACGGATAACTTTTTTAATCTCCTTTACCCGAGTAATGACACGAATTTTCTGCCAAGTGTTTCTTTCACTGCCACGACCATCGATATCGTTTGGGATACTTTCGACAGCGAATCCCAATTCAATTTTAATAGCCCATCTAATGGTGGCCAATCACCGTTCGGCAGTGCAATTTTTTCTGTCACGACAGAGTCTAGTTCTGTGCCTGAGCCAGGCACTGTAGCGCTTTTGGGGCTTGGGCTTGCGGGAATTGGATTTTCGAGAAAAGCGAAAGGCTCTTAATAAAAAACGCTTAACATGCTATAAAAAGTCTCGATATTTATCGGGGCTTTTTCATTCCTACTTAGGAGTGATCTTTTTAAAGCGCAAGTAGAAGAAAAAATAGGTATAAAGTTGGACAGGCTCGGCGTGGCAGGCCGGCGAATGGGCAATCGTTGGTCTAATCTTTCTTTTAAAGGACTCCTTTTATTGGGGTGGATATAAATATTCGCGGTAGTTGCCACGGAAATTAACCCTTAACGAGGGAAGCGAGAATGATACGACAATGGATGCTACTGGTTTTGGCGGTAACTTTTTTTGATGCGTCTGCAAATGAATTTGCGCGCACCTCTGCTTCTTATCTGAAACGCAGTGATGGCTCAGAAATTACGTATTACCTAGAAAAAAATAAAACGGGTAAAGCCGGCAAAACGCTGGTGATTTTCCTGCAGGGGTCGGGCTGTAATAGTGTTGCCCACAAAAGCTGGATTGATGCCTTTGGCCCGGATTTTATTCCTGGTTCTGATTTACTGTTGGTGGAAAAACGAGGAATAACTGCTGCTTTACCTTTTGACGAAAATCCAAGCAGGGAAGATTGCCCAGCCAGTTACATTGAACGGGATAGTCCCCAGCAACGAGTTGATGATATCAGGCTGGTGGTTAGGCGATTGTTGAAAACTAATCGCTATCATCAGGTCCTGGTTTTAGGTGCCAGTGAGGGCGCCGAAGTGGCAGCTATGTTTTCTGCTCAAACAGGCATGACCAATGCAGTAATCGTTATCAATGTGGGTGGTCGTTGGTTTATTAATGATCTTCTACATAATATTGCCATGACAACTCCGGTTGAGTCTCGTGATGAGGCTGAAAGTGGCTTTAAGGATTTTGCAAACCAGGTGCTCACTCAAAAGCCGTTTCATGTGGTCTCCAGTAATCATGGTTATCGTTGGTGGCATAATGTCTTGTCGATTGATATGGAATCTGTTCTCAGCCAAATAAAAGTGCCGGTGTTGATTATCCAAAGTCAAAAAGACAAATCCGTTAATCCTCAGGAATCAAAGGCAATGGTGCAGCGATTGTATCAGCAAGGACACAAGTTTTTGACCTACAAAACTTATCCAGATTTGAATCATGCCTTGTTTTCCGGCGATGACGCATATAAAGGCGCCCAGGTTTTCGAATTTGCGAAGACCTGGGCGCTGAACATTCTTTCAAAAAATAAAAAGGATTAATGGGCTAATTGGGTTCTCTATTGGACGGAATTTAAGTGGCTTGTTTGTGGCTCCTTTTGTGTTTTTAGCTGCGCTAGCATAAAATTCCATGCCACAAACTGCCGCTGAACTCGTAAAAGGTTCGAGTTACCCTCCAACTCTAGGCTCCCTGTATAGTTAGGTTTTCCTGTGCGGAGGTGGCAATTATGGCGCGTAAAAAGATCCAAGCTTATACCGAGGTATTCCACTGCAATGTGGTAAAACACGAGGAGAAAGCCTGTAAGTGGGATCTGATGTCGGAAGGCGCTTCGCTTTTCCGGCCTACGCCTGCCTTTCAATTTCTATGATGGATTAAATCGCATTGGGTATTGGTCACCAGTGTTTCGAGTTTCTACTTGCGATCACAGGGATGATTCACGCCATCATTCACCGGTACTTCTCCCAGCTCATAAGGATTTACGCCTTCCAGGCAGGCGACATTAAAGCCATAAAGTTTAGGGTTGGAGCGGCGTTGGTGGTGGGTGTAGATGCCGCAGATGGAGCAGAAGTAGTGTTTGGCGGTCATGGTGTTGAATTGGTAGAGGCTGAGTTTGTCTTCGCCTTGCACCAGTTTTAAATTTTCCAAGGTAATTGATGCGACTATGGCGCCGCGACGGCGGCACATGGAGCAGTCGCAGCGGCGCAGTTCTTCCAAGCCATTGGGTAACGTAAGTTGCAGTTGCACAGCGCCGCAGTGGCAGCTGGCGGTGTGGATGGGTTTAATTTCCATGTTTGGCTCCTTGTTTTTTAATCCAGTTTTTAACTTAATCCCTTGGCTTAAGCTGTAACTCCGCTTTATTTTGATCAATAACGAAGTGAAACTTTCCCAACAGGTCTATGCCCAGCAGTCCATCAAAATCTGCGGTGGCCATGGGCAGCGCGACCATAAGCTGCTGGTGAAAACTGGCGTCGCCCAGTTGGATTTCATCCAGGCTGAAAACGTAAGTCTGTTCTGTGCCGCTGGCGGTGTGCAGTTCTATGGGGCGGGTGTTTTTGATCAGCTCGCTGTGGCGGCTTAAAAAGTTGCGCCCCAGGCCGCTGATGGAGGCGCCTGTGTCTAACAGCAAACGGGCGCGCTGGCCGTTGATTTGCACCTCTAATAAATATTGCTGACCGTAGCGCTGCAGGGGCAAGCTGATACCGGTTTGCAGGCTGGCACCGTTTAACTGTGCGAGAAAGGCTTGGGTTTCGTTTTTAATGCTGGGGTCGTTGGCAGCCGCCAGGGCGTGGTATTGGCTTTGGTAGTCGTCCTGCGCCAGTTGGTAGAGACGCGCCAGTGCTAAATGCGCTTGACCGCTTTGGCTTCTGTTCGCTGAGGCTTCGAGCAAGCGATTCCACTGTTCAATTAACCAATCGCTCTGCGCGCCTGGGCCTTGCACTTCACCACTGAGGGCAAGCAAATATTTTTGCAAATTGCTTAATGCCCACGCTATTTTTTCCGCCGCCAACTCCAAACGCAAATAGTGAAACCAGGCATCCACTGACTCCTGGGGTGATTGCAATTGTTGGCAGAGTTGGGCTTTTAGTAGCCAGGCTTCGGCGGAGTTGTAGTTGGCCTGGATAAAATCCTTAAGTTGCCTCAGCGCTTGATTGGTTTTGCCTTCGGCCTGTAACTGGCGGATATGGTTCAGGGTTTTCGTTAAACCTGGGGTGGGTATTACAAGGGTGCTTTGTGCAGGTGTTACAGCGCTATTCGTTTGTTTTAAATTTTCTTGAGCAATAAGTGTTGGCGCAGATTTATGGCCCCCAGTTTCGCTGCCCCTGGTTTCACCGCCATACGCTTGGCCAGATGGGTGTTGGTGCCCGAGCCAAAAGCCCAGGCTAAAAGTGGCAAAAGCGATAAGCGCGACCCGGCTAGTCTGCATAGTAATTAAATTTAAATACCCGTCGCGTTAATAAGCTGGCAGCGCAGGCCAGGCCGAGGATCAGTGCAGTCCAAAAACCGGCGGCGCCCATGGGGCTGTGCAACCAATCGGTGAAGGTTAAAACATAACCCAGGGGCAGGCAAACACCCCAAAAGGATACCAGCATAATCAGCAGGGGCACCTGGGTGTCGCTGTAGCCGCGTAGCACATTAATCATGGTGACTTGTACCGCATCGGCAATTTGAAAAATTCCGGCGAGGATAATAAGTTGTCGCGCCACTGCAAGCGTGTCGGCATCCTCTGTGTAGAGCGCGGGGATAAACTGATGGCCGATAAACAGTAGCAACATATTAAAACTGGAAACACCCAGCGCCAGCAGCAACGAGCTGTGGGCTAGGAGTTTGGCCTCGGCAAAATCCCGCGCGCCGCGCAAATAGCTCATGCGCAGTGTCAGTGCCATGCCCAGGCTCAGCGGCGCCATAAAAAATACCGAGGTGATGTTAAGCACTATCTGGTGGCCAGCAACGGAAGCGGCGCCGAGCGGCGCAAGGAAGAGGGCGATCATGCAGAACATGCTCACCTCGACAAACATGGTGATGCCAATGGGCAGGCCAAGCTTAAGCAGAAATCCTATCTGGCGCAGGTTGGGCGGCGACCAGCCTGCGAGCAGGTGAAACGCGGCGAAACCTTTGCTTAGGTTTAAATAAACAAGCAGCGCGCCCAGTGCCAGCCAGTTGGCAATGGCCGTGGCCCAGCCGCAGCCGATACCGCCAAGTGCGGGCACCTGCACGGCACCGAGATCGCCGCCGTAAATAAACAGCCAGTTAAGCGGCACATTGAGCAGCGTGCCCAGCAGCGAGAAAACCATAATCACCCGCGTATGGCCCAGGCCATCGGTAAGGCCGCGCAGCGCGTTAATTCCGAGCAGCGCAGGTATACCCCAGGCAAAGGCATTTAAGTAGCCACTGGTGATGCGTGAAGCCTCAGCATCCATGGCCAGCAAGCGCAACAGCGGTTGTACATTTAGCAACACCCAAATCATCACCATGGCGGCGACGCCGGTGATGTACAGACCCTGCCAGGCGGTGGGCACTATGCGTGCAAATTGTTTGGCGCCGTTTTGGTTGGAGATAGTTGGCTGCAGTGCACTGAGGATGCCGATAAAAAACAGCAGCAGCGGCGCCCAGATACTCAGGCCGATGGCCACACCAGCTAAATCCAGGGCGCTGGCGTGGCCCGCCATGATGGTGTCCACCACACCGTTGGCCATTTGCGCCATTTGTGCGATCCAAATGGGCGCACCTAAAGCCGCGAGAATTTTCCATTCGTGCAGGGCGCGCGTAAACCAGCCGCTGTCGCGCTTGAGCTTGTGGTGTTGGGTATTGTGGGGCGAGGGATTGTTCACAGCAGGCTCAAAAAATAGCCGCTGTCGATATGAGGCGGCGAGGAGTGAATTGTAAGCCTAGCCGAGCGCTGCAGGTAGGTTAAAGCGAGCAAGTATTGGGTAAATTTTATTAGCACATTCAAAAATGTAGGCGAGGCAGGCCGCGCAAGTAATTTTTTATTGGTTACCCGGGGAGGCCAATCCAGCGAATCACCGGCAATGCCTTGTCATGCGCAGCAATTTCAATGCGCGTGTGGCTGGCGTAGTCAATATTCAGCTGTTTATACAAACTGGGTTTGCGCCAATCCCACTGCAGAATATGGGCAATAAGCACACGGATCACCCCGCCGTGGCAGAGCACCAGTTGATGGCCACTGTTGTGGCTGGCGATGAGTTTCTCCCAGGCGGCTATCACCCGCTCGCCAAATTGTTTAAGGCTTTCGCCCTTGGGGGCCTGCACCTCTTTAGGGTTGTTCCAAAAGGATTCGAGCGCGTCCCAGTTCTCCTGCAGTTGCTCGTAGGGCACGCCATCCCATTCGCCAAAGTGCATCTCTTGCAGCTGTGGCTCCAGGCACAGAGGTAACTCGTATTGGGCGGCGAAAAATTTGGCCATGGCGGCACAGCGGTCCAGCGGCGAGCTGATGATCTGGGTGATGGGCGAATGCTGGTGAATATTGTCCAGGGAGTCGCGCAGTTCGCGTGCGCCAGCTTCGCTCAGGCCCACGTTAGTATGGCCATAAAGAGCGGCGGGGCCAGCGACCTGGCCGTGCCTGAGCAGGGTGATTATTCGGGTCATGCTGCCTCCATTTGTGATTTATTGTTAACCCTGGGGGATTAGCTTTGCCGCAAACTTAGCATATTTTCGCGTAAGGTCGCCCCCAAGGCTGTTACCCGGGCGTATAATCCCGCCCCGTTTTTACCCAGTCTGGCGCTCTTGGTGGTAGGTGGTTTAGGGCGTCTGGATGCAAACTTTTCTGTCAGTTTCAGCCAGTGCAACGGAGTTTTCCATGTTCGAAACCCTCAAATTACTGCCCGCCGATCCCATCCTTGGTCTGAGCCAGGCCTATGCCCAGGACAACAATCCCAACAAAGTGGACCTGGGTGTGGGTGTTTACAAAAATGATTTGGGCCAGACCCCGATTATGGCGGCAGTCAAAGAGGCGGAAAAAATTCTGCTGGCCACAGCCACCACCAAATCCTACACCCCGCCAGCCGGTGTTCCCGGTGCCAACGAGGTGGCGGTGCGGCTGATTTACGGTGCCGATCACCCGGCGGTAGAGGCAAACCGCGTGCGCACTGTACAAACCCCCGGCGGCTGCGGCTCACTGCGGGTGGCGGCAGAGGTTATCCAGCGCGCCAAGCCAGGCTCAGCCATTTGGGTGAGCACACCCACCTGGGCCAACCATATCCCGCTGCTGGGCAGCGCTGGCCTGCAAATCAAGGAATACCCCTACTACGACTACGCCAGCCACAGCATTGACTTTGACGCCATGCTCGCCTGCCTTAAGGCGATACCGCGCGGCGACCTGGTGCTGTTGCACGCCTGCTGCCACAACCCCAGCGGCGCCGACCTGACCCGCGCCCAGTGGGATCAACTGGCCGACCTGTTTGCAGCCAATGGCATTATCCCTTTTATCGATATGGCCTATCAGGGCTTTGGAGAAGGCCTGGACGAAGATGCCTATGGCCTGCGCATGATGGCCGCGCGCCTGCCCGAGGTAGTTATCGCCACCTCCTTCTCTAAAAACTTTGGTTTGTACCGCGACCGCGCCGGCACCCTGAGTATGGTGTTCGCTAATGTCGATCAGGCCAATGCTGGCAACACCCAGCTGCTCAGCATCGGCCGCGGCCTTTACTCCATGCCGCCTGCCCATGGCGCCAGCCTGGTGGATATTATTTTGCACTCCAGCGAGCTGACCGAACTTTGGTCCACCGAGCTGGCCGGTATGCGTCAGCGCATCGCCAACTTGCGTGTGGAGCTGGTTAAATCGCTTAACGCACTGCAAAGCCAGCGCGACTTCGGCTTTATCGCCCAGGAGCGCGGTATGTTCTCCTTTTTGGGCTTGACCGTGGAGCAGGTGCACAAACTGAAAAATGATTTCAGTATTTACATGGCTGACAACAGCCGCATCAGCGTGGCCGGTTTGACACTGGAAAAAATGGATTATGTGAGCAAGGCGATAGTGTCGGTGTTGTAACAAAATGCCGGCACCATAAATGGTGATGATGTTTTTGTTTGATTTGTCATGTTGGATAAATAGGTGTTCCCCTCGCAAGATGTCAGGGGTCTTTCGAGGGGATTAGGGAATCTCTGAAACTAAGGAAATGCGAATGAAAAAGAAATTAGTGGCAGCTGTTGCGTTGGGGCTGTGTAGTTCGTGGGCAACTGCAACAGAGTTTTCATATCAATTTTTAGAGATTGGTTTATCCCAAGTAAAAATTGATGATGATGGATATACAGACTCTGCAATTGCACTGGATTTGGGAATCTCCCATGAGCTTGGGAGCAATTTTTACCTAAGTGCGGGCTACCAAACTTTAGATATAGGTGGCATTACCAGGGATGGACAAGTTCTTGCGCTGGGGGGGCACCTTGCGTTGGGACAGGCTACTGATGCCTATGTCGAGGTTGGTGCAGTTAAGGCTAATGCAGATTTCCGAGACTATTCATCGAGCAACAGTGGTTCAGAAGTAACCCTGGGGCTTCGACAAAAGATCGGTAGCGCTGTGGAGCTGGGGGCCGGAATTCAGCACACCTCGGGCTTAGGTTCCAATGACAATAGCTACTTTGTTGAGGGGCTGTATGAAGCCAAAGCTAACCTGCAGCTGGGGTTGGATTTTGGATTCGGTGATAACACGACCAGCTATGGTTTGAAGTTGCGCGTTAATTATTAATCAATGCGTATGGTTCCAAAGTAAAAAAATGGCGGCCAAAGGCCGCCATTTTTTTACCAAATTTTATATGCTTATCCTTCGTGATCTTCTTCGACCTCCCCCGCTGTAATAGGGTGATTAATTTTTAACACCGCCTTTTGCAAAATCAGGGTATTGGGGTAGGTGATTAGGTTGCCGTCATCGCGGCGCAAAATCACATGGAACGTGCTGATCTCAACAATCACGCCACTCATGTCATCATCTTTATCCAACACTTTAATGCGGTCATTTACCTTGTAGGGGAAGCCGAAAAAAATAATCATACTGGCGGTGACATTGCTCAAAATGGACCACTGGGCAAACAGGGCTATACCCACCACGGCAAAGATGGATGAGAGAAAAACCGATATCTCGCTATAGCCCAGGCCAAGAATTAAACAAATGACCACCAGGCAGCAAAACACCATGCCAATATTCATCAACCGGGTGACATAAAGTACGCGCAAATCCCCCAGGGCGCGGCGCAGGCTGATATCGTGCACAATTTTATTAAGCAGCTTGGCGCCCAGCCAAAAGGCCAGCAGCGCCACTATGATGGAGATGCCCTTGGCAAAGGCGCTGTGGTTAAAAACTTCTTCAATCAGGGGGATAAAGTTGCTCATGCGGGTGTCTCTGGAACTCTGCGCTGCGGAAAGGCTAATATGCTGCCACGAACGATTCAGCTTTTCACCTTGATATTGGTGAAAATTGCTGCAAAAAAAATTGACATAAATTTACACAGGACAGCCTATGGCCTCCCAAATTGTTGTGCCTAAATGCATCGCCCACCGGGGCGGCCATCTAGCCGGTGAACAAGCGCTGCCGGAAAACAGCCTGGCGGCGATTGAGCGAGCCTTAACCCTGGGCGTAGATGCCATTGAAATTGATGTCTACCAGGTGGAGGGCGAACTCTATGTCACCCACGACCGCCGCCTGGGTCGAGTGGTGTCTGGCGAGGGGGTAATTTACCAACAGAGCCGCGACTATCTTGGCAAGCAAAAATTGATGAACCGCGAGCCGCTGCCCAGGCTTCAGCAAGTGCTGGAGCTCGTAAACGGCCAGGTGCTGCTCAATATAGAAATTAAAGGCCCGGAGGTTGTCGCCGACCTAAGCAATTTGCTGCGCGAATACGTTGGCGAAACTCAGGGCAGTTTTGACAGCTATATTTTGTCCAGCTTTGACCATCGCCAGCTGTACCAGTGCTTACAGCAATTGCCCGAGGTGAAGCGGGGTGTACTTATTGATGGTGTTCCCTTGGATTACGCCGCCTGTTGCGAACCGCTCAAGGCATTTTCGCTAAATAGCCACCTGGGTTTTATCACCCCGGAATTACTGGAGGATGCACGCAAGCGCGGTTTGCAAAACTGGGTGTATACCGTAAATTTTGAGGATGACTGGGAGCAGATGTTGCAGTTAAGCGTTGATGGTATCTTTACCGATAAACCGGATAGTTTTTTAGCGTTTTTAAAAAAGCAGCAAACCCAGGCGCTGGCTTGACTGGGCCTTTTAACTCGGCGTCTCTTAATAATCTGGGGCGTCTTTGCATAATTTGCGACTACGCTACATAAATTGCGACTACGCTGCATATTTTGGGATAGCCCTGAAAAATAACAATCACCACAAGATAACCACCACAACAACATAATTAACAGCCACAAAACAGCTATCGCATGGCTTGGTTAACAAACACCATGCGATACTCACAAGGAGAAAACCAATGAAAAAAATCAACGGTCTACTTATCGGCTTGGGTATGGCGCTAATGGCTGCCCCGCTATGGGCGGCAACCAAGGTGCCGGCAGATTCCCCCGCGTTTTTGTACACAGGGCGAATTGACTTTAGCGACAAAAAAGCGCCGGAAATCAGCTGGACGGGCACCAGTATCAAAGCCAATTTTACCGGCACCAGTCTGAGCCTGATTCTGGATGATCAACAGGGTAAAAACTATTTCGATATTATTATCGATGGCCAGGATCGCTACCCCTATGTGCTGGAGGCCAAGCAGGGCGAGCAAACCTACGACATTACCCGCGCGCTAAAACCCGGCAAGCACAGCCTGGAGATTTACAAACGCACCGAAGGTGAGGAGGGCGCCACCCGTTTTAAAGGCCTGCTTTTGGATGATGATGCCAAACTGCTGCCGCCGCCAGCGCGCCCTAAACACCGCATGGAAATATACGGCGACTCTATTACCACCGGCATGGGCAATGAAGGGGCCGATAATGGCGCCGACCATCTGTTCTCGGAAAAAAATAATTACCTCGCCTATGGCTCTATAGCGGCGCGCAAACTCAATGCGGAGCTGCATACCATTTCGCAAAGTGGCATAGGCATAATGATCAGCTGGTTCCCCTTTATCATGCCCGAGTTTTACGATCAGTTAAGCGCGGTGGGTAATAACGATAGCCAATGGGATTTCAGCCAATGGACACCGGAGCTGGTGCTGATTAACCTGTTTCAAAATGATTCCTGGTTGATTGACCGTGATAAGCGCCTGCAACCTATACCCACCGACGAGCAGCGTGTGCAGGCCTATGTGGATTTTGTGCGCAGCATTCGCGCCAAATACCCCAAAGCGCAAATTGTGTGTGCGCTGGGCAGTATGGATGCCACCGCCAATGAAAAATGGCCCAACTATATTCGCGCGGCGGTGGAAAAAATGAAAACCCAGTATCACGACGACAAGCTGGATACGCTGTTTTTTGAATTTACCGGCTATGGCCAGCACCCGCGTGTGGCCCAGCATATGGCCAATGCGGAAAAACTCACCGCCTTTGTTAAAAAGAAGATGGGCTGGTAAATAAAACCAGCAAATAAATAAAATCAGAAAAATAAAAAATCCGGGCATAATTGCCCGGATTTTTTTATGGTGTGTTTTTTAGGCTTAGCGCTTTAAATCCAACAGGCGAAAGTAGGCATCTTTAGGCTGGTGCTGGCGATCAAACAGCAGCGGGTAATTAGTGCGGCCATTGATGGGGAAATTATTCAGCCAGCTGGCGTCATCGCTTACACCCCAGAGGGTCACGCGATCGATTTTGTCTCTGTGTTTAATCAGCAATTTAAATAATCCCTGGTAGCGCGTCGTCAGCTTTTCGCTGATGTCTTTGGGCAGCCCTTGTTTGTAGGGGGCGCGTTCGGGGCGGTATTCAAAGCGGGTGGAAACTTCAGCCACCGGCAGGTTCCACACCGAAGGCAGCACATCCACATCCAGCTCGGTAAAGTTAACGCGCAGGCCAAGCTTGGCGTAGGCGAGGATCGATTTTTCAATCTCCTCCAGGCTGGGGCCAGCAATGTTGATATGGGCCTGTATGCCCACCCCACTTATGGGCGCCCCGCGTTTTTGCAACCGCGCCAGCATAGTGGCTACCGCCTCGCGCTTGCCGGTGTTTTCGATGTTGTAATCATTGTAAATAAGTTGCGCCTGGGGCGCAGACTCTTTAGCAAAATGGAAGGCTTTATCGAGGAAGCTTTCCCCCAAAATAGTAAACCAATGGCTTTTGCGCATTTGCAGGTCATCGCCCATAGCTTCATTGACCACATCCCAGGCCTGAATTTTTTTGCCGTAGCGATGGGTAAGGGTGGCAATGTGCTCCTGCATTTTTTTCTCCAGCGCGGCGGGAGCCAGGTATTTACCATCGGCACCGTAAAACACTGAATCCTGGATCTGACTGTGCCACACCAGGCAGTGGCCCAGGGTGAACATTTTATTTTTGTGGCCGTAGTTGACATAGGCATCGGCATCCTTCCAGTTCCAGCTACCATCCTCATTGCGGATCACGCCCCACTTCATGCAGTTCTCCGGGCTTATGGCATTAAACTCGCGGCGAATTAACGCATCCAGTTTTGGCTCTTTAGCCTGAATAATCTGTGCGTTCAGGGCCGCGCCAATTAAAAAATCATCCTTATAGGCGTCCTTTAATCCGGTTGCTACAGCCGCTTGGGTGGCCGCTTGCATTTTGGCACTGGCGAGCGTTGCACTCAGGAGTGCGGAATTTTGTAAAAACTGGCGGCGATTGATGGCCATAGTTATGTCTCCGAGTTTGAAAGTATTTTTTGTGAAAATCAGCGAAGTGCTCGCGGATCAAACCAGAGCTCTTTGCGAGTTAGTGACCTGTCTCATTGCGGTAATCTGGCGAGCGCTTGGCGGTTTTACACTAGGCACATATGTCTTCTAGTATTCAAGTGATATATTTGTTTTGACATTAAGTCAAGAAATTAACGAATAGCGGTTGATAAAAAGAACCAAAATAGAGGTGGCCGATGTTTCTACGCTATAAGCGCCACCCGCCGTGAGCTGCTGTGGGTGAACGCTGGGGAGTGACCTGCGTGCCAGCAGCTTTGTCTATGCGGTTTGTTCAAGCGGGGGCAGGGAAAGGTGGGGCGGGCAGGGAAAAGCGCGGGGAGGAACTCCCCCCGCGAAGTTACCTGGGTAACCGCTAAACAATTAGCTTAATTGATCTGCCATCGCAGACAGTTTTCAGCGGTTCCCTGAGGTGTAAGTCCTGATGTGTAAGTTCCGGGATTAATAGGCGGTGAAAGCTCCTTGAATCCAGGCCCAGCCATTTCCGCGGTTGACTTCCAAACCGGCTTCAACCACGTCGAGATACATGATGTCGTTGTAATAGCCACCGTTTGCACGATTTTTTTGCAGCCAGTTGAAAAAGACGGTCAATATTGAGGTGACTGCATTTTCCAGTGAATAATTGTCCTTATTTACACCTACAGCGCAAATAATTTACTACCCCGGAAAATGACGATCCGATTGTTTGGTATGAAGGCTCTGGCACAGGCGCCAAGCGTTATTACACCACCGATCGCCAAGGTAGCATTGTTGGCATCACCAAGGCGGATGGCACCAGCCTTTCAATCGGCGCTTATGATGAATATGGCAATCAATCCAATACAGCTATAGGCCGCTTTCAATACACAGGCCAAACCTGGATACCCGAAGTTGGTTTGTACTACTACAAAGCCCGATTCTACAGCCCATCACTAGGTCGCTTTATGCAAACCGACCCAATTGGGTACAAGGATGGGATGAATTGGTATGCTTATGTGGGAAATGATCCTGTTAATAATGTTGATGCCAATGGAGAAATGGCAACTCCTGTCAATCTGATCAACTTTGGAAAAGATGTCGGTGGTGTATTGGTAGATGAAATAGTTTATACGGCGGCAATTATAAATGGGGATCAAGGCGTCGCAGCGGAGGCGCTTGACTCAATGGAAGCGGGAAGTTTGGATGCTGCTGCAAGTACTAATGATTTGGCCTCACCATCACCTTCTCCAGGAGCTGGAAAAGCTGTGTTGAAAGTTGCAGAAAAAGCAAGAATGTGCGTTAAAGATATTTCATGGAGGAAGGAGCCAAATTGGGAAGTGAATAAAACTATGAAAGAGTTTGAAGAACATTTGGAAAGTACAGGGTACACGGTAAAAAGAAAAATTAGCAAGCTTGAAAAATCAATTTCCATTTGGTTTAAAAATGGAGAAAAGCAGTTTGTAACTAGAACAGGAACTAAGACTAAAGGGGATGCTGCTGCAGATGTGTATCGAGATGCAAAATATCCTGTTGCTAAAATTAAACTCCAAGAAGAGAAGAAATGAATATCAATGAGTTTCTAAAGCAAACAACTAATAGAAGTATTAATCCCGCATCAATATTTCAATTTATGAATGCTACAGGGGTTTCGTATTTTGAATTTTGTAATCAGCTGGCTTGTTATGCTGCAAGCCAGCTGTTGAGAGGGGCGATGGATTTTACGAGTTGTAACAATATTATGTATTGTCTTTTGGGATTTATGTCTGACGATAAATATTGGCCGCAAGACTCAGAAATTGTTGAGCCTGCATACACAATTATTTGTATCATAGAAGAGGGTGAATATGTGCATGGGGGGGATGATCGTAGCGTAAATCCTGTAGAAAAGTATGTATTGCCATTGCTGCAAAAATTGTTTAGAGGTGAGACTGAGATAAAAAATAAGTATCTGATTGGCAATATGTTTTTTGCCGGACCTTAAAATGCGTAACTCAGATTAAACAATGACCTGTAGGTTGGAAGAGCGCAGCGACTTCCAGCATGGTTGTTGAGTGTATTCACTGATCGATGAAGTCAGAGTTATCAATCCTGTTATTGATTTGAGAAAACCTGCTTAACCCCGGCTAGCTTGCTGGTCGGGGTTTGGTTTTTTTTACCTTAACGGCTTAATCCACCAACCATCTGCTTGGTCTGGCACTTCATCTTTAACGTAACTAATAACAATTATCTGTATACGCCTACTGCAATAGGCAGCACCGGTTACTCTCCTGAGTAAGCGTTCATTTTCTTCAAAATTCCAAGCAAATAACGCGTAACTTGGATTAAAAGATGCCCTGTAGGTTGGAATAGCGTAGCGACTTCCGATATTGTTGTTGAAGCTGGATGCTGTCAATGCCGGTGTAACCACCACGCTTAGCTACGATGCTGAGAACCGCTTATATAGTGTGAGCAAATCGGCTGCAACCACCAAGTTTATGTATGACGGTACCGACCTGATTGCGGAAACTAACAGCAGTAATGGTATTTTGCGCCGCTATGTTCACGGCCCGGAAAATGATGACCCGATTGTTTGGTATGAGGGCTCTGGCACAGGCGCCAAGCGTTATTACACCACCGATCGCCAAGGTAGCATTGTTGGCATCACCAAGGCGGATGGCTCCAGTCTTTCAATCGGCGCATACGATGAATATGGCAATCAATCCAATACAGCTATAGGCCGCTTTCAATACACAGGCCAAACCTGGATACCCGAAGTTGGTTTGTACTACTACAAAGCCCGCCTCTACAGTCCATCACTAGGTCGCTTTATGCAAACCGACCCGATTGGTTACAAGGATGGGATGAATTGGTATGCTTATGTGGGAAATGATCCGGTGAATGCAACTGATCCGACTGGTAAATTTTTAAACTTAATTACTGGTGGTATTGGTGCAGGTGTTGGTGCGTTGATTGGTGTTGGTATTGAAATTGGGGCTGCGGCCCTTACCGGATCGGATATAACTGTCGAAGGCATTGTTGGAGCTGCTATAGGTGGGGCGATGACCGGTGGCATGATCGGTTTGACTGGTGGGGCCTCTCTAGCTGTTACTGGTGCAGTGGCTTCTATTTCTGGTGCAGTAGGAGGTGCTACAGACAGCGTCGTACAGCAAGGTATAGATACCGGAACTGTAAGTGCGGCACCAGTTATAACTAATGCAGTGATGGGTGCTGTGACTCCTGGAGCCGGAAAAGTGTTGGGTAAAGCGGCTTTGAATAAGGTTGCCGGTGTTACGGCAGGAAACGGATCTTTGAAAGCATCTGCTGCAGGAGTGCTTGCAAGGGTCGAAGCTGGCACAGCTAGCGCTGGCATGAAAACGCTAAAAAATGTGGCCGCTACTTATGGTGTACAAGGCGGCGCTGTCGAAGGGACAGCGACTGCAATAGCTGGAAATGTTCCTGCTGTAAATGAACATATAGGCGAGGCAGTAGTTAATGCTGCTGCGTGTGGTATGGCCACTCGTGAATGTTCTAAGTAGAGAGACCATTTAATGAAAAGAATTATTTTTTATTTATATGGATTGCATAATTTTTTTTGTGTTTATTTCTTAGTCGTTGCGATTTTACTCGGATTAAACAATGCAAGTTGGCAGGGAAATGAAACAAAATACATGACCCAGGGATATGATTATTGGGCTTCGGTCCGAATAATTGTTTTTGTTTTGGTCATTCATATGTTTTACAAATTATGGTATGTAGTGGTGAAGCGCTCTAAGCTTGTCGACTACATATGTAGTGAAGAAAAAATTGACAGGGATCAGTTCTTTTCAAGAAATATTGGTAGTATCGTAAGCTGTTTAAAACTCAACAAGAAAAATCGTAACTTGGATTAAACGATGGCCTGTAGGTTGGAGGAGCGCAGCGACTTCCGACATGGTTGTTGAGTGTATTCACTGACCGATGAAGTCAGAGCTATCAATCCTATTATTGATTTGAGACAAACCTGTTTAACCCCAGCCAGCTTGCTGCCCGGGGTTTTGTTTTTTTACCTTAGCGGCTTAATCCGCCAACTATCTGCTTGGTCTGGTACTTCACAATCATGCCTTCGAGCAGGGCTTTTACAATCTTGCGCTCCTCTTCCGGCATACGAAGCGAGGGGAGAAACTCCCCCCGCGAAGTTACCTGGGTAACCGCTAAACAATTAGCTTAATTGATCTGCCATCGCAGACAGTTTTTAGCGGTTCCCTGAGGTGTAAGTCCTGATGTGTAAGTTCCGGGATTAATAGGCGGTGAAAGCTCCTTGAATCCAGGCCCAGCCATTTCCGCGGTTGACTTCCAACCCGGCTTCAACCACGTCGAGATACATGATGTCGTTGTAATAGCCACCGTTTGCACGATTTTTTTGCAGCCAGTTGAAAAAGACTTTAAGGTCAATATTGAGGTGACCGCTGGTTGGTAGGGATTTAGTAACACCCACGGTGCCGGAAGGTACAAACGAGAATACATAATAGCCCGCCGCCTTATTGTAGCCCTCCCACAAGTCGAATGAGCGACCATCAGCCCACAATACATTGGATGCGGTTTTAGTGCCGACTGGCCAGGAGTTGTGCCCTGCCCAAATCATAACTTCAGTTTGTGGCATCTCTTTGGCGTTATCCCAACGCAGGAAAAGATCATAGGCAAAATCACCTGTCATACTGGTGCCGCCGGAGGCGTATGCAAAATAGCAGGGCGCGTGATTGAGTCCGGATATTTTTTTGGGAAAGAGATTGTCTCCGGTAGGGTTCCAGCCGTAGTGCCAGCCGCGAAGAATGGCGGGATAGCCGTAAAGGCTGTACTTGTCGGTGTGGTTCCACCAAAAGGTCATATTGGCAGTATTACCTGTTCCCCAGCTATTGCCAAAAACTCCACCGCCAAAATCGTTAATCCAAGCGTAATGTGAACCCATATTTTTGGATGGGCCTGCCTGGGCAGTCATGGCACCGAGAATTAATGTTAAGCCTGCTGCACCAAGCTTTACCCAGCGCGGAGCTGAGAAGTTAAAAGATTTAGAACGTAAAAATGACATTTAAGTTTCTCCAATATTTATTGTTAGTGGTTGGATTATTCCCCCAGCCGACGCATTAACCCGACAACGACTACTGTCGGGTCAATCGCAGTTGGGAAAATTTATTTCGCCGAGTTAATGATGCTAGTAATCGGACTGGATAAGCCTAATCAGTAGTATCTCGGTCGAATAGCGTTACGCCGTAACAGTGCGTGGAAAAAATAAGCATCGATAGTAAGGATTTCATTATTTTTATTGGTCCTTTCTCCAAATTGATTGAACTCCGGCGCGGATAGCGCCCTGAGCCAATTCCTGGATGGGGGGGGGGTAAAAGACTTTTATGGCCGCCCCCCAAACTTCTTTTGGAAACGGTTTCAGGCTAAAGGTTGTTGTGACAAAAAGTCTAGATAAATTGGAAGAGCCTTATTGTGTGGGTGGCTAGGAAACACACAAAGTTACCTTCTGGATAGCGGTGATAATTTGATGTTTCTTTTTGAAACATGGAATCATTTTTATATATAAAAATCTCTATTTGAGTTGGAAGTTGTGGGAATTGTGGTTAATAGGTGACTGATTTATAAGGGGTATCCTATTGTTGCCGGATAAGCGTCGTAGATAGAATTGGGCTTCTTTTGTGGAATTTGGCCGTGACTAATGGCCTTATGAGTCGCAGCGCTGGCCGTTTGACTCCTTTGTTTAAACGAGGCGGGTTGCGAACAACATGGGCTGCGTATTAAAGGGGCAGGGCCACTGCTGCCCCTTTAACCTCTAACCAACGAAAGCCGAAGTTGCGGTGAGATATCCAGCTCTGGCTTTTGCCTTTCAAACAATTCACGCAAATTGCGTATTGCAAACAAATTGCTATGCACCCCGTAGGGCGTAGGGCGTAGGGCGTAGGGCGTAGGGCGTAGGGCGCATTTGTAAGCGGTGCGCAACGCGCCCTGCTCACTCAACAGCAAACTCGGCCTACAACCGGGCTTTTTATTCTAATTAAGTTGTACTTGGAATTAATGGCGTATTACGCTTCGCTT
>JBNLGJ010000053.1:0-168007 GCA_050305995.1 Cellvibrio sp.
AAAAAAAGGGTTGACCAACTAAAGTCTCACCTATAATATGCGCACCACTTCCACGACGGAAGCTGAAATTCCGCCTTAGCTCAGTCGGTAGAGCAAATGACTGTTAATCATTGGGTCGCTGGTTCGAGTCCAGCAGGCGGAGCCAAATTCTAAAAGGCCGCGTATATCGCGGCCTTTTTTATGCGCGCAATATTTACCTGGCGCTTGCCAACCAGCCCACAATTCGCAACAGGGGAGCACACCATGTTTAAAGTTAACGAATACTTTGATGGCAAAGTAAAATCTATCGCTTTCCAAACTGAGACCCTACCCGCCACCCTTGGCGTTATGGCTCAGGGGGACTACGAGTTTGGCACCAGCCAAAAAGAATACATGACCGTTGTCACCGGCAGCCTTACTGTAGTCCTGCCCGGTAGCGACAAAGCAGAGACTTTCACCAAAGGCCAAACTTTTATTGTTGAAGCCAACCAACGCTTTAAAGTAACCGCCGATGTGGAAACCTCCTACCTCTGCTGCTACGAATAACCTGCTGGCGATTAAATTGCCAGGCAAAAAAAGAGCCTCTATTGAGGCTCTTTTTTTTGCATTAACGAAGGGGATTATAGTTTAGGGATAGCCGCCAATAGCTGCTTGGTATATGCCTCCTGGGGCGCAGCAAACAAGGCCTCTGTATCCCCAGCCTCAACCATTTTACCTTTCTGCATCACCATTACGCGATCACAGAGGTAGCGCACCACAGACATATCGTGCGAAATAAACAGCATGGTTAGCTTGTGCTTCTTACTCAGCTCCAGCAAGAGCGCCAATATTTGCGCGCGAATAGTAACGTCAAGCGCTGATACGGGCTCATCGGCAACAATGAGTTTTGGCCTTACCGCAATAGCGCGAGCTATGGCGATACGCTGGCGCTGGCCACCAGAAAATTCATGGGGATATTTACGGATAAAGCGTCGATCAAGGCCGACATCATCCATTAATTCATTCACTTTCTCGAGAATATTTTTACTATTGGCCATCCCGTGCAACAACAGAGGCTCTGCCAAGGTATCGTATACTGTCATGCGCGGATTGAGCGATGCGTAGGGGTCTTGGAAGATCATTTGAAAATCGCAGCGCGATTTTTTTAATTGACTCAAGCTAAGCTTGCGCAGATCGCGCCCATCAAATATGACTTCACCCTCCTGGGAATCCACCAGGCGAATAATACTGCGCCCCAAGGTGGATTTGCCCGAACCGGATTCGCCCACTATGCCTAAAATTTCACCCTGCTTAACGCTCAGCGAAATATCATCAACCCCCTTCACCACCTCCAGGGGCTTTTTAAACCAGCCTCCAGCCTGACGAATAAAATAGGTTTTTAAATGCTTAACACTCAGCAGAGGCTCATCACCAGTCTGCAACTTATAGGCTTCAGGCTTAGCAGTGGTCAATATCGCGCTGAGTAGCTTTTTGGTGTACTCCTGCTGCGGATTGTTAAACACCTGATCAACATCGCCAGACTCGATTAACTTGCCTTTTTCCATCACCAAAATGTGATCTGACATTTGCGCAGCAACGCCGAGATCGTGAGTGATAAAAATTACTGCAAGTTTATGCTCTCGCTGTAACTTCTTAATCAACTCGAGTATTTGCGCCTGCACAGTAACGTCTAAGGCCGTGGTTGGCTCATCGGCGATCAATAGCTCTGGCTCCAACATCAGCGCCATAGCAATCATCACCCGCTGGCGCATACCACCAGAAAACTGATGGGGATAATCGCCAATCCGTTTGGCCGCATCACGAATGCCTACCTCTTCCAAGGCCGCAATTGCCTTTTTTATAGCCTCTTGCTTTGGCACCTTGCGCAATACAACCAGCTGCTCAATTAGCTGATCCAGCACACGCATATTGGGGTTAAGGCAAGTCATAGGGTCCTGAAAGATCATGGCGATTTTATTGCCGCGAACCTCGCGCAATTCCGCCTCTGTCATCTTGAGGAGGTCTCGACCACCAAACAGTGCCCTACCCGACTCCACCTTGCCGGGTGGTGACGGAATCAAGCCTAAAAGGCTGTAGCAGGATACCGACTTACCAGAACCTGACTCGCCCACAATACCCAGAACTTCGCCAGACTTTAGAGAGAAACTTAAATCTTCTACGGCGACACTGTGACCATTGCGCGTGTCAAACACAACGCGCAGGTTTTCAACTTTTAATAACGGAGTTTCGGACATGAGTTAATCTCTCGATGCGCGGGGGTCGAGCGCGTCACGCAAACCGTCACCCAAAAAGTTTAACGAAAACAGTGTAATAGATAGCACCAGACCAGGGAAAATCAGCAGCCAGGGATACTCCTCCATAGTTTCCACCCCAGAGGATATCAATGACCCCCAAGAGCTGGCTGGAGGCTGAATACCCAAGCCCAAAAAGCTCAAGAAAGATTCCAGCAAAATTACACTGGGAATAGTCAGGGTGGTATAAACAATAATTGGCCCAAGCACATTAGGAATGATGTGACGCAAAATAATTTGACGCGATGAGAGCCCCATAGAAACAGCAGCTTCTACAAACTCTTGACGCTTAATTGACAACACCTGTCCACGAATTATTCGCGCCATAGTCAACCACTCGACGGCGCCAATAGCGAGAAACAACAACAGCATGCTACTGCCAAATATAACGGTAAGCAGGATAATAAATATCGTAAAGGGTAAAGCGTATAGCGCATCGACGATGCGCATCATCACCGCGTCAACCTTGCCCCCCATAAAACCGGCAATAGCACCCCAGAGCACCCCAATTAACAGCGCAACAGACGTGGCAATAAAACCCACCATCAATGAGATTCGACTGCCGTACATAATGCGCGTAAGCTGATCGCGACCAAGAATATCCGTACCTAACCAATGAGCCCCCGAGGGCGCCGATGCCCCAAGATCCAAGTTCTGCTCCTCATAGGAATAAGGCGCAATCCAGGGTGTAAGCAAGGCAATCACTATCATAAACACGAGAACAAAAAGACCTATCATCGCCATTTTGTTTTTGGTTAACCGGGCAATAGCATCTTGAGTGAGCGAGGTGCCCTTCTCCAAAGATTCCAATGCCGCTATAGATGAATTTTGGCTAGCCATTTTTTTAGCTTCTCCCACTAACTTCATGACGCAATTTGGGATTGAGCCAAACCAAAAGCACATCCGCTAACAAGTTGAAAATTACGATTAAAAATGCAAAGAAAATGGTGCAACCCATAATCATGGTGTAGTCACGGTTAAACGCCGCCGTCACATAAAAGCGGCCTAGGCCCGGGATTTGAAAAATTGACTCCACCACAAAAGATCCGGAAAGCAAGCCAGCGATAGCCGGCCCCAAAAAAGAGACCACAGGCGTAATTCCACCGCGCAAGGCATGCACTAATAAGATGCGACTTTCAGATAGGCCTTTAGCACGTGCCGTTCGAATATAGTCTTGCGAAAGCACCTCTAACATTCCACCGCGACTGATGCGCGCAATATAGGCGGCATATACCGCCCCCAAGGTAATAGCCGGAAGAATTTTATCACCGGGAATTTCGCCCCAACCAGCTACAGGCAGCCACCCCAACCAAATCCCAAACACCAACAGCAGCAGCGGCCCCAACACAAAACTGGGTAAGCAAATACCAATCATTGCCGCTGACATAGACACATAGTCCTGCGCTGTATTGCGCTTTTGCGCTGCAAACACGCCAGCCAAGAGCCCAACAATCAACGCAAAAATAATGGCATAACCCGCCAATTCAAAAGTCGCGGGGAAGCCCGCAGCAATTAGGTCGTTTACCGTGTGGCTGGGGTATTTAAATGAAGGACCAAAATCCCCCTGCAACACATTACCCATGTAGTCCAAATACTGCTTCCACAGGGGATCATCCAAGTGATAGCGCTCGTTAAGCTTTTTTACTATCTCCGGCGGCACATTTCGATCTGAGTCAAAAGGACCACCAGGGGCGGAGCGAATCATGACAAATGTTGCCAGGGATACCACCAGTAATACAGGAATTGCCTGAAGTAGTCGTTTAAAAATAAAACTGATCATAAAGTCCTGCACAAAATCTTTGTTGGGTAGTTGTAGCTATCACGCTGCTTTTTTCGTAACGATTAATGCTTTACTGGAGGCGGCAAATCTGGCGATGTATCGCTGCTTAACCAAACATTCTTAAAGCTGAAGTACTCCATGGGGTTGTCAGACCAACCGTGGACATTGGGCGACACCAAGCGGTTCCATTGATAGGTGTAAAGCGGCAGAATTGGAATCTGCTCAACGAGAATTTGATCAGCCTGCTGAAAAAACTCCATGCGTTTTACCTGATCCCGCTCCTCTGCAGCGGCGCGCATCAAAGAATCATATTCAGCACTGGAAAAGCCAGTTTTATTATTGCCGTTACCAGTTACAAATAATTCCAAAAAAGTATTGGGATCCAGGTAATCGCCCACCCAAGACGCCCGATCAATTTGGTAGTCCATCTGCCGTTCGCGATCGAGAAAGACCTTCCACTCTGCATTTTCCAGACTGATATTTATGCCCAGCTCTTTTTTCCACATGCGCTGAACGGCCAGCGCAACATTTTTATGTTCTTCGTTGGTGTTAAACATCAGCTTAAGTATCGGAAAGCCTTTTCCTCCAGGAAAGCCTGCTTCAGCTAACAGTTTTCTGGCCAACTCTGGGTCGTAGGGCATTTTGGCGCGCGGTTTGTAGCCATAATTATCTGGCGGCGTAAGCGCATAGGCGGGCTGTTGACCAAATTTAGTTACCTGCTCAACTATGGCCTTGCGATCGACACTGTAAGCAAGCGCTTTGCGCACGCGCAGATCGTTCAGCGGCGCTATAGTTGTGTTGAAACGGTAAAAGTAAGTGGCATAGTTGGGGAAGGAGCGAAGTGTCTGCGGAAATTGAGTCTGGTAATAATTGAGTTTATCGCGAGGCAGGTAATATGTGATGTGCAACTGCCCTGCCCTAAACATGCGCTCCTCTACGGTGCTTTTGGGGATTGGGTAATAACGTACCTCATTTAGGTAAACATGATCTTTATCCCAGTAGGTATCGCTTTTTTCTACCGAGAGATATTTGTTGGGCGTCCACTCTTTGAGTTTAAATGGACCATTGCTGACAAAGTTTTCGGGGCGGGTCCAGGCAGAACCTCGTTCATCCAGGGCACCAAATTTCTTAATAGTGCGTATATGCACCGGATAGGTGCTGTAATGGTCGAGAAGCTGTAAAAAATAGGGCGTGGGCGTCGCCAACTTCACCTGTAAATGTTTGCTGTCCAGGGCTTTTACACCAACCTGATCGAAACTTACTTTACCGTTAAAAAAAGCTTCGGCGTTTTCAATAACAAAAAGAGACGCTGCATATTGATTGCCCAAGGCCGGCATAAGGCCTCGATGCCATGAATCAACAAAGTCCTGGGCCACCAAATCATCGCCATTAGACCACTTAGCATTCGCGCGAATATTGAACACATAAGTCAAGCCATCTTCAGATTTAGTCCATGATTCTGCAACACCAGGCACCGGCGCCATGGTTTTTGGGTCTTTGGAAACCAAGCCCTCGTAGAGGGCGGTAAGTACATGGTATTCGGGCATACCGGTAATCAAATGTGGGTCTACATCTGCAATTTCATCACCGTTGCCAATAAACAGAATTTGCTTTTCAATACCGGAATCAACCATCTTTTTAGTGTCGCCGCAGGAGACAACCAAAAGAGCAACCACTATCCACGCCAGGGGTTGAACAAACTTCATACACATACCTTTTTTATGTGATCTACCCAAATCGCCCCAAAACACCAAGGAATGCAATTTACATACCAAAAATAGAGATTAAGACGCGATCACCGCACTTATTCTAATAATTGACGATTTTCTACAAAAAACATAAGCTGCGGTTTAACCACCGACTATACTTTGCCTTGTATTAGCCTAAAAGCTTTAATATTAATAACTTAGACTAATTTATTTGATTGACAGGGGTTTCTATACCCTTCCATCACGCCAAGAACCCGTCTTAATGAAGGTTGACTTTAGCGCCATTAATAAGTTTCCCTACAGCAACTTATATAGCTGCTAAGCTTGAATTAAATCAAAAGATTCTTAAAACATTCAATCTCCATGCATGATTATTTATTGACCGAAGATCAGCGCGACTGTCTCCAGGAAATCACCAACGTAGCCATGGGTCAGGCGGGCGACCGCCTTGCCCGTTTGCTTAACGTCTTTGTGGTTTTGTCCATTCCCCATGTTAGCGTCTTAAACCCTACAGACATAGCCATGGCCTTACACTCGATTAACCGAGGTGGGCCCAATGACTTGGTTCACGGCGTATGCCAGGGCTTTATTGGTGGCGGTATAGCCGGAGAGGCAATGCTTATCTTTCATGGCACAGATTTTAACGATCTTGCCAAGCTACTTAAGTATGACCGCGTACCTGATGCACAGGCCCAGAACGAACTATTAATGGATACCGCTAACGTGCTTAATGGCGCCTGCTTAAAAGGGATGGCCGAGCAGTTAGATATCAATTTCAGCTTTGGCCCGCCGATGCTGCTAGGTCACCATTGCAATATTACCGACCTACTCGAAAGCAACAACATGAAATGGAAACAAGCATTGGTTATTGAAATAAACTACGCTATTGAAAACCACCAAATCAACTGTGACTTGCTATTAGTTGTTGCTGAACACTCTATTTCTGGTCTGGTGGAAAAACTAAATTATCTGTTGGATTGACCTTAATTGACAATGGCGAAAGACCGCACCCCCTCAAGCGCCCTCGATGATGTCCATTGGCAATTGGACATACTGCAAAATATTGACGTAGGGCTAATCGTACTAAACGAAAACTACGAAATTGAAGTTTGGAACAACTTCATGCAAAACCACAGTGGTAAAAAGCCGGAACATGTTTTAAGACAAAACATCTTTACTATATTTCCCGAGCTGCCTGAAACCTGGTTTCGCCACAAGGCTCAAACCGTTTTTGTCCTTCACAGCGCCACCTTTACCACATGGGAGCAGCGCCCCTATCTTTTCCGCTTCCCCCATTACCGCCCCATCACTGGCTCTGCGGAATTTATGTACCAAAACAGCACCATTATTCCCCTAGTCAATACCCGCGGCCAGGTCGACCATATCTGCGTAATTATTTATGACGTGACCGATACTGCGGCAAACAAAATGGCCTTGCAGCAGGTAAACCGCCAACTGCAAAGCCTTAGCCGAACAGACCAACTAACAAACCTGTTTAATCGCGGCTACTGGGAGTTGAGGCTTATACAAGAGTTCAAACGATTTGACCGCTACGAAAATCCCTCTAGCCTAATAATGCTCGATATAGATCACTTCAAAAAAATTAACGACACCTACGGACACACAATTGGCGATGAGGCCATTCGCTGCGTCGCCCGGGTAATACGCGAACAAATTCGCGAGTTAGATATTGCGGGGCGCTATGGCGGAGAAGAGTTCGCGATCATCACCATCAATACTAATGGCGATGGTGCCTGTGTAATCGCCGAACGATTGAGAGAGAGCATTGAGCGTCAGAGTGTTTTTGTTGCAGGTCACGAAATTAAATTTACTATCAGCTTGGGTATAGCCGAACTTAATGAGCACATGCACGATCACCGCAGCTGGATAGAAAAAGCCGATCAAGCGCTTTACAAATCCAAGGAGTCAGGTAGAAATCGCTGTACATTGCTCGACTAAATAAAAGCAAATTTTACCCATAAAAAAGCAAGGTATATTACCTTGCTTTTTTTATAACATTTTCGGCTTTATCAGCTATTTGCCACTAACTGCCAACTTAGCCTGAGCATCCGCTTTGGCAATATCATTTTTGATATGTTTGTAAGCAAAGATACCGACATAACCCAGCATCACACAAGTCAATGCCACAATAACCAAGCTTAAAACTACAATTTCATCGATATACATGGCAGCTCTCCAATCAATCCAGACACTCTTAGTTTATGCCTGGGCCTAACAGCCAAATTGATTGAGATCAAACCCGCTGAAGATTAGTTAGATTCCCGCTGTAACTTATCCATTAACGGCTTTAGCGTTGTTTCCCAAACCTGTTTATTTACATCGCCTATATGCTTGTAGCGAATCAGCCCGCGCTTATCGATCAGATAAGTCTCTGGCGCGCCATACACACCTAGATCCATGCCCAAATGACCGTCACTATCTACGACACTAAATACATATGGATTGTGCAATCTGCTCAACCAAGCTTCGGCATCAGCATCCCGGTCTTTATAGTTGATTCCAAAAATTGGAACCCCCGATTGTTTAAGGGTGACTAAGAATTCGTGCTCTTCACGACAAGTTATGCACCAGGTTGCCCACACGTTTAGCAAGCTAACCTGCCCTTTTAACAAGTTTTGATTTGCTCGTTCCAAGCCCACAGGATTTTCTTGTGCCTTTAAAACGGGAAGGTCAAACGCTGGGACTTGCTTGTTAAGTAACGCGGATGGCATGTAATTGGGATCGAGCGACAAACCACGCCAAAACAGCAAGCCTAAAACAAAAAAAATAGCTAGCGGAATAAATAACATCAATCGCTGACGAGTCATCTTAATTAACCACCTGCCCAGCACTCACATCCGCTATACGCCGCTCCCGAGCCAACGCTTTATGTTGTACCAGTTTACGATAGCGCTTATCCGCTACCGCCAATAATGCGCCAAAGGCCATCATTAAAGCCCCCAGCCAAATCCAGCGAACAAAGGGTTTAAAATGTACTCGCATTGCCCAGGCTTTTTGACTAACCGGTTCGCCCATGGCCACATAAAGGTCTCGAAACAAACCAGGGTCCAGTGCCACCTCCGTCATAATACGACCGCTGGCAAAATATTTACGTTTTTGCGGCTTCATTTCCCGCACAAACTCTCCATTTTTCGTCACCCTGATTTGTGCTTCATCGGCACTGTAATTTGGCCCCTGGACTTTATTTAATTGCTCCATGGTGAATTCATAATTGCCAACCGCCACGGGCGTATTTAGCTCCATGCGCAAATCGCGCTGATCGCTATACAAGCTGGTAAAACACACGCCTATAAGCGATACCGCGACACCAAGGTGCGCGATGACCATGGCGAAGTAACTTAGCGACAATTTGGCAATTCCTTCGAGGAAGGCCTGACTATGACGCAACCGATAGATAAGGTCAGATAGCAATGAGGTGAAAATCCATAGCGCCAAAAATCCGGCAATAGCGGCCCCCCAATGATATTTACCTGATTGAGTTAGAGGTAATAATCCCCCGAACAGCAAACTGATCAACCAGGGCTTAAACAAAAAGACTTTAAAATCAGCAAATGAGGATCGCTTCCAATTGGCAACCGGCCCCAGTGCCATTAACAAACACAGCAGCCCCATCAACGGCAGAAAAAAGAAATTAAAGAAAGGAGGGCCAACGGAGATCTTACCAAGATGCAGGGCATCGGCAATTAGCGGATAAAGCGTACCCAAGAGTACGACCAACATGACAATTGCCAGCAGTATATTATTGGCCAACAACAACGTTTCACGCGAAAGCCAGCCAAAGCTCTGCTCACTTTTCACAACTGGCGCGCGCAGCGCAAACAAAGTCAGTGATCCACCGACTACCACCAATAAAAAGCCGAGTACGAATATACCGCGCTCAGGATCATTTGCAAAAGCATGCACCGAAGTTAAAACGCCAGAGCGAACCAGAAAGGTGCCCAGCAAACTCAGCGAGAAAGTAAAAATAGCAAGCAGGATAGTCCAGCTTTTAAATAGACCGCGCTTCTCAGTCACCGCCAAGGAGTGTATCAGCGCCGTGCCTACCAGCCAGGGCATAAACGAAGCGTTCTCAACGGGATCCCAAAACCACCAGCCCCCCCAACCCAATTCGTAATAGGCCCACCAGCTACCCAGGGCAATACCCACAGAGAGAAAGCCCCAAGCGAGTGTGGCCCAGGGGCGCGACCAGCGCGCCCAGGCCGAATCCAGCCGTCCCGCCATAAGCGCTGCTATCGCAAACGCAAAGGCGACACTAAAACCTACATACCCCATGTAAAGTACGGGGGGATGAATAATAAGGCCTATATCTTGCAACAGCGGATTCAAGTCTGTGCCCTCACTCGGAGGTAAAGGCAATAGACGCTCGAAAGGATTTGATGTAATCAGGATAAAAGATAGAAAACCAGTGGCAACAAAGCCCAGCACGGCTAAAACACGGGCCTGTATATCTAGCGGCAGCGAACGACTGAAACTTGCCACCGCCAGAGTCCAACCGGACAACATAAAAATCCACAGCAGCAGAGACCCCTCGTGCCCCCCCCAGACAGCGCTTATTTTGTAATAAATTGGCAATAGTGAATTGGAGGTATTAGCGATATATTTAACTGAAAAGTCGTCGTTGATGAAGCTGTACATCAAGCTTAAAAATGCCGCACATACAAATACAAACATGCCGGCCGCAAAGGATCTGGCGGAGTGCATTAACACCTGATTGTTGCGCCATACCCCATAAAGGGGGATGAGAAACAATAGCAGTGCAAAACATCCCGCCAGTATGAGCGAAAACTGACCTAGCTCAGGTGCCATATTGACCAAGTTAACTCCCATAGTTGATCCCCTTACAGGACTCCTGGTGTTTAACCGTGTCTTTCATCGACTCAGCAACTTCTGGTGGCACATAGCTTTCGTCATGCTTAGCCAAAACTTCATTAGCGTTAAGCTCGCCTTGTTCAGTTACTACCCCATTAATAACAGCAGCTTCTCCCTCGGCAAATAAATCCGGCAGTATGCCGTTAAAATTGACTTTTACTTTGGCTGCACCATCGGTAATAAAAAAGTGAATTTCAAGATTCTCTTGGGAGCGCACTACGCTACCCGGCATCACACAGCCTCCAGCGCGTATCCGCGTGTTGTGAGGCACGTCTCCAGAGGCTATTTTACTTGGAGGGTAAAACAAGTTGATGTTTTCACGGAGCGCATAGGCTATTAAGCCTACAGCAAGTGAAGAAAAGACCAGAATAAAAGCGACAATAATTAATCGCTGCTTGCGAACAGGATGCATCGATTTAATACCTCAAAATAGCTCTGGTTAGTCACCAGAGCGCTGCTTAGCCAACTTCTGCAACTTTTGCTGCTGCTTGAAAAATGCCCGCGCCTCCATGATTGGCGCAATCACTAAATACACTATGGCGATAAAGGTAATGCCATAAGCCGCCCAAACGTATGGCCCATGGCCTTGCATACTCATGAAGGCCGCGAAATCAGTAAATTGAAATTTCATGGTTTAAACCCTCAGGATTTTGTTGCCGATGCGGAGATCAAATCCGCCACCCACTGGGTACGGCTCTCGCGCTTTAAAATTTCGACACGGGTATAAAGTATCAGCGCTAGCGCGTAAAAAATATAAAACCCTATGACCATAACTAATAGTGGGTACATCATCGAAGGATCTATAGTCGACTTGCCAATAAATTTAATACTGGCGGGTTGATGTAAGGTGTACCACCAATCAACCGACTTATAGATGATGGGGATATTGACGGTGCCTACTAACGCTAAAACAGCGCCAGCCTTATCGGCGGTGTCCCGCGCTTGAAACGCTTGTTGCAAGGCAATCATACCCAGGTATAAAAAAAACAAAATCAACATGGAAGTTATGCGCGCATCCCACTCCCACCAGGTACCCCAGGTTGGTTTGCCCCAAATAGAACCTGTTATCAGTGAAACAAAAGTGAGCACGGCACCTATAGGCGCCGCAGAGCGCATTACCATATAGGGCAGCTTCATTTTCCAGATAAGCCCCACAGCGCCTGCGCTCGCCATAATGTAGTATCCGGCCATGGACAAAAAAGCAGCGGGGACATGGATATAAATAATGCGGTAACTATTACCCTGGCGATAATCCGTGGGAGCAAAAGCCAGGCCCCAGACACTTCCTATCAGCAACAAACCTATCCCCAGAATTGCCAGCCAAGGCAACCAGGCTGTTGTTTTTTCGAAAAACCATCGAGGTGAGCCCAAACGGTGAAACCACTGCCATCCCATATATGCGTTTCTCGCTATTACGGTTGATCTGCGCCGCCAAAACCGGCAAGCCCAGAGTTATTGAATAGAAATTCTAAGTGCTCCCGCCGCGGCAAGAGGGGCCAGGACTAAAGCCATCGCCAGAAATGCCCCTAAGACCGCAAGTTGCAGCTGAAGTGCCCCACCCTGTACCGCTGCCTGTACGGCGCTGGCACCAAAAATCAAAACGGGTATGTACAACGGCATAACTATTAACGAGAGCAACAAGCCCCCTTTGCGCAAAGACACAGTCAAAGCTGCCCCAACAGCACCAATTAAACTCATCGCCCCTGTACCTAGGGCCAGGGAAACAACCAAGCTGCCATAACCACCACCAGGCAAATTCAACATTAAACCCATCATTGGCGCCATTAGTGTGATAGGTAAACCGGTGGTCAACCAATGGACACAAACCTTGGCGAGCACCACAAAATACAAAGGATGCGGGCTAATCAGCATTTGCTCAAGGGAGCCGTCCTCAAAATCGCCACGAAACAGACCGTCTAGAGACAAAAGGGTGGCTAACAGCGCCATCACCCAAAGAATCCCTGGGGCTAGGAGCGCCAGAATTTTTTTATCCGGACTAACACCAAGCGGAATTAGAGTGATGACGATCAGGAAAAATACCAGGGGATTGGCCAAATCCGCGCCATGGCGTATTGCGACCAACCAATCGCGCTTAAAAGCTGCAGAAAAACCTGTGCCTCCCACCGGCGCGCTCATGCTTGCACCTCTTGGACAGCATAAGGCGATGCAGGACGATAATCCTGCAAATCCAGATGTTTTAAGCCGGGAATGCGTAAATCCTGATGGGAGCTAAGCAGACAAACTCCCCCTTGGGCACAGTGAGTGCTGATCAGCTGCTCCAAGGCTTCAACGCCGCGCTTATCAATAGCGGTAAAGGGCTCGTCCAGAATCCACAGGCGAGCCCGGGAAATATGCAAGCGCGCCAAAGCGACCCTGCGCAATTGTCCCGCCGACAAATGAATACAGGGGGTATCCTCGTAGCCAGACAAACCAACCAGAACCAAGGCCTCTTCCAAATTGGCCGAAGTTGGGGCCTGAGCGGCATACCACCTTAGGTTCTCCAGCGGAGTCAGTGATTTTTTAATTCCCGGCGAGTGCCCCAAAAATAAACAGTCGCAGGCGTACTCCCACTGCAGCTCGTCAAGCGGATGGCCGAGGTAGAGTAAATCGCCCAAATAATTAGGATTTATGCGCGCCAAAGCACGCAAAAAAGTGGTCTTGCCAGCCCCATTGGCACCGAGTACCTGAACACTATCACCCGCAGCCAGCTGCAGGTTTACGTCAGAAAACAGGAGACGTTCATCGCGCTCGCAGCCAAAATGGCGCAACTCCAACAGTGGCGGGCTGGCAGTCAAAAATATTACTCTCGCTAGGTGGAATTTAAGCATTAGTATCCGAAAAGCACCCAAAGTGATTTCCAGAGTCTAACAAGCCTGAAGGTTTAGCCTTGTCTGCCGCTATAATCCTAGGATCAAAGCCCTGACGTGGAGGCTGCGCGATTATAAACATCTCAGCGCAAGGTTACAGCCCAGGCATCTGATTTAACGCAAATAGGCTCAATAGTAAGCCCCTATTTTGGCCACTCCAACACCTAATCGCACATGTTTTTAACAGGTAAAGATATGGACGCAGGCAATATCAACCCTAGGCTGATACAAGACTTGCAGCAAAATCAGACCCAACTGATCCAAGCGCTAAGCCGAATTTTGGGGGCAAAATTAGGCGACCAGCTGGTCGCTAAAGTCTCCGAAGTTCGCGTCGCCCCAGCAGATGCCAAAGCCCAACTGAGTCAAGAGCTGTCTAACCAACTGGCGCAGCTCAACCAAAAATCAGCCGCTCCAGCCGTTAAAAACTTAGCCAACCAACTAATCAAGCAATTGGCACTGGTTCAAGGGCCCCAGCTAAACCTCATCCAGTTAAGTGTTAAGGGGCAAAATTTACTCAGCTATAGTGATGTCCAGCTCCATCCTGGCCAACTGGTTTTAATTCGTATTGATAAGGCACAACAACTATCACTGCAAGGGCTAATTGCAAATACCGAACTGCCCCTTGAGCAGCTGGAAGCAATAATCGCAAGCGGCAGCAAAGACTTATCCAAACTCGCCAAGTTGCTACAACTAACGCCCTTACCTGGTACAGTGACCAAACCTTCACCTAGCCAAACCAACACTAACCATCAAATTTTACGCCAGGCGCTCGCACAACTATTACCGACCAAGGACAGCGCTACCGATTTAATCCAAACCTTACCGGCGAGCCTGGCGCAGCTGCAAAAGCTAAGGCCGGATCAGCGCCAACAATGGTTTTCCAACCAGCTACAATCTGCACTGGGGCGAGTTGCGGAACAACTGCGCAATCCGCAACAGCTTAGCCTCCCCAGGGGATTGGCTCAGGCACTGCGCGACTCTGGCCCCTTCTTTGAGGCCAAATTAATGCAGCAGCTGTCGCCCCCTGGCGATAGATCACAACTGCAAACCCTCCCTCGCGAAGGACAAGCTGACAAACCCATTTCAATGGGCACCCCAGGTTTCGGTGGAGGTGAGACAAATCCGCTCAACAAGAAAGCTTTCGCGCCCCTGCTTGAACAGGCCACAGTGCTGCCAAAGACCAAGGACGTCGCTGGAGCCGTAGACACACCAGCCGCAAAAATGCGAACAGGCAATACTCCACCACTGGATGTCCGCGCGGATTTAAAGGGGGCGTTATTGGGGTTATTGGCTGAAGTGACCAAAGAACTTGGCGACGCCACCCAAACGACTGGAACCAACCTAATTAATAACTACAAGGGCTCTTCACCCACATCACCTGACTTTGCCAAATTAATTAGCCAGCTAGCCGCTCAAGGCACTCCCGAATTGAGTATGAAAGCGCTTCGTCAGCAATTAATGTTGTTAATCCAACAGCACACGCTTGGCAGCCTTGCCAAAATTCAGTTGCAACAATTGCACGCGCTCAATCATCTGGCCGATCAAGCAGATAACAGCGCAAGCCCCAGCCACTCCTGGCAAATGGAGTTGCCCGTACGTATCCATCAAGAGGTTCATCCGCTGCAGCTACATTTTCACAGCCAGTGGGTCGATGAGGCGGAAGAGAAAACCAAAGGGGAAACGACCAACCAACGAATTCGCCAATGGCAAGTGATGTTAAATTTTGACCTGCCTGACATTGGCAGGCTGTACACTCAGATAATACTGGCCGGTGAAAATCTCTCTGCCAACTTTTGGGCTGAGCGCGACAGCACCTTGGAAAAAGCCCGTACCAAACTAGCAGACTTGCAAAGCCAACTTGAACAGCAGGGGCTTAAAATTAATCAATTACTTTGCCTGCCGGGCACACCCACACAACCTAAAATTTCCCTTGGCTACTCGCTGGTAGATATAAAAACCTGATATGGAAACCGATAAAAACTCACTGCAAAAAGCCGTCGCTCTATTTTACGATGGCGTTAACGCACCCCAGGTCACCGCCAAGGGATCGGGCAAACTCGCCGAGGAAATTATTGCAATTGCCCAGGCCGAGGGAGTGCCCCTGTGCGATAACCCATCACTGGTGGATTTACTGGTTAACTTGGAGCTGGGAGATGAAATTCCCGAGGCACTTTATGTAGCAGTTGCCTGCATTATTGCCTTTGCTTATCAGCTGGAAGGGAAAATGCCGGAAATACCAACGAGCTAGTTTTAACTATAGCTCGACAAGCCCCTAGGCATTGGGAAACTTGCCGAACAATCGAACAAAGAATAATTATTTTTGCTTATCAGCGACGAGAATATCTTCAAATTTATCCAGCGGCACTGGCTGGCTGGCATAGAAACCTTGATAAAAATGACAGCCAAAACCGCGCAAAATTGCTAGCTGCTCTGCCTGTTCTACGCCCTCCGCCAC
This sequence comes from Cellvibrio sp., assembly GCA_050305995.1. GTDB lineage: Bacteria > Pseudomonadota > Gammaproteobacteria > Pseudomonadales > Cellvibrionaceae > Cellvibrio. The sequence goes on from JBNLGJ010000053.1 coordinate 15,972, forward strand.
CAGGTCCATATCCAGCAACTTACCCATAGTAATAATGGTTTCAACCAGCACTCGGTCGTTGCGATCTTCGATAATATCGCGCACAAATCCCTTATCAATTTTCAGCGTAGTTACCGGTAAACGCTTGAGGTAGCTAATTGAGGAATAACCTGTGCCAAAGTCATCGAGAGAGAAGCTTATGCCCTGCTCGCTCAGTGTGGACATAGTAGCAATAGCATCCTCTACCCGCTGGATAACAATCCCTTCAGTAATTTCCATATCCAATGAATCTTTGGGGATTGGGTATTTAGCCAGGGTTTGCAACACGTCTTCAACAAATGCTGCACGACGGAACTGACGCGGACTGATATTAATGCTCAGGCGCATGCCAGATTGCCATAGGCCCTCTTCGGCCCAGCGTGTCAGTGTCCGACAGGCATCTTCCAATACCCACTGACCGACATCAATTATCATTCCGGATGTTTCCAGCACTGGAATAAAATCATCCGGAGAAACCATACCCTTGGCTGGATGATTCCAGCGCAAAAGTGCCTCGGCCCCCACCACTCGCCCCGTTATTACATCCACTTTGGATTGGTAATAAAGTTCGAACTGCTGCTCATCCAGAGCGCGGTGCAAATCGCCCTCCATCACCAATTGGCGGCTAACTTTATCGGCCATTTCCTCGTTAAAGAACTCAATGGAGTCGCGCCCCTTCTCCTTAACCTGATACATGGCAGTATCAGCATAGCGCAGGAGTTCATGCACCGAATTGTTTTTGTCGGGATAGACCACCACACCCACACTACAGGTTACCCGAAGCTCCATGCTGTCATAGACGTAGGGCTGGGAAATAATGCCGCGAATTTTTTCACTGATTTCGCCAGCCCGCAGTGCAGCTGTTTCCATGTGCTGATCGAGTACCGTCAACACAACAACAAACTCATCGCCACTCAAGCGCGCAACCAAATCCTCTTCGCGCACAGATTCAAGCAAACGGGTGGCAACCACTTCAAGTACTTTATCTCCAACAGGGTGGCCCAGTGAGTCATTGATATTTTTAAACTGATCCAGGTCGATAAAAAGCACAGCGCCATAGTAACCGTGACGTTCGGCACGACGCAGCTCGTGCTCCAGGCGCTCCACCAGCTGCAACCGGTTGGGCAGGCCAGTGAGCGCATCGTGGTGAGCCATAAACTCCATTTTTGCCTGGGCATTTTTGCGCTCAGTAATATCGACCGAGACTATAAGAGCAACTTTTTCATCGTAAAATGCCAGCGGCATTATGTGCGTCTGCAGGAATAGCTGTTTGCCAGTCGATGTAATAAAACGCTCTTCAATTACATCCAACTCCTCATTACCACGAATCACGCGATAATCATTTTGCAGCATGGTATCTATATCAAATACCGAATTTTTAAGCAGTTGACGCACATGGAGATTGCGCATTTGCTCAGGGGTGTAGCCAAGCTCATTGGCCAACGCCTTATTGGCAAACAGGTAATAACCAGCGATATTGCGCGCGCCAATCATCACCGGCAGATGATCAATAATTTGCCGCAGATGCTCCTCACTTTTCCGCAGCGCCAATTCCACCGCGCGACGTTTGGCCAAGGATAATTCGACCACATCCAGAAGTTGATTAGAGCTGGAAATTAACTGCGCCAACTCATCCTTGCGGTGGACCGGCAGAGCAGTGAGACGATTCACACCGGGATGGTCAGGGTTAATACTATTAATTTCCCGAGCAAGGCGAACTAATGGTTTGGTGAGCTTGATATAGAAGACAAAAAAGAGCAGTAACACCAGCAGCATATTGCGGAAAATGCCAGTAACCACCGCGGTTTTGGAGCGATTGTAAAAACCCTCCAGCGCCATATCCATATCTACCGAAAAGTGGATGCTCCCAGCGGTGCCATCGTTGTAGCCAGGCAACAGCAAGTTGGCGGTATATTCGCGGGTATTTTGACTGATTTTGCTGGTCAACCAGCGGGTCTTTAACTGCGGCCGGGTACTGCTGCCTTGGGCGAGGATATTGCCGGTATCATCATATATAACCACCTCGTAGATAAACCCATAGCGCAGAAGGCCATTGACCACTTCGTAGGAGAGTTCATCGTCCAGGGTGGAGACTGAACGTACTGCCGGCGGCGTCGCCACCTGGATCACTCGATCAATCAGGCTATCTAGCTCTTTTTGCTGGTTGAGAAAATCGAGATATAGCTGAATAGAGCTAAGTAAAAAGCTAAGCAAAAAGGCGAGGATGATGCCGATCTTGGCAAGTTGAAAAGAGATGCCATAAAAAAAAGACGGGGCTTTATCTCTCATCGATATTAATAATCCGGGAATTCATTAATTTGTTGTGGTTAGTGGCTGGTCGCGCCTGAGTATAAAGCATTAACCATCTTTGCATGAAATTCTATAAGCGATATGAATAAATATCCCCTTTCCACTCAAGATTTCTTGCTCAGTGGAAGCGCAGCTCAAAATTAGGGCAATTTGACTGGTGAATAGTCTAACCCCAGCGCCTTGGCCACAACCGGATGTACCAGTTTACCGGCGTGAATATTCAACCCCTGGGCAAAACCTTGATCCACAGTCAAAGCAGCCAAGCCCTTAGCGGCCAAACGCTGAACATAAGCGAAAGTCGCGTTGGTTAAGCCTTGGGTGGACGTGCGTGCGGCAGCACTGGGAATATTGGCGACACAGTAATGCACCACACCAGCTTCGATATAAGTTGGCTGCTGATGGGATGTTGGACGCGAAGTTTCCGCACATCCGCCCTGATCTATGGCAACATCAACCAGCACACTGCCAGGTGCCATGGCGGCGATATCCCTGCGCAATAAAAGCTTGGGCGCCAAGTCACCCGTATTGAGCACAGCGCCAACCACTAAATCTGAAGCACAAACCAACTCGGCAATACGCCCTTGATTGGCAAATTCTGTCACTAAACGTCCTTTCCACAGCTCACTTAGATAGCGCAGGCGGGGCAAGGATTTATCCACCAAAGTCACTTGAGCACCCAAGCCAATAGCCATAGCTGCCGCTTGGGAGCCAACAACGCCGCCCCCCAGCACCAGCACCCTTGCGGGAGCCACTCCAGGAATTCCCCCTAAAAGCACCCCTTTTCCGCCCTGATGACTTTGCAAATGATAGGCGCCTGCTTGAATCGCCAGGCGCCCCGCGATCTCTGACATAGGTGCCAAAAGCGGCAATCCACCTGCCGAATCGACCACTGTCTCATAGGCAATCAGGCTGGCCCCAGTAGCAAGGAGCGAGCGAGTCATGTCCTTATCGGCAGAGAGATGCAAGTAGGTGAAAAGAATTTGTCCAGGGCGCAATAAAGAGTACTCGTAAGGCTGAGGTTCCTTTACTTTCACAATCAAATCAGCCTCACGATAGACCGAATCTATATCCGGCAATAGCTCAGCGCCCAGCTGGCGATATTCATCATCGGAGAAGCCTGCGCCCAGGCCAGCATTAGCCTGCAAGTAAAGCCTGTGACCGGCGTTTACCAGCTCACCAACCGCAAGGGGAGTTAAGGCGACACGGTTTTCGCCGTTTTTGATTTCTTTGGGAATACCTATGCGCATAAACCAACCCCAAGAGGACTGCTAACCCTGAGTATAGCCAGTGATCAGGCTCCTGGAATCCGGTGTATGGCACAATTTATGCTGATTATTTATTGAGTGCCGAAATTACGGCGATAGCTTTATCGGAGCGATGAAATGCACGTAAATCCTGTGAATCTAGATACTCAAATTATTCAACCTTGCCTGGCTGCACTGGGTATCGAACGCAGGGGGCTAAATAACCTCCTGGTCGCAACGGCGGTATTTGAATCCCATCAGCTCGCACTCAAACAGTCGGATCAAGACAGACAGCAATCGATAACGACCTGGGGAATCTATCGAATCTCCGCAGCAACTCATCGTCAGATTTGGGATTATCAATTAATCAGAAATCCAGAGATGGCCTCACAAATACGCGGCTTTGCAAGCCAGCGACAGTTTTTGCAAAACCCGGACGGGGAACTGGAGTTTAACCTGCTATACGCAACAGCTATAGCCGCGTTGATTTACCTGAGGGAGCCAAGCCCCAGTAAACCTCTGTTAAACATCCGGGATATGGCTAACGCCTGGAGCCTGGGCTTTGACAACGGTACTGGCGAAGCCCGAAATCCCGAGCAATTTATCAAACTGATGCAAGCTCACGATTTAGCTCCGACTTATGGATGTGCAGCCTGAAATCTCAGCGCCTAATGAATATCCAATACGTCGACATATTGAACACCCGGCTCTTTAACAGCGGCTATGCCTGCTTGACCACAGCCCACCTCTTCTTCAAGCGCTGTTGCTGACTTATCAACTGCCAGATTCACAAAATCAAACAAACTCAAATCAGCCAACTGCGAAGGCTGAACATTGCGAATTGCTGAAAAAATCGTTTCGGTACGCCCTGGATATTGACGCTCCCAGGCCTGCAGCATCTCCTTAATAACCTGGCGCTGCAGGTTTTCCTGGGAGCCACACAAATTGCAGGGGATTATAGGAAACCCCTTCAGCTCCGCAAATTCGGCAATATCCGCCTCCGCACAATAGGCTAGCGGACGAATAACAATATTGCGCTTATCATCGGCGAGCAGCTTGGGCGGCATGGCCTTGAGCTTGCCACCGTAAAACATATTTAAAAACAGGGTTTCAATAATATCGTCACGGTGGTGGCCCAGGGCAATTTTGGTAGCACCTATTTCGTCAGCAAATCCATACAGGGTACCGCGACGCAGTCGTGAACATAGCCCGCAGGTAGTTTTTCCCTCCGGCACCACCTCTTTCACAATGGAGTAAGTATCCCGCTCAATAATATGATGGGGCACACCTAATTCACTCAAATACTCAGGGAGCACCTGCTCAGGGAAGCCAGGCTGCTTTTGATCCATATTAACGGCCACCAGCTCGAATTTAATGGGCGCTGTCTGCTGTAAGCTGAGCAATATATCGAGCATGGTGTAGGAGTCCTTTCCCCCGGAAAGGCAAACCATGACCTTATCGCCCTCCTCAATCATGTTGTAATCAACAATTGCAGTGCCTACCTGGCGGCGCAGGCGCTTTTGCAACTTGTTAAACTCAAGGCGATCTTTACGCTGGTTAAGGTCTTTCATGGCACAACTCGTTGACTACATTCACTGATATTTGCCCCTGGTGGGCGAGAGGCGCGCATTGTACGGATTTTAGGCGGGAGTTGAAATGAATCTTACGCAACTAATCAACCCCAACATCCAGTGGGAATAGGATTGTCCGCGCGGTAGCTTTTGGCAAAACAACCGGGGCGATAGCAAAGCGGCAAAAGCTTGCCCCATTGGGTAAGCTCCAAGGTGCCCACATTTTCCTCTAGGCTAATGTCCTGGGTCGAACCTGGCTATTTGGCAGCCTATACTCTCCTATGCATGATCAATTTATCACCAATAACGGCTAAAATAAGCAAAATCAGCGGCTGGCACAGGCCTTGCTCTTACTAGATTTAAACGTGCAATCAGGTACAAGATTGCCGCCGAACTCTTCACTCAGTGAATTCGTATCCGCTATAGGTTGTCTGGAGTTATCTATGTCACTGCTCAAACGACTCTTTAAAAAAGATCAGGCTGCCAATTTGGAGGCGGCGAGCTCGGCAGAGGCCAACCTCAACCTCGTCAGCCAGATACCTGAGCAATACCTGGAGATTTGGGAGCTGCATAAAAAACGCCAGCTGCTGGAGGTAAAAATTCAGGGCTCCAGCCGCGCGTATCAATCGATGATTCTTGCCCTGGATATAGAGCGAGGACTGCTCTGGCTGGATGATCTCTTTCCCCAACAACATATGCTGGAAACTGGCGATGAAATCAGTATTCGTCACCATCGCCAAGGTGAGCAGCTCATTATACGCGGGCCGGTAATCGCCCTGGGTTCAGACTACGGCGCGTCAGGCTTTGCCCTCATACTGCCTGAACAGGCTGCGTACCAGCCGCGCCGCGCCAATCCTCGTTTTAGCCTAGCGGGTAATAGCCCTACACTTATCAAACTGCGCCCCCTAGGCCAAGAACCTTGTATGGGCTCCCTGCAGGATATTTCAGCGGGCGGGATAAAGGTAAACATACCCGGCAACCTACTGAGCCAACTCAGCCATGGTGTCACCCTCCCCTTATTGGAATTCAAATTGGGCGACTTGCAAATTCGCTGTAAAGCAAAGGTTTGCGCACTGAGAATTTGCCGCGCGCCGCAGCGCTGTACGCAGTTGAGTTTGGCATTTGCCGATATGCCAGAAAGCCTTCGCGACAATCTTGACAGGCTTCTGGCTCAACCGGCCACTAACGGCACCTTGGCATTTTGTGCCGCCTAATAACAATAAGCATGAGTTATCACAATAAAGAAGCTAAACTCAAGCTTAACAACACCTTCATTTCCCACCGACACAAAGCTTCTGTCGGTAGTTTAAGGAAACTATCATGCGAAACAATGGCCCAGTCACCGGACGGGAGGTTCGCCTCTCCAATAGCGATGAGCTTGTATCGTCAACCAATACCCGTGGCGACATTCAATTTTGTAATGAAGCTTTTTGTCGTATAGCAGGCTTCAGCCGCGAAGAACTGCTCAATCAGCCACACAATATTGTCCGTCACCCGGATATGCCACCAGCCGCTTTTGGCATGCTTTGGACAGCGATAAAATCAGGCAAACCCTGGATGGGCATGGTTAAAAATCGCTGCAAAAATGGCGATCACTATTGGGTGGAGGCCTATGTCACCCCGCTGCGACAAAATGGCCAGATCTACGGCTATGAATCGGTTCGAGTGAAGGCAAACGAAGAAACCATAAAGCGTGCAGAACTTGTTTACTCCCGCCTCAACCAGGGTAAAGCCCCCTACTCTCCTGTCGAAAAAATCTGGAGCAGCTGGAGCCACAGCCTAGCTATTTCCCTGCTGAGCTATGTATTGCTCGCTGGCCTACTGGTATTAAGCAGCAGCTTTTCTGCTACCTTGGCCTTAAGCTTGGTAGTGGTCAGCCTAGCCTTAGGTGGACTGCATCAAGGGTTTAGCCATATGCGTATTGCCCCGACACTTAAAGAGGCTCACGACGTTATCGAAGACAGCCTCGCAAGTTATATCTACACCGGTCGTTGTGATGCCATCGGCGAAATACAATTTGCGCAGATGGCAGTCAAGGCACGCCTGAGGACGGCCTTAGGCCGATTCCGCGAATCGGCCGCAGAGCTTCACAACAAAGCTGAAGCTAACCAACAACAAACGCGCAAGGTTTACCAAGGAATCCATGAGCAGCAGCAGGAAACGGCCAGTGTTGCCAATGCCATGCAGCAAATGGTTCAGGTAGTTCACGAGGTTGCCGAAGGGGCCAGCCAAACGTCGGTGGCTACTAGCTCGGCCATTAAGGAGGTGGACCAAGGCCATAAGGTAATTGAGGGGGCCAAGACCGCGATCGACAACCTCTCCTTCACCGTAGGTGATTTAGGTAAAGTATTGCAGCGGCTATCAGAAGACTCTGGCCAAATTGCCAGTGTAATTGATGTAATCCGTGGCATAGCCGAGCAAACGAACCTGCTTGCACTCAATGCCGCCATCGAAGCGGCACGCGCTGGTGAGCAGGGGCGCGGTTTCGCCGTAGTAGCCGATGAGGTCAGGTCGCTCGCCCAACGCACGCAGGAGTCCACAGGCCATATTCAAAATATAATCAGCAACCTCGCTAAAGCCACACATGCGGCCAGCGATAACATGGAGAACTGCTTAAAAATGGCTGGATTGAGCGTTACCGAAATGAACAATGTTCGCTCAGCACTCGCCGCCATCGCCGAATCGGTTTCTACTATAGATCACATGTCCCATCAGATTGCTGCCGCTGCAGAAGAGCAGTCGGCTACGGCTAACGAGATAGAACGCAACACAAGTAGCATGGCCACTATATCCGGGCAAACTCAGCATGAGGTTAAAATCGCAGACGATTTGACCAGTGAAATGACTCGACTATCCCAACATCAGCACGATCTAATTATCCGCTTCAATTGATCAGTAAACTGTTAACCCCAAAAAATTAATAACTTTTTAAAGATGCAGGAATTTTTCCTGCATTTTCTTTATCCTATGGCTATTAATTCGTTTTACATATTGGAAAGTCCATGTCTGACCTTCAAGCACTTAGCGGCCAACAACTATTGGATTTGGATCGCGCGCATGTTTGGCACCCCTACACATCCTTTTTAAGCCCCGGCGAAATGACCCCGATCAAACGCGCCCAAGGGGTTCACCTTGAAACCTATGATGGCCGCATACTGATTGATGGCATGGCATCCTGGTGGAGTGCAGTGCATGGCTATAACCACCCAATATTAAATCAAGCGGTAAGTGACCAGCTGAACAATATGGCCCATGTGATGTTTGCAGGTATCACTCATGAGCCGGCAGTCAAACTGGCTAAAACACTTTGTGACATAACGCCCAAGGGGCTAAATAAAGTATTTTTTTCTGATTCAGGTTCAGTCGCGGTAGAGGTTGCCATGAAAATGGCGCTGCAATACTGGCACTCTCAGGGGCAGGCACAGCGCACCAGCTTTCTGAGTTTTAAGGGGGGCTATCACGGCGACACCTTTGCTGCCATGTCGGTGTGCGACCCTCATTCAGGCATGCATCACATGTTTCACCATGTGCTCGCCCATCACTTGTTTAGCGACGCTCCCGCGCCGAGCTTTGCGCAAAACTTCCATGAGAGCCACATTGCAAAATTTGCCCAATTGATTCAGCAGCACCGACAAAAAATTGCGGCCGTGATAATCGAGCCAATAGTCCAGGGGGCCGGTGGCATGCAATTTTACTCGCCGCACTTTTTAAAGCGAGTTAGAGAGTTGTGTGATCAGAATCAGATATTGTTAATCGCCGATGAAATCGCCACAGGCTTCGGCCGCACCGGCAAACTCTTCGCCTGCAATTGGGCAGACATCAGCCCAGATATTATGTGTTTGGGCAAAGCCATGAGCGGTGGTTATATTACGCTCGCCGCCACTCTCTGTAACGACAAGGTTAGCAATGGCATTTGCCGAGGAGAGTTTTCTGCGCTCATGCACGGGCCAACTTATATGGCCAACCCCCTCGCCTGTGCCGTCGCCAATGCCAGCCTTGAATTGCTACAAAGTTACGACTGGCAGCAAAAGGTTGCAGATTTAGGAGCACAGATGGAGCGAGAGCTTAGCCCCTGCCGTGAATTTTCGTTTGTAAAAGATGTGCGTGTACTGGGTGCAATAGGCGTGGTTGAATTAGACCAGGCACCGGCCGATTCTGCAGCGGTAGTTAAGCAATTTACTGATCTTGGCGTTTGGATTCGTCCTTTTGGCAAAATTTTATATTTAATGCCACCCTACATTATCGCTCCAGAGGATTTGAGCAAACTCACGTCAGCCATCAACAAGGTCGTTGCCTCATTGGCCAAATAGCGGGCCATGCCCATGCTTAAAACTAACGAAAAAAGGCTGCCATGGCAGCCTTTTCTATTGCATCAGTATTTTAAACAATCGGCCTGATACCAACGGCATATCGCAATTTTTCCAGCAGTGGCTGGCTTTGTGCTCGCGCTTTTTTAGCACCGGCCTGAAGCACCTCTTCAATATGCGCTGGATTGGCCATAAGCGCCTCGTAGCGCTCGCGGGCTTCACCCAACTGACCGTTGACCAATTCGAACAATTGACGTTTGGCTTCGCCCCAGGCTATGCCCTCTGCAAATTGCTGGCGCATATAGCTGGTTTGTTCGGGCGAGGCAAACGCCTGCCAAATTTGAAATACTGGTGACGTATCTGGGTCTTTTGCCTGACCTGGCTCAAGCAAATTAGTCAAAATTTTATTGATGGATTTTTTAAGTTGTTTTTCGGGTAAAAAAAGTGGGATGGTATTGCCGTAACTTTTGCTCATCTTGCGCCCATCCAACCCCTGAAGCACAGCGACACTGTCATCCACCACAGCCTCAGGTAATACAAAGTGTTCGCCATAGTAGTGATTGAAACGCGCAGCTATATCGCGTGCCATCTCTATATGCTGTACCTGATCGCGGCCCACAGGCACTTTAGTGGCGTTAAACATAAGTATGTCAGCAGCCATTAATATCGGGTAAGAGTAAAGGCCCATAGTAACGCCGTAATCGGGATCTTCACCCGCCTCGGCATTAGCGTCTACCGCAGCTTTATAGGCGTGGGCGCGATTCATCAGCCCCTTAGCCGCCATGCAAGTTAGCATCCAGCAAAGCTCGGGAATTTCCGGTACATCTGACTGACGATAAAACACCGCGTTGTCAGTATCCAAACCCAGCGCAAGCCAGGTGGCCGCAATCTCGCGGGTGGATTGATGTACCATGGCGGGATCCTGACATTTAATCAGCGCGTGAAAATCCGCCAGAAAATAAAAAGACTCGACACCCGCCTTTTGACTGGCGGCAATGGCAGGGCGTATCGCCCCCACATAGTTTCCCAGGTGAGGGGTGCCAGTGGTGGTTATGCCGGTTAATACGCGTTGTTTGGTCATGATGGCTTCTTAGTATTTATCGAGTGTTACTTTTTCAGGCCGCCATGATACAGAGATAAGCGCCAAAAACCAGCCTAGAGCCCGGTGTAATACTGATCGGCGTTTTGCAGAATACAAGTATCAAAGCCCGCTTGGGAGAGTAGCTGAACGGCAACGTCGCAACGCCGACCCGAGTCGTCAGTCACTACATAGGTCAGTGAGTGATCCAGGTCTTTTAGGCTATTGCGCAATTGGTTAAGTGGAATATTGCGGCTGTCAGGCACCGCGCTAAAGCGGCGCTCAATTGGCAGACGAACATCCAATAATTGAAAGCCAGGCTCTGTCGTTGCGCGGCTTTTTAGCTGCTCTGCAGAGACAAATTTTTGCACTGGCTGTTGCAGCAGCTCGCGAAAATCATCTTTTTTTAAACACTTGAGCTTACCGGGAGTGAGCATTTTTACGGTGGCGTTGCGGGTGGTATCGCCAACCAGTGCCTCTTCACCAAAATAGTGCCCGGGGCGCAGAGCCGCGAGAATTTTCCCGGACGCATCAACCACCACCGCACTGCCGGATTCGAGCACATAAAAAAACTCACCGCGCTCGCCATGTTTGATTACCACTTCATCAGCAACAACTTTTTGTGTAGAAAAGCGCGCGAATAACTGGCGAATATTACCTGGGGGAAGGCGTGTGAACAGGGGGGCCTGCAGCAAGGACGACATCCAGTCGGCCTCTTCATTACTAACGCTGTGCACAACTTCATCGCCCTCAGTTTCACTACCGCTTTCGCTCCAAGCCATCACCAGGTCAAGGAAATCACCATCAACCGCCAAAAGTGTTACTGCAGATTTTGCAACGGCAGACACCTGGGTAGGTTGACTGACATTGAGCGGCGCCCGACGGGATTCACTGGAAGGGTTGAGTGTTTGTACCTCAAAGCCCGAATCTATCAGGTCAACGGTGCCACTCAACAAATAGAGCTTGTCGGGAAAGGGGCGCCCACGTTTGAAAATGATACTTCCCTTGGCCACTTCACGCAGCTCCGCCTTTTCTGCCACTTTGGACAGATACTCCTGATTCAGGGTATCAAAAGGGGTAAATGAGGCCAGGACATCTAAACTAATCGCCATGATTCAAACTCCGCTACACCGCATCAGACGATGAAGATAGGCACATATAAGGGCGGCAAATTATAAACAGCAGCAATCCGTTGGCTATGCTTAGCTGGCGGTTATTAGCACTGGATCACAATGAAAATGCGGGCTAATTGACCTAGCTAGTAGATCAAGGATAAGTGCCTTCTTGACACTTAAATATAGCCAAACAATAAACCTAGGCAATTGGCACCAGCGCCATAGGAGCCTGCTTATAGCCAAAATAAGCTACAGCCGCCCGGTAAAGATAGGCGCCATCCTTTACCCCGGCCAATTCACGGATGGAGTGCATGGCAAAGGTGGGCGCACCTACGTCCAGGGTTTTTACCCCTACTTCCGAGGCAACTACAGGGCCAATTGTGCTACCACAGCCCATGTCTGTACGCGCGACAAACACTTGAACCGGCACATCAACATGCGCACAGAGAATCTTAAAAAGACCACTGGTTTCGCTGGTAGTGGCATAGCGCTGATTGGTATTCACTTTGATAACAGGGCCACGATTTAACAGTGGGCCATGTTTTTCATCGTGCTTATCCATAAAGTTGGGGTGTACGCCATGAGCATTATCGGCAGAAATCATCATAGACCTATCAATCACCCTCGCCCGCTCTTCGCCACTGGGCAGTAGGCGCTCTAAAAACTGCTGCAACATAGGCCCTTTGGCGCCACAGCAAGAGGCACTGCCAATTTCTTCATGATCGGTACAAATCAATAGGCTCGACACTTGTGGGTCTGCTTCAAGTAAGGCACTTAAGCCTATAAAACAACTCAATAAATTATCCAGTCTGGCACTTGCTATAAAGTCCTGATTCCAACCGACGTAAGCTGGCGATTGATAATCGTAAAAGCTCAACTCATAGTCGAGCACCTCAGCCAGATCCAGATCCGGGTGGGACTTGGCAATTTCTGCGCGCAGTAATTCACGGAAATCAGGCGCAGGCGAATCTTCCGCCTCCAGCTGCAACAGCAGCGGCACTATGTCTTTCTGGGCATTAATGCTGCGATTATTGTTGGCCTCTCGATCAAGATGAATCGCCAAACTGGGCACCATTGCCAAGGGGCGAGCCAAATCAATGAGCACACTAGCCATGGCACCAGCACTGGTTTTATAGCTAACCCGACCAGCCAGGGACAACTCCCTGTCATACCAGGGAGCCAAGAGTGCGCCGCCATAAACCTCCACGCCTAATTGATAATAGCCGCGACGGTTAAGCTCGGGCTTGGGTTTTAGGCGCAAACAAGGGCTATCCGTGTGGGCGCCAAACATACGAATAGCTGAGTCCAGCAGAGAGTCTGTGCCATAGACAAAGGCAATCAACGATGAGTCATTGCGGGTGAGAAAATATTTGTTGCCCGGCACCAATTGCCAGGCCTGCCCCTCATCCAAGCGGACAAAACCAGCCGCCTGAAGCTTCTGCGTCATTTGGCGCGTAGCGTGGAATGGCGTGGGTGAAGCGGCAATAAACTCCATTAAACCCTGATTAAAAACTTGCTGATCTAAAGCCGCCATCACCGTAATTACCTCTCACTTAAATAGGCCACTAGGCCATTGGCTGAACGCGAATACGCTGACGTTTTTGCCAAGATACCGAATCGCGCAAATATACCGGCTGAACCTGCTCAATAGGCAGAGCTCTACCCAGAGCAAACTGATGGGCCGCGATAAGCGCTATCTCTTCCGCGCGCGGGCAGCCCGCTAAATGTTTCGTTGTAAGTTCAAATTCTGCCAGTTCGGGATAGCTCCAACCGGAACCGACTCCTGCCAAAAACTGGCCTGGTGTCGACCGGAGATAGTCCAGCAGCCGCACCGGCGGGCTTACAGCCTCTTCCAGCTGCGGAGTCAATTTATCGTCTTGCACCTGGTAAGCGCTCCAGTAAACCTCACCCATGCGCGCATCCAAAGCGGGCAACACTACCCCCTGATAGCCTGGATTTTCACGCGTAAAGGCCAATGCCATAGCCTCAAGGGTGGAAACTGGGACAACCGGCAATCCACTGCCATAGGCCAAGCCCTGTACTACCCCCATACAAATACGCAGGCCGGTAAATGAACCCGGGCCTCTGCCCAGTGCCAGCGCGTCCAAATCGGTGAGGGTGAGATTTTCGCCTTGCAACAGCTCATCCACCATAGGCAGAAGGCGTTGGGTATGGCTTTTGGTGGCGATTTCAAAACGACTGATCAAACGCCCATCCAGCAACAGAGCTGCCGAACAAGCATCAGTGGAGGAGTCAAGCGCGAGGATAGAACTCATAAGGTTACTTACAAATAAAAATAGGCTCCGCAGAGCCTATTTTAATGCCAATTTAAGGCGGCGAACATCTGCTTTATTAACGCAGAACTTCCAACAACTGCTGACGAATGGCATCGACACTGCCAATACCGTTAATACGAGAGTATTGGGGAGCTTTAACGGCACCTTCGGTGGCCAACTTTTGATAAAAACCAACCAGCGGCTCGGTTTGATCGTGATAAACCGTCAGACGCTTGCGCACAGTTTCCTCTTGGTCATCGGGACGCTGTACCAGCGGCTCACCAGTAAGGTCGTCATGCCCTTCTACTTTAGGTGGATTGTGAATGATGTGATAAACGCGGCCAGATGCTTCGTGCACGCGACGACCACTCAGGCGAGCGACAATCTCTTCATCGGGAACATGAATTTCAATAACGTGGTCAATATCAATACCGGCATCCAACAGCGCTTCCGCCTGGGGAATAGTACGAGGGAACCCATCAAACAGGAAGCCATTGGCACAATCGGTAGAGTTAATACGCTCTTTGACCAAGGCAATAATAAGGTCATCGGACACCAGACCACCAGACGCCATAATATCTTTTGCCTGCAGACCCAAGGGGGTACCGGCCTTAACCGCTGCGCGCAGCATATCGCCAGTGGAAATTTGTGGAATGCCAAAATTTTCCATAATCAACTGCGCTTGTGTTCCCTTGCCCGCACCTGGCGCGCCCAACAATATTACTCTCATTACGGATTGCTCCTATGCTTTATTTTTGCGCCAACAAGTGCACCAGACTCTTTAACCAACCGGGTATTATTGCCTTAACACCCAGTATCTATAGGGCCAGAATGCCCAGGGAAAAGAGGCGATACGATACACGTCAAGTCATTCAATCACAACATTTGCCGGGGGTAGACAGCGTTGATTGATGGAAAAACCCGATAAAACCTAAAACCTGACCCTCGCTTTACGCCAAGACAACAAGGATCATCCTAAAAACATTGCACAAAAAAGACACACATCCTAGAATTGCCCCATTATTTCTCGGTGTTCTAGGACAAGGCCATGGCTAAAACTATCGAACTAGACGATTACGACCGCAAAATACTGCGCGCGCTGCAAGAAAATGCAGATTACTCCATGGCAGACTTGGGCAACTTGATAGGCCTATCTCACACGCCTTGCTGGAGACGGTTAAAACGGCTGGAGACCGAGGGAATTATTCGCGGCAAGGTCACGCTGCTAGACCCCAAATTGTTAAATCTGGGAGTGACTGTTCACGCCTATATCACCATCAAAAACCACGATGCGGTTTCACTGGAAGCATTTGAGTCTTCGGTGCTGGGGATTCCAGAGGTAGTTGAGTGCTACTCAACCAGCGGCGAAAAAGACTACGTACTGAGGGTTGTCGTTGAGAGTGTTGAGCATTACGAACGGCTGATGAAAGAAACACTGATTCACCTGCCCAACATAGGCTCGATAAATTCAGCGTTTGCCCTCAAGCAGGTAAAATTTACTACCCAGTTGCCTATTTGAAGCGCACAACCCAAGTCACTTGGCAACTACACAGTTGCTTACCAACAGCAACAGTTACTTGCCAACAACAGATTGGAGTTATTGGCCTCATCTGTCAGCAAAAAACCGAGCCCTCCCGACTAACTGAGCTCAATTAGGGCAGTTTTACTTAGCCCCACAATAGAGCTGCCTCTGCTTCCTGTCTGGATGCACTCCAAAAACCCTTGCCGCTAGAACTCAATCACATCTATCGTGGATTTATCTAAAGCCAAAGAAAGTTTCTTAACGAGTTCACCTCAATTAATGAAACCTACTCATCAAACATCTGAATCCAGTAACCGCATTTAACTGCTTCGGCCATGGCTTTATCGGCAGCAATAACACGGGGGTCGGCCAACAGGCTGCTGGGTACCAGCTTACGCTTTTCTATTTCAATCTCTTTAAAACCAGCGCGCATCAAAAAGAGTTTACACAAGTGCTCAGCACCAAATAAATCAACGAAATTAATGTAAACAATGAAGGGAACTATTTGCCCTTCCTTTACATCATCCATGTCTTTTTTTGCGCAGCCGTTGGCGGAAAATATGTACATAGTCTTTGCTCCAAATTAAACCGTCATCACAACGCGCAGGGAATCCAGGCGCACCTTGGCTTGGCTGAGGAAATGCAGGCTGGCGGCGAGGCGCTCCTGCAGATAGTTAATTTCGCTTTGGCGCACATTGGGGTTTACCTCTGCCAGCGCCTTGAGGCGATCTATCTCCGCGCCCAATTCAACAGTTACTGCGGCTTTTGCCGCGTCTATCACCGAATTTTGATTTGCCTGAGAGATAGTCTCGGCCTTTTGCAGCATTTCGGTCAATACCGGACGGGCATGGCGCACCAGTTCCTGGGCATTATTGCGCGGCACTTTTTGCACCAGTTTGGACAGTTGACCCACATTGAGCACGCCGGCCAGATCCTTACCCTTATCATCCAGCAATATGCGCATTACCGATTGCGGTATAAAACGGAATAGCTGTAATTCTGCTGGTGCCGGGCAGTGCAGAACAAACAGCGCTTCCAGGAGCAAATTGCCCGGCTTGAGCGGCGGCAATTTGAGCGTACAAAAAGCGGTGTTGCCAAATTCGCTCAGTGAAATTAAGTCTTGGGCACCGCTTACCAAAGGATGCTCCCAGGTGAGGAATTGCATATCTTCGCGCGATAGGGCTTGGCTGCGTTTGTAAGTAATGGTCAAACCAGACTCTGGCAAGCCGGGGAACTGCTCGATACGCATATGATCGCTGGGGTGAACCACCAGACTGTGCTCCGAATGCCTATCACTATCGATACCAAAACAGTCGAAGACCGAATCCATATACTGGGCCAGTGCCGGGTTTTCATCGTTATCTGCAAGCGCCGACACCAGCGCCTGGGCTTTAAGTGGTTTGCAAGAATTTAATTCCAGCAGGCGATCGCGCCCCTGCTGCAGCTGCAAC
This sequence comes from Cellvibrio sp., assembly GCA_050305995.1. GTDB lineage: Bacteria > Pseudomonadota > Gammaproteobacteria > Pseudomonadales > Cellvibrionaceae > Cellvibrio. Next base: position 32,864 of record JBNLGJ010000053.1, read on the forward strand.
ACAAGCTCTTGAGCATAAATCTGGGTATCCGCCAGCAGCGCGGTAAAATCTGCACTGGCATCATCGGTTAAACAAGGTAAAAGTCGCTCACCAAAACGCGCGTACACGGCTTGACCAATAGCACAGGTTTTTTCAAACGCATTTAGCCCCTGGTGATACCAATCCAGCAATTTGTGTTGGGCGGTGCTTTCATAAAAAGGGACATGAATATTGACCATGCCGGTTTGGCCGATGCGATCCAACCGACCTATACGCTGCTCCAGCAAATCCGGGTTCATGGGCAGATCAAACAGCACCAGATCCTGGGCAAATTGAAAGTTGCGCCCTTCGCTGCCAATTTCCGAGCAGAGCAGCACCTGGGCGCCCTCCTCCAAATCGGCAAAATAGGCAGCGGCGCGGTCGCGTTCAATCAGGCTCATCTGCTCATGGAATACGCTGGTAAGCACGCCTTTGCGCAGGCGCAGAAATTCTTCCAGGGTTTGCGCGGTATCGGCGTTGGCGCAAATCACCAGCACTTTTTTGCGGCGATTTTGCTTCAGCCATTCGGCCAACCAGGTGACACGCGCATCCTGCAACCACCAATCGCTTTGGGTGCGTTTCTGCCAGAATTTTTCGCTGCAAACTTGTTGCGCCAAAGGCTGGGCCAAATAGTCAGCTAGATCTTCCATCGCCAAAGACAGCGGATACGTGTGCAGTTGGCGATCGGGGAACCCGCTCACCGAGTTGCGGGTATTGCGAAAGAGCACACGGCCAGTGCCATGGCGATCCAGCAGATAATTTATGGCCGTATCTATAGCCGCCACCAGGGATTCGGCCTCCACTTGCTTTTGCAGTTGCGCCAGGGTAGATGACGGCAGATATTCAGCGATTTGTGTAATAAGTTCGCCGGGGAATACTTCGGCTCCCTCTTCACCCAGGCGAATCAATTGCTGCACCAACTCGTTGAGCGGCTTGTAGGCCTGCTGTTCGCCTTTGAATTTTTCCAGATCGTAATAGCGGTCCGGGTCGAGCAAACGCAAACGCGCAAAGTGGCTCTCAAGCCCCAACTGCTCGGGAGTTGCAGTTAACAGCAACAACCCCTTGGCCACCTGGGACAAGGCCTCTATACAGGAATAAGCTGGGCTGACTTGGGTTTCACTCCACTGCAGATGATGAGCTTCATCCACCAACAGCATATCCCAGCCAGCGCTGACCGCCTGCTTGAAACGCAGCGGGTTTTTAGTGAGAAAATCGAGCGAGCAAATCACCAGCTGAGCTGATTCAAAGGGGTTGTCACTGCTGGCATAGCGATCTTGATCCTCGACAAAATCGTCCTCAAAATCGACTGACAACTCCTCACTATCCAGGCCCACCAGCGCATTGCAGCGAGCCTCGTCTAGCAGGGTAAAGGCGAGATTAAAGCGGCGCAGCATTTCTACCAGCCACTGGTGCTGCAGGCTGGCAGGCACAACCACTAAGGCGCGACTGACGCGGCCACTCATCAGTTGTTGATGCAAAATCAAACCCGCTTCGATAGTTTTACCCAGCCCTACTTCATCGGCCAAAAGTACCCGCGGCGCATGGCGGTTGGCAACTTCACTGGCGATATACAGCTGATGAGGAAGCAATTGCACACGCGGCCCAGCCAAACCAAACAGCTTGGATTGCTGATGATGATGCTGGTAATTCAGTGTTTGATAGCGCAGGTAAAAATGCTCGTGACGGTCGATTTGGCCGGCAAACAAGCGCTCTTTTGGGGTGCTGAATTGGACAAAGCTATCCAATTCAAACTCAGGGATAGCAACTTCTTCCTCGTCTTTCGTCAGGCCTACGTACATCAGGCAGCCAGCCTGCTCAACTATGCGGGTGATTTTGATGCGAGTGCCGTCCTGGTGGCGAACCTTTTCGCCCACTTCGTACCTGACACGGCTCACAGGGGCATTGTCTATGGCGTAGGTACGGCGCTCGCCGCTGGCAGGAAAGCTGATAGTTAAGCGGCGATTGGCCACATCCAGCACTATGCCCAAACCTAAATCCGCTTCTGCTTCACTAATCCAACGTTGACCTATTACAAACTGCGCCTTGCTCACCGGGTACCTACTTAGTCTTGTGTCGATTCATACATAAAGGCTGCGCATGATACTGTTTTAGCCGATCAATTCCAAAAAAATCGGCTGCCTTTGGCGCCCGATTTCTATAGAATTTCCGCCTTAAATCATATTTTTGAGATGAGAAATGCACATTACTAGCCTGGATCCTCATAGCCAGCAGGCGCTGGAGCAACTTGTAGCCCAATGCGATTTTTTACAGATCAAAGACAGCACCGAGATATACCCGAATGCCAAGGGCAGTGGCCTGCCGCTAATATTGGTAAATACGCCGCTCTGCTCAGCCAGCATTGCACTTCAAGGCGCCCAGTTGCTCGAATTTAAATCAACCAAGGGCGAACCTCTGCTGTGGCTCAGCCCCAATTGCGACTTTACCCCTGGGACAGCACTGCGAGGAGGTATTCCGCTGTGCCTGCCCTGGTTTGGCGTAAACCCTCAGTATCCCAATAAACCCAAGCATGGCTTTGCCCGCAATAGCCCTTGGCAACTCGCCAGTGCTCAGAGCCGCAGCGATGGCAGCGTCGAACTGGAGTTTCTGTTCGTCAGCGATGCCAACCCACTGTTCCCCTACGACTTCTCCGCTGAGCTGCGCATGTTACTGGGCGACACTATTCGCCTGGAGCTAACAATCAACAATACCGATGAGCAACCCTTTGACTGCAGCTGGGTAATGCACAGCTATTTCCCTGTTGCTCAATTAAGCCAAGTACAAGTGCCCTTATTAGCCGGGCGCAATTACAAAGACAACTTAGAAAACCATGCAGTTAAAACCCAAATCGGAGCCCTAATGTTTCCCGGCCCGGTGGACAGAGTATTTGCTGGCATTGAAGAGAGCCTGGATATCCTCAGCAAGCCGAGCATTCGCATTACCCACGGCAACTGCCCCAGTGTGGTTACCTGGAACCCAGGCAGTGATGCGGCGAAAACCATTGTCGACATTGGTGATGGCCAGGAAGCTTGCTTCGTGTGTGTCGAGCGGGGTGCGGTTTTAGAGGAGAGCTGGACCATTGCCGCAGGCAATAGCCAGAGCGCCTGGATGGAGATTGCCGAAGGCCATTAAGCAAAGTTCAAATGGTTAAAACCAAAAAGCCAGCGTTATTGCTGGCTTTTTTTACCGTTCAAACTGGATAAATCCCGGCCATCCACTTGCGCCTTGTTAATCAACAATCTATAGCTATCCCCCTTCTCTTGATGTTCCAGCCCCGCTAAAAGGTAGCCCCAGTCTTTAGCTAGCCAGGCGAAGGTTTTTCGCTCCGAATTATTGCCGTGGGTTCGTGAAATTTTGGCGCAATCTACCTCCCCCAAAGGCGTTTTAATGGCTTCATCGGCCAAGCGTACAAAGGGGTAATCTTTTAATTTTCCGCCGTCGACTATCCAGTAGGTAAATTGCGTTTGCCCAGCGAGAATATCTTCGCGCATTTGCAACTGGTAGCTTAAATCATCCTGAATCAATAAATCATCGGGCAAATCCAGGCTTACTAACCTGACCATGTCTTTTACGCTGTGGCTTTGCCAATCAAATACCAACTCGGCCTTTTTTTCCTTGCCCAGCACCCTTTTTTTGTAAGTGTAATGCAAGGGATAAAAGCGTTTGGAGGATTCATCCCAGCGCACCAGGCTCTGCTCTTCAATTCTGGCAATAGCCGAGTCAGCAACAAATGATGCCTGGTAACGATCACCACCCAGGGCCTGAAGGCTGGATTTTACTTTTATCGAAAAGCCGTAGTACCTAGCTTTATATTGATTGTGATAGACGATGGGATCGGCTAAGGCAGTGAGGCTGAAAATACTCAACAATATTAGCAATAGAATGCGTTTCAAACCCGACTCCTAAACGTTCAAATACTTGCATTTAGCTTACTGATATTAACTCCTGTGGTTTTGCTTCTTTAGCTTTCTCCTTGGAAAATACTATATCCAAGCGCCCAGGTCGCAACCAGCGAGCGACTAACCACACAGAAAAAATCACAGCGTACCACGAAAAGATTACATCGCTAAAAAAATGCCCGCCCTGAGCAATTCTCATATAACCAAGCAAACCGCCCAAGGCAATACTCAGAGAAAACCATAGGCGCGGGCGACGACTGACAAACACACCGGCGATCAACAAAAAGCCAACAGAAGCATCACCGCAAACAAACGAACAATTTTTGCCGCAAGCCTCGCTGATTACCCACGCAGAAGAAAATTGGCTATCACCGCCAAACTCGGCAACTTGGACTGGCCGGGCCCTGCCCCACTGATCCTTCATTAGTAGGTTGACCACAAGGCCTGGACCAACGAGAGTTGCCAAGAGCAAAAAAATAAAACTCTTGCGATGCCGTTTTATATTAAATGGGTTTGCCTTAATCCAGGTTAAACACCAGCCTAGCAGCAACAACAAAAATGTCACCGCCAAAAACTTGCCCAAATGTTTATGCAATAGCCCCATCCACAGTAGCTGCGCCCCCTCAAAACCGGCACCCTGCGTCCACATCGCCCGACTAACAGCCAGATCAAGCTGAGGAAAAACCAAGAAGATCATAACTAAAAATGGAAATGCAACTTGCGCCACACGATAAACCTGTTTAATCACGGCTTGTTGCTCCCCTTAAAATCTTGAACTAACCATATGTAGGCGCTGCGATCGAGATCGGAATAAACCGGCACCTTGACCTCGGTCAGGAACTGGGATTTTGCAAACAATTGCGGCAACCAAGCGGCCTCATTACGCGACGACACCCAGAGAAACTCGCCCTTGGGTTGCCGGACAACATCCGCCACTAGCGCATAATGGTTGGAGACATAACCACCGGGATTATAAATTAAGGGGAAGCGAGCATTTTCGTGTTTACGACCTATGTAAAAACTCATTTCCGCCAGCATGTCGCGATCCACACCGAGCAAGCGAGCCTCCGGGTAATTAGCGAACTCTGGCTCTATGGCTGCAGCCAAGCCCTGCCAGGCCTTTACCCGGTAATAAGGGTCGGTTTTCTTACTTAGCTCCAGACCAAATTCGCCCGCCAACCACTGCCAATGGGATAAAAAAGCGACGAGTAACAAATTTGCTGCTAAACCGCCTAGCAGCAATTTTGCTCGCCCCTGTTGAATCCACCAGCCCGCAATAAACAAGGCCGCAGCAACATAAGAGAAGGAGGCCCAATTAGCGAAAGCTCGGGAGGTAAAAGCCAGCAAACAAAATAGTGCAACAGGCACAAAGCTAAAACTAATCAATAATGCCAAGGGGGGATTGGTTAGCAGACTGCGCAATCTAAATAACGCAGCCACTAAGCCAGCAAATAACACCAGACCAAAGACACCGAATTGAGCCCCAAAAAACTCACCAAAGTGCGCCGGATTAATCAGCCGCTTGTCCAGCTGAGATATTTCTGCGGTGTGCCTATAGCTGGAAAAGTGATGCTCAAAATTCCACCAGATATTGGGCAGAAAAATAACAAAAGCCAGGGCTGCCGCCCAATAGAGTTTGGGGTTGCGCAATTGTTGCAGCAACTGCCCAGAGACAAATAGATGGCAAATCACACAGGGAACAAAAAACACCATCGTGTACTTGCTGAGCAAACCGAACCCTGCCGCTACGCCCAACAACAACCAGTCCACCCAGCTATTGGAGTCCAACGCGCGAACATAAAATAGAATGCTTAACGCCCAAAAAAGTAGCAAAGGAGCATCAGTGGTAATAAACCATGTACCAAAAGCGACTATCGGCAGAGAGATAAAAACGATTGCACCAGCAAGCGCAATAAAATATTTACGTGCAGAAAACGCAAAAAGTTTGAGGCCTAGAAAATAGATCACCAATGCGGTAAGTGGGTACAAGAGCGCCGAAGCCAATCGCACCACCGAAGCATCATTACCAAGCAATAAAGTGGATAAAAAAATCAACCAAGCAACTACCGGCGGCTTTGAATAGTAGCCCCAATCTGGCTTCTGCGCCCAACCCCAATAATATGCCTCATCAAAAAACAGATCTATACCGGCGAGATGACGTGCCCAGAGCCGCCACAAGGTAAACACCAGAAGAATAATCGCAAGCGTCCATCCTCCCTGGCGAGCAGTTAATTTATGCATCGCAAATCCGCACCTAAGCAAAAAACATGTGCCTAGTGTGCTAAGCAATTATGACCATCTGGTGAAAATGGAAAAGCAATATTTCGAGCAAAAAAAAGGCCGCTCAACAGAGCGGCCTTTTAAATAGCAGCAATTAAGCAGGCAGCAATTCCGCCACTGCATCGCGCTCTTCTTGCAGTTCTTTTTCAGTAGCTTGCATTTTTGCACGAGAGAAATCGTTGATGCTCAGGCCTTGAACAATTTCCCAATCGCCATTTTTGCATACGCATGGGAAAGAGTAGATCAGACCTTTTTCGATACCGTAAGAACCATCGCTGTATACACCCATGCTGGTCCAATCGTTTGCTGGAGTGCCCAGCGCCCAATCGCGCATATGGTTCAGTGCAGCGTTTGCAGCAGAGGCGGCAGAAGAAGCACCACGAGCAGCAATGATAGCCGCGCCGCGCTGTTGTACAGTTGGGATGTAATCCGCTTCGTACCAGGCTTGATCAACCAGGCTCAGTGCAGGCTTGCCATCAACCAGAGTGTTGTGCAGGTCTGGATACTGGGTTGATGAGTGATTACCCCAGATCAGCGCTTTAGTGATGTTGTTAATACTGGTGCCAGTTTTGGCAGCCAGCTGCGACAGCGCACGGTTGTGGTCCAGGCGAGTCATAGCGGTGAACTGACGCGGGTTGATATCCGGCGCGTTGCGCTGGGCTATCAGGGCATTGGTGTTTGCAGGGTTGCCGACTACCAATACTTTAATATCGCGCGAGGCGTGGTCGTTAATAGCCTTACCCTGTACAGAGAAGATTGCAGCATTGGCAGCCAGCAGATCCTTACGTTCCATGCCTGGGCCGCGTGGACGGGCTCCTACCAGCAGGGCGTAATCTGTGTCTTTGAAGGCTACGGTTGGATCATCAGTGGTAACAATGCCCGCGAGCAGAGGGAAAGCGCAGTCGTCCAGCTCCATAGCAACGCCCTGCAGGGCCTTAAGGGCTGGGGTAATTTCCAGCAGTTGCAGGATCACTGGTTGATCTTTACCCAGCATATCGCCAGCAGCAATGCGGAACAGAAGCGAGTAGCTGATTTGGCCAGCGGCGCCGGTGACAGTAACTCTTACGGGTGCTTTCACGATAAGACTCCATTTTTGGTGTATGGGACAGAACAAAGATAAATAGCCTTGCCACCCCAGCTAGTAGTAACCCTTTTTAAACGCATTGCGCTATTAAAAGGAGTTCGAAAATTCTTTTGTATTAGCCTGTTTTAAAAGACTTTCAATATAAAACAGTTGCAGGAGCAAGCTATTTAGACGGCATTTTGTGCCTTAGGCGGGCAAGCATTATAGTGATTTGACCGGAAAATTCACCCACTGCTTGATAAGTATTACTAATTTATACGGACAATTGTCTTACAAACTGCTCCCCTGCTCCATTAAAGGCCAGCCCCTCCCGGTATTTCCCCCGGAAAACGTAAATTTTTTACTCAGCCCCTCTTGCCTTTTTTATCGGCAAAGGCAGAATTGCGCGGTCTATTGTCACCTGAGAGCGCCTATGAGTAACCCTTCCCCCTGCCTGACCTGCGGAGCATGTTGCTCATTTTTCAGGGTTTCATTTTATTGGGGGGAATGCCAAAGTGCGGGCGGCATAGTTCCCGACATACTGACTCACCAGGTAACCCCCCATCGCGCCTGTATGAAGGGTACAGAATCAAAACCGGCCCGCTGCAACGCGCTCCTGGGCGATGTCGGTTCAGAAGTGCGCTGCACCATCTACGATAACCGCCCCAGCCCCTGCCGCGAATTTAACGTTCACGGTGAAATGGGGATAACTAACGAAGACTGCAATCGCGCCAGGGCACACTTTGGTCTGCCGCCCCTGGAAGATCCTCTGCCTGACTTACCGGATAACACGCCGGAGTTACCCGAGGCAATTTAAACGATTGAGCAAGGGAACTGTTAGCTATCGGGTGTAGCGCTGTTTTAATGCACGGTAAAGTGCATCGGCAAAATCTGCACTGGCGGCATCCAGGCTTTGCACTGCCTCCACCAAATGCTCGTTGTCTTCGCGGCCATCAAACCAGTGCTTGCGATAGCTGCCATCCTTATAACCGTGATCCTGGCGGAAAAAATTGAGTACATTTTTACCCACATAGCCACGATAGAGCTGATCGAAGCTCATATCGACGCCAGCCATCAGTCGGGCAAATAAACCCACGTGAAATTGGCGATCGGCAAGAGTGGCAGCGGCAAATTTTTCCAAATCCAGGCGAAAATCTTTTTCGTCAGTGGCAATTGCCAACTGCTGTTGAATTTGCTCAGCAATGGTTTGACGCGACTGGCCAGACTGCAGCAGGATGCTCAAGCCAAAGTGCCAGATATCAATTAATTCCAGCGCAACCTGCTCGGTATCCGGCGTTTGTTTTTTCCACCATTTCCAGCCGTAGTGATCCATAAGCTCGGCGCACTCGATCCAAATTGCCCTGTACCATTCATAACCCTGGGCTTGCCAGTTAGCAGTTACCTTGGTGTTCATGCCGTCTTGCAAATCGAGCATGATATTTATTTGATTAATTTGTGCAGACATAAAATTTCTCGTGGATAAAACTACAGAATTAGGCTGGAAGGTACTGTTTGGCGCGGCCAAACAGCCGATAAAAGTTTTCACTGGTTTGCGCTGCCAAGGCCTCAAGGCTTAATCCCCGCAAGTCGGCAATATACTGGGCCACTTCACGCACATACTTGGGTTCGTTGGGCTTACCGCGATAGGGAACAGGCGCCAGATAGGGTGAATCAGTCTCAACCAATAGGCGATCCAAAGGCATTTTGTTGACTACATCGCGGATTTGGTCGGCATTTTTAAAGGTCACTATGCCGGAAATAGAGATGTAGTAATTTAAATCTAGCGCCGATTTGGCCATATCCCAGTCTTCGGTAAAGCAGTGAAGCACCCCACTAGCCTCCAGGCTGCCGTGGGTTTTGATTAATGCGAGAGTATCGGCTTTGGCTTCGCGGGTATGGACAACCACCGGCAAGCCTAGCTCTTTACCCACCTGCAGGTGTAACGCGAAGCTTTGGTGCTGCAACTCTTTGCTCTCAGTTTCGTAGTGATAATCCAATCCGGTTTCACCGAGGGCTACTACTTTGGGCTGGCTTGCCCATTGCTTAAGCTGCTCCACCGAGGCCATGCCGGCCTTTACATCGCAGGGGTGCACACCAACCGAGGCAACCACACCTGGGTGAGCCTGAGCGATATCAATAACGGTTTGAATATTCTCCAGGCTGATGCCTATACACAACAGCTGCTGAACGCCCCGTTTCTGGGCCGCGGCTATAGCCAACTCCAGTTGGCCGTTATAGGGCGTCAGATTGATACGATCCAGATGGCAGTGGGAATCCACAAGCATAAACCGCTAACTCCAAAACAAAATTTGTGCGATTAAAAACAAAAAAGCCAGGCTAAACCTGGCTTTTGCGAATTTCAGGAAGCGGCTAATTTTACATAGTATGGGTGGGCTTGTCAGAGCCAAGCATGCCCGCGAGGTAGGTTTCAATTTTGTTTACCGCGATATTGTCCTGATCGCTAAATTGCACCCCAATCCCCGCCGCGCGATTGCCCTGAGCCCCTTTTGGCGTAACCCAGACCACTTTTCCAGCAACGGGAATCTTTTCCGCCTCATCCATTAAACTAAGCAACATAAACACTTCGTCACCAAGCTTGTAACTCTTGTTGGTAGGTATGAACAGGCCCCCATTGCTTACAAAGGGCATATAGGCGGCATAAAGCACTGCCTTGTCCTTAATTGTCAGGGAAAGAATGCCGTTACGGGCGCCGCCACCTATTGCTTGCATAAGCTGTCCTACGTAAATACCTGATAACTGTGAACACTAATAGATTAGCCCCTAAGTGTCTATACGCCACCTCGGCACCACCTCGACTCAGCCCTTGGCCCTAGTCGCTTAAGCTTTAGACCTCATCACTGCGCCCCAATCGAGCAATAATTCTTCCCACATTAACTGTTTATTGGGGTTAGCACCGCTTAACACCTGACGCTTGGAAAGCAATAGCTTTTCCAAATAGCGGTGTAGTACCTGGGAATTCACCCGCAAAACGGCTTCGCGAAACTCCCCCGGCCAAAGGCGAACCTGAGCATCGTCTGCACCAGCCAAGCTGCGCACCAATGCGTGAACCTGCCCCAGATACCACTCCAACAGTACTACTATATCGCCACCTTGCCAGTTGGCCGCCAGATCTATGGCGGATAATTGCCCCAGGCTCAGCTTAACCCATTGCTGTAATTGCTGATCGCGCAGCTCGAGCGCATCGCCCTCTAGCAATGCCATGGCAAGCAAAGGCGCGCCTCTGGCGGAGACCAGTAAATCCTCTGCATCAAGGCTGCGCCCTACTAGCAGGGGAGAGAGCCAGCGCAGCACCAACTCCTGACGAGGCATAGCCAAGGCGCGCAACTGACAGCGACTGCGAATAGTCGGTAACACCGCGCTGGGATTGTGGGAAATTAAAAGCAGCAGCGTTCGCGCGGCCGGCTCTTCCAGAGATTTAAGCAGCGCATTAGCCGCATTGGCGTTCATCGCCTCCGCCGGCGCCAAAATGACGACTTTATAACCGCCCTGCTGCGCCGTTTTAGCCAAGGCTTCGGTCAACTCGCGAACCTGATCCACCTTAATTGCCTTGCTGCCCTCCTCCGGCGCTATCCAGATAAAATCCGGATGGGTCTTGGCCTGGTTTAGCTGACAACCACGACATTGACCGCAGGCACCGCCTTCGCGCGGACTTTCACACAATAGCCGCTGCGCCAGAGCCTCGGCCAAATCGCTCTTGCCTATGCCCTTAGGGCCAGCGAGCATCAGGGCGTGAGGAAGCTTGCCCGATTCAAACTGCTGAATAAATTGTTGCCATTCGGCTTGCTGCCAGGGATAGGGGTGCCTAGGAAAACTACTCATTGACAGGATATTCCGCGCCGAGAACTAAAAATTGGGGAGCAAGCTTATCATCCCTCGCTGTATTTGCGATAATCCGCGCCCAACTCACCAGTACCCTTAAAACGGTACAGATAGCCTAACCGACATGACCGACTCGCCCCTCGACATACTTTATTTAGATGAGCATTTACTTATTGCCAACAAACCTTCGGGTTTGCTGACGGTTCCCGGTAAAGGCCCAGAAAACCAAATGTGCCTGTACAAACTGGCCGTTGATTTCAACCCTAATGCCCGTGTTGCCCACCGCCTAGATCAAGCCACATCAGGCATTGTTATGTTCCCACTGAGCTACCCCTGTTTAAAACAGCTCACCCATCAATTCGAGCGGAGGGAAATACACAAGCGCTATGTGGCTGTCGTCGATGGCCTTATGGAGGCTGACGAAGGAGAAGTCACCCTGCCACTTATTTGCGACTGGCCCAATCGCCCCAGACAAAAAGTTTGTTTTGAACAGGGCAAGTCAGCCCATACACGCTTCCGCGTTTTACACAGAGACACGGGAGCCAATAGCACCCGCGTTGAACTGGAACCGGTTAGTGGCCGCACTCATCAGCTGCGCGTACACATGCTCAGCCTTAACCACCCCATTTTGGGCGACAGGCTTTACGCACCCGAAGCGATTATTCAAAAGTCCCCTCGCCTGCTACTGCACGCCGAAAAACTCTGGCTGCCCCACCCTATCTCTGGCGACCAACTGGAAATTTCCTGTTTGGCAAATTTCTAGGCTTCAACACAGCCCTTTTAATTTCAGCTCAAATGTTCGGAATTTAATCCATCTGTATATATTTCAGAATTTTTCCAACCTTTTCAGCCACATTCACGCCCATTCATAAGCATTAGTTCTATAGCTCAAATGAGCTATTGCCTACACTCATAAAAAAAATGAACTACGCACTTAACCTAAATGAAAAAAAGAAAAATCCAAGGAGATCAGCCATGAAAAAGACACTTATTAGCCTCGCATTAATAACCTGCGCCAGCCAGAGTATTGCGAGCGAAATTTATAATGGGCGCATTAGCGCTATGGGCGGCGCCGGTTATGTAACCGCCAAATACAGTGATGGGCTTTTATACAACCCCAGCTTAGCAGCGGACTATGGCAAGGACGATGATTTTGCTTTGGCATTTAATATGGGAGTACTGATCGATGACTCAGATGAGTTGGTTGATGGTATGAATAACCTGGTTGACTATACCGACTATCTACGTGGCATTCAGGATTATCAGGACTTGTCGCAGACAAACATCGACAAGCTCAAGCGCCTTATGGGGAAGGTAGATGGCGATACCGCGCAAGTTAGTTTTGGCGGCAGTCTGGTAGCGGCCATCCCCAACTCCCTGGTATCTATGGCATTGGTAGCCAAAGTGAGCGGCCAGGTAGCATTGACCCCCAACATCGATGCCAATGACTACAACCTTATCAACAACAGCCTTAATACCCCTTTCAGCCCGGATGATTTGCAATCCTCGACCACAGGTACAGGTGTCGCCATAGGCGAATTTGGCATTGCACTGGCCAAAGAGTTTACCCTGAGCGAAAGCGCCAAGCTGCTGGTTGGTATAACCCCCAAGCGCCAGGAAGTAAAAACAATTGTTTACGAAGCCCAGGTTGCCACCTACAACGAAGATAATATAGATGGCGATCAATACACAGTGACTACCAATACCACCAACTTTGACGCCGGATTGACCTATATCACTGGCGATTTGCGCTACGGCCTTAGCATTAACAACTTTTCCGATAAAACCTTTAAAACTATTGACGGTGAAAGCGTCGACGTTAAACGACGTATGACTGCCGCTATTGGCTACAGCAAAGATTGGATTAAAACTGAATTGGCTATGGATCTGAATGCCACGCCAGCGTTTGGCCTCAACGGTGACACTAAACTCCTCCACGCAGGGCTTGAGCTGGCACCCATAAGTTGGTTGCAATTGAGAGCCGGCCTTCAGCGCGATATGGAGAACACTCTGCCGGACACCTACAGCTTTGGCCTCGGGCTCTCACCATTTGATGTAGTCAATATCGACCTCGCCTATTTAACTGGCGATAAAAACACCGAAGGTGCGGCAATTCAGTTGGGGCTAAGGTTTTAAGAAGAGTCTACGCATCACCAAAAAAATGCGCCCTGGGGCGCATTTTTTATCTCGCGATACATTTAGTTTAGTTGGCCAAAAGCTTTTCTAGGCGCGCGGCGATATCTAACTGCACTTTATCCAATGCCTGCCCAGCATTGATAAGCGCATAACACTGCGGCGCAGCGGCCATTCGCTGATGATACCCGCTCCTCACCCGTTCAAAAAAGGTCACAGTCTCACTTTCAAACCTGTCCAGCTCCCCCCTTTGCCTGGCTCGCTCCAAGCCCAGCTGCACATCTATATCCAGGATGAGCGTTAAGTCCGGCCGAAGGTTAGACTGAACCAAGGTTTCTAGTTGCGCAATAACCTCCAGGCTCAAACCTCGACCGGCGCCCTGATAGGCATAGGTAGCATCAGTAAAGCGGTCACTAAGCACCCAGGCACCGCGCGCCAGGGCCGGCCGAATAAGCTGCGCCAAATGTTGTGCACGGGCGGCAAATACCAATAGCAATTCAGCAGTTTCATCCACCTTCTCATCGCGTTTGCTCAGTAACAACTGGCGAATTTCCTCTGCCAGTGGCGTCCCCCCAGGTTCGCGGGTAACCACCACCTCGATACCCCGAGCTTCCAGCCATTCGCACACAAAGGCCAAATTGGTGCTTTTTCCGACACCTTCTGTGCCTTCGATAGTCAGAAATTTACCCGACTGCATATACCAACCCAATCAAAAAAATTAATGGAGTGAAAGATTCCTTCACTTTAAGCGAGCGCGTATCATAGCCGCTTTTCTGCAGCCAAGTGCAGAATCGCATCCGAGTTACCTCTATCGCTTTACCCCTAAGGGAGCATCAATATGATTACACTACACACCAACTATGGCGACATCAGCATCGAACTGGACTTCGACAAAGCGCCCAAAACTGCCGCCAATTTCAAGCAATATGCCGAAGAAGGCTTTTATGACGGCACTATATTCCACCGCGTGATTGATGGTTTTATGATCCAGGGCGGCGGCTTCACAGAAGATTTCAAACAAAAAGAAACCCGCGAAGCTATTGAAAACGAAGCCGACAATGGCCTGACCAATGTTGCCGGCAGCCTAGCCATGGCGCGCACCAACGACCCGCACAGCGCTACCGCGCAATTCTTCATCAACGTAAAAGACAATGGTTTCCTAAACCACTCTGGCAAAAACGCTAGCGGCTGGGGCTACTGTGTTTTTGGTAAAGTCGTCGATGGCATGGATGTAGTAAACAAAATTAAAGGCGTAAAAACCGGCAGCAAGGGTTTTCATCAGGACGTCCCCAAAGAGTCCGTCATTATCCAGCGCGTCAGCATTGCCTAATATTTGCGCATGACACAGCTGTTTATTTCTGATTTACACCTGCATCCAGAGCGCCCGCAGTTAACGCGGGCGTTTTTTCAGTTTTTGCAAGAGCGAGCCTTGAAGGCAGAAAGCCTTTTTATACTGGGTGATTTCTTCGACGCCTGGATTGGCGATGATGATGACGCCCCCCTTGCACTTGAAGTAATCGATAAACTTAAACAGCTAACAGACTCAGGTGTTGAATTGTTTGTTATGCACGGCAATCGCGACTTCCTTTTCGGCCAAACCTTTGCTACACAAACCGGCGGTAAACTGTTAGAGGAAGGTAGTATTGTCGAGGTTTGCGGTGAGCCAACGCTACTTCTGCACGGTGACAGCTTGTGCACTAAGGATCAGGACTACATAAGGTTTCGCGCGCAGGTGCGCAATCCTGAATGGCAAGCTCAGTTATTGGCGCAACCATTGGCAGCGCGGCGAGCCTTGGCAGCGCAGTTGCGCGCACAGAGCCAAAGTATGAACAGCCTTAAGGCAGAAGACATTATGGATGTCACGCAAGACGAGGTGGAGCGAGTGATGCGTGAAACCAAGGTTAAGCGACTTATTCATGGTCACACCCACAGGCCTGCTTGTCATAGCTTTACTCTGGATGGACAAGCTGCCGAGCGAATTGTCCTTGGGGATTGGCATCAGCTCGGCTGGTGCCTATCAGCGACAGCTTCCAGCCTAATGCTCGAAAGCTGGCCAATATGTTAGACGCAGCAAAATTTGATATTAGGAATTTCGCTGCCCTGCAATAACCATCAAACCCGCGACAATAATAAACACCGGCCACCAGGTCAAAAGCGACAAATTCAACAAAAACAAAAGTGCCAAAATTACTATGGCGCCAGCTGAAATTAGTGAATTGGCAACTGCAGGAGACCAACCGGCTTTTTGGTAATTAGTAAAGGCAGACTGAAGCGGCGGTATGGCGGCCAACAAAATGAACAGCGCCCACCAGTGCTGAAAATACAAAAAGGCCCAGTTAAATCCCAGGTTGCGCGCCAACAACAGCCCGCCAATAATTACTATTGCCAAGCCCAGCGCCCAATTAGAGCCGGAGTCGACCAGTTTTTTAGATGCATTGTCACCATCTGGTGCCGATGGTTTTGATGATTCGAGTTTATCTTTATTTTCGCCCTCACTCATAAATCCACTCCTAAAATTGTTGTGCGATTAGCATTTAAATTGCAAAAATTGCTTTTCCGATTAAGCTGTGAGCACACCCGAGTGAAAACGAAACTCTTTATCCTCACCCTCTATAAGCTCTTTTTCCAGCGCTAAAAATTCCTGAACTCTTGCGGAAATATCCTCACCGCCTGCCGCTCTTTTGGCTAGCTTCAAATAGTCTTCGTAGTGACGAGATTCAGATTTAAGCAGCGATAAGTAAAACTTTTGCAACTCATCATCCAAATACGGTGCAAGCTTGGCGAAGCGCTCACAGGAGCGAGCCTCGATAATAGCGCCAATAATCAACGTATCTATATAGCGCGCAGGCTCGTAAGTACGAACCAATTTGCGTAACTCACCCGCGTAGCGGCCCGGCGTAATTTGATCGTAGCTGATACCGCGCGCCTTCATTAAATCCATCACTTGCTCGTAGTGACGCAACTCCTCGCGAGCAAGGCGCGACATTTTGTGCATCATGTCAAAATCACCCACATAACGAAACATGAGATTGAGCGCGGTAGACGCCGCTTTTTTTTCGCAATTGGCATGATCAAGCAATAGCAATGGCTGGTTAGCCAATGCCGTGGCAATCCAAGCATCCGGTGTTTCACACAACAAAAAATCACGAATATGAGTTAAAAGATCCATAAAAATAAACAAGAACTAAACTTTGGAATTGGATTCCGGCATCACAAAAGCCGGGGTGATATAACGATCATAATAGGCACAGGACAGTAGGTAATAATCCTTATCAATCAGATCACGAATTTCGCCAAGTGTTAGCGAGCGCGCTGCGGGCAATAGTTTCAAACCATAATGCGATAAGTCATCGATTTGACTTGCACCGGCGCGGAGCAGATCGAACACCCAGCAATAGGGGTTCTGCTCCTGCTTAAACTGAATTTGCTGGTGTTTGATTTGTGATAACAAAACTTTTTTGTCGGTAACCAAGAAGTAATTTTCAACAATTTTCACCAAAAAGCCTTCCAGGCGCTGCGCAATTATGAGCTTTTGATCCAGGGTGTATGCATTCCAGTGAATCACCTCATGGGAGAAGCGTTTACAGCCGCGACAAACGCTATCCCCTATTCCTGTAGAACATATGCCTACACATGGGGTTTTAACAGGTTTAAAAATTGCCATATAACTTTAACGGGACAAACCCGACAACCACCAACACAATTGATTCAAGAACTATCAACAGGCCACCTAATTAGCTAACTTTAATAAGGTGAGCCAGTAATATTGAGAGGCAGCCGCCAAATGGCACCAGCCCCGGTCAGATATAAAGTTTGTCCATCCACTCCCCCAAAAGCCACGTTAGTAACATTGGCATCTGTTTTTATTAAGGCCAACTGCTGGCCAATAGGGTTAAACACTTTAACCTGCTGGGCCAAATGCTCGGCAACATAGATATTGCCCTGACAATCCACCGCCATACCGTCAGGAATAGAGAGTCCGAGCACCAAATCCTTGCCTTTTTGCGGCACGCCATCCACCAACGTATAGGCTCGCAAAATACCCTGCTCACCACCGCCATTGACATAGAGTATCGATTCATCTGGAGAAAGACTAATACCATTAGGATTAGAGATGGAATCATCAATCAAGGTAACTCGACCATCCGTCGCCAGGCGATAAACACCCGTTTTATCCTGTCCACCGGGCGCCGCACTACGCTGAAAAGCTGGATCGGTAAAATAGATATTGCCGTTAGCAGCTATGACCAAATCATTGGGAGAGTTGAACACCTTGCCCTCAAATTGGGGAGCCAATGTTTCTCTCTCCCCGGTTGCCAAATTGTAGCGAGACAGGCTTTTATACTTGTGAGTCGCCGCCACAATATTGCCCTCTGCATCAACTGCCAGGCCGTTACTGCCGGAATCCTCTATAACCGTCTCCAGGCTACCATCGGCATTTAATCTTCTAATCCGCGAGGGAAACCCAGGACCAAAGCTAAAATCAGAAAAATAGAGCGCGCCTTTAATCCAGACTGCGCCTTCGTAAAGGGAGGGTTCACCAGGATCAGAGTTAGCGGAATCTACTCGCTGCGCTACCAACTCCCCACTGGGAGGATGACCAGGACAACTAGCAGCAGCGGCGACACTAAGATTGGCAGCACCCGCGCCCTCGGAGAAGGTGTTTTTGCTTTCACCAGCCCGCTTGTATTCACAACCTGATATTGCCAATAGCAGAAAACAACCAACCAAATATCCTGCCAACACCCTTAGAGAGCTGTGCATAAATCCCCCTGCATTACTAATCATTGACCGGCAAGGCACCACACCAGAACACTGAATAACACGCGACCAAAGCTGGTAATGGGCCGCTCCAATCAAGGGCGTCACCATAGCATAAAATCAGGCCCGCCATTTAATTTAAGCAGCTAGATGAGGGCCTAGCTTAATTAACAGGGACCTTTGGTTTGTGTATAATTCCGGCCCGATTAATTGTTCTTGCTGAACAATAAGTGCCTGTTGTTAAAAAGCGCTTAAATCATCCATGAAGGTCATGGATAGTCTCTCAAAGCAGAGATCCTGCCGAGGGAGTAAACCCTACAAATATGAGGATAAACACCGTGCTTGAAGCCTACCGTAAACACGTCGCCGAACGCGCCGCTGAAGGAGTTCCGCCAAAGCCACTTAATGCTGAACAAGTTACCGGCCTGGTTGAACTGCTGAAAAATCCCCCGGCTGGAGAAGCCGAAGTTCTTTTGGATTTGATCACCAACCGCGTTCCGCCCGGTGTTGATGAGGCCGCTTATGTAAAAGCCGGTTTTCTGAGCGCCATCGCCAAAGGCGAAGCCAGCTCCCCGCTAATCGACAAAGCGCTAGCCGTTAAACTATTGGGAATGATGCTGGGCGGCTACAACATAGAGACGCTGGTTTCCCTGCTAGACGATGAAAGCCTCGCCCAATTGGCAGCAGATCAACTCAAGCACACCCTGTTGATGTTCGATGCCTTCCACGATGTGGAAGAAAAAGTAAAAGCCGGCAATAGCTATGCAAAAGAACTAATGCAATCCTGGGCTGATGGCGAGTGGTTTACCAGCCGCGGTAAAGTCCCCGAAAGCACCAAGCTCACCGTATTTAAAGTTACCGGTGAAACCAACACCGACGACCTGTCACCTGCCCCTGACGCTTGGTCGCGCCCAGATATTCCGCTACACGCCCTGGCCATGTACAAAATGCCACGCGAAGGCCTGACTCCAGACCAAGCAGGCTCTGTTGGTCCAATCAAGCAAATCGAAGCTCTAAAAACCAAAGGCTTTCCCCTGGTATTTGTGGGTGACGTAGTGGGAACCGGCTCTTCACGTAAATCAGCCACCAACTCAGTGCTTTGGTTTATTGGTGACGACATCCCCGGTGTACCTAACAAGCGCACTGGCGGCGTATGCATCGGCGGCAAAGTCGCACCTATCTTCTACAACACAATGGAAGACGCTGGCGCCCTGGTTTTCGAAGCCCCTGTTGACGCACTGAATATGGGCGATGTTATTGAAATCCGCCCCTATGAAGGCAAAATTCTCAATGCCGACACAGGCGCTGTGTTGTCCGAATTCAGCCTGAAATCTGACGTTCTACTGGACGAAGTTCAAGCTGGCGGTCGCATTCCACTGATCGTTGGCCGCGGCCTTACGACCAAGGCGCGTGAATCTCTTGGCCTTCCTCCAAGCACCCTGTTCCGCCTACCTCAGGCACCAGCCGATAGTGGCAAAGGCTACACCCTGGCTCAGAAAATGGTCGGTAAAGCATGCGGCGTGACTGGCATCCGCCCAGGCACCTACTGCGAACCCAAAATGACCACCGTAGGCTCGCAGGACACCACCGGCCCAATGACTCGTGACGAACTGAAAGACCTGGCCTGCCTTGGCTTCTCTGCCGACCTGACCATGCAGTCTTTCTGTCACACCGCCGCCTATCCAAAGCCTGTCGACATTGAAACCCAGCACACCCTGCCCGATTTTATTATGACTCGCGGCGGCGTATCCCTGCGCCCAGGCGACGGCATTATCCACAGCTGGCTGAACCGCATGCTGCTGCCCGACACCGTAGGTACAGGCGGAGACTCACACACTCGCTTCCCTATTGGCATCTCCTTCCCGGCCGGCTCCGGCCTGGTAGCCTTTGCCGCAGCCACCGGCGTTATGCCCTTGGATATGCCAGAATCAGTGCTGGTGCGTTTCAAAGGTGAACTACAGCCTGGCATTACCCTGCGCGATCTGGTTAACGCCATTCCGCTTTATGCCATCAAACAAGGCCTGCTGACCGTAGAAAAGAAAGGCAAGAAAAACATTTTCTCCGGCCGCATCTTGGAAGTGGAAGGCCTGCCCAACCTGAAAGTTGAGCAAGCCTTTGAAATCTCTGATGCCTCCGCCGAGCGCTCCGCTGCTGGCTGCACTATCAAACTGGATCAAGCCCCCATCACCGAATACCTCAAGTCCAACATCACCATGTTGCGCTGGATGATCGAACAGGGTTACGGCGATGTACGCACCCTGGAACGCCGCGCTCGCAAGATGGAAGAATGGCTGGCCAACCCAGTGCTGATGGAAGCTGATGCCGATGCCGAATACGCCGCTGTTATCGACATCGATCTTGCTGACGTTAAAGAGCCAATCCTGGCCTGTCCAAACGATCCAGACGATGTGAAAGTCCTGTCTGAAGTGCAAGGCGCCAAGATCGATGAAGTTTTCATCGGCTCCTGCATGACCAACATTGGTCACTTCCGCGCTGCCGGTAAGCTACTCTCCTCCACTAAAGACGAGCTTTCTACTCGGCTATGGATTGCTCCACCAACCAAGATGGACCAACACCAACTGATAGAAGAAGGCTACTACAGCATTTTCGGCGTTAAGGGTGCCCGCACCGAGATGCCAGGTTGTTCGCTGTGTATGGGCAACCAGGCGCGCGTTGCGAAAAACTCTACCGTGGTATCTACTTCTACCCGCAACTTCCCGAACCGTTTGGGTGAAGGTGCCAATGTGTATCTGGCCTCAGCCGAACTGGCCGCAGTAGCCGCAGTTATCGGCAAACTACCAACCCCCGAAGAGTATCTGAGCTATGCCGCCAAATTGGATAGTATGGCAAGTGATGTATACCGCTACCTGAACTTCAACGAAATCCAGAGCTATCAAGAAGCAGCGGATGAAGGAAAGCGAATCGCCGCGGTAGAAATCCAAACAGTCGCGGTTTAACAAAGTAAAAAAAGAGCGCCGAAAGGCGCTCTTTTTTTATATTAGATATTAGCTATTCGTTAAAATATCCAACTCGTAAAAGTTAGACCAAAAAAAGCAGGCCTAGAGCCTGCTTTTTATTTACTTATTAATGTACCGCTATTTAATTTCGGCACCATCTTTTAAGAGAGTTTCGTAGCTAGAGTACTCGCCCTCACCAATGATAGCTGCGACTTGCGCCCTCATGGCCGATTGCTGCTCAGGCGACTTGATGGCAGCAAGGGTACCCGGAGTAACAGAATGCAAGGAAACAACGGCAAAATCACCCTTTGCATTTACGAACCCATCCACCACTGAGGCGCCAGCTTGTGGCTTGCCCAAACCAAAGGCAAATCGAATAATTTCTGGATCCCTGCCAGCCCCACTACGCGTAGCAGCGGCAACAGAATTAACGTCTATTGACTGCTCTTTCGCTAAATCAGCAATGGTCACACCATCACGCAACTTGGCAATATAGCTAAGCCCAAGATCATTAATAAGTTGACGCGCCCTCTGCCCTGTTAAAGAGGCAATGATCGCATCCTTAACTTCATCCAGTGGGCGCAGGTGAGAAGGCTGATAATCTGTCTTTTTAATAACAACTACACGACTAGCATCCAGCTCAATAGGCTCACTACTATCTCCATCTTTTAATACCGTATCAGAAAAAGCCGCATCTACAATTTGCTTATTAGCAAGAATCCCAGCGCCACCCGCGCGGGAGAACAATCCAGAATTTTTTACTGTTAAATTCATCTCTTTGGCGACTTCACCTAAATTATCAGCACTGAAGGCTTTATCTTTAAGCTCATCAAGTTTTGCCACAAAAATATTTTCCGCTTCAGCACGCTTAAGTTGATCTTCGATAGTCGCCTTTTGCTCTTCAAAGCTTGGCGCTTTTTCTCCGCGCTCAGAGAGCAATTTAATAAAATGGGTGCCTGCCGAAGTTTTAACTGGCGCAGAAACCTCACCAACTTTTAACGCCGCCAATGCCTTCTCAAACTCTGGAGGAAAGGTATCCCCCTTGGTGTAACCCAGGTTGCCCCCTTGATTTTTACTACCCTCATCTTCAGAGAGCTCTTTTGCAACAGCGGCAAAATCGGCCCCCGACGCCAAACGATCTGAAACTTGCTTTATTTTGTCTGCCTCAGAACTATCAACCAATATATGGGCAACTTCGCGCTCTGGTTGAGCAACAAAACTAGACACCGCCTGTTGATACTGCTTACGAACTTGCTCCTCAGTTACGGAGACATCTTTCATAAAGTCGGCCACATTAAGATCAATATAATCGACAGCGATCTCATCTTGAGCTGTGTATGCAGAGGGATTCCCCTTGTATTCAGCAGCAACCTCTTCGTCAGAAATTACAATTCCCGCCTTTACCTTCTCGGAAGGAAGAACAATATAGTCAAAGTCCCGAGTTTGGTAACTTAGCGATACCAGCTCGTTAAATTCGTCAGCTGTAGAAAAGGCACTTGCAGCCATCCCCATATGCAACTGATTTAGAACCATATCTCCCGACAATTGCTTAGCAAAGGATGAATGACTATAACCCATGCGAGCCAAAGCTTGCGTGTAAAGATCGCCATCAAAAGTTCCGTCTTTTTTCTTAAAAGTCGACGTAATTTGTGCGCTAATAGCAGCATCCCCAATTGCCATGCCGCCAGCTTTAGCCGCCTGAGACAAAACCTGACGACGAATCAAGTTTTGCAAAACTGGCTTAGTGAGGTACTCATCAGTGAGAAAATCTGCGGGAACCTGATCGCCATAGCGACTCATCATTTCCTGCTTTTGACGTGCTATGGCTCGAGCGAGATCGGATTTTGAGATACTTTCGCCATTTACACTGGCAGCCCTATCTGCAGTCGGATCCCAGTTAAACAGTCGCTCAACTCCTGCCAGTGCAAACATGATCACCAGCGCACCAATCAATATAAACGAAATGATGCCGCGGGAATTGTCTCTGAGATGTTGTAACATGGATGACTCCAAACCAAAACGTGCTTGCCGCCCGTAATGCTAAACAGATTATTGTGAAGGATCTTTGCGGAATTTATTAGATTTCTCGCATATATTTTCTAAAAAAAAGGCGCACTAAAATGCGCCTTTTTTTGAAGCTTTAAAACCAAAAAATTGTAATAACTCTCAGTTTACAGCGTCTTTAAGTGCCTTGCCGGCTTTGAAGCCAGGCACTTTTGCCGCAGCGATCTCAATTTCTTTCCCGGTTTGAGGGTTGCGACCAGTGCGCGCAGCACGTTCTTTAACTGCGAAAGTACCAAAACCTACCAGCACAACAGAGTCGCCTTTCTTAAGGGCATCAGTGATGCTTTCCACCACTGCGTCGAGCGCACGACCTGCTGCCGCTTTTGGAATATCTGCCGATGCGGCAATCGCTTCAATAAGCTCAGTCTTATTCACACTTAACCCCTTTAAATAGTTATTTATTAACATCAACACAGAGCAAACTTCTTCGTGTATGGCCTTCGCCTGTGTTACCAACGCATTAAATTGAACTGCGATTTATACCAACTGAACCCTAGAGGGTCAAGGAAAGCTTTTTACTTTATGCAATTCCTTGCTTCTGCGCATAAAAAACACTCAGCAATCGGGTAATGAGCGCCTCCTAACCCAGCTCTAATGGGTGCTCGGCCTATTTTCAGCGTCACCACGCTGAGCTGCTTTTTCCAGCGCTTTATACTCTTCATCAGTTAACGGCTTGGGACTATACTGCAATGCCACATCTAGGACTTCATCAATCCACTTGACAGGCTTGATAGTAAGGTCCTCTTTGATATTTGAAGGTATCTCTTTTAAATCTCGCTCATTATCTGCGGGAATAATGACGGTTTTAATCCCACCACGGTGAGCGGCCAGAAGCTTTTCTTTTAGCCCGCCGATTCGCAACACCTCTCCCCTAAGCGTTATTTCTCCGGTCATGGCAACATCAGCCCTAACAGGTATCCCGGTTTGAACAGACACCAGCGCCGTACACATAGCTATACCGGCACTAGGTCCATCTTTCGGTGTTGCGCCTTCGGGTACATGTATATGGATATCTACTTTTTCGTGATAATCCGGCGCGATTCCCAAGGCTTGTCCGCGAGACCTGACAACAGTTAACGCAGCCTGGATAGACTCCTGCATAACATCACCCAAGGAACCCGTTTTAATAATTCTCCCCTTACCCGTTACCGCAGACGCCTCGATCGTTAAAAGCTCGCCTCCAACCTGAGTCCAAGCCAAACCAGTTACCTGACCAATCTGATCTTTACTCTCAGCTTTGCCAAAATCAAACTTATGCACACCAAGTAAGTCCTCCAGCAATGAAGCTTTAACTTCATAAGCTGACTGTTGCTTGTCTTTAACATGCAGGGTGACAACTTTTCGACAAATTTTAGCTACCTCGCGCTCCAATCCACGAACACCCGCCTCACGCGTGTAATATCTAACTATGTCGCGAATCACTTCCGGCGCCAGAACCAATTCGTTTGCCTTAAGCCCATTGGCTTTCATCTGCTTAGGCAGCAAGTATTTTGTGGCAATATTTAACTTCTCATCTTCGGTGTATCCCGGAATACGAATTACTTCCATTCGATCCAACAATGGCCCGGGTATATTCATAGAGTTGGACGTACACACAAACATCACATCAGATAAGTCATAATCAACTTCTAGATAGTGATCGCTAAAATGGCTATTCTGCTCGGGATCCAATACCTCCAGAAGTGCCGACGCTGGATCGCCACGATTATCCATACCCATTTTGTCGATTTCATCAAGCAAAAACAGTGGATTTTTTACCCCAATTTTTGCCATCTTCTGAATCAACTTGCCAGGCAAGGAGCCTATATATGTCCTCCGGTGGCCACGTATCTCCGCTTCATCGCGCACGCCACCCAAGGCCATGCGAACGAACTCTCGATTGGTGGCTCGAGCGATTGACTCACCCAGCGAAGTCTTACCAACACCTGGAGGTCCAACCAAACACAATATCGGCCCTTTAACTTTTTTCACTCGCTGCTGAACAGCAAGATACTCGAGTATTCGTTCCTTTACCTCTTCCAGGCCAAAATGATCTTTATTCAAAACCTCTTCTGCTTTAGCCAGATCATTGCGCACCTTACTGCGCCTGCTCCAAGGAACCCTAACCATCCAGTCAATATAGGCACGAAGCACTGATGCCTCCGCTGACATTGGCGACATCATCTTTAACTTATTCAATTCTGCGCGAGCCTTTTCTTCTGCCTCCACAGGCATTTTGGCCGCGCCAATTTTTTTCTCTAACTCATCAAATTCATTTACATCTTCACCCAGCTCGCCCAATTCCTTTTGAATAGCTTTTATTTGTTCGTTTAGGTAATACTCACGCTGACTTTTTTCCATCTGCTTTTTGACGCGACCACGGATTTTTTTCTCTACGTGAAATAGATCTACCTCCGCCTCGAGCAACCCCAACAACTGGTCGATTCTTTCGCGAATATTCACCATCTCAAGAATTGACTGCTTTTTAGGCAGATCCAACATCAAGTGAGCGGCAATGGTATCCGCCAGGCGACCAGGCTCATCAATCCCACTCAAGGAAGTAATTACTTCTACCGGAACTTTCTTACTTAAATTTACATATTGCTCAAACTGACTTATTGCTGAAGCCACCAATGCCCTGGCCTCAGTGCCCGCAATAACTTCCGAGGGGATAATTCGAACATCCGCTCGGAAATACACGCCTACATCTTCAAATTTTTCAATTTTCGCTCGATCCTTACCCTCGATGAGCACTTTAACAGTGCCATCTGGCAATTTAAGTAATTGTAAAATACTGGCCACCGTACCTATGGCATACAGATCATCCTCCTGAGGATCATCTTGTTGAGGATTTTTTTGCGCCACGAGGAGAACCTGCTTATCGCTCTCCATTGCTCTTTCCAGCGCCTCTATAGATTTGCCCCGACCAACAAATAAAGGCGTGACCATATGCGGATATACAACCACATCCCTCAATGGCAAAAGTGGGATCTCGAAAACAACAGATTCCTGTAAGCTATCAGTGGACATCATTTCCTCTCTAATTGGCATAAGGCCTAATGCAGCCTAAACATAAGATAAGATTGGGGGCTATGTGACAGAATTACAAGTTCCTGAGAGGTAAAAACAAAAAAGAGCGCATTAAGCGCTCTTTTTTTAGACAGTTTAAAATCAATCCTCCGAGGATGCCGCTTTCGCCGGCAACTCCGACTGCTCGTAAACTAAAATTGGCTCTGACTCTCCCTTAATTACGGCCTCGTCCACAACCACTTTAACCACATTTTCTTCTGCAGGAATTCGATACATAGTATCAAGCAGAACAGATTCCATAATCGACCTTAGACCACGTGCACCTGTCTTGCGCTCAAGTGCACGCTCAGCAACTGCATCCAAAGCATCAGGACGAAAATCTATTTGTACGCCCTCCATTTCAAACAACTTGCCGTACTGTTTGGTCAATGCATTTTTGGGCTCTGTTAGAATTTGAATTAAGGCCGCCTTATCAAGCTCATCCAAGGTGGCTATCACAGGAAGACGTCCAACAAACTCTGGAATCAAGCCGTAACGCACAAGATCTTCCGGCTCCAAGTCATGTAGCGTTTCACCGAAATTACGCTTATCGTCTTTGCTTTTAACTTCAGCACCAAAGCCAATCCCACCCTTCTCAGATCTATCACGAATAACCTTGTCCAAACCCGCAAAAGCACCACCACAGATAAACAGGATATTCGATGTATCTACCTGCAAAAATTCCTGCTGTGGGTGCTTACGTCCACCCTGAGGAGGAACCGATGCTATAGTTCCCTCGATAAGCTTAAGCAGTGCCTGCTGAACACCCTCACCAGAAACATCTCGGGTAATTGAAGGATTGTCTGATTTTCTGGATATCTTATCAATTTCATCGATATAGACTATCCCCTGCTGAGCTTTCTCAACATCATAATCACATTTCTGCAGTAGCTTTTGGATGATATTCTCTACGTCCTCGCCAACATAGCCAGCCTCAGTAAGAGTGGTTGCATCGGCGATCGTAAAGGGGACATCCAATAGACGAGCCAAGGTCTCAGCCAACAAGGTTTTACCACTACCGGTTGGCCCAACCAGCAAAATATTGCTTTTGCCTAACTCTACAGACTCCTTGTCTTTGCCACCTTTGCCACCATTACGCAAGCGCTTGTAATGATTATAGACAGCTACCGACAGAACTTTTTTTGCCCTTTTTTGACCAATTACATATTGATCCAGAATCCCAGAAATCTCATGCGGCTTCGGCAACTTATCCGAGCCACCCTCTGCGGCACTCTCCTGGATTTCTTCGCGAATAATATCGTTGCACAGGTCAACACACTCGTCGCAAATGAATACAGACGGCCCTGCGATTAGTTTGCGAACTTCATGTTGGCTTTTGCCGCAAAAAGAGCAGTAGAGAAGCTTTCCATTTTTATCGCCAGAGTCGGAGGTGTGATCGGTCATTTAAACCTCTCCATCAATTTGAGAACACTATATATCAGGCTTAAAAATTTAATTTCAAGCCAAAAACTCACCCCCCAATTAAAACAATGGTGGGGTCCAAGGTTTAGGCTGAATTATTTTGGGGTCATCAGGCGCTTTTCAACAACCTGATCAATCAACCCGTAATCCTTAGCCTGTAACGCCGACATAAAATTATCACGCTCTGTATCTACCTCAATTTTCTCGATTGGCTGACCAGAGTGAAGAGCCATTAACTCATTAAGGCGTGCGCGAATTTTCAATATTTCTTGCGCCTGAATATGAATGTCAGAGGCTTGCCCCTGGGCGCCACCACTAGGTTGGTGAATCATCACTCGTGAGTTTGGCAGACAGAAACGCTTACCTTTCGCACCAGCGTTAAGCAAAAATGCGCCCATGCTACAAGCCTGCCCAATACACATGGTACTGACGTCAGGTTTAATAAACTGCATAGTGTCATAAATTGACATACCTGCAGTTACAGAACCGCCAGGAGAATTAATATAAAGGTGTATGTCCTTGTCGGGATTTTCAGCCTCAAGAAACAAAAGTTGAGCAACAACCAGGTTGGCCATATAGTCCTCGACAGGGCCCACCAAAAATATTACCCGCTCTTTTAACAGGCGAGAATAAATATCAAAAGATCGCTCGCCACGAGCGGTTTGCTCGATAACAATTGGCACTAAGCCACTGTTTAATATAGAAGATTGGGGATTTAAGATCTCGTACGACATCGCGATTTTTATCCTTATGAAGCACAAAGCTTCGATCCGGGAACCAGTTATAAGTCACCAGAGAGCTTAACCCGTGATGGGATTATATGCCAGTCAATTGCGGAATTTAGCGGAGGATTTAGCGAAAGGAAAGCCGCAAAACGGGCGTTTTGCGGCTTTTTTGGGCGATTAACGGTTAGCGTTAGCCTTAATCACTTCATCATAAGTGGATTCAACATCGGCCACCTTGGCCTGAGCCAAAATATGATCAACCACTTGATCTTCAAGCACAGCAGACTCGACGCCAGCCATTAGCTCAGCATTATTGCTGTAATAATCCACAACTTCTTTGGGTTCCTGATAGGTGGAGGCAATTTCTTCAATCATTGCACGAACACGCTTGGAATCTGGCTTAAGTTTAGCCGACTTAACAATCTCACCTACGATTAGACCCAGCGCGACTCGACGACTAGCCTCTTCCTGAAACATGGTGTCAGGCAACAAGGACTTAACATCAAAATTCTGCTTCTGACCACCAAAGCGCTGCATCATTTGATTGCGCAACACATGAATTTCATTGGCAATCAACGCCTTTGGAACCTCTACCTGGTGAGATGCAATCAGTGCATCCATCACTTGTCCTTTTACCTTGGCTTTAAGCGCATTCTTAAGTTCGCGCTCCATGTTAGCCTTTACCTCTTTGCGGAACTGCTTCTCGCCACCTTTTTCCACGCCAAACTTAACAAAGAAATCCTTTTTTAACTCTGGAAGCACAGCCTCAGATACAGAATTAAGGGTAATTGCAAACTCTGCTTTCGCCCCCCGCAGCTCTTCAGAGTTGTAATCTTCAGGGAAAGTTACAGAAATGGTTTTCTGCTCACCAGCCTGCATCCCTAAAATTCCTTCCTCGAAGCCAGGAATCATTGATTTGGAACCAAGAACCAAATTGTGATCGTCTGCTTTGCCACCGGCAAACTCCACGCCATCTTTGGTGCCAACGAAGTTGATATTTACCTGGTCGCCATCGGCGGCAGCACGCTCAACCTTGCTCCAGGTCGCCTGATGCTTGCGCAAGACCTCGATCATATTATCAACGTCGGCTTCGGTCACTTCAGCTTGTTGACGGGAAATTTCAAAAGCAGAAATATCACTTAATTCAACACTTGGATAAACTTCAAATACAGCGATGTATTCTAGATCCTTGCCTACTGCAAGTTGCTTTGGCTGAATAGCCGGCTGACCAGCTGGCTTGAGGTTTTCTTTCTGTACGGCTGCGTAAAACGAGCGACTAATCACATCACCCACAACTTCCTGACGAATGCCGGCACCAAAACGCTGCTTCACGATTGACATGGGCACCTTGCCCTTGCGGAAACCTTTGATGTTGACGTTGCGCGCAGCGTCTTTCAAACGATTTTCAACTTCGTTTTCTACCTGCTCAGCTGGTACGCCTACTGTTAATCGACGCTCCAGACCAGAAGTCGTTTCAAGTGAAACCTGCATAATTGCCTCGTGAAATAAACTGATGAGATATCTCAATCGATTGGCATGCTGCTAAGGCAACCTGCCTAAATATGGTGCGGACGGAGAGACTCGAACTCTCACACCTTGCGGCGCCAGAACCTAAACCTGGTGTGTCTACCAATTTCACCACGTCCGCATATTGCGCTAATGCGCATGAATTATCGCAAAACTCTAAGGCACTGATTTTTATAGCGTTTTATAAAAATAATCTAGCCGTAGTTGCGAAGGGTGCAGATTTTGCCACACTCCTTCTCGGGGTTCAACAATTCTGTTTCAGATTCAATACTCCAGGCTCGTTTCACGCTGCCGAAGAACTAAAGCGCGAAACTCCGCCAGCCATTCATTGACTGACACCAAGTCAACGACAACCAAGTCGGGCACATGAGTAACATCAATGAGGTCGATAGATGCTTGCTCTTCGAATGATTTACGAGGTGCTGGAGCTGCGGGGGAGGCCACGAGCGCCGCCTGCGCAGACATCAACCCCTCCAACCATCCTCCATTTTTAGCCTGCAAATGCTGCAGCTCAGCAGCCTCACCGGCTGACCTGCCAGCAGATTCAAGCGCCACGACCAAAGCATTCACATCGCCCAATTGTCGATAGCCTTTGAGACCGTAGTTTTCAGCCAACTCACGCAAATAAAAAATGTATGCCAAGTGCATCTGCAGCACAGCAGATTCCAAAGTCGCCCTGCGCTCAATAGCTCGACTAGCGCCGCAAGCGTCCTGTACTCCCGAGGCTATTTTCAGCAGCGCAGAGGCATTGGCGAATTTTTGATTCACGAGAGGGAGATGACTATTGGACATAGGAACAAATCACCAGAAAATCAGGCGCCACAAAACAAATGCATTGGCGCCTCAAGCATTCAGGGCTGGCTTAATTACTTTTGAACCTGCCACTTACCATCTACGTAAAAAGCTTTCCAGCCAGTAGCCTTACCATTAACTTCGGTTTGCACATACTGCTCTTTAGTTTTACGACTAAACCTTATTATCGCTTGATTGCCCTCAGGGTCAGCAACAGGCGCCCCAAGCAAAAAGTGATACTTAGGATCTATTTGATCCTTGTAAGGAAGCAGCTCTGCAACCAAGGGCGCGCGAGTTTCGCGATTTTTGGGGAACTGACTGGCCGCCAAAAATAAACCGGCAGCTCCATCGCGAAGAACATAATGATCATCGACCTTTTCACAGCGCAGCTCTGGCATTGCAATAGGATCAACCTTTGGTGGCGCAGCTTCGCCACTTTTAAGCAGCTTACGCGTATTTTTACACTCGGCGTTAGTGCAACCAAAATACTTACCAAAACGCCCGGTTTTTAACTGCATTTCACTGCCACACTTATCGCATTCGATAGTTGGGCCTTCATAACCCTTAATGCGATAAGTCCCCTGCTCCACCTCGTAACCTGGGCAATCAGGGTTATTACCGCAAATATGCAGTTTGCGCCCCTCATCAATCAAATAGGAATCCATTGCCGAATTACATAGCTTACATCTATGTTTAGCGCGCAGTTGACGTGATTCTGCCTCTTCATCGGCATCCGCATCTATGGCCTCGTGACCCGAGACGAGGTTCATAGTGTTTTTACAGCGCTCTTTGGGTGGCAAAGCGTAGCCAGAGCAGCCGAGAAACACGCCGGTACTGCCAGTACGAATTTGCATATGACGACCGCAGACACTGCAGGGAATATTGGTATCTGTTGGGTCATTTGCGCGCATACCCGACTGAGACGCTGAAGCAAGCTCGAGTTTTTTACTAAAGTCAGAGTAAAACTCATCAAGCACGCCACGCCATTTTTTATCTCCCTGAGCCACCTGATCTAGCGACCCTTCCATATTGGCGGTAAAGCCGTAATCCATTAAGTCATCAAAACTCTCAACCAGTCGCTCAGTGACTATGTCACCCATTTTTTCCGCATAAAAGCGACGATTTTCCTGGCGTACATATCCACGCTCTTGAATAGTAGAGATAATCGCCGCATAAGTTGAGGGCCGACCAATACCACGCTTTTCCAGCTCTTTTACCAAACTGGCTTCAGTAAAGCGGGCGGGTGGCTTGGTGAAATGCTGGCAAGGGCTAAGCTTGACCAAAGGCAGAACCTGGCCAACTTTCATATCCGGCAGGACCACATCCTCATCCTTTTTAGCTTGCTGAGGCAAAACTCTGGTAAAACCATCAAAGCGTATGACACGACCACGTGTGCGCAACTCAAACTCACCCGCATTCACGACTACGTTGGTACTGGTGTACTCCGCCGGAGTCATTTGGCAAGCAACAAACTGCTGCCAAATCAGACCATAAAGACGTTCAGCGTCACGCTCCATCCCTGCCAGCTGATTAGGAGCAGTCACCACATTTGAGGGGCGAATAGCTTCGTGAGCCTCTTGAGCCCCCTCCTTGTTGGAATAGCTAACTGGCTGTTCCGGTAGATACTTTTTACCGAAGTTTTCCAAAATATAGCTACGGCAAGCATCCAGTGCGTCCTGACTCAAATTGGTCGAATCAGTACGCATATAGGTAATATAGCCAGCTTCATATAAACGCTGGGCGAGCATCATAGTCTTCTTTACACCAAACCCGAGCCTGGTACTGGCCGCCTGCTGCAAAGTTGACGTTATAAAGGGCGCCGATGGTTTTGATTGTGTGGGTTTATCTTCCCTGTTAACCACCTTATAACTTGAGTGCTGCAGCGCTTTAACTGCAGCCATGGCCTGAGCCTCATTAACCGGCTTAAATGCCTCATCACCCTGCTTTTTAACTTCGAAGGCTGCGACCTGACCTGTTTCGGCCTTTAAGTCGGCGACCAGCGTCCAGTACTCTTCGGGAACAAAGGCGCGAATCTCGCGCTCGCGCTCTACCACCAGCCTTACCGCCACTGACTGAACCCGGCCCGCAGAAAGGCCTCTAGCCACCTTTTCCCAAAGCAGCGGAGAAACCATGTAGCCCACAACTCGATCAAGAAAGCGACGGGCCTGCTGCGCATCCACCCTGTTCTGATCTATTGGACCAGGATTTTTAAAGGCGTTTTGAATCGCAGTCTTGGTAATTTCATTAAACACTACGCGACGATAACGGGAATCATCTCCGCCCAATGCTTCGCGCAAATGCCAAGCTATAGCCTCCCCCTCTCTATCCAAGTCGGTTGCAAGATACACAGTGTCAGCCTTTTCGGCGAGCTTACGCAGCTCTTCGACCACCTTTTCCTTACCTGGAAGAATTTCGTAATGAGCAGCCCAGCCGTTATCCGGGTCTATACCCATGCGCCCTACCAACTGGGTGCGACTTTTCTCGGCCTGATATTTGGCTTTTTGCTCAGGGCTCATCTTCCGAGTAACAGCCGCCTGTTTGGCTCGCTCTTTCGGGTCCACCGGCTTACTACCACCGCTGGTAGGCAGATCCCTGATGTGACCAATACTGGACTTAACGACAAAGTCATTGCCCAAATACTTATTGATCGTTTTAGCCTTGGCGGGTGACTCTACAATTACTAAGGATTTTCCCATGGTATGCAACTGATTCTCTATGCAAAAATATGCGCCGCTGAGTGATTTTGAAGCGAGTAATTTATAGTACAATTGTCGCTTAAGGTCAGACTAGCCCAAGAAGGTGCGCATATATAAGTCCTGATATGCAAGGGGTCAAGGAAGTTTTCACCGAAAGTCGACGATTAGGCCGGGCATTCAGCACGATGCAACCATTCAGCTCAAGCTTGATAGAAAGCCTATTAAAAATCATAACCCCATGATTAAAAAGATATTTTTAAGAAGTCT
This sequence comes from Cellvibrio sp., assembly GCA_050305995.1. GTDB lineage: Bacteria > Pseudomonadota > Gammaproteobacteria > Pseudomonadales > Cellvibrionaceae > Cellvibrio. The sequence goes on from JBNLGJ010000053.1 coordinate 66,353, forward strand.
GAACTACAATAACTACTTTGAAGCCAACCCTACTAACCCTAGCTAAAACTTTTTAATTTCGCATGGCAATTTTTATTGTTTTGTTGCTTATAGTCGTCTTGTCGGCACTTTTGGGCGTAAGTGTCATTACCAGCATGCAGCGTCGGCAGCAACAGCGCAGATTGCAGCAGCGACGCATTCGCCTGGAGGTTGACGAGCTGCAAGAAATAGTGATTTGCCTTGAGCAAACCCTGCCAAATGCTCTGATAGCTAAGTATTTTAATGACAAGATCATTGACTTACTCGAACAAATCGAAGCACTGGAAGAGTACAACCCAGAGCGCATTAGAGCTCAGGTAGAGGCCGCACAAGCCAGATCATCCCGCCTCGCCAATCCAATGGAGCCACGGAATATCAGCTTTCAAAGGGACAGCGATGCGCAAATTCTTAAAAGCCAAACTCACATAGCTGATGCCATTAACTACCTTCCACACCTGGTAACTACAGGCAAGCTTAGCGAGCTGGAACTTGATGGGTTGCAAAGCGAGCTGCGCTGGGCACATCTAATGATCGCGGTAATATCGAATATTGCCCAGGGCAAAAAGAGCATGGCCATTAGCGATAGATTTACTGCTCATGCGTTTTACCGCAAGGCGCAACAATTATTGATGGAGTCATTACAACCCGATCCCAGACGATTGCGCCTTATCAAAGAATTAAGCGAACTTATCGAAGGCTCCAGGTCTGACATTAGCCGTGAATTTATGACGCCAGCCACAAAACGTCTAGCAGCCCTGGCTAGTTAATCAAGTTGCTGTATTTGCCTTAAGATCAGCAGTGCCCGCTGTAAAAACTCATTATCGTCCCGCTCATCCCAAAAAATACTAGGGCCACCGGAGCCAGAAGTAATAGCTTTAACTCCGCCAGGTAAAACCTTAACTATATCAAGCAATATTCCTTGTAACTGTGGATTTGGGCGTTTTTCGTCCACCCAGTCCCATTCTTGCCAAAAGTTGGCTTCGTGACTATAACTTGTCTTAACCAACCCCCAGGCAGGCACCTCAGCCCCTAAATTTCGTGGAGCAATAAAATAACACGGCATAGCAACCGGTGATTCCACATCCGTTCTTAGTGCAGGAGGTACACGCAAGCCAAACCCCAAACCCAGCTCCCGCGCCCTAAGGCGCAACGCCTCACGACGAACCTGAGCAGGACGAGGTTTCAGCATTAAAACTGGCCCCAACATCAGCGATACAATGACTACTATTAATACAATAAGTGACCAACTCATAGTTTTCCTACCAACCACTTAGCTTGAAAATGACACGCCCCCGGGCAGCCCCAAAAAAAACCATGTCACTGCGCAAAACAACTATATTTAAGCGGGGAATCTATTTAACTTGGTTATTAGAAACCACGGAATTACTCATTTATCCAAACTGCCCAAGTGGGTTTTTAGGGGTCTATTTTTACAGGGATTAAATTATTTGGAGGTATATGATGAACAGCGATTTCTCTGGTTACCAGCACATTATCGTCGGCGTGGACCTTTCTGACGACTGCCCGCAAGTTGTTGCCAAAGCAGCCAGTATTGCCAAAATATTCAACGCCAAGCTCACCCTTGCTCATGTACTCGAACCTATCGCTTTTGCTTATGGCGGCGACATACCTGTTGATTTATCCGGCATCCAAGAGCAACAGGTGCAGAAAGCCGAGGCTGATTTGGCCGAACTCGCCAAAACCACCGTCTTTCCCATACAACAACAACATGTACTCGTAGGCCAACCGGCGGCTGAACTTCATTATCTGGCCGAGCAAGAATCTGCCGATCTGATTGTTGTTGGCTCCCACGGCCGCAAGGGCCTGGCACTACTTCTGGGGTCCACACCCAATAGCGTGCTCCACGGCGCAAGCTGCGATGTGCTGGCTGTTCTGGTGCACAAATCCGTGAGCGAGCAAGAGCTAAGCGACGATTAACCCTGCTGCATGTCCTCAAGCTCCGCCCAGCGCTCAAAGTATGCATCCAACTGCTGCTGGGCTTGAGCTAGCTGCTGCAATCCTTTCTCCACTTCAGGCTGCGGGCGCGCGTAAAAATCGGCCGAGCTAACCTCTCCCTGCCAAAGCTCTACTTCAGCCTCTAGCTTTTCTATCAAGCCGGGCAGCTCATCAAATTCACGCTGCAACTTGTAGCTCAACTTGCGACTTTTGGGCGACTCTTTAACCGGCCCTGTCTCCTGCCCATCATTACCTAGGGCTGCTGGAGCACTGGACAATTTGGCAACCTGCGACTCCTGCGACCATACTCCGCCCTGGCGCAGCCAATCATCATAGCCACCCACATACTCGTTTACCTGCCCCCGCCCCTCGAAGGCAATAACGCTGGTCACCAGATTATTGAGGAAAGCGCGATCGTGACTTACCAAAAGCACTGTCCCTTGATAATCTGTAAGCAGCTCTTCAAGCAACTCCAAAGTTTCAACATCCAAGTCATTGGTAGGCTCATCCAAGACCAGTAAGTTCGCCGATTTACTAAACAATTTGGCAAGTAAAACCCGATTTCGCTCACCACCGGAAAGAGCCTTCAACGGCGTTCTAGCACGCTCACCGCTAAAGAGAAAGTCACCTAAATAAGAAAATATATGCTTTGATTTACCATCAATTTCAATGAACTCTCGCCCTTCGGCTATGTTGTCTACCGCATTTTTATCCAGATCTAACTGGTCTCTTAGCTGATCAAAATAGGCTATTTGCAAATTGGTGCCGCGACGAATGCTGCCTGACTGAGGCTCAAGCTCACCCAAAATCAGCTTTAACAGGGTGCTCTTGCCTGCACCGTTAGCGCCCACCAGACCGATCCTGTCGCCGCGAAATATACAGGAGGAAAAGCCCTGCAATATTGGCTTGCTACCCCATTGATAATTTACCTGGTTCAATTCCGCAACCAGCTTTCCGGACTGCTCACCAGCAGCGACTGCGAATTGTGCTTTACCCTGCTGCTCACGCCGCTGCGACCGCTCCACTCGAAGTGCTTTCAATGCCCTTACACGCCCCTCATTACGCGTTCGCCTAGCCTTAATGCCCTGGCGTATCCATACCTCCTCCTGAGCCAGCTTCCTATCAAACAATTCATTGTGACGAGCCTCTTCAGCTAAAGCCTGCTCTCGGTAAGTAAGAAAACTGGCGTAGTCTCCACTCCAATAGCGTATGTGGCCTCTATCGAGTTCAGCTATGTGAGTTGCCAAACTCTGCAACAGCGAGCGGTCGTGGGTGATGAACACAAGGGCACCATTAAAGCCAAGCAGCTGCTTTTCCAGCCATTCAATAGCGGCTATATCCAGGTGGTTGGTTGGCTCATCCAGTAACAGCACATCCGGCTCCTGGACTAAAGCCCTGGCCAAGGCTACCCGCCTGCGCCAACCGCCAGATAATTCACGCATGTATTTTTCGGCGGGAAGATCAAGCCGCGACAAGACCTCCTCAACCTTTTGCTGCAGCATCCAGCCGTCATTTACCTCAATTTGATGCTGTAACTCAGATAGCTGCGCGACTTGGGCATCATCCAGATTTTGTAGTTGCGCAAGCTGGCGATAACGAGCCAGTAAGTCGCCCACCTCCTGCAGGCCAGCGGCAACGGCATCAAACACCAAGCGATCGTCTGCCTCGGGCAAATCCTGCTCCAATCTTGAGATGCGCGCCCCACCCTGGCGAATAACCGAACCTTTATCTAAATCCACCTCTCCGGCGATAACTTTAAGGAGACTGGACTTGCCCGTTCCGTTGCGGCCAATAAGACAGAGACGCTGGCCTTTTTCTATGACCAGGTCAACCTCATCCAGGATTACCTGAAGACCGTAACTTAACTGTGCTTTCTCAATTTTAATCAGTGACATAGAAGGAATAATTCAGGTAGTTTTTGAGCAAAAATGTAACTGGCGAAGGACTCTGCCGACTGTTATTCTCAATAAGATATATCTGAGTAGTTTGCGCCAAGCAGAAAATGGCGCGGAATCATATCCCACCCGAGAATCATAACCAACCTGCAACTATCGGCAGGTGAGTTTGAGGTTTACATGAAGTTTTACAAAATACTTTGGCCCTTGAGTATATGTGCCAGCGTATTAGTTGGCAGCCCTGTTCAGGCAGAATCTGCAGGCGCAACCAATGACCTTAGCATTAAGATTCAACCAAAAGCAGACTTTTACGCCCTGCAACGAAAAAAATATCAGTCGGCTCAAAAAGCGTTCAACAATAAACAAACCGCCGAATTCCAACGCTTAACCAAGCAATTGGACGGCTACCCATTAACCAGCTATCTCGAATACCAGGATTTAGTCCCTCGATTAATCAACCTACCCTATCGCGAGGTTGAAAACTTTTTTAAGGCCTATCCCGACTCATTTCTCGCTGAACGCATGACTCACCGCTGGCTGCGCACCCTAGCGCAGCGTGAAAAATGGGCCGATTACCAACGTTTTTATGATCCGCGACTAACCGACCCTGAGCTCGCCTGCCTAAACTTACGCGCGCGACTGGAGACCGGAGACAAAAGCGTATTTGCCGATGTTGCACAACTCTGGAATATTGAAGACACTCAGTCGAAAGCCTGCGATCCAGTATTCAATGCCTGGACAAAAGCCGGAGGAATGACGCCTGAGCTAATTTGGTCCCGCCACCTTAAAGTAGTCAAGGCCGGCAACCCAGGCATGGCCAGATACCTCGCAGGGCTGTTGCCTGCCAATAAACAGCCACTCGCACAACTCTTACAAGCGGTTAACAGCAATCCAAAACTGCTTAGGCAAACGGGGCGTTTCTCTTCACAATCGCCAGAAATGAAGGACATCATTTTATTCGGCCTTGAAAAGCTCGCTCGCCAGGACGCGGTAGAAACTCTGAATCTCTGGCAAAAATACGATGCTCAACAGTTATTTAACGATGAAGACCGTATCGGCCTAAAATATCAAATCGCCTTACGTCTTCTTTACCAAAATCAGGAGGTTCTGGCTGAACAGCTGGTAGCGCAAACCCCAAATCTCACTCGCGTCGATTTGGTTGAATGGCTAATTAGAGAGTCGCTGCGCAAACAAGATTGGGAAAAAGTAAATGAATGGCTGACTCGCTTACCTGAGGATGCCCGTCAAACGGATCGCTGGCGCTACTGGCAGGCGCGCGCCATGGAAGAGCTGAACATTAAAGAGTTCAATAATCAAACACCCATGTCTATCTACGCTAGCATTGCAGCTCAGCGCAGCTTTTATGGATTCCTCGCTGCCGACAAAACAGACATCGATTATCACCTGCTAGATCGCCCGGTCACATTTACCCAAACCCAATTGGAAAAGCTTGAGCGAACCCCTGGCATTGCCCGCGCCAGGGAGTTTTATTTACTTAATCAAGTTGATGCGGCAAGCCGGGAATGGTACTTCACCATTCGCCGCCTGGATCCAGCCGATATCCCTTTAGCGGGCAAGCTTGCCGAAAGCTGGGGCTGGTATCGTCAGGGCATCCAAGCGATGGTCGACGCCAATTACTGGGATGATTTGACGGTTCGCTTCCCTATCGCCTATCGCGAACATGTTAATCGTATGGCACAAAAAACGGCGGTAAACCCTATGTTTATTTTTGCCGTGGCGCGTCAGGAAAGCGCATTTATGCATACCGCCAGGTCACCCGCAGGGGCCATGGGACTGATGCAATTACTGCCATCCACGGCAAAACAAACGGCGCGTAAAAACGGGTTGAGTTTTAACAAGAATGACCTATTGACACCAGAAAAGAACATCACATTAGGCAGCCATTATTTAAACCATTTATTGGATGAATTCGATGGCAACAGAATTTTAGTGGCGGCAGCTTATAATGCTGGCCCCAATCGGGTTAAACAGTGGCTGAGTAAAGAAAAAAGTAGCCAGCTACCCTATGACGTTTGGATAGAAACTATTCCCTTTAAAGAGACGCGCGGCTACGTACAAAACGTTCTTTCATTTTCTGTAATTTATGCGTATCGGCTAGGTGAAAAGCAGCGCTTCATCACACCGCAAGAAGCGGTACAACAACTATAAAAGGGGCAAAAATCCCTTTTATAGCCTTCACTCCCGGCCCAAAAATGCCTTCAGGCGATTTTGCACTACCCTGGCCAGGTCATCCGGCTGAAATTTGGAGAGAAATTCGTCGCAGCCAACTTTATTGACCATTGCCTTATTAAAGCTCCCGCTCAAAGAGGTATGCAAAACAACAAAAAGGTCTTTTAAGCTTGGGTCCTGACGCACTTCAGTGGTCAACCTGTAACCATCCATCTCCGGCATTTCAGCATCAGTTATTAACATCAGTATATGTTCGCTAACTTTACGTCCTTGACTAGCCCACTCTTTTAATTTAGTTAGCGCCTGAAGTCCATCCTGCACAGCGATTACGTCTACCCCCAAATTCGCCAGAGTCTCCTTAACCTGTTTTACCGCGGTAGGAGAGTCCTCAGCCAACAACACCTTCAAGTTCCGAGATCTCGCCTCCTGAGCCAAGTCAAGATTTAAAACATCGTCTGAAACCCGAGTGTTATAGGGAATAATATCGGCCAGGACTCGTTCCACATCCAAAATTTCAACCAACTGTTCTTCGACCCGAGTAATAGCGGTTAAAAAATGGCTGCGCCCCGCGCCTTTGGGCGGAGGCATTATTAGCTCCCAGTTTAGGTTTACGATTCTATCTACTGGGCCAATTAAAAAGGCCTGCACGGAACGATTGTATTCAGCGACAATCAAGTTTGCACCAGCCAAATCTGCCACAGGAGTTGCACCTATAGCTGCGGCCAAATCAATCACCGGCACGGTTTGCCCACGCAAATGAGCAACGCCACGAATATGCGGATGACTGTGGGGCACCTGACGCAACACAGGCAGCTTTACCACCTCTTGGACCTTGAACACATTAATTGCAAATAGTTGCCGCCCCCCCAAGCGGAAAAGCAGCAACTCGAGCCTATTTTCCCCGACCAAGCGGGTTCGTTGGTCAATTGAATGTAGTAACTTGGACATATAAATTCCGCAGCAGGGTGTTTTTTCGCCAACTGTCTAACATAAACTCCATTATAGGCCCGAAATTAAATTATTCGGCTATAAGTAGGCAGCACACACCAATTATGCGGCATTAAATCGACAATAAGTGGTGATAAGGCCAGCCAAGACCACTACACTTAAACCCATGAGTAGTATTATCTTGCCTCACAAAGGACCTGAGCTATACCTGGATTATCAAAAATGCAACAGTCGTTAAGCCCTATATCAATAGGAAAGCCCCTAGTAGCAACCAAATCAACCTCAAATAGTAAACCGCAAGATCACCACTAGCGATATGAGTAGTATACCCCTATTGGCACGGCAACCTATTTTTAACCACAAAATCAAAGTTGTGGGTTACGAATTACTTTGCCGAAATAAAGATTTGGTGCTCGAAAACAAACGCGATGCCGATGCAGCCAGCTCGCAGGTCTTATTAAATAGCTTTACCGAGCTATCAATAGACGAAGTCGTTGGTAGCGGATTAGCATTTGTTAACTTCACTCGCACCCTGATTGACAACAATCCCCCCTTTGATCGGCGTCGCCTAGTTATTGAGGTTCTCGAGAGCGAACGGGTGGATGCAGCTATGCTCCACTCCTTAAAAAAGCTGCGTGAACAGGGTTATACCATTGCCTTGGATGATTTTGTTCTCAATGACCAAACGGAGTGTTTGATTGCCTATGCAGATATCATCAAACTCGATGTTTTAGCCTTATCCAATGAGCAACTACTCGCTCATATTAATTATATAAAGCCCTTTGGCATCCAGTTGTTAGCAGAAAAAATTGAAACCTATGAGATGTTCGAGGCCTGTAAAGCTCTGGGTTTCGATTTCTTTCAGGGCTACTTTCTCGCCAAGCCTCAAGTAATCAGTGGCCGCAAAGTCGCAGAAAATAAACAGTCCGCCTTGATGCTTTTATCCATGCTGCAGAACCCGGATGTTTCTCTGGATAAGATAGAGCGAATGATCGCTAGCGATACTATTTTGAGCTTTAAGTTATTGCGCCTAATAAATTCTGCGGCCTTTGGGCTAAATCGCGAAATAGAATCCCTACGCCAGGCAATTATGTTGCTTGGATTGAATAAATTGCGTAACTGGGTAAATTTGCTAGTACTTTCCAACTTGGGCGGCAAACCCCATGAGCTAAGTGTTGCGGCTCTGACCAGAGCCCGCATGTGTGAGCAGCTCGCGCTCAAGCTTCCCGCGCAAAAACAAGGGGAATCCTTTTTTACCACCGGATTATTTTCCATTCTGGATGCTTTTTTGGATACCCCGCTGGATAAGCTATTAGCGAGCATCTCCTTAAGCAAGCCAATCAATTCAGCGATACTTCACTTTGACGGCAATGAAGGAAAAATCCTACGCACAGTGCAAGCCTATGAGAAAGGAGCATGGAGCGAGATCGACTGGGATTTTTTCGCTAGCCAGGGGGTTCCTCCAGAGCAGTTAGCAGAGGTTTACCTTGATACCCTGAAATGGGTTTCGGATACTATGGCAGGCATGGGCAGCCAACCATAATCTTGCCTCAATCCACAGACTTAAGCTGTGTAGACAGGTATTGCCTTGCTTGCTGAGTATCGAAAGGCCAGGCTAAATCCTGTGTCCCGCCACTTAGCAACAACACTGGAATGCGCACCCCATAAGCCTCAATCAACTCATCCGCCTCGGCAATATCCTGCTCCGCCAGCTGCAAATCGAATTCATCCAGCAAAGGGTAAATTACATCTTTAGCTAGCTCACACAAATGACAGCCAGCGGTTGAATATAAAAGCAATACAGACACTGAATTTTCCTGCTTTAATTTCTTACAATTTTTAATATTCGATTATTCGGGCTTACCCGTTAAAGATAAGCCCAAACCCTAAACGCTTTATATTAACAATCTGACTGAGCGGCTATTAACCCGGCGATCAAATATATCGTCCTGACATATCTGATCGGCGCCCTGGAAAATCTGGCGCAGATGCGTAAATCTGCTTGATTTTCCAGGGCTAGCGCCAGCCTTCAGCTGACGGCGGCACATCCCTGTGCCGCACTATTAATCCGACAATATTCATCGCCGGATTAATAATTCTCATTATGCAAATCGTTCAAGCGCGAGCGCATAAATTCACGAAAACCCTGGCGCTGCTCCCCAGCTTGCTCGTTTAATCTTTTCGCATCAGCGACAACGGCTCCACTGGAGTCAGTCTTATTAGCGTCGACAGCGGTGGAGTTAAAACCAGCGGCAATATCCTCTAGCAGCTTGGCGGGATCAGCAAACAAGCTGGCAGTTCCCAGTGAGTCCAATAGTGAACTCATAAATTGACTGATCGCAGCTATCCCTGGGTGCAGGGTCAAGGGAGATTGCTCAGCACTAGCGGTAGGGCTGCCAGGTGATTCATTCGTCTGAACCGAGTTAGGCACAGCCGTTTGTACCTTCTGCACATCCACCTGTACTAGACGGAGCGAAAAACCTGTTATTTGACTATCATCAAAACCAAGCGCTAAGGCGCTACTCCATGCTTCATCTAAATTACCACCGTAAAACTGACTCGCCAGGTCGTTCACTTTACCTAATAAATCGTTGATCGCCGCAAGCTCAGAGTCGTTGAGATTGCCTTTAACTTTAAAAGAAAAGCTATCACTACTGCTGGTTGATATTGCCTGATTCCCGGAATCAGCGGCAAGACCGAGACCCTGGGAGGAAGATGCGTTTATACGAACCTTGTCTCCCTCTTTGGTGGTTAGTACAAAACTGAAATCTCGGGCACTGGCAGCACCAAACAGGCTAAAATTACTGACCGCTTGCGCCAGAGCCGCAGGCATTGGGTTTTCTTTAGTGGATTTGACCTGCGTCGAATCAGTTGCCGGGCTGGCTGCCGCGTCAATACCCGGCGAAGCCCCCAGATATTTTTTACTCAACTCGTCGACGCCTTTGATAACCAGGTCATAGGTTTTACCTATATCCGCTGAAACATTATCCGACAGTAAGTTAAGCGACTTAAGCTTTTCCTGAGCCTCACTAAAACCACGCTTAAAGCCATCCAGTCCAGCCTCGAGGCGGGAAGACAACTGCTCCTGTGTAGCGCCGTCAGCCTGGTCCAGCTTTAAACGGCGCTCAATAAAGCCAAGAACATTATTGGCCACCTTTTCGGCGCTGAGGGGTTCCAGGGATCGATACTGATCAGTAGCGGAAACCTTATTGCTGCGAATATGCTCATAGGCCTTGGCTAAAGTATCGCTGAGTAACTGAAGCGCAGATTGCTGTTGCTCTTCATCGGTCATCTGGGTTTGCTGCAGGCTTTGCAACGACACCTGGGTCACCTGAGAGGATAATGTCTTGCCCGACTGGTTTGAAGTAACTGAGGTTTGCGAAAACGATTGAATAAGACTGGTGAGATTCATGATACCCCCTGAAGTTCGCGGCTAAGGTTGTGGCGGGTCGAAAAGGTTATCGACCCGCCGCACCAAAGCTTCAAGGCTATTTACGGGTAAGTATCAATGCAGTTATAACCACTACAGCTAAAACACCGATGAAAATGAGACCAAAGCGCCCCTTGTGAGAGCCATCTTTAACCTCTTGCCCCCCTTGCGGACTAATTTTGACATTCGCCGGTTTGATTGAGCTGCGTGAGTTTTGTGTACTTAATCCTTTGGTTGCCAAGGGTTTGGCCTTGCCTTCAGATGTTTTACCCTCTGGGTGACTCTCTCCAGAAGCCTCAGCAGCTTTAGTGGCAACTTTGCGTACCGTCGTTTTGGTCATATCATCAGCAGGCCCCATTACACCAAAACTAAGTGCGTCAAATCTCAGCTCATCGCCACGCTTCACCCTGGCTTCATTCACTTGCTTGCCATTGACAAAAGTGCCATTCGCTGAGCCCAGGTCTTTAACGAACAGCAATCCATCAACTACGTGCAACTGCGCATGTCGGCGCGATAAATGCGCAGCGGGTAAACTGATATCACAATCATTCGCTCGCCCAATAACAGTAAGCTCTTTTAGCGGGAAAACCCTATTGCCCAGAGCAGCATGATTTGATTTAAGCGACCAACCAGTTAATTTCTGCGGACGAAGCTGGGTAACGCTGGCAGTGTCTTCAGTATTTGCGCGGGGCTCACGTTTTGGATCTATTACGATCAACTCTATAGCGCCGAGTGTTATCTGATCATCTGGCTTAAGCTCACATGCTCCCGAAACTTCGAGATCATTTACCTTCACTGGGCAAGAAGGAATAAGGTTTTTCAGCGTCAGATTTTCGTTATCAACCAGCACCTCCAGGTGCACGTCGGCAACTATGGGGTCATCAACAACCAATGCATTGGTTGCCGAGCGACCAATGGTAATTTTCGGCTCAACTAACCAAACGGCATTGTATTTATTATCTTTAAATCGGATTTTTAACATATCAACCCTGTGGAAGCCCTAAACCTTCAGTTAAGGTGTTGGATGATGCATTAGCCCGTCGCCATTTTCAACCAAGCACCGATTAGCTCGTGCAAGAGTCTTGAGCTATGGCAAATACAGGCTCAGCTGCCCTCCCCCCAAAGGCCCCTGGTTAGCCAGAATCATATAGCCCTCTCGCCCCCGTGCCCGGTGCATTTCCATAGCTTTTTGCGCAAAAAGCAGGCCCAATTTGGTACTACCAGAACTGAAGGAGACATTTCCCGAGCGCGAAAAATCGTGCAGCATAAATTCTGGGTAACCTTCACCGTCATCAGCAATAGCGATACGCATAAACCCATTATCGATTCCTGCAGTCACCAATAAGCGCTTATGGGAGTAGCGGGCACAGTTAACTAAAATATTATTGAGCACGCCACCGAGCATTTCATTATCAAAGTACCAGGTTAAATCTGCAGGGCAATCCACCTCAATAGACAACTGGCGCGCCTTGAACAAGGTATCATTTCGCGCCACCTGCTCCTCGATAATATCGAGCACATGGTGCTCATCAATTTCAAATACCAACTTCTGCTCATCCATACGGTAAAGCGCCAATAGCTGCACCAGCTCACTATTAATGCGCGCCGCTTCGTACTCTAAAGTAGAAAAAAACTTGGCCTGTATATCATCTTGCGGCGGGTACTTATCCATCATGTCCGCCAGAGTAGTCAACAGCATTCCAAGCGAATTTTTCATGTCATGTACACTGTGGGCCAACACAAATGAAAAGTCCATATGGGTTTTAGATCCACCAGTATTGTCACTTAAGCGTTCAGTCACAGCTTCACCCCACTAGTTTTGTCTTTTTGCAATGAGTTCAGGTTTTCCTGTAACTGTCTATAACGTCGATACTGCGGATGTTGAGGCGAAATAATTTTCCCCGTCTTAGTCATCGAGCCAAGCACGCGATCACTAAGTTTTTGATTAAAATTTTGCTTCAAATCGTCGCTTGCTGCCTGAATGTAATTAAGTCGCAAACCGATATGATTGGGGAGGCTTTGCAGTGCCGCGCCAAACGCCTCTGCAGCGGCAGAATAGTTTTTGGCATTGTAGGCAGCGATTCCTTTTTTGTTTATCTCTGCGACCAACTGTTTGTTTTTTTCGCTTTGCGGCTCGTCCTGAAGCACGTCCAAGCGCTCCAGCGCAGCCTGCTGATCAGCATATTTGGCTGACAATAATTGCAGCTGCTTTTCCGCCTCATCTAGCTGCCCCAGGGTGCGCAGCGCGCGAATCATTTCTATTTCCGCGGTCAGGCCAGCTTCACCGCGTAAATCTCCGAGGCTAGCCTGGGCGCGATCAAATACCTCTTGTGCTTTTTTTTCGTCGCCAGAGCAAACTAGCAATTGGCTCTCTAAAAATAATGCATTGGTTTTTTGATCAGACTTTTTACCGAATTTCTGCTCCATCTCAGTAACAGTCTTGAGTGCCTCACGCACTATGGGTTTGGCCAACTCTTTATCCACGGCAAATAAATCTACCGCCGACTGGGCAAATTGGCTGTGAACCTCGGGCTTATCAAATACCGAATGCTCACCAACTTTAACTGCACGGCGCAAAGCGCCCACGGCCACGACCAGATCGTTATTTTGCTGCGCCACTTCGCCGAGCGCCTGTTGGCGCAAAATTGATAATGGCGACAAGTCCGTCGCTTGCACCAACACATCCTGTAACGCCTGCGTAGCACCCTGGGCACGATAAACTTCCGCCTGTAGGTCGTAAGCTTTCATACAAAGGGGGTTATTTTGCAGCACCGCCTCCAGCCATTGGAGCGCATTAAGATAATCACCTTGCAAAATTTTAGTCCGCGCCATGCCCAACTGCGCCCATTCCAGTTCTCGACTATCCAACACGCTGCGAAACAGTTGTTCGGCTTCGGCGAGTTGATTGGTATTTAAATACAATTGTCCGAGGATTTTTTGACACTGATTGACGTAGCGAGCCCCCTCAGCGATCTGCGCTCGACATAATCGAGTGGCCTCCCCCCAATTTTCATTAGCTTGAGCCTGGGCAATTGGCTTTAGCACATCGCGCTGGTCAAACAGGCGAGCCAAACGTTGCTCTAGGGCTTTAGTGGTAATGGGCTTGGTGAGATAGGCGTCTGGCTCATAGTCATAAGCCGCCATAATGATACTTTTGCTATTTTCAGCAGTAACCAGAATAAACAAGCTATCTGAGCTTGGCGATTTTTCGGTGCGCAGCTCCTCGAGAACTTGCTGGCCAGTTTTGCCCTTGCCCAAATTATGATCGCAGAGGATCAAATCGTAAGCGCGCGCCTTGGCGTATCTAAGTGCCTCTTCACCAGTACTGGCAGAATCGACATTGCCGATCCCTATATCGCCTAGCATTTTGTAGAGTGTGGAGCGGAAGTTTTCGAAATCATCCACTACCAAGGCGTGCATTTTGTGATATTCCACAACCGACATTCTGCTCTCTCCTACCCTAAATCAAGGTAAGAATAGACCAGACTTGCCTAAGTGGAAAAAGATCTAAGGAAATTTTTGAGGCTGATCAATAGTTTATAAGCCTCGCCAGCCTATAACCTAAGCTGGCTGACGACGCCTGGACATAAAGATATGATTTTCACCAGGAAGCTTGGCCGCGAGCTTAGCTTCCGCAAGCATTACCGCTATTTGCTGATGGCTTATACACTGGGCCAAATCCGGCTCTATACAGCCGATAGCTAAACTTAACGGGCCAAAGGACTGACGCCTACCCTGCCGATCTCTAGCCCAGTAAGTTTCGCGCCCCTCCGGGATAATCTTCTTACAGGCACTATCAAAACTAGCTAACACCCGTTCGCAGCGCTGGTGCCAATCGCTGCTGCCAAACACCAACACAAAGTCGTCTCCACCCACATGACCAACGAAATCCTTAGCCGGGTCGATTTCCTGCAGCAGTATCTGGCCCAGTTGCAAAATAATATCGTCGCCAAGGCTGTAGCCAAAGCGATCATTAAACGGTTTGAAGTTATTAATATCGCAATAGGCAGCAACAAAAGACTTTTGTTGCACCAGCAGCTTATCTATCCATTCGTACAATGGAACATTACCTGGCAGCTGAGTTAAGGGATTACTGTGGCGCGCATGGCGCAGCTTTTCCTCGGTAATACAACGCAACAGGTTACGAACTTTACCAATGCCCAAATATCGTCCCTGATCGCTAATAATAAAGTCGACACTCAAGTTTTGATGGGGGTCATCGGTTAATGCTTGACCAAGCTCCTTTAGCTCAGTAGTGACTTCAGTAATGACTGATAATGGGCTTATAAATTCAGCGATGGGCTTTTCGTTATATAACTCATGGGCAAAGCGCTGGGAAAACACATTCAGCAATTCGCTACGACTGACCATGCCTAAGGGTGAATCGCCTTCTACCACGGGAATTGAAGTCAATCGTAGATCACTGCGAAACAGTTTTACCACTTCTCCAGCTGGTGTTGTAGGCACTAGAGGCTTGGCATCAGTAACCAGCTCCCCCAGGGTGCGAACAAAGGCGTGTTGATGACGAATTATGCGCTTGCGACATATGAGTTCAACATGCGCCGGGAACTCGCGCACCGGCTTGGCTTGGGGGCGAGCAATAAAATAACCCTGAGCATATTCAACGCCCAAGGCAACCAACGTAGAAAACTCTTCCGCTGTCTCTATACCCTCAGCTATGGCTTTGTGGCCTATGCGATGAGCGATATCCAGCATCGCGCGGACAAATTCCCGCTTCACCGGGTCGCGGTCAATACCCGAAATAAAATGGCGATCGATCTTTACGTAATCTGGGCAAAGCTCGCTCCACACCCGCAAGCCAGCATAGCCTGCACCTAAATCATCAAGGGCAATGGCAAACCCCTGGCGCTGGAAATGGCCGGAAGCAGCGCGCAACAGCTCAATTTCATCCAGCGGCTGGCTTTCGGTTAATTCAAACACCACCCTCTCTGCACTCAAGCCAACCCGCTGCAAGATTTTTAGCGTCACCCCATCGCGGTACTGGCTGTCGGTAAAGCTGATAGGCGACATATTAAGGAAAAGCTTGCCGGGTAAGCCCAATTCAGCAAATTGTTGGCAGGATACTTCGCGGGAGGCAAATTCCAATGCGGCGAGCAATCGAGAGTGTCGCGCACAGGCGAAAAGCGCATCTGGCTTATGTAGTTCGCTGTCTTCCGGGCCGCGAATTAGGGCTTCATAGCCTAGAATACGCCCATGCTCCAACGCGACTATAGGCTGAAAAACCGGAGTTAATAGTTTGCGCTCCAGAATTCGACGCAACTCCGGCTGTCGACTCAAATGCTCCTGGGAAAGATTTAAATCCATCAGTGTCAAGGCGAGGGTATCAAGAGACATAGGTAGGGACATTCTGAACACACGACTAACTCACTTTAGTAATGGCGATAATCTCCGCTATATATGACATTTTTATGAATCGTTGAATTTGTTGTAATAAATATCAGCCGGTACAATAGCGAACTTTATTTACCTCCTTGAGCCGCACCATGCAGGAATCCAAACCGGATACCATTTACGCCAACCCCCTGGCCCAGGTCAGTCGCTTTGCTTTTGATCAAAATGTGGTGAATGTATTCCCGGACATGATCAAACGCTCAGTTCCGGGCTACGCTACCATCATCAACATGATTGGCAATTTGGCCGAGCGCTATGCGCAGTCGGGCAGTAATTGCTATGACCTGGGCTGCTCGCTGGGTGCCGCCAGCCTGGCGATGCGCCACAGCATTAAGGCCGCCGACTGCAAAATTATTGGCGTGGACAACTCGTCCGCCATGCTCAGCCGCTGCCGTCAGGTAATGGATGCAGATTCAAGTGAAATAGCTGTCGAGCTGGTGGAATCACAAATTCAGGATATAAGCATCAGCAATGCTTCGGTGGTAGTACTGAACTTCACCTTACAATTTATTCCTGTTGAAGAGCGTTTAGCGCTACTCAAAAAAGTCTGGGACGGGCTGTTACCCAACGGTGTGTTGATCCTGTCCGAAAAGCTGGCTTTTGAGGATGCAACCCACGAACAGTTAATGATTGAGTTGCACCATAACTTCAAGCGCGCCAATGGCTATTCCGACCTGGAAATTGCCCAAAAGCGCGCCGCTATAGAAAACTACCTGATCCCCGAAACCCTTGCCAGCCATCGCCGGCGTCTGCGCGATGCCGGATTTCACAGCGTGGACATTTGGTTCCAGTGCTTCAACTTCGCCTCCATTATCGCCGTTAAATAACGGATTAAGAGACTCGCCGTGTCCCTGTCACCTTACCAAGATCTCATCCACGCTCTACGCACCACACCTTTAGCCGCCTGGGCTGAGTTGTTGCCGGAGCAAATTGTCCGCGGCTTGGACCATGTCCGCTATGGCGATTTGCCTGGCTGGCAGGATTCGCTAGCTCGCCTACCGAAAATTTCACCCAGCAAGTTGGACTTCAGCCACAGCGTGACTATAGGTGGTGATGCAGAGGGTGGCGATGCAGATTGCGATGAGCAAACCCGCGCACAACTGCAAAGTGTTTTGGAGGAGCTTATCCCCTGGCGCAAAGGCCCCTACTTTATTCACGACATTCACCTGGACACCGAATGGCGCTCCGATTGGAAATGGGACAGAGTGCTGCCGCATCTGGCCCCCTTAACCGATCGGCTGATTCTGGACGTGGGCTGTGGCAATGGCTATCACTGCTGGCGCATGCTTGGTGCTGGCGCCAAACGGGTAATTGGTATAGACCCCTCACCGCGCTTTGTGGTGCAGTTTCAAATGATTAAGCAACTGGCTGGCGGCAAGCATCCGGTGGACGTATTGCCGCTAGGTATTGAAGATCTCCCGGAAAAACTGATGGCCTTTGATACCACCTTTTCCATGGGGGTTTTCTACCATAGACGCTCACCTATTGATCATTTGCTCGAGTTAAAAAACACCCTCAAACCCGGCGGACAACTGGTGTTGGAAACCCTGGTTATCGACGGCGAATTGGGAGAAGTGCTTGTGCCTGAGGGGCGCTACGCCATGATGAACAATGTATGGTTTTTGCCCTCCTGCCCCACGCTACTGGCGTGGATGCGAAAAGTTGGCTTTAAAAATCCACGCGTAGTTGATATTTGCCCAACAACAACCGAGGAGCAGCGCTCGACTCATTGGATGAGATTCCATTCACTACCAGAGTTTCTTCACCCAGACGATCCAGGTAAAACAGCAGAAGGCCATCCCGCCCCTATCCGCGCCGTATTTGTGGCTGAAGTTTGACGCCAAATAAACCACAAACACCGAAAAACAAAAAAGGCGCCGAGGCGCCTTTTTTTTCGAGTGTGGTTAACAATTAATCATCCAGAGCAACAACCGATATATCCAAACCAAACTCTTCACAAATTTGCTCGCACCAGCGATTTAAGCGATCTGCCGACAGATTCTCCTGTTGATCTTCATCCAAGGCCAAGCCAACAAAGAGGTTTTGCCCAGGGATCTGCGCCTTGGATGCTTCAAACTCGTAGCCCTCTGTAGGCCAATAGCCAACTATCTCCGGGCCGTTGGGCAAAATTACATCGTGAAGCATACCCATGGCATCCAAAAAGTAATCACCGTAGCCAAATTGGTCGCCTAAACCATAGAGCGCAACCTGCTTACCAGTAAAATCTACCTGAGCGATATCATCCCAGAACTCCTCCCAATCAGACTGAATTTGGCCAAAATCCCAAGTTGGAATACCGAGGATGATTTTGTCGTAATTGGCAAAGTCCAGTTGAGTGACATCAGCAATATCCTGAACATCTACCACATCGGCACCGAAGCGTGCCTGTATACGGTAGGCGACTCTCTCGGTATTACCTTCATCACTTCCAAAAAACAGACCTATTTTGGCCACAGCAACCTCAGCTATCAGGGAAAATTCAGGCGCGAATTTTCCCAACATTAACAAACCGGCGCAAGCCCGGTGTTATTGCGCCGGGCCCAGCCGTTTAATTAACTTTCACGCTTGGCATCGCGCGCCTGCTGATGCTTTTCCATACGTGCCTTCATTTTCTCTTGGCGCTCGGCTTTTTGCGCCTCAAGTTTTTGTTTTTGCTCTGGCGTCAACACGGCTAAAAAGGCTTTTTGCCCCTTTGCCATAGCCAGTGCCCGCTCAGATTCCAGCTGGCCAAGTTTGCCCGCCAGGCTTTGCAGCTGGCTGTCACTTGCGCCAGATACAACCGCTTTTTGTAGAGCTTCGCGCGCGCCTAACAGTTTCTCCTGCAATTGTTCACGGCTTTTTGCATCCGCATCGCGCTGGCTTTTTAACGTGACTTTTTGCGCATCCGTTAAATCCAATCCCTTTAACATATGGCCCATAGGGCGGCTGGCCTCATCAGGGCCGAACTTAGCCATTGTATGGTGATGAGGACAATCGGCAATATCATTCGCCTGCCCTGCAAAACTGGATGCAGCCAAGCTCACACCAGAAGCCAACACCACTGCCAAAAGCGATAATTTGGTAACTTTCATTGGAATTTCCTCCAGATTCAAAAAAGGGAGGTCGATAACCAATTTGATTTTCAAAGCCCCGGGAATTGGCTTTCGACCTAGGAGAAATTATCCCCTCTTATTCTGTTAAGATTGGTTAAAAACCTTACAAGAATCATGACTCTTATATTGGCCTGATGCACACTGCCGGGTCTTAAAAGCTGAGGTAATAATAGGATTATGCTAAAAGTGCTGCTTATTGATGATGACCAGGAGCTGTGCCAGCTACTAGGTGAATATCTGGTCACAGAAGGCTTTTCTGTTGATATGGTCCACGATGGCCAGTCTGCCTTGGAGCTCACTGAGAATAACGCTTACAACCTCATAGTCCTGGACGTAATGCTGCCAGTTCGCAATGGCTTTGAGGTGCTTAAAAACCTGCGTCAACACAGCCAGGTGCCAGTGATCATGCTCACCGCCAAGGGCGATACGGTAGATCGCGTGATTGGCCTGGAAATAGGCGCTGATGATTATCTGGCCAAACCCTGCGACCCGCGCGAACTTGTTGCGCGCATTCGCGCTATTTTACGCCGCGCCAGTAAAAGCGAAAGCAGCCAGCCCCAGGTAGAAAGAATCAGTTCCGGTAAGCTAAGCCTGCACCTGGGCACCCGTACCACTACTTGGGAAGACAAAGATGTTCCCCTCACAGGAACGGAATTCAGTGTGCTGGAAATTCTGGTGCGCCGCGCTGGCCAAGTGATCAGTAAAGATGAAATGACCGAGCAGGCATTAAATCGCAAGCTAACCGCCTACGACCGCAGCATCGACGTACACGTGAGCAACATCCGCAAAAAAATTGCCCAGGCTGGCTCGAACCGCGACCTGATCATTAATGTGCGCGGTGCTGGCTACATGTTAACCCTGGTGGATGAGTAACTCGCGCCGTGATGACCCGGCTTTACCTCAAGATCTTCTTTACCTTTTGGTTGATTACTGCTGCGATTATTGTCGGCACCAACATAGTGGTACATTGGTTTGACATAACCCCTGAAGGCAATCTGCAGCACAATATTAACTCTGACGACTCGCCCGCTAAACGACTCCTGTTTCAGATGGTGGGCAATGCGGTCAACCGCAATAGTCAGCAGCTTAGCGAAGACCTAAGGGCCATGCCCGGCTGGTCGCTGCGCTTTGTCTACATTATTGACAAACACAACCGCGACCTGCTTGATCGCCCATTGCCTCCTGGGGTTACCGTCCTGGCACCGAGACTGACTAGCAAGCACCCCTACGACAAAGTTCAAGACCGCAATCGCAAGCTGTTTGGCCGTTATATCACTCTTAACGACGGCAGCAGCATGCGGCTAATTACTATCTCAGCAGGGCGCGATGAGGGGCCGGATCGCGACATTATCTGGGAACTGTTTATTGAAAATATCTGGCCACTGCTGCTGGTATCTATTCTGGTGAGCGGCACCGCCTGTTTTGCTTTAGCCAGGCACTTTACCCGCAGCATCAACACCCTGCAAAAAGCCACCCAGCAAATTGCCGGTGGCGATTTAAGCGTTCGCATCAGTAAACAATTTCAAGGCAGGCGAGACGAGATTGCCGACTTGGGCCGCGATTTTGACCATATGACCGAGCGCCTGGAGAAGGTGATGATGGAGCAAAAGCGGTTAATCAAGGATGTATCCCATGAACTGCGCTCCCCCCTTGCGCGCCTGCAAATCGCCCTGGCCCTAGCTCACCAGCGCAGCCAGGGGGTGGTAGATGCTGAGTTAAATCGTGCCAAACAGGCGGCCGACTATCTCAACAACATAATTACCGATATTTTGACACTCCCTCTGGTTGGCCAGGAAAACTGGGAGTTAGACGATGTGCTGGACTTGGTTTGCCTGCTGCGGACGCTTGCTGAAAACGCCCGGGAAGAAGCTCTGGAAAAATCTGTAGAGATTCTCCTGCAGACCTCATTGGACGAGGCCTTGGTATCTACCCATGGCAATATGCTGGTGGGTGTTTTTGAAAATGTGTTGCGCAACGCCCTGCTCTACGCGCCGCTTAATAGCAAGGTTCGAATCGAGCTGCATGCTAAAGGCGAGGAATATCGGGTGCAGATCACCGACCAGGGGCCGGGAGTAGCGGAAGACCAACTCGTTGATATATTTGAACCCTTTTACCGCACCGACCAAGCTCGCGCTCGCGAGAGTGGCGGCTACGGGCTTGGCCTAGCCATCGCCTATCGTAGCGTCAAGCTACACAAGGGCGACATATGGGCCGAGAACAGTCAGCCCCATGGTTTAACGGTGCAAATAAAGCTACCGGCGATTGCGCCAAGTTAAGAGGCGTCAATTTGCGGCAAAAGCGCCTAATAAGCCCCACCCCCTCAAAGCGGCCAGTTATTTCCGCCCGCCCCTTTAAACCGTTAAATTATTGACGCAGGTCACAGAGTGGGATTTACATTCCGCTCGATAAAAAGCACTTAACTCTTTGTTTTATATTGATTTTATATAAAAGAAAAAGACCATGGCACGGATTTCGCTTTTTAGGCATTCAAAGGTGTTAAAAAACCGCGAAGCGGCAACTTTCAACCTTAAACCTTTTTAGCAACACAGGTAAGCGCTATGCGCGACATCTACATGGTCACCAAAGCCCAAAATGCCCAAAACGATGCTGCGCGCCAGCAGGAGTTAAACCCCGAACAGGCGTTGCATGCTCGCTTTCGACTACTGCAGGTATTGCAAACCAGTTTAAATTTACCCGACCTGCTTGGTATGTTCTTCAAACATCTGCAGCCCTTAATAAGCGTGGGCGGCCTGAAGTTCAGCCAACCCGGCAACGAAGCGATGAAATTTGGCAGAGACAGCATTCACCACTGCGATTACCGCCTCAGCCTGGAAGATGGTGAGCTGGGCACTATAGTGTTTAGCCGCGGCAAACGCTTTAGTGAGAGCGAACTGGCCACGCTTGAACAGCTGCTCAGCTATCTAGTTCACCCGCTGCGCAACGCTCTCAAATACCAAACCGCACTAAAGCTTACCCTGCTCGACCCATTGACAATGGTGGGTAATCGCGCAGCCCTGGATGCCGCCATGAGGCGCGAACTTATGCTCGCTGAGCGCCATGGTTCACCGCTGTCACTGTTAATGATCGACGTGGATCACTTTAAACGTATCAACGACAACTTTGGTCATGTGCGCGGCGATCAGGTATTGCAGCAGGTGTCGCAAAGCATCCAGTTAAGCTGTCGCAGTAGCGATGAGGTTTTTCGCTTTGGTGGCGAAGAGTTTGTGGTCATCCTTAATAAAACCAGCCTCGACAACGCCTATATCATTGCCGAGCGAGTGCGAGCTCAGGTGGAACAATTGCACATTGGCCATAACGAGCAACACATCAAACCTACCGTAAGCATCGGAATTTCTGGAATAGCGCCAGGTGAAAAACGCAATATTAACGAGTTATTTGAACAAACAGATAGCGCGCTTTACCAAGCTAAAGCCATGGGTCGCAACCGGGTAGTGACTTTCGCCAAAAACTGATTGGCGATTTGCAATAAAAAAGCCGCAAATGCGGCTTTTTTATTTAGTCTTTTTTCAGTTTGTGTTGCAGGCGCTTAACACGCTTTGGCGGCGCAGATGCTGAGCGCAGCTTTTTATCGTGGCGCTCGATTTGCGCGGCTTCCTCACGATTTGGGCGCATTATTTTTGTATAGTTGCTGCTATCAAAGCCCGCAGTTTTACACAGATCGCGAATCTCGTGTTCAGCCAATTCTATCCAGTGGCCCACGCGCACATGGGAGGGAATAAAAATATTGGCGTAGCGAACACGTTTGAGGCGGCTAACTTTTACCCCTTGCGACTCCCACAAACGACGCACCTCGCGATTGCGCCCCTCCATCACCACGCAATAGAACCAGCGATTTTTACCTTCGCCAGCGCCATCAACTATATCGGTAAAGCGCGCAACACCATCGTCAAGCAACACGCCCTCGAGCAGGCGCTGCTTCATGTCATCATCTACCTGGCCCTGAATTCGCACCAGATATTCGCGATCAATTACCGATGAGGGATGCATCAGCTTGTTGGCCAATTCACCGTCATTGGTAAACAGCAGCAGACCACTGGTATTAAAGTCCAGTCGACCGACAGATATCCAGCGCTCACCTTTTAACGGCGGCAGGTTGTCATAAACGGTAGGGCGACCTTCAGGATCTGAGCGGGAACAAATTTCACCTTCGGGCTTATTGTACAAAATCACTCGGCGACGACTGGCCTCTTCGCGAACCTGAATACGGTGACCATCGACAAAAACTTTGTCTTTAGGTGTAACCCTATCGCCAAGCTTAGCGGTTTGCTCGTTAACCCTGATGCGCCCTTCTTCAATTGCGCGCTCCATCTCGCGGCGCGAGCCAATACCGGCGCGGGCAAGCACTTTTTGCAATTTCTCATCGGCGGCAGATGAACTAGCACTGCTACTTGAGCGAACTGGCGCGTCAGAGGCGGGCTTTTCACTGCGTTTTCGGCCAGCATCTGCTTTTGCAGCAAAGGGCTTTTTAGTGGTGGGAGCCGCTTTGGCTGGCGCCTTGGTGCGAGGTTTTGCAGCGTCTGGCTTCACAGCCCTGCTGGGTTTTCCGGATTTATCCGAATCAGTTTTTTTTACCATAGGGTATTACGGAGTGGAGTCTCCGTTGTCTTCCTCTTCATTTTCAGGGGCATCCGATATCACATCGGTTGCAGTTTCTTGATGTCCGGCTAAATCGGCGTTTTGCTGAATTGACTCGAACTCTTCAAACGCGTCCTCAAGATCTACAAATCCATCTTCCCGTAGCGCCTGTTCAGGATCTTGAGTGTCCGCCTCCGGATTTGAGGCAGGCGGATTGGAGACAGGATTATCGGCATTGTCATCGGCAATAACTGGGTCAGTATCCCTCTCGCCCAAGCCTTCTTCATCTTCCAGGTTGAGCTCGGGGCTCAACTCATCGAGATCGCGAATCTCACTGAGACTGGGCAGCTCATCCAAGCTTTTAAGATTAAAGTAGTCCAAAAATTGGCGCGTGGTTGCGTAAAGGCTCGGGCGCCCAGGAACATCGCGATGCCCCACCACCTTCACCCAATCGCGCTCCATGAGTGTTTTCATGATATGTGAGCTAACAGCAACGCCGCGAATCTCTTCTATGTCGCCGCGGGTAATGGGCTGGCGATAAGCGATCAGCGAAAGAGTTTCCAGCAGCGCGCGCGAGTAGCGTTGAGGTTTTTCCTCCCACAGACGGTTAACCCAGGGCGCCAGGCTATCGCGAACCTGAAAGCGCCAGCCTGAAGCCACCTCTTTAAGCTCTATGCCGTGATTGGCGTAGCTTGCCTGTATATCTTCCAGCGCCGCCTGGACCTCCTCCTTGGCGGGGGCCAGCTCCTCATCAAAAAGCTCGCGAATTCGCGCAATTGTCAACGGCTGAGCAGCAGCGAGAATCGCGCCCTCGATAATATGACGCAACATCTCTGGCGCAACCGCCGTCTGGGGTGACAGCGCATTTTTATTGCGATTTTCGGCCGCCAGTTCTTCAACCTGGCCAATAGAGCGCCCACCACCAGCGCTGTCCAGGGTTGACTCTTCCAGGCCTTCGTCCAGATCGTTGTCTATATCGTGTGTCATTGGGTTCTAGCTTTTACGTGAATGGGTCCAAAGGATTCGCTTTGTACTATTTCCACCAAAGATTCCTTAATCAGCTCCATTACCGCCAAAAAGGTTACCACCACGCCCAGGCGCCCTTCCTCGATGGTAAACAGAGCCAGAAAAGGCACAAACTGCTGATGGGCCAGTTTGTCCAATACCTGAGCCATACGCTCGCGGGTGGAGAGTTTTTCCCGCGATACATGGTGACTTTCAAACATATCGGCGCGGCGCAAAACCTCAGAAAGTGCCAACAGCAGCTCGCGCAAATCCACATCGGGATCGGGTCTGGTCAGGGCTCTATCGGGTGCCGAGGCCGCCGCCGGATAAATATTGCGCTGCATCCGCGGCAGCGCATCCATGTCTTCTGCGGCCTGCTTGAAACGCTCATACTCCTGCAAGCGGCGAATTAAGGAAGCGCGAGGATCATCCTCTTCTTCATCGGCGTCGCTGCTGCGCGGCAGCAGCATTCGCGATTTGATTTCTGCCAACATTGCCGCCATCACCAGATATTCAGCGGCCAGTTCAAACTGATGGGATTCCATCAAATCTACATAGGCCATGTACTGGGAGGTTATTTCCGAGACATTGATGTCGAGAATATCGATATTTTGGCGACGGATCAGATAGAGCAATAAATCCAGCGGCCCCTCAAATGCCTCAAGGAATACCTCTAGCGCGTCTGGCGGAATATAGAGATCCTGGGGCAACTGGGTATAGGCTTTGCCGTGTACCACCGCGAAGGGCATCTCGCCTTGCAGCGGGCGGTGATGCATCTCCCCGGGGCTGACCGACTCGTCGGCAGCGCCACCGGCTATAGAACCCTCGTCAGGAGTCGCTTCGAGCCCATCGCCTTGGGCGACAGCCGTCAAAGTAAACTCTGGCGTAGATTGATCTGGGTTTTGACTCACGCGCTGGGCTCTCGCTGCTCTTTAGGCTTCGCCAGTGGTTACAGCCGCTGACACAGACGCCAATTCAGGATTTATAAGCGGCCAACTCTTGGCCAAGGGGCGCATTATAGCGATTTAGCCAGATCCATGACAGCACTGAAATCCATTCCATAATCTGCTTATTTTTCATTGATTTATGTTAAAAATCTGAGAAATCACCTTTACCCTGACGGAGAAGTTCGGGCGACTCTGAGGTCAGATCTATCACCGTGGTTGGCTCCAGGCCGCAGTAGCCACCGTCAATGACCAAATCCACATGATGCTGAAGGCTATCGCGGATATCGTAGGGATCAGTCATCGGATACTCCTCGCCCGGTAGCAATAAACTACTGGTCATCAATGGTTCGCCCAACTCATCCAGCAAGGCCAATGCAATGGCATTGTCAGGAACCCGCAAACCAATAGTTTTGCGCTTTGGATGCATCAACCGGCGCGGCACCTCCGCAGTAGCCTCTAAAATAAAGGTGTAGGCACCCGGCGTGTGATTTTTGAGTAGACGAAAGGCCTGGTTACCCACTCTGGCGTAGGTTGCCAGTTCCGACAAATCCCGGCACATCAGGGTGAAATTGTGGTTCTTATCCAGCTTGCGCAGGCTGCGAATACGCTCCAGGGCATCCTTATCACCTATGTGACAACCCAGGGCATAGGCCGAATCGGTTGGATAAACAATTACCCCTCCCTTGCGAATAATCTCCACCGCCTGAGCAATTAGCCGCTGCTGAGGGTTCTCCGGGTGTATTTGAAAAAACTGGGCCATAACAACTCCTTATAGCAATAGTTAAGTTCAGCCCTTAATTGACTGATTGATCTGAGGGCCCAACATAGCGCTTGAACTGAGGCGCCTGCCAAATTGGCACTACCCCCTGGGGCAACTGGCCAAATCGGCCCAACTCCTGCCAAGGCTGATCGGGAAAATGAAAATCGGAACCACAAGAGGCATACAAGCCAAGCCCTTGCGTGATGCTCGCCAAATCCTGGGTGAGGCGATCCTCCTGACGACCATTGATTACCTCCACGGCGTTACCACCAAGTTGGGCAAAATCACCTATCAATCGGCACATTTTAGTCCGAGTGAGTTCATATTTGGCTGGATGTGCCAGTACCGCCAAGCCGCCAGCGCCATGAATCCAGGCAATCACATCGGCCATATCCGGCCACTCGTATTTAACATCTGCACTTTTTCCTGTGCCCAGGTACTTTTTAAACGCGGCGTTAATATTTTTAACCCTGCCCTGGGCAACTAAAAACTGGGCAAAATGTGGCCGCCCAACCACGGCGTCACCCGCTATAGCGCGCGCGCCCTCAAGCGCACCAGGTATACCCGCCCGAGCCAGGCGCAGGGCAATGGCCTCTGAGCGAAAATTGCGCGCCGCCTCTTGTGCATCTACAGCGGCCTGTAGCCCGGCTGAGCTCAGGTCGATACAAAGGCCAATAATATGGACATTTACCTTGTTCCAGGCCGAAGAAAATTCGATCCCCGGCACTAGCTGAATACCTGTTTGCCGGGCAGCTTCTTGTGCAAACTCAAGACCAGCTATGGTATCGTGATCCGTCACCGCCAGCACCTCAACGTTGTTAGCGCGCGCGCGCGCTAACAAATCCTGCGGACTTAATCGGCCGTCGGAATAGTGGGTATGGCAATGTAAATCGAAGATCACAGAAACTCCTGAGCAACCCAATGGTCCTAAGCGCAAATTTTTCCCGCCCGGAAACAGGTAAAGGGGCCAAAAAACACCAATTTAAAAACCAGCCAACTGCCCCAGTTGCATTAAGGGCAGCCCACTGTGAAAAGAGATTAAGCAGACCATGTTAGCCGATAAACCCGCGCAAAATTCACCCGAGACACCAAAAAAGACAGACCAGCAAACAAAAAAGCCCCATAAAGAAAGTTTTCTGGCCAATCTGTTAATGAATATTGTGATTCCAACCCTGATACTGACCAAATTAAGTAGTGAAAAGTATTTGGGGCCGAATCTCGGTTTGATTGTCGCCCTCGCTTTTCCAATTGGCTACGGCACACGGGATTTCATTATCAGCCGTAAATTCAACTTCCTTTCCGCCCTTGGCATAGTCAGTGTTCTGCTCACAGGCGGCATAAGCCTGCTACACCTGCCCACGCGCTATTTCGCCATTAAAGAAGCAGCCATTCCCGCACTCTTGGGTATAGCTACGCTGGTCTCAATGAAAACCCGCTACCCCCTGGTGAGGACGTTTCTGTACAACGACAAGGTACTCAGAGTATCTAAAATTGATCAGGCACTTGCTGATCGCCACACTCGCACACTATTTGATCGCACCCTAACCAATGCCTCGCTGCTTATCGCCGGTTCATTTTTTCTCTCTTCCCTGCTCAATTTTGTGCTCGCTAAAATGATTATGGTAAGCGACCCGGGTACTGAAGCTTTCAACGAAGAATTAGGTAAAATGACGGCACTGAGTTATCCCGTTATTGCACTACCTATGACCCTGATACTAATCGGCACACTATTTTATGTTTTCCGCAGCATTAAGCTGCTAACCGGGTTAACCATGGAAGAGGTAATAAACGATGGCACTGAAGACAGTGCCTGACCAAAAAATTGCCCAGCATATCTAGACCCTTTTCTATTTCCCAACTTTCACATTAAGAGCTCCACTATGCTTTATGCCATTATCAGCGAGGATGTCGCTGCCAGTTTGGAAAAACGTAAACTCGCGCGCCCGGCTCACCTGGCGCGCCTGCAAACGCTCAAAGATCTGGGCCGTCTGGTGTTAGCTGGCCCTCATCCAGCTATAGATAGTAACGACCCAGGCGATGCCGGATTTACAGGTAGTTTGGTGGTAGCCGAATTCGGCTCACTGCAAGAGGCACAATCATGGGCAGATCAAGACCCCTATATAGAGGCAGGGGTTTACGCCAGGGTCCAAGTCAAACCCTTCAAACAAGTTTTCCCTTAATTCAAATAATTTTAAAAGCTGGAGAACACACAGTGAACAAAATCACCCGAC
Organism: Cellvibrio sp.; assembly: GCA_050305995.1. GTDB lineage: Bacteria > Pseudomonadota > Gammaproteobacteria > Pseudomonadales > Cellvibrionaceae > Cellvibrio. The sequence continues at coordinate 94,833 of JBNLGJ010000053.1, forward strand.
TTGCCGGGCTTGGATGCTTAAGTTTTTGCCTTGCAGCCCCCGCAGCGCTAGCCCTGGATCGCTACATTTCCGATGTGGTTTATATTCCCCTGCACAGCGAAAAAAACGCCAAGTCCAGCATTTTACAAAAAGGCCTGGTGAGCGGCACCAAAGTTGATTTAATACGCGAGGAACTGGGCACAGACAATAATCTCTGGTCGCTAATCACCACCGGTGAAGGCACTCAGGGTTGGGTGCGCAGCCAAAACCTCAGCGATAAGCCCACGGCAGCTCTGCGCCTTGCCAATCTACCAACCGCCAGCCGCAATGCGCTGACCCTGCAGAGTGAAAACCTTGAACTGAAGCAACAATTGACTCAGGTTCAGCAGGAGTATCAGCAACTGCTTGGCGATACTGAAAGTATGCGTCAGGCTGCGACGACCGCAGTAAATTTACAAGATGACAACAAACGCATTCACACCGAGTATCAGCTGCTGCAAACCCGAGTAGATGTGTTAACGGCAGAAAACGAACAGCTGCGTAAAAATGATAACTACACCCAGTGGCTATATGGCGCTGCGTTAATGGTTAGCGGAGTATTCCTGTCCTTCATACTGCAAGGTTTGGGAAGACGAAAACGCAAATCCGATTGGCGCTAATTGGCAATTTTTTTGAGATTTTCTATGTTCAGCTTTCGCATATTTATCACCCTAGTAGCATGCCTGTTTGCTCAATTCGCTTTAGCAGAAAACCCCAGAGTGGAAATGAAAACGGATTTGGGCAGCTTTGTGATTGAGCTTTACCCCAAAGAGGCGCCCATAACTGTGCAGAATTTTTTGGCCTATGTGGACAGCCAGTTTTACGATGGCACTATTTTTCATCGCGTAGTGCCAGGCTTTGTCGTTCAAGGTGGCGGCATGACCTTCGACTTTAATGAAAAAACGACCCACAAGCCAATTAAAAATGAATCCAACAATGGCTTGAGCAATAGTTATAAATCTGTTGCTATGGCGCGCTCCAGCAATCCAGATAGCGCCACCTCGCAGTTTTATATCAACTTGCAAGCCAACCCAGCGCTGGATGCGACAGACCGCCACCCAGGCTATACGGTTTTTGGCAAGGTAGTTGAAGGCATGGAGGTCATAGAAAAAATCGCCAAAGAGCCGTGCGGAATGTTTAAGGCCTTCCCCGAAGCGCCCAACTATGCCGTGCGCATACTTAAGGCCAAACGCTACAGCGGATCGATTCAAGACGAAACCAGTGCGCCCAGCGGTTTGGTCAATCACAACATTAAAGACGCTTTAGTGAGAAAGCCATGAGTCATCGCCCAACCGCCCTGAGTGTTAACCTCAACAAAATTGCCCTTATTCGCAACTCGCGCCCAGGCAATTTTCCCGACGTTGCCAAGCACGGCGAAATTTGCCTGGCCGCCGGCGCCGACGGCCTGACAGTTCACCCCAGGCCAGACCAGCGCCACATACGCCCGTTGGATGTCTATCAAATTAGCGAGCTTGTCAGCGGTTACCAAAACATAGAATTCAATATTGAAGGCAATCCCTTTGCCGAAAAAATCGGCGACTTTCCCGGCTTTCTCGCATTGGTAGAAGGCACTCGCCCGCACCAATGCACCCTGGTGCCGGACAGCAATGACCAGCTAACCTCCGACCACGGCTTCGACCTCACCCGCTCCAGCACAATTTTACGTCCAATCATTAAGCAACTGCATGACTGGGGTGTAAGAGTCAGCCTGTTTATGGATCCAGATCTGGATCAGATTAGCCTCGCCAAAGAATTAGGCGTTGAGCGAATCGAATTGTATACCGGCCCTTATGCCGAGCAGTTTAAGCACCCGGGTGCTGAATTTGAGTCGCTGTTTAAGCGCTACTACGATGCTGCCGCGCACGCACAAAATATTGGCCTGGGTTTAAATGCGGGACACGATTTAAATTTGGATAATTTGTCTCAATTCCGCCAGCTACCCGCGCTGCTTGAGGTCTCCATTGGCCATGCCCTAACCGTAGACGCGCTCGCTCTGGGCTTGGCCAATGCTGTAAGCGCCTACAAAAAAATTTGCACCGAATAATTTACGAAGCCAGCCGCGATGAAACATACCCCCCAGGATTCTCCTGCCTACCTTGAAAAAAAGCGTTTTTTCGATTCACTGATGACAGTTTACGGTCGCAAATCTGTACTTGAGGCGCTGCAGGAAAACTCGGTTAACATCTACCGCCTGCACCTGGCCAGCTCCAACAAAAGCGCTGCCATTCTCGATGAGATAATCGCCTTAGCCAAAGCCAAAGGGGCAGAAATCCTCTATCACGAGCGCAATGCGCTTTCGCGAATTTCCAAAAACGCCAGCCAGGACCAAGGCGTAGCGGCGGACTTGCGCTTGGTCGGATATCAAACTTACGAGAATTTTCTGGCCCAGGCAGGGCAAAAGCAATATCGATTGTTGGCGTTGGATGGCATCCACAATCCGCAAAATCTCGGCATGATTATTCGCTCAGCCTGCGCTGGCGAAATCGATGGAATTCTATTACCCCTGAAGGGCGGCGCCCAAATAGACCCACTGGTCATAAAAGCCAGTGCCGGCACCCTATTTCGCGCGCCCATTTTGCGCTGCCAATCTTTAGTAGAAGCCTTAAATGATTTTGCTAAAAATGGCGCGAGCATCTGTTCCCTCTCCTCCTATGCCAGTAAAAACCTGCGCGATTTCAAGCCCGAGGCTCCCTGTATTTACGTGCTTGGCAATGAAACTCACGGCGTTTCCGAGGCGGTTTTTTCACTGTGTGATGAAAAAATCAAAATCCCTATGAGTAACGGTGTTGAATCTTTAAATGTAGCGGTCACTGCAGCGTTGATCGCTTTTCGTGATCTGGTTTGATATTGCGAAATAATTTTTTAGCCTAGTACGCACCGCCTGATTTCCGACCAAGGCAGTTAGTTTAAAAAAGGCGCCGATTACCCGCCTTTTGCCAATAAATACCAGGTTTGGCAAGGAAGCGAGCAAAGGACCACAAGTGGTGCAGAAATAATCAATTACAGGAATAATGAACAGCGATCATGAACAGGCCATTTCCTGAGGTGGAGAATTCCAATTTGAATCCTGGCAGCGATCACCCTCAGGCGACGAAGGAATTTGTCGCTCAAAATACAACTGCAGGGGAATCCCCCGATGAGGATTCCCCTAGTCCAGCCACATTCAGCCACACCAGCTCCGACCAGGCTCAGCCCGAAGAGGCGGCTCACAACATCCCCTTGGCCGCTGCCTATAGTTTGGAACCTGTTATAGAATCCAATTTCCCTCCCCAAGGGGTCGCAAACCGCCCCCGGCAATTGCTCAGCCATGCCCAGTGGTTACAGGTTTATTTAGCCGGCGCCATTTTTTGCAATTTTTTCTTTTTATTTTTCAATGGTTACAGTGGCGATCTAGGCTTCTGGCATAACTGGATTGGCCAGCTTTCTCAACAGGGTTATGACAACTTTCGCGGCGACTACCCCCCTGTTTATCTGCACTGGCTATACATGGTTGGCAAAATCATACTGGCCGCCAATATTCCCCTTGAAGTTAACGATTTTTTAAAGTTTTTAGTTCAGTTTCCCATTCTGCTGTGCCATTGCGCTTTTATTCTTATTGTTCATTCACTACTAAAGCAGTCACATGCTAAAAACGCCCAATACCACAGCGTCATGTTGCTTGCGGCCTTTAACCCGGCGCTTTATTTCGATGGCCCGGTATGGGGTCAGGTGGACATGCTACCTGTCACCTTCGCACTCGGCGCGATCCTATTGTGTTTTAACCGCAGGTGGGGAGTATTAGCGCTGCCGCTTTACATGATTGCACTATTAACCAAATTTCAGATGATTTGTTTTGTCCCAGTATTCGCAATTTTGTTTTTTGCGCGTCCGCGTACGCATCTACTCGGGGTGTTGCTAAGTGTTGGCACTTTTATTTTGGGCTTTCTTCCTTTTATTTTGACCGGAAATTTTTTAACAGCCTTTAAGCAAGCCTATATCAATACCCTGGGGCAATACCCGGTAACCACTTACAATGCCGCCAATATTTGGATGCTGCTTACCGGCAATTCGGCACCCGATTCTACCCTGTTAATTGCCCCGGGCGCCGATCAGTTAGTTGCCAAATTATTTATGGCCAAACATCTAGGAATGGCGATATTTGCCCTGTTTTGCTTGGGGTTATTTCTCCAGGGAAGCATACGAATTTTTAAATACAAATATAGGTACGAACTCAAGTTCAAGGCCTATAGCATACAAGCCGCCATGTTTTGCGCTATAGCGTTTTTTACGCTACTTCCGGCTATGCACGAGCGCTATCTTTTTCCTGCTGTGGTTTGCTCGCTTGCCTATGTTGCACTCACTAAAAGTCGATTTTTTTATCCTGTAGTCCTTACCCTAATTTGCTGGTTCAACATGGCCATCATCTTGGGTATCAATGGCTCAGATCTATGGCAGGGGCTCTCCTGGTTGATGGTGGCGATTTTTGCCCTGGCATTTATGGAATCCCTGCTCGGCGAAAAACTGCATGATCGCATTGTCAGCCTGAGTTTTACCCTGGCCAAGCAACGTTATTTGGCACTAACAGTATTGATCTTAGCTACCAGCGGTATGTTTACCTACCTCTATAATCGCTATCACCTAAACGATTTAACACTGGCGCACAATCAAATCCTGCTAACCAAACTTACGCCCATATCTGCGCATCAGGATCATGGCAGCCTCAATATCAACAGAAGCTTTGATAAAAACATTCTCTCTATTGGCAACAGGCGCTATGCCAATGGTTTGGGAACTCACGCTAACTCTGTAATTCGCTACCAGTTGCCGAGCAACGCCAAAACCTTTTCTTTTATGGTTGGCCTGGACGATGAGATTGGCCGAGCAGACGTAAGATTCTCGGTAGTGGCCGATGGCAAAGGAATATGGCACTCAGATGTAATTTATGGCTTTGAGAAAAACCAAAAGCCAATCACGCTTGATGTGAGTCAGGTAAAACTGTTACAGCTCCATGTCAATTCAATGGGCAAAGATGCGTGGGATCACGCCGATTGGATAAATCCCGTGTTGACACTGGATATGCCCGAGCAAGCAGGGCAATAAGCAGTTGTAATCCTTAGCCAGGCTAAACTTCTGGCTAAGGATTAGCAGATTTAATTGAATTTACCGCTGCTTGCCGCGCGAGCAAACAAGCCCTTTGTCCGCCAGCTCCCTTTGCGCCAACGCCAGAGTTTAATAAGCGCCCGCACCAGCTCATCAATAATAGCGGCGATGAGTATCCCGTAAAGCCCCATTCCCAGCGGCAGGGCTAAGCAATAAGCCAAAGGCACAGAGAAGAGCCAGATCACGACAATACTCGACACAGATGTAAACGCGGCATCGCCAGTACATCGCAAGGAACTGCCCACCACTATATTGGTGGTGCGCCAGGGCTCAGCCAGGAAACTCCACAGAAATGCCCAAAAACCCAAGGCGATTACCGCCGCATCCTGACTGTAAACATTTAACACCTGCTTGTTAAAAGCAAACCACAAGAGTGCCAATAAGCTGGTACCAATTAATGCGTAGCGTAGCGTTTGTTTAACCTGCAGATCGACCATGTCAAATTCACCACGCCCTACTCGCTGCGCTACTATGGCCTCGTTAGCCATACTCAGGGCGATAGAAATCATCAAGCAAAATAAAAAGGTGTTGTAGGCATAAACTTTAACTTTCAAAGCAAGATCACTCACATCCGCAGCAATCCAGTTAAGCGCAATCATATAGCCCTGAAATGACATTGGCTCCAAAATTGAGGGAGCCGCAATTAGCACTACAGGTGCAATCAGGCCGCCAAACCCCTGCCAACCCAAGTTGAACGGAATTTTAATTTTTAGTTTTAAGTGCACCACCAACAACACAAATACAAAGCTGCAGCCAGCAGCGACGATACTCGCTACAGCGACACCTAACACACCAGTGGGTGGAATTCCCATAAAACCGTAAACCGCAACGGTATTACCCGCGAGATTCACGCCAAACAAGATGATATTGCCAAGGGTGTTCCACTGGGGTTCGCCATAGATATTGAGAATGGTTTGATAGAGCACGCGCAAGCCGTTGATCGCCACCATCCAACCAATAACCGAAAGATATGTGACGGCGTGCAGCTCAACCTTCGGGCTCAAGTGCATGGCACCTGCGACCCAAGGGCCGCCGATATTTACAGCTAGCGCGGCAATTAAGGCTAAGCCCAAAATAAAAATGGCATAAGCCGCAATGGTGGCGTTGCCGCGCTGATAGTCGTTAGCGCCTATACGCTGGCTCGCAATACTCGCCCCGGAAAAGGCGCTGACACTGAGAAACTGGTTGGCGACAAAAACCAGTGGCGTAATAGCCCCAACAGCGGCGGCTGCGCTATCGGAAATACGGCTGAGGAAAAACATATCCACCATCGGGATGGTGTAGGTCACTGCCTGATCGACAAACATAGGGGCACTCATGCCCCAAAGGCCCTTGTCGAGCACGCGGCTTTTAGGAAGGGATTTCATACAGCTCCAGAGAACCGGGCCGACCCTCAGCCCGGTTAGCCAGAGCTGTCAATCAAGCCTCGCGTAAAACGATTGCCGGCGGTGTGCGGATGACCGGCCAGCAGGCCAAATAGCCTAAGGTTGCCACCAGCAGAGCAGCCCCCACTGGCGATATCAGCCAGTATAAATAATGCGCTTGAATTGGGGTATTGAGAACATAGGCTTGCAGAAAAAATAACAGCGCCTCACTGCCCAAAGTAGCAATAAGCCCAGCCACAAAGCCAAGCACAGCAAATTCGGCAGTGATACTGCCAAGCAGCAGACGCCTTGAGCTGCCCAGTGCGCGCAATAAACCGGCCTCCTGCATACGCGCCTCCATGCTGCCAAGTACAGCAGCCCAAAGTACCAACCCACCGGCAAGCAGCGTCAACAGCAACACCAGTAGCACCCCGTCGCTTACCTGGGCAACTATGGTTTGAATCTGGGCAATAATACGATCCAGCTCTATGACCACTATGGTTGGATGAGCGCGCAGCAATTGGTTTAACAGCGGCTTTTGCTCAGGGGCTAAATAAATACTGGTGATATACGTCGGTGAAAGCTGATCCAGGCTGTGCGGCGAAAAAATAAAAAAGAAGTTAGGGTGCATAGAGCGCCAATCCAACGAGCGAATACTGGCAACCTCCGCCTCCTGCTCCAGACCGCCAATGGAAAACCTGAGCTTGTCACCCAGTGTTAAACCTATTTCCTGGGCTATTTTTTGCTCCACCGAAACACCCGGCAAATTGCTACTAGCCGGTGTCCAATTGTCCCACCAGTTGCCCGACACCAATTTATTATCGTCACCCATTTGGGCCGCCCAGGTAAGGTTTAATTCGCGCTGCAATGCGTTTGACTTTGCTCGCTGCAACTCGTTAACCTCCTCGCCATTAATCGCCACAAGGCGCCCGCGGACCATAGGGTAAACCGGCTGCAGCCCTACCCCCGCGCCGTGCAGTTGCCGCTGTACGGAATTAAGCTCATCCGCGGGAATATTTACCAAAAAGTGGTTGGGAGCCATGGCCGGCAACTGCGCCTTCCAATCGCTAATTAGCGAGCTGCGCACCAACGTAATGCTAAGCAAAAGCATTACCGCTACGGCAAAGACCAGGATTTGAATCAGTGTTTGGCCGCGGCGGCGCGCCAAACCAGCAAAGGCCAGTCGCCAAAAACCGCCGAGATTTGCCGCCCCCTTTCGCGCAATTGCCAGCAGCATGAACGCCAGTAAACTTGCCGCGCTGAATACTACTAACAAGGCGACTGAGACACTTACCGCCAGGCGCCAATCGCGACTAAACAGCACAACCAAAAGGATGATGGCAGCTAACGCAATCGCGATCTGTATCGACAGCTGAGTGGGCTTTACCTGTAGCTCCCGACGCAGAATTTTTAGCGGCGGAATTCCCGGCAAAAACCACAACGACGGCAAGGCAAAACTCAACATACAAATTTGCCCAGCGAAAAAACTTAACGCATATGGCTGCCAATTAGCTGCACCAAGGTTTAACTGGTAGGCCTGGCGCACCAATGCAGCCACTGTTTGCTGCAACACTTCTCCGAGTAACAAACCCATTAGCGCCGCTATCACACCCAGCAACAGCAACTGGCCCAAATACAACCCGCGCACCCGCCCCTTGCTCAAGCCCAGGCTTTTCATGAGCGCCACTTGATCTGTATGACGACGAGCAAACTGCGCGGCGCAAATTGCAATAGCGACGCCCGAGAGCAAAAGCGCAATCACTGCCGCTAAGAGTAAAAACTTCTGCCCGGTTTCCAGGGTGCGGCCCAGCCGCTCCTGTGCCTGTTGAATATCCAATAGGCGCTGATGTGGCCCAAGCTTCGGCTTAAGCCCTGCGATGAATTGCGTTAACCGAGCAGAGTCATCGCTGGCCAATAGCCACAAGTAATCGATACGGCTGCCGGGCTGAATAACCTCGGTGGCAGGCAAGTCTTGTAAATTCATTAGTACCCGCGCGCCAAATAAACTCAGTTGACTGGCGCCATCGGGTTCGCGAATAAGCAGGCGCGTAACCTTTAAGGTTTTTTCGCCCAGTGCAATATCATCACCCAATGCGATATTTAACAGCGGCAGCAAACGCGAATCCACCCAGGCCTCCCCGGGAGTTGGGATCTGGTTGCCGATGTGAATATCCTCGGGATCAGTAGCAAAAGGAACCTGGCTGGTTTCAAAATGCCCGCGCAGTGGATAGCCAGGAGCAACGGCCTTTACCGCGACAAGTTGCATTTCGTCGCCAGCGAAAACCATGGACGAGAACTGCGCAGCGCGTGTGGTGTTAATTCCCTCGGCCTGCGCCTCCTTATCCCAGGCCGCTGCCTGCATTTGTGAGCCGCGCACCACATAATCTGCGCCCAACAGACTATTACTTTGGGTAAGTATGGTGGCCTCTAGTCGCTGCGTAAAAATAGCTATGCCACTGAGCACCGCAACCGCTAGCACCAGCGACCAGCCTAAAAGCTTTAGCTCGCCACCGCGCCAGTTTCGCAGCAGCATTTTTGCTACCAGCATAAGTTACTCCCGCCCCGACACCAGCGCACCAGTCGCCAACTCAATACGTCTGGCACAGCGCTGCGCCAAGCGCTCTTCGTGAGTGATTAAGATAAGCGTTGTGCCCTCGCTGCGATTAAGCTCAAACAGCAGGTCGATAATTTTTTCGCCGGTATGGGTGTCCAGATTCCCAGTGGGCTCATCGGCAAATAGCACTTTAGGTTTGGAGGCGAAAGCGCGAGCTATAGCAACTCGCTGTTGCTCGCCGCCGGAAAGCTGTTGCGGATAGTGGGTCACCCGCGCTGACAAACCCACACGGGCCAAATAGGCCTCGGCTTGCGCGCGAGCATTTTTTTCGCCGCGCAATTCCATTGGCAGCATGACATTTTCCAGTGCAGTTAACCCTGGCAAGAGTTGAAATGATTGGAAAATAAACCCCACCGCCTGGGCGCGAACCTGAGCCCGCCCCTCTTCATCCATAGTTGACAGGCATTGGCCTTGAATAAATACCTGGCCACTGCTGGGCAAATCCAGGCCGGCGAGAATACCGAGCAATGTCGATTTCCCCGAACCCGATGCACCAGTAATAGCCAGGCTATCGCCCTGGGCAACCTCCAGGCTGATGGGTTGTAAAATCTCCAGTTCGCCCTCAAATGTACTTACACTCTTGGTAATTGCCTCGGCCCTTACCATGGCGATCTTGTCCGTAGCCATTTGCGTCATCGTCTTTTACTCTGAAAGCAACTCAAACATTCTATGTGGGGAGCAGTTGTGCATTTTAAACTTTACCTGTTTTTACTCCTGACGATTGTCAGCAGCCTGAGTGCGCCTTTTAGCCTTGGGGCCGACAAGCCCGCTAAAATTTTAATTCTGGGCGATAGCCTAAGTGCCGGTTACGGTATGGATTTAGACGAGGCCTGGCCTAGCCTGCTGCAACATCAGCTGCAAGCAACGAACCAGTGGGTAGCCGTGAATGCCAGCGTCAGCGGCGAAACCAGCAGCGGCGGCAAAGCCAGATTGGCGGCGCTGTTAAAAAAGCATCACCCGGAAATAGTGATTTTGGAACTGGGTGGCAATGATGGCCTGCGCGGTCAGCCGCTAAAATTATTGCGTGCAAATTTGCAGGCCATGATTGACATGAGTGCAGCCAGTGGCGCCCGAGTGTTATTGGTTGGCATGCAAATCCCGCCTAACTATGGCCAGCGCTACACGCGGGAATTTGCAAAAACCTATACCGATTTAGCCCAGGCCAACCGCTTGCCACTGGTGCCTTTTTTGTTGGAAGGGGTAGTTAGCCAACCAGAGCTCATGCAAAAGGATGGCATACACGCCGCGCCCCTGGCCCAACCAAAATTACTGAACAATGTGTGGCTGGAACTTGAGCCACTGTTAAAGGTTCAAGCTGGCTCTAAATAATCTACTAACAACTGCAAATTGGTGTTGCCACGGAATTCATTGATATCCAACTTAAATGCCGCGCGAACTTTTTGAACTTGCGGATTAGGCCACACCTTAGGGTCTATGTTAAAAGCGATTGCATCCACCAATTGCTGCCCCGCAGGGTCAACTGCCAGAGTCATTTTTAAATGTTTTTCGCCCACCAGCTTTTGTTGCAATAGTAGAAATTCGCCGTCAAAAACTGGCTCGGGAAAATGCTGCCCCCAAGGGCCAGCTTCGCGTACCTGGGCGGCATTGGCCAAATTAAACTCCGGTGGTAGTAATTCGCCATCACTGATAACCACTGCCTGCAAATCATCATCGCTTAGCTGGCTGCGAACCTCTTGATCAAATGCCTGCGCAAATGCCGCAAAATTCTCCCGCGCCAAGCTCATACCTGCGGCCATAGCGTGGCCGCCAAATTTTTGCAGCAAGTCCGGGTGGCGCGCCGCCACCGCATCCAGCGCATCGCGAATATGCAACCCAGGCACTGAACGCGCCGAGCCTTTGATCAGCCCCTCGCCCGCATCGGCAAACACTATGGTGGGACGGTGGTAGCGGTCCTTAATGCGCGAGGCAAGAATTCCTATCACACCCTGATGCCAGGTTTCATCAAACAGGCACAGCCCCCAAGGCAAAGAGGCTTCGTCGGCACTGATAACTTTTTGCAACATGGCTAAAGCCTCTTGTTGCATACCGGTTTCTATGGCTTTGCGATCGCGGTTCAGCTCGTCCAGTTGCGCCGCCATTTCCCGCGCAAGAGGCAGGCTTTCGCAGAGCAAACACTGAATCCCCAGGGACATATCATCCAATCGACCAGCGGCGTTTAAACGCGGCCCCAGGGCAAAGCCCAAATCGCTGGAGACCAATCGCTCGGCTTTGCGCCCGGCCACTTCGAGCATGGCGAGAATACCTGGGCGGGCGGCACCGGCACGCATGCGCGCCAGCCCCTGAGCAACCAGAATACGGTTGTTGTAATCCAATGGAACCACATCCGCCACTGTTCCTAGCGCGACCAAATCGAGAAAGGTCGCCATATTGGGCTCTTTAATACCGCTTTCAGCAAACCAGCCCATGTCGCGAAGCGCCGCGCGCAGCGCATTCATTACATAAAAAATTACCCCCACACCGGCGAGGTTTTTACTGGGAAATGGGCACCCTGGCTGATTGGGATTAACTATGGCTTCAGCGCTGGGCAACTGCGCCCCTGGTAAGTGGTGATCGGTGACTATAACCGCGATTCCCAGCTCCTGGGCTGCCATTACCCCGTCGATACTGGAGATACCGTTATCCACGGTAATAATTACATCTGGCTCCAGGCCAGCGGCCACGGCTACTATCTCTGGTGTTAGTCCATAGCCGAATTCAAAGCGGTTGGGCACCAAAAAATCCACCTGCTCCATCCCCATTGCTTTAAGCGCCCCTACAGCCAGTGCGCTGCTGGTGGCACCATCCGCATCAAAGTCACCGACAATTAGCACGCGAGCCTGGGCGACTACTGCATCCACCAGCAGCGCAACGGCCTCGTCAAGACCTTTGAAATTTGGCTTGAGTAGATGAGATAACTGATATTGCAGCTCCGCCTCCGAGCATAGGCCCCTGGCGCCGTAGAGCCGAGCCAATAGCGGAGGAACCTGCGCTGAAAAGACGTTGGAATTTTGCGGATTGCGGCGGCGAATAGTTTTTTGCATAGCAGACTAGGACTTAAGAACAAGGCCGGCATTATACCCTGAGGGAGAAGTACAAAAATAAAAAACCGGGCAGGCACCGGCATACATGCCCCCAAACGCCTATGGCGCAACCACTGAATTAGGAGGTAATTAGCAATAGCTAAGGGAAAGTGTGGAGATGGAGTGACAGATTGATCTCCTGGCCATTCACCATAGACGATAAGTAGCAAATTCCCTCGGTGATACTGACGGCCAAATCCATGGTTTTGGTTACACAGCTAGCGGCCTGTTGCAGTTCCACTGAATCGAAATAATAAACGTTGAGTTTATTGAGCCTAGCGAATGCTTGCGCATTCGCCTGCCACCAAATATCCATCCCGCGACCATAGGCAAACAACTTGACCTGCCCTGCCTGGCTGGAGGCTTTTTTCAATCGCTCGGGTGTTGGCTGGCCGACTTCAATCCACTCAAGAATTCGCCCATCATCATGTTTCAACCAAAGATCCGGTTCATCTTGAGTAGATAAGCCGCGAGTAAACGTTAAATTTTCCGCAGCGCAATAACAAAAGGCTAAAATACGCACCAGCATCCGCTCGATAGTTTCCGAAGGATGAAGCGCAATGGTTAAATTAAAATCGCCATAATAGTTGCGATCCAAATCAGCCAATTGAATATTGGCCTTATAAATAGTTGCCTTTTCAGCCACAAACTTCCCCGAAGACAGTTAAATGCCAACATCTTATCAAAAGCCAACACCTCAAATGCCCTCCCCCAAAAAAATTAATCTGGATTTTGTCACTGAGTCAGGGGAGAAAACTGCGGCGGATTGGCTGGCAGAAAAATCGGGGCTCTCCAAAGCCAAAATTAAAGATGCGATGAATAAAGGCGCCGTTTGGTGGACCCATAAAAACAAACAGTTGCGCCTGCGCCGGGCAAGTAAAAACCTGGATAAAGGCACCCGCTTGCAAATGTATTACGACGAGCATCTTTTATCATTGCAACCAGAGGCGCCAGAGCTCATTGCTGATTATGCGGATTACTCTCTATGGTATAAGCCCCACGGGCTCTTATCCCAAGGCACCCAATGGGGAGACCATTGCAGCGTATTGCGCTGGGTGGAGGTTAATGTAAAGCGAGATACTTTTCTCATTCACCGCTTGGATGCAGATGCTGCAGGCTTAATAATCATCGCGCACAAAGCAAAAGCAGCAGCGCTTTTATCAGCACTATTTCAGTCGCGAGAAATGAACAAATACTACCAAGCGAGAGTTACCGGCCTGCTGCCCATCAGCGAAAACGGCTTAAGCATTAAACAACCCATCGACAATAAACCCGCACTAACCCAAGTCGAAAAATCCCAGGTTGATAGCAGCAATCAAACCAGCCTTTTACAAATAAAAATTGAAACCGGCAGAAAACACCAAATCCGTCGCCACCTGGCCAGCCTCGGCCATCCAATCGTCGGCGACAGGCTCTATGGAAAACCAGCAGCTTGCCCTTTGCAGCTGCAAGCCTATCGCCTTAATTTTATATGCCCGATATCCAAACAGCTGATTAATGCTGAGGTTCCCCAGGCTCGCTTATTTAAATAGCGGGTTTAAACCATAGCCAACAAAGCACATCAGCTTATTCACCCCGCCAATAAACGACAACCCCAGAACAACAAACCCAGCGCAAAGCTGGGTTTGTTGTTTATGCACAAAACCAAGATGTAGTTAACGGCGGTTAATTCGATTAAAACCATCCAAGGCCGCAATGCGATAGGCTTCCGCCATGGTGGGATAATTGAATGTGGTATGGAGGAAATACTCAATGGTATTACCCTGACCTTGTTGATTCATTATTGCCTGGCCAATATGGACAATTTCCGCCGCTTCGGCACCAAAGCAGTGAACGCCAAGAATTTCTTGAGTTTCAACATGAAACAGCAATTTCAACATACCTACATCTTCACCGCTGATCTGGCCTCGAGCAGTGTTTTTAAACAGTGCGCGACCCACTTCATAGGGCACCTTAGCCTTGGTTAATTCAGCCTCGGTTTTACCAACGGAGCTGATCTCGGGCAAGGTATAAATCCCAGTGGGTACGTCTTTCACCAACACACATTCATCACCAAAAATAGCACCGGTGACTGCCCTGCCCTGACCATAGGATGCGCTTGCCAGGCTGGGCCAGCCAATTACATCACCGACAGCATAAATATTTTCAATCGCCGTGCGATAACAGCAATCAACTTCCACATTACCGCGACGATCTGCCTCTAAACCAACAGCCGCCAAATTTAATGCATCCGTATTACCCGTTCGACCGTTACACCAGAGAATAGCATCAGCGCGTAAACGTTTACCCGATTTTAAGTGCAGAGTAACACTGGTATTGTTGGCCTCTATTGCCTCGTACTCTTCATTGTGACGTACAGTCACACCGCTATCGCGCAGGTGATAACTTAGCGCGTCAGAAATTTCATCGTCCAAAAACGACAGCAGGCGCTCGCGGTTATTGATAAGGTCTACACGCATGCCCAGGCCGGAAAATATGGAGGCGTATTCGCAGCCGATAACACCGGCACCGTAAATAATGATATGGCGCGGCGTATGTTGCATCTCAAGTATGGTGTCGCTGTCATAAACGCGAGGATGATTAAAATTCACGTCCAGGGGGCGATAAGGGCGGGAGCCAGTGGCTATAACAATCTTATCAGCGCGAATGGTTTCACTGCCGCCGTCAAACATGGCCAAGCTAATAGTGTTGGCATCGACAAACGAGGCCTGGCCAATATGCACTTTCACTCGGTTACGCACATAAAAATTTGTGTGTAGCTCTACCTGCTTAGGGATAACTTTTGCGGCCGATTCAAGCACGCGAGGGAAAGTTAAGCGGCGACTGTCGCCAATTTCGCGAAACAGGCTATTGCCCTTAAATTGAATTATCTGTCTAACCACGTGGCGAAGGGATTTAGACGGAATTGTGCCCTTATGTGCACAGCTACCACCGACTAACGCCCTGTTTTCCACCACGGCAACTCGCTTGCCAATTTTTGCCGCCGCTATAGCCGCACTCTCACCTGATGGACCCGAACCAATGACTAGAAGGTCATAACTATGGTCAGCCAATTTGCGCCCCTTTTACCAAAGTTGATATCAACCGAATACACTACTTCAAACAATTGTATTTAAGACTAGCAATACTTATTCCCAATTGCTCAGTTTGAACAAACTCCCTGTCCTTTAAAGACTTTTAGCTGTTATTTTTCTGCGCTGGCATCGTAGGCCAAATCTGAGTTTTCCTTAGGCGAAGCGGAAGTGAGCCCTTTCTGTTTTTCCGCCTCACACTTGGCTTCATCACCACCACAAAGGCTGCATACATAATTGGGATCGCCCAGGGCCTTACCAACGCCACCACAGGAGCCGGAAATAGGCTTTCTGCCGGCGAGCACACTTAGCGACAGCGCCAGGGCAACAAATAACATAACAACCAAAGTTGCCACTAAAACAGTCATAAATACCTCCGAATAACAAAACCTACAGCCTCAAAAGCAAAAAACGAGGCGGTTTCCCAGCCTCGTTTTTTGTTATTTTTAGCCGCCGAAGTCGTCGAGCATGATGTTATCGTCTTCAACACCCAAGCTCTTGAGCATCTTGATAACGGCCGCGTTCATCACTGGCGGGCCACACATGTAGAACTCGCAGTCCTCTGGCGCCGGGTGATCCTTCAGGTAGTTCTCATAAAGAACATTGTGAATGAATCCAGTCAAGCCTGTCCAGTTATCCTCTGGTTGAGGGTCGGACAAGGCGATATGCCAGTTGAAGTTCTCGTTCTCGGCCTGCAGCTGATCGTATTCTTCTTTGTAGAAGAGTTCGCGCAGCGAGCGGGCACCGTACCAGAAGGAGATCTTGCGCGAAGATTTCAAGCGACGCAGCTGATCAAAAATGTGCGAGCGCATTGGCGCCATACCGGCACCACCACCGATAAAGACCATCTCGGCATCGGTCTTTTTAGCAAAGAACTCACCGAAAGGACCGTATACAGTCACCTTATCACCCGGCTTTAGGCTGAAAACGAATGAAGACATCTTGCCAGGTGGAATACCTTGAGACTTGGGCGGTGGAGTGGCAATACGGATATTGAACTTCACAATGCCCTTCTCTTCCGGGTAGTTCGCCATGGAGTAAGCGCGGATAACCGGCTCATCCACTTTGGATTCCAGGTTGAAGAAACCAAAACGCTCCCAGTCGCCGCGGAATTTCTCTTCCACATCGAAGTCTTTGAATTTGACGTGATATGGTGGACACTCCAGCTGCACGTAGCCGCCCGCGCGGAAGTCTACCGACTCGCCTTCAGGCAGACGCAGAGTCAGCTCTTTGATGAAGGTGGCCACGTTGGGGTTGGACTCCACAGTAGTTACCCACTGCTTAACACCAAACACCTCTTCAGGTACGTGGATCTTCATATTTTGCTTAACGGGTACCTGGCAGCTCAAGCGCCAACCGTCGTGTTGTTCGCGACGATTAAAGTGTGCCTCTTCGGTGGGCAGAATGGAGCCGCCCCCCTCGTTAACCACACAGCGACACTGGGCACAGCTACCGCCGCCGCCACAGGCAGAAGCGAGGAAGATATTGTTGCCTGCAAGGGTTTGCAGGAGTTTGCCACCGGCGGGCACGGTAATAGTCTTCTCATCATTGATAAGAATTTCCACATTACCACTACTTACCAGTTTTGCCTGGGCTATCAGGATGATCACCACCAACGCAATAACGATGAAGGTGAACATGCCGACACCTAACAGAATTTCTGTATTCATTCGGTCCTATTCCTCATTAAACCTAGAGAGAAATGCCGCCAAAGGACATAAAGCCCAATGACATCAATCCCACGGTGATAAAGGTAATACCCAAGCCACGCAGACCTTCAGGTACATCAGAGTACTTCAGTTTTTCACGCACAGAGGCAAGTACCACAATGGCAAGTGCCCAACCGGCACCGGAACCTATACCGTACACAACGCTTTCGCTGAAGGTGTAATCGCGCTCAGCCATAAACAGTGAGCCGCCCATGATTACGCAGTTAACGGTAATCAGCGGCAGGAACACACCCAGCGCGTTGTAGAGCGCAGGCATGTACTTGTCCATCACCATTTCCATAATCTGCACGATAGCGGCAATTACACCGATAAAGGAGATAAAGGTCAGGAAGGTCAGATCTACACCGGTAACGCCCATCCAGGACAGGGCATCTTCTTTCAGCAGATGCGTCAGGATCAGGTTGTTGGCGGGAACGGTAATACCCTGCACCACAATAACCGCAATCCCCAAACCGATGGCTGCGTTAATTTTTTTGGACATCGCCAGGAATGAACACATCCCCAGGAAGAAGGCCAAAGCCATGTTCTCAATAAAAACAGAGCGAACAAATAGGCTGATCAAATGTTCCATTATGCGATCTCCTGGGTAGTTACGGAGTTAGGCGCGATTTTAAAATCGGCTTTTTCCACCTGATTTTTCTTCCAGGTTCTCATGCCCCAAATAATCAGGCCAATCAGGAAGAAGGCACTGGGCGGGAGCAACAGCAAACCATTGGGAACATACCAACCACCGTCAGTAACGGTCGGCAGGATTTGAATACCAAACCATTTGCCGGCACCAAAAATTTCACGAATGGTGGCAATGGCAAACAGCAGTGCCGAATAACCAAGGCCGTGACCAATACCATCCAGGAAGGAGGGTATTGGTGGGTTTTTCAAAGCAAAGGCTTCGGTGCGGCCCATTACGATACAGTTGGTAATAATCAAACCAACGAATACCGACAGTTGCTTACTGATGTCATAGGCCACTGCACGCAGCACCTGGTCAACCACGATTACCAGCGCAGAGATAATGATCATCTGCGCGATAATGCGCACACTGCTGGGCAGGTAGTTGCGCACCAGCGACACAAAGAAGTTGGAGAAGGCAGACACCAGGGTCAAACCAATCGCCATAACCATACTGACTTTTACACTGGAGGTTACCGCCAGCGCCGAACAGATACCCAGAATCTGGAGGATAACCGGGTTATTCTCCAAAATGGGTTTGATCAGCAGATCTTTGGTTTTTACGCTCATGATCAAGCCTCCCCGTTTTTCAGGTTAGTGAGGAAGGGTTTAAAGCCGTGCTCACCCATCCAGAACTTCATCAGGTTGCGCACACCGTTACTGGTCAGGGTCGCACCAGAAAGGGCGTCAACCTTGTACTCAGCACCAGCGGTGTTTTCATCGACGTGACCTTTGATCACCTCGATTTTTACATCACCTGACTCGGAATAAATTTTCTTGCCAACCCAAATGTGTTTCCACTTGGGATTGTCCACTTCACCACCCAGACCGGGGGTTTCTTTCTGATCGTAAAAACCAAAACCTTCAACGGTATTCAGGTCTTTATCCAGAGCAACAAAGCCTGACATGGTTGACCAAAGGCCGTAGCCACGCACTGGTAAAATGACTTTAGCCAAACCATTTTCGTCATTCACCAAAAATACTTTGGCGTACTTTTCACGACGAACGATTTTGGCTATGTCTTCATCGCTGCTCAGCTTTTCAGACAGATCTGGTTTTTTTGAAGAGGCAGTTTGGTCAAACTTATCTACATCGGCGATAGCGTCAGTAAATTTGCCGGAATCCAAGTCTACGATTTTTACCGTTACTTGCTTGAACTGCTCATCGACAGAAACACCTGGTTTGAGAATGCCAGCAATAGAAAGAACATTGCGTTTAAAGTCCAGGGCTTTGTTAGCCACCTGAGCTGGGCGCAGCAATACAGCCGAACCAGCCACCAGGATGGACGCCACGATACACATAATCAATGTGACCGTGATGGTGTACTTAGCGGTTTGTTGATTAGCCACGTGCCAGTCTCCGTTTGATATTGGATTGAACAACGAAGTAATCGATGGTTGGCGCAAACATGTTCGCAAACAGAATGGCCAGCATCATGCCTTCAGGGAACGCCGGGTTGACGACACGAATGGTAATAACCATAAAGCCGATCAGCGCACCGAACCACCACTTACCGGTATTGGTCATAGAAGCAGACACGGGGTCAGTCGCCATAAAGAACAAACCAAAAGCGTAGCCGCCCAACACCATGTGCCACCAGAAAGGCATTTGGAACATGGGGTTTTTACTGTCAGCACCCAGCCAGTTGTAAATGTAGGTAGTCACTATGGTGCCGATAAGCACACCCAACACTATACGAGTAGACGCAATGCCCATAACCAACAGTGCCACACCGCCGATAATCAGCGCCAGTGCGGAAGTTTCGCCGATTGAGCCCTGTTCAAAACCAAGGAAGGCGTCCATCCAGGTGGTGTGACCAGCCAGCGCACTCATACCTTGCTGAGCAGCGATAGACAGAGAGGTTGCACCTGTGTAACCGTCAACCGCAGTCCAAACAGCGTCGCCAGACATGCTTGAAGGGTAGGCAAAGAACAGGAAGGCACGCCCCACCAGTGCAGGGTTAAGGAAGTTTTTACCGGTACCACCGAAAACTTCTTTACCAATTACCACACCAAAGCTGATACCCAAAGCCGCTTGCCACAAGGGCAAATCTGGCGGGCAAGTCAAGGCAAACAGAATAGAAGTTACAAAGAAACCTTCGTTAACTTCATGGCCGCGAACCATGGCAAACAACACTTCCCAGAAGCCACCGATAATAAACACAGTGACATAAATAGGCAGGAAGTAAGCTGCGCCCAACACCATATTGTCCCAAATGGACGCAGGGTTATGACCGGCAAACCAGCTCACCAGCACACCGTGCCAGTTGTCGATACCTGTAGCGCTTGTAGCAGCCAAAATGGTGTTGGCCTGCAGGCCAACGTTGTACATGCCAAAGAACATGGCTGGGAATGCACAGAGCCACACGCTAATCATGATGCGCTTTAAATCCACGCCATCGCGCACGTGCGCCGTGGATTTAGTGACATCGGCAGGTTTGTAGAAAATGGTATCTGCCGCCTCATAAAGCGCGTACCACTTTTCAAATTTGCCGCCCTTGTGAAAGTGCGGCTCCATGCTGTCGAGGATGCTTCTCAGACTCATTCGTTAGCCCTCTATCTCAATGCGGGTCAGATTGTTGCGCAGAATCGGACCGTATTCGTATTTGCCCGGGCACACAAAAGTACACAGCGCCAAATCTTCTTCATCCAACTCCAAACAACCCAACTGTTGGGCAGTTTCTGTGTCGCCAACAATCAGTGAGCGCAGCAGTTGCGTTGGCAGAATATCCAGCGGCATGATTTTTTCGTAGGAACCAACGGGAACCATGGCGCGCTCACTACCGTTAGTAGAGGTAGTGAAATCCAGCGATTTTCCGCCAAACAATTTGGAGATGTAGATACCCAGTACGGAGAACTTCTTGGTGCCCGCGCGCAGGTAGTGCAGGAATTCACGCTCGCGGCCTTCCAGCAGTACACTCACCTGAGTGTGATAGCGACCGAGGAAAGTCAGCGCATTGGCAGCGCGACGACCGCCGAATACAGAGCCGGAAATAACACGGTTTTCACCGGTTTTTAATTGACCAGCAACCAATTGCTCAAGGTTGGCACCAACGCGAGTGCGAACCAGGCGCGGACGCTCAACTTGAGGACCAGCCAGGGCCACAACGCGCTCGGTGCTCAGCTTGCCCGAGGTGAACAATTCACCTACAGCAATCACGTCCTGATAGCCAATGGTCCACACAGTTTTGCGCGAACTAACAGGGTCGAGGAAGTGAATGTGAGTACCTGGGTTGCCTGCTGGGTGAATGCCAGCAAAAGACTCATAACTCAGATTAGCGCCCTGACCTTTCGGCAGATCGGCACCAGGAGCCTGGCATACAAATACTTTGCCATCGGTCAGGCGGGACAAAATAGTCAGGCCGTTAGCGAAGGCTTCTTTTTTGGCAGAGATAACAACCAGAGGATCGGCCGCCAAAGGATTGGTATCTATGGCTTGCACGAAAATCGAGTTTGGCTTAGTGCCTGGAGCTGGCACTTTGCTGTATGGACGGGTGCGCAATGCAGTCCACAAACCTGACTGAACCAGGTTTTGCTGCACCTGCTCTGCACTCAAGCCTGCCAGTTCAGCACTGCTGTACTTGGCAAACTCAATAGCATCATCACCTTCCACATCAATCACAATTGAATGGAATACGCGCTGGTCACCGCGATTAATGGCGGAAACAGTACCTGACGCCGGAGCCGTAAAAATAACGCCTTCGGTTTTCTTGTCAGAGAACAACTCCTGACCCAATTTGACTTTATCGCCCACTTTCACTGCCATGGTGGGTTTCATACCGTGGTAATCAAACCCTATGAGAGCTACCTGGCGAACTTGAGGGCCATCCTCAATAGTTTGATTGGGCTTGCCGTTAATGGGCAAATCCAATCCTCGACGAATCTTGATCATACGTCTCTGCCTAGTCGTTCGTGTGGATATTGGCCTGAAATTTCAGACCGCGTGAGAGCCAGTTACTCCGAGGGAATGTCGAGGCCAGCCGACAGATACTAGTTACTTCCTGGCGGGAACTAATACTGACTTTGGGGTGACAAACCGAGCAACCGAGCTGATCGCCCAGCGATACTAGAACGCATTACCGCTTGGCGCATTATCGACCTGCTAGCCTCTCAACTTACCTTCCCGGGGACATAAGATGCCCAAGGGTTTGATTTGCAGAGAGTTTTCACCGGCCAGTTAAACCGCGGCATTATAATCGTCGTGTGGCGCAATAACCATAGCAAAAGCCCCCTTTTAGCGCAGCTTTAGCAGGCGATTTTACAGTTTTAAGACAGCAAACTAACAAGCTGACCATTTTTCACTCAGCCCCAATATTTAAGGATTCAACAGCCACTTCATCCAAGCATCCGCCTAAACCAGCACAAACCGCCGGCACGAGGTAAAGGGGCAAAAACTGTAATTTAATGCTCAAGTTACCCGGCCAGGCAGGTACAATGCGCCACATTTCGTGCGTCACTACTCCTCTGCAAGCCTTCAAACATGGGATCAGTTTGTACATGAGCCTTACCCCAAGCCTTAACCCTCCTGTCTCCAACAAATCTGGCAACCGCTATTATTGGGGACAATTACACGGCAGCGCTCAGGCTCTCGCCATAGCCAGGGCGACTAAAATTCACCAGGGTTTAAGCCTGGTTATTACCGCTGATACCAGTAGCGCATTAAGACTTGAGTCCGAGCTTACATTTTACGCGCAAGCCGAAGGGCTCCCGGTATTGCACCTGGCCGATTGGGAAACTCTTCCCTACGACACAATTTCACCCCACCAGGACATTATCTCTGAGCGCTTAAGCACCCTTTATCGCCTCCCTAACACTCGCCAGGGGATTTTGGTAGTGCCCATCACCAGCCTGCTGCAACGGTTAATGCCGCAGACTTACCTAGTGGGCAACAGTCTGATGCTGGCTGTCGGTGAAATCCTAAACGTCGAGCAATTGCGCTCCAACCTTGAAAAAGCGGGTTATCACTGCGTGGATACCGTCTACGAGCACGGCGAATTTGCCGTGCGCGGATCGCTTATTGACCTATTCCCCATGGGTAGCGACCATCCCTTCCGCATCGAACTGTTTGATGATGAAGTGGAAACATTGCGCACTTTTGACCCAGAAACCCAGCTTACCCTTGATAAGGTAGAAAAAATCCAGCTGCTACCGGCCAAAGAGTTCCCACTTAATAAAGCGGGCATCAACCTGTTTAAGCAACAGTGGCTGGAGCGATTTGAGGTAAGCGTAAAGGATTGTCCGGTTTATCAGGATGTGAGTGCCGGCATTTCGCCACCGGGCATTGAGTATTATCTACCGCTATTTTTTGACAGCTGTAGCAGCCTATTTGATTACCTGCCGGACAATGCCCAGATATTTGCCCTGGGTGATATAGAGAAGGCCGCTGAAAACTTTTGGCTGGAATTATTGCGCCGCTATGAGAATCGCCGGGTCGACCCCACTCGCCCGATACTAGCCCCCAAAGAGATCTATCTGCCCATAGACGAACTCTTTGGCCTGCTCAAAAATCGCTGCCGCACCTTTATTGGTAACCAAACCCTGGAAGCCCGCGCCGGACACTTTAATTTCTCCAGTGCCATCCCCCCCAGCCTGCCCATTCGCGCCCAGGCTGATAATCCCCTGGCCGCCCTTGAATCATTTTTAATGGACTACTCAGGGCGAGTGCTGTTTTGCGCCGAGTCCGCCGGTCGCCGCGAAACCCTGCTGGAATTGCTCGGCCGCATTCGTATCAAGCCAGTGCAGATGGAATCCTGGAGTGAATTTTTGGCCTCATCCGCCAAGGTGGCCATCACTATAGCCCCCTTGGACCAGGGCTTGTTTCTCGAAGAGCCGCGCCTGGCCCTGATTGCTGAATCACAGCTGTTTGGCGAGCGAGTACAGCAGCAGCGCCGCCGCAAGCAGGCGCAAGACAACGCCGACATGGTGGTCAAAAACCTCACCGAGCTGAAAATTGGCGCGGCGGTGGTGCATATAGACCACGGTGTGGGCCGCTACCGCGGTTTGGAAACCATCACCATCGACAACCAGACCAACGAATTCCTCACCCTGGAGTACGCTGACGAAGCCAAGCTCTATGTGCCAGTCACCAGCCTGCATTTAATTAGCCGTTACAGTGGCGCCGAAGACGATCTGGCCCCCCTGCACAAACTCGGCAATGAATCCTGGCAAAAGGCCAAGCGCAAAGCCGCTGAGCAAATCCGCGATACCGCCGCCGAGCTGCTGGAAGTTTACGCCCGCCGCGCGGCGCGCAAGGGTTTTGCCTTCCCCGATCCACAAACGGCTTACGAAGCCTTCGCTGCCAGCTTCCCCTTCGAAGAGACACCCGATCAACAGCGCGCCATTGAGTCCGTAATCAACGACATGCTCTCACCCAAGCCAATGGATCGCCTGGTGTGCGGCGATGTGGGCTTTGGCAAAACCGAAGTCGCCATGCGCGCCGCCTTTGTCGCCAGCCACGCCGGCAAGCAGGTGGCGATACTCGCCCCTACCACCCTGCTCGCCCAACAGCATTACGAATCCTTAAAAGATCGCTTTGCCGATTGGCCCATCACCGTCGAGGTTTTATCGCGCTTTCGCACCACCAAGGAAGTCAACTCAGTGATCGAGCGCATTGCCGATGGCAAGGTGGACATAGTGGTGGGCACCCACAAGCTACTCTCGCCCGATATTAAATTTAAAAACCTGGGCTTGCTGATTATTGACGAGGAGCACCGCTTTGGGGTGCGCCAAAAAGAGCAGATCAAATCGCTGCGCGCTGAAATCGATATTCTCACCCTCACCGCCACGCCGATTCCGCGCACCCTCAATATGTCCATGGCGGGCATTCGCGATTTGTCGATTATCGCCACCCCTCCGGCGCGCCGACTCTCGGTTAAAACCTTTGTCCGCCAATACGATGAAGCCACCATTAAAGAGGCGATTTTGCGCGAAATATTGCGCGGCGGTCAGGTGTACTACCTGCACAACGAAGTGGATACTATCGAAAAAACCGCGCGCGATTTGCAAGCACTCATTCCGGAAGCCCGTGTCAGCATAGGCCACGGCCAGATGCGCGAGCGCGACCTGGAGCGAGTGATGTCGGACTTCTACCACAAGCGCTTCAACATTATGGTGTGCACCACCATTATTGAAACCGGTATCGACATCCCCAGCGCCAATACCATTGTTATCAACCGCGCCGACAAATTTGGCTTGGCCCAGCTGCACCAGCTGCGCGGTCGTGTCGGTCGCTCGCACCACCAGGCCTATGCCTATCTATTAACACCGGATCGCCGCGCCATGACCGATGATGCCGAAAAGCGTCTGGAAGCTATCAGTGCAGCAGAAGATTTGGGCGCAGGCTTTACCCTGGCCACCTACGATATGGAAATTCGCGGCGCCGGCGAATTACTGGGCGAAGAGCAAAGCGGCCAAATTCAAACCATTGGTTTTTCGCTTTATATGGATATGCTCGACCGCGCAGTAAAAGCTATTCGTCAAGGCAAGCAGGCGAATATTGAGCAGGCCTTAAAAGAAACCATCGAAATTAACTTACGCCTGCCAGCGCTTATACCAGCAGATTACCTGCCCGATGTACACATGCGCCTGGTCATGTACAAGCGCCTGGCCAACGCCGACAGCGCCGAAGCGCTACGCGATTTACAGGTGGAAATGATCGATCGCTTTGGCCTGCTGCCTGAGCAGACCAAAAACCTGTTTCGCGTCACCCAAATTAAACTTGTCGCCGATCAACTTGGCATCACCAAACTGGAAGCCAATGCGCGCGGCGGCCTTGTCGAATTTTCGGGAGATACCAAAGTGGATCCACTCGGCATTGTTAAGCTGGTACAAAGCCAGCCGCGCGCTTATAAACTGGAGGGAGCCAACCGCCTTAAGTTTGCGCTGGAGCTGGAATCCAGTGAAAAACGTTTGCAATGCGTGAACGATTTGCTGGACTATCTGCAACCCAAAACTTAAGTTGAGCCAACCCATTGGCCCCTATTTGAGCAAACTTTTCAGGAATAACTCATGCGATTATTTCGTCCAAGGTTACAACAGCTACTGATCCCATTAGCCCTGTTAGCCAGTTTCAGCCACTCGGTGTTGGCCAAGGCCAATCATGAGGGCTGGTATCAAGTGGAGATGATTATCTTCGCTCGCCAAAACCCGACAACACAGGAAACCTGGCCCAAGGACATCAAATTGCGCTACCCCAACAATTGGGTAGAACTCAAAGATCCCAATAGCTCTTTAACGGCGCCACCGAGCAGTGATGCAACTCCGGAAGCTAGTAATACGGCAGGTAATCCAGCAGCGACAGCGATTACCGAAGCGGTACCGCCGACACCAGTGGATTTAACCCGAGAGGCCTATTGGCAGCTACCCACCAACGAATTTGTGCTGAGCGAACAGGTTCGTCGCCTACAGCAAAACCCCCATTATCAGGTTCTTTTTCACCAGGCATGGCGGCAAGTAATCACCAATCGCAAAGCGGCTACCAATATCTTGATTTTTGGCGGAGAGACCTATGGCCAACACTTCCAACTGGAGGGAAGCATCAACCTGAGCGTAGCGACTTACCTAAAGTTAGTCACCAACCTTTGGCTGACTAATTTCGTTGCCAGTGCGCCAGAGGATTTATCGATTGCAGACCAACCAAGCCAAGATCCAGAGGCACCCAAGAGTCAGTCAGTGCCCTGGCCCGAGTTACCTGCGCGCCCAAACCTGAAACCCGAATTGCCCCCTGCAACCGACCAGCTCAGCGCCAGCCTGGATGGCGAGCCCTTTGCGAATGAAACATCGACCAACCTAATGAGCCCAGCCCAAGAGGAAGAACTGCCTGCATATAGCCCCAGTCGCATTTTGTTGATGAAACAAGAAAGAGATATGCGCAGCCGCGAAATTCACTATTTGGATCATCCGGTGCTAGGTGTAATTATTAAAATTGTTCCCTATAAAGCCAGCGCTGGCGACACTAAAGCCACAGATCCAGATCAAGACTTGCTACCCAGTGATCAAACCGATTTACAAACTGATGCAAGCCAATAGGCTGCGATGCCTAAAAACAAAAACACCGGCCTAAGCCGGTGTTTTTGTTTTGCCCAAGTGGGATTAGTTAATCAACACCACATCTTCAGCTTGTAATCCTTTGTCGCCCTGCTGCAACAGAAACTCCACATTTTGCCCCTCGGCCAGAGACCTGTAGCCGTCCGCGCGAATATTGCGGAAATGAACAAAAATATCCTCGCTACCTTCACCGCGGGTTATAAATCCATAACCACGAACATTGTTAAACCACTTTACAGTTCCTGTTTCTCTATCTGCCATATGAAAAAACCTCATAGCTTTACAGCTTTATTTTTATCTGCCTGGTTTCATCCAATGATGTTCAGTGCTTAGACTGATTTCTAATCCAAAGACAAGTTAATAGAACTAAAAACCTGACATTTACAGATATTAACAAAAATGGCGCATAAAGTGAGTTTTTTTGCTGGCTCTTTGCTCAATTTCGTGAACAAAGCCGCCAAATAAGCAAATTTTGTATCTTGTGCATACCCGTATTTAGGATTCTACCTATCTCGACCAAATTAATGAGGTCATCGCCCAGGCCAGCAGCCCAATTTACCACCAGGCAAATCGCGGCATATTCCATACCCAACTCCCGCGCCAGAGCCGCTTCTGGCATAGCAGTCATACCCACCAGATCACAACCGTCGCGAACCAGGCGCTTAATCTCTGCCGCCGTCTCCAAACGAGGCCCCTGGGTGCAGGCATAAGTACCGCCATCGACACATTCCAGCGCTAAGGCTTTAGCAGCTTCGAGTAGCTGTTCACGCAGCTCTTGGGTATAGGGAAAGGTAAAATCAATATGGTTGATAAAACCATCAACCGGCAATAAAAAGCTCTGCTCGCGCCCCTGGGTGTAATCAATAAGCTGATCCGGCACCACAAGAGCACCAGGCCCCATATTGGCAGCCATACCACCAACGGCATTCACAGCAAAAATTTGCTTTACGCCCAAGTGGTGTAAGGCCCAAAGGTTAGCTCGGTAATTTATTTGATGCGGAGCCAATATGTGCCCCTGGCCATGACGGGGTAAAAAAATAAACTCCCTACCTTTATAGTCCGCTTTCAACAAACCACTTGACGCTTGGCCGTAGGGAGTTTCAACAGCGATATGCTGCGCCTTGATATCAGCGAGATTATTTAATCCGGAACCACCAATTATGGCTAACACAATCAGTTACTCCTTAAGCGCAAAAATACCGGGGGCATTGCGCCAGTAATTTTGATAGTCCATGCCGTAACCAAATACATAGCGATCCGGGAATTGTAGCGCGCAGAAATCTGCTGCCACTGAAGGTGTGAAACCAGCAATTATTTTTTGCCCGAGAACCAAGATTTTTACACTGGCAGCACCCAGTGCCAAGCAAAAATCGCGAATAGCTGCCAGGGTTATCCCCTGATCCAAAATATCATCCACCAACAGAATATGGCGCCCACTTAGCTCCGTCTCTGGTTTCGCCTTCCACAGCAGAGAACCACCCTGCTCCACTCCGCGATAACGGGTTGCGTGGACATAATCCATTTGCGCTTGAAACTGCAAACGCGGCAACAAATAACCCAAAGTTGGCAGGGCGCCATTCATAACTCCGAGTAATAGAGGATTTTTGTCGCAGTATTCACTGTGCAGAGCGGGCAAGAGCGAATCTAGGGCCGCCTCCACTTGCACCTGAGTGTATAAACAATCCGCCGCACTCTGCAGCTGATCAAATTGACTTATTTTCATAGCAAAAACCTTTTACACCTGCGTACGTTTGGCAAGATAAGCCTGATAGTCCGGTATTAGCCGCGGGGCCTCTGACTGGAATAGCGGCGAAGTCACCATAAAATCTGCCGAGACCTGATTACAAGCCACCGGGATATTCCACACAGCCGCAACTCGCAGCAGCGCCTTAACATCTGGGTCGTGTGGCATGGGCTCAAAGGGGTCCCAAAAGAAGATCAGCATATCTACTTTACCCTCAGTGATTAGCGCCCCCACTTGCTGATCGCCACCCATTGGGCCAGAAATTAATTTGTTAATCGGCAATCCAGTCTCGCGCTCAATCAAGCTGCCAGTGGTGCCGGTAGCATAGAGCTTGTGGGGCTGCAGGTCGACAAAATGTTTTTTGCACCAAGCCAACAAATCCTGCTTTTTATTATCGTGCGCAACCAGGGCAACAGCCTTATCGGCGGGAAGCGGGCGCTGGGTAAACTCCATAGCAATCACCAAATAATTTATTTAAAAATTGCGCTTAAAATATTAAGCCGGCGATGAATATTGTCGGATTAATAGTGCGGCACAGGGATGTGCCACCGTCAGCTGAAGGCTGGCGCTAGCCCTGGAAAATCAAGCAGATTTACGCATCTGCGCCGGATTTTCCAGGGCGACGATCAAATATGTCAGGACGATATATTTGATCGCCGGGTTAATAGCAAAGCCAAAACAAAAAGACCTTGGTCAGTATAACCAAGGTCTTTTGGGTTAACAGCAAACAAGGAACTTAGTTACTTAATTCCAGAAGTAGCTTATTCAGGCGCGCCACGTAAGCGGCAGGGTCTTCCAACTGCGCCCCCTCGGCCAAGTTAGCCTGGTCAAACAAAATATTGGCCAAATCAGCAAAGCGAGAGTCGCTAGCCTCCAACTCCAATTTTTTTACCAACGGGTGTTCGGGATTAAGCTCAAAAATTGGTTTGGAATCCGGAAGTTTTTGCCCTGCTGCCTCAAGGATACGACGCATTTGCGCCCCCATATCATGTTCACCAACCACCACGCAGGCTGGGGAATCAGTCAGGCGGTGAGTAATGCGCGCTTCGGATATCTGCTCACCCAAGGCTGTTTTCACACGCTCCAAGAGCGGTTTTTTCTCTTCGGCGATTTTTTCCTGAGCCTGCTTTTCTTCTTCAGTATCCAACTTACCCAAATCCAGTTCGCCCTTACCTATATCCTGGAATTGTTTGCCGTCAAAGTCATGCAGATGGCTCATTAGCCACTCGTCAACGCGATCGCTGAGCAACAGGACTTCAATGCCTTTTTTGCGGAAGACTTCCAGGTGCGGGCTGCTTTTGGCGGTATTAAAATTTTCGGCAGCGATAAAATAAATCTTCTCCTGGCCGTCTTTCATGCGCGCCACATAATCATCCAGCGACTGGTTTTGCTCTGGGTTGCCAGTGTGAGTGGAGGCAAAGCGCAAAAGTTTGGCAATTTTTTCGCGGTTGGCAAAATCCTCAGCCGGACCTTCTTTCATTACCTGACCAAATTCAGTCCAAAACTTGCTGTAATTTTCCGGCTCAGATTTGGCCATTTTTTCCAGCATATCCAACACACGCTTGGTCAGCGCAGAACGCATAGAGTCAATATTGGGGTCTTTTTGCAGGATCTCGCGCGATACGTTCAAACTCAAATCATTGGAGTCGACAACACCTTTGATGAAGCGCAGGTAGAGCGGCAGAAACTGCTCAGCGTCGTCCATAATAAAGGTGCGCTGCACATACAATTTAAGGCCGCGAGAGGCATCGCGATTGTATAAATCAAAAGGCGCGCGCGCGGGGATATACAACAGGCTGGTGTAATCCAACTTGCCTTCCACACGATTGTGGCTCCAGCTTAAGGGCTCGGCAAAATCGTGGCTGACATGTTTGTAAAACTCTTTGTATTCTTCATCGCTCACCTCGCTGCGCGAGCGGGTCCAAAGTGCAGTTGCGGTGTTAATGACTTCATCTTCCGGCTCTTTGGCCTCACCCTCTTCACCGACTGGATTTTGCTTTTGCATAATCACAGGAATAGCGATGTGGTCTGAATATTTTTTAATGATGGAGCGCAGGCGCCAGTGATCGGCAAACTCCAGGGCATCATCTTTTAAGTGCAGCTCAACACTGGTGCCGCGCCCTGCCTTTTCAATACTTTCCACGGTGTACTCAGCTTCGCCAGTACACTCCCAGCGCACCGCCTGATTCGCAGGCAAACCGGCGCGACGGGTAGTTACCACCACCTTGTCGGCAACAATAAATGCTGAGTAAAAACCCACACCAAACTGGCCAATTAACTGGGCGTCTTTTTTCTGATCACCACTCAGCTTTTGCATAAATTGCGCCGTACCGGACTTGGCGATGGTACCCAGGTGCTCCACCGCTTCCTCGCGCGACATACCTATACCGTTGTCGCTGATGGTCAGGGTTTTGGCCTCCTTATCAAAGGCTATGCGAATCTTAAGCTCAGCATCGCCCTCATAAAGGTCGCCATTGGAAACCGCTTCAAAGCGCAGCTTATCGGCAGCATCAGAGGCGTTGGATACCAGCTCGCGCAGGAAAATTTCCTTGTTCGAATAGAGCGAGTGAATCATCAGGTGCAGCAGCTGTTTGGCTTCGGTTTGAAAGCCACGGGTTTCTTTGCGTGCGTCAACAGTCATGGGGAACTCCTATAATCGCGTCATGCAATTGCTAGTAACAGATCAGCAGGTGCGACTAGCTATGCTGCCGCACCCAACCAAAAAATTGGATGAAGACTTAATGGGGCAAGTCGCAAGGAATTCAAGGGCGAGATTTAACGGCAGAAAATAAAAAACGCCTTTTAGCGGTTAACTAAAAGGCGTTTTAGAAATTGGTAGGACTAAGCAGACTCGAACTGCTGACCCCCACCATGTCAAGGTGGTGCTCTAACCAACTGAGCTATAGTCCTAAAATGCTTTCCCTAACGGGGTTGCAGGGCGCGCACTTTACCAAGCCAAGGGCGAGAGGACAAGACCTAAAATGAATTTTTTATGTCAGTGTCGTCAAGCACTTAGCCCCAAGTACTGCGCCTACAGCGAATCCAGGCCACGGGCCAGGTCGGCTTTTAAATCGCCAATATCCTCAAGGCCAACCGCTACGCGAATCAGATTTTCGCTGATGCCAGCCTCGGCTTTTTGCTCTGGGCTCAAGCGACCATGGGTAGTGGTTGCAGGATGCACAATAGTGGTTTTGGCATCGCCGAGATTGGCCGTCAGCGACATAATGCGGGTAGCATCAATAACCTTCCAGGCCTCTTCCCTACCACCTTTTACACGAAACGACAAAACACCGCCAAAGGCGCTCTGCTGTTTGGCAGCCAGATCATGCCCCGGATGGTCGGGCAAGCCAGCATAAAAAACTTTTTCGACTTGGGGATGAGCATTGAGCCAGGTTGCCAATTCCAGCGCATTTTTGGAGTGAGCCTCCATGCGCAAACGAAGTGTTTCTAACCCCTTAACAAAAACCCAGGCATTAAATGGGCTAAGACTGGGGCCAGCACTGCGAATAAAGCCCAGGACTTCATCGACATACTTTTTAGGCCCAGCCACTACACCACCCAGGCAACGCCCCTGGCCGTCGATGTATTTGGTGGCCGAGTGAACAATCAAATCGGCACCTAATTTCAACGGCTGCTGCAACGCAGGCGTGCAGAAACAGTTATCCACCACCAGTAAGGCGCCGCGCGCGTGAGCGATATCCGCCAAACGCGGCAAATCCACGACATCGCACAATGGGTTAGAGGGGGACTCAACAAAAACCATTTTACTTGCAGGGGTAAATGCGGCCTCCCAGGCAGCGTAATCCGTAGGATTAACAAACGTGCTGGTAACACCAAATTTTTGCAAATATTTGGTAAACAACACGGTGGTAGTGCCGAATACACTGCGCGAGCAAACTATATGATCGCCCGCTTGCAGCAGCGCAATACAGGTGCTGAGGATTGCCGCCATACCGGAAGAGGTAGCCACAGCTGATTCCGCCCCCTCAAGTGCCGCTATACGCTGCTCAAAAGTGCGCACTGTGGGGTTGGTGTAGCGCGAGTAAACATTGCCAGGTTGATTGCCCGCAAAGCGATCGGCCGCCTCTTGGGCACTGCCAAATACGTAGCTAGAGGTGAGGTACAGGGCTTCACTGTGCTCCCCCTCTTGCGAGCGAACTTGCCCAGCGCGAACCGCCAAAGTATCCAGCGCAGCACCAAAAAGTGGATCGTCAAAATTATCCATAACTTACCTAAAAAATGTTAACAACCGCAAATCAGGCGCTGCGTGCGCCATTGTGCAACCCAATCGGCAGTTCTTGCTTAGTTGACTTTTTACCCGCCTTGGCACTGTCATTACGTGCTGCCGCCAAGCGATCCAGGTAAGCCTGGGTTACATCTCCGGTACAGTACTCGCCGGTAAAAACTGAGCAATCAAATTGGGTGACCTTACTGTTTCCCTCTGCAGAGGCGGCGATCAAATCGTCCAGATCCTGATAAATCAGCCAGTCCGCGCCAATTTCTTCACAGACTTCGTTATCAGTACGACCGTGAGCAATCAATTCCGTTGCCGTGGGCATATCAATGCCATAGACATTGGGAAACTTAACTGCTGGGGCAGCCGAGGCGAAGTAAACTTTTTTAGCACCCGCATCGCGCGCCATCTGAATTATTTGTTGGCAGGTAGTGCCACGTACAATTGAATCGTCAACCAACAGCACAACCTTACCTTTAAACTCCAGATCAATAGGGTTCAATTTTTGGCGAACCGATTTTTTGCGCTGCTGCTGGCCTGGCATAATGAACGTGCGACCGATATAGCGGTTTTTTACCAGACCTTCGCGAAACTTAACACCCAGCTTTTGCGCCAAAGCCTGGCCAGCTACGCGACTGGAATCGGGAATGGGAATTACTACATCTATATCGTGCTGAGGGCGCTCACGCAAAATTTTATCGGCAAGTTTTTCACCCTGGCGCAGTCGCGCTTTGTACACGGAAATGCCATCAATAATGGAGTCTGGTCGCGCAAAATAGACGTGCTCAAAAATGCATGGGCACAATTGCGTGCGCTTGGCACATTGGCGCTTGTACAGTTCACCATCGTCAGTGATATAGATAGCCTCACCGGGTGCTACATCATCAATTAACTCGAAGCCCAAGACATTGAGCGCAACACTCTCCGAGGCGACCATATACTCAACGCCCTCTTCCGATACACGCTTACCGTACACCAGCGGGCGAATACCATTGGGGTCGCGAAAGGCAACCAATCCATAATTGGCAATCAGTGCCACCACCGCATAACCACCTAAGACGCGATTGTGTACTCCAGCAATAGCGGCAAAGATGTCGTCGGCAGCGGGAACCAGTTTGCCCTGCAGCTGTAGCTCATGGGCAAACACGTTAAGCAGCACCTCAGAATCCGAGTCGGTATTTACATGGCGCAAATCGGTTTTAAACAGATCTTCGCTCAATTTATCCGAATTGGTCAGATTGCCATTGTGCGCAAGAGCGATACCGTAGGGAGAGTTCACGTAAAAAGGTTGCGCCAAGGCTGGACCCGAGCTGCCCGCCGTGGGATAGCGCACGTGACCGATGCCTATATTGCCCAGCAGACGCTGCATATGGCGGGTTCTAAAAACA
Organism: Cellvibrio sp.; assembly: GCA_050305995.1. Taxonomy (GTDB): domain Bacteria; phylum Pseudomonadota; class Gammaproteobacteria; order Pseudomonadales; family Cellvibrionaceae; genus Cellvibrio. The sequence continues at coordinate 128,928 of JBNLGJ010000053.1, forward strand.
TCTTGCACCAAGCCATTGGCTTTTTGCTGAGCCATACGCCCATTTTCGCAGGTAACTATACCTGCGGCATCCTGGCCGCGGTGCTGAAGAATAGTTAATGCGTCGTAGAGTTGTGTATTGACATCGCGCTTACCAACAATACCTACTATGCCGCACATAGATTCGCCTCAATTGCTTAACTAAATCGAAATACCGGTTTGCGGAGTGCTGCCAAACAGCCCCCACACAAACTGACTCACATCTGTATATAAAGATTTTACCCAGCCTTCACAGCCTACAAAATAGGGAATCAACCTTGACTGATGCCACCAGCCATCCTCGTTGACGGGCAGGAAGCCGGGTAAAAAAATCACCAAAACAATGACTATGACAAAAGCGCGCAAGGCGCCAAATAGCATCCCCAAAAGTCGGTCGGTTCCCGAGAGCCCAGTCGCCCTAACCAGAGCACCCACCAAGTAAATAATCAGAGAACCAACAATCAAGGTCGCAACAAACAAAGCGGCATAAGCCGTTAACAACCTTAGGGAGGGAGTATCTATATGACCAACCAACAGAGCGTCAAGTTGAGGGCCGAAAATTCGCGCCACTAGCGCTGCAGCCAGCCAAACTGCAAGGGAGAGAGCTTCACGAACCAGACCGCGCACTAGGCCGATGATGCAGGAGAGGGAGAAAATACCCACAATTGCCCAATCTGCCCAATTCATCGACTCATATACCCCACTGGGTTCATTGAGGGTGCGCACCCGAGTTTAGGCGCGCATTCTAGCAGAGTCCCACCGGGAATGGTTCATAAAATTAGCTAGGGTTTAAAGGGCAGGACCAGGGAATTAACTTTGAGCAACTTATCCAGCTTCTGCTTTAGCGCTATTGATTGCGCCTTATCTAGGTTGGGGCCAACATAAATTCTAAAAAGGCGATTACCGCCAGACTGGGTGGCCCGCACATACGCCTTATATCCCTGGCTCAGCAGTTGGTCGCGCAAACTATTGGCCTTGTCCTCAGCACTCAAACTAGCCACCTGAATCACCCAGGCGTCAGGTAGTGACTGGTCATTCAGCGATAAATCCGGCACTTTCGTTTCGCCAGGCTCTGCAACTTGAGCCGATGACACAGATTGACTTGAAGCCTGCTGGGAAGAAGATGCTGCCGCCGCCTCAATATCGGGCACAAACATGGTTTCCGGCTCTGGTGCCGGCGCTGTGATCGGCGATGACTGAGGATCGCTAAACTCGACAGCGGTAATAACAGGGCGCTGCGGAATTTGGCTTTGTGTATCTACCTGATACATCTGCTTATCCTTAAAAAAACTGGGCAGAAAAAGCACTGCAGCTGCCGCCAAAATACCAGCACCAATTAGCCGATGCTTAACAACCTCTCTCAAGTGTCACCTCACAATACAACTGATGGAGCAGCCGGTAAATTTAACGCCGCCAAACCTGCCGCCACAGTAAAAAAGGACCCAAAGATCAGGATAATATCGCCTGCAGCAGACTGCTCCAGACAGCTAGCCAAACTCTGTTCAAGGTCGCCGCACAGAGCTGCCTTACAACCCATTTCCTCCAGACAAGCCGCCAGCTGGGCTGGTGTTGCCGCACGCGGAACCCCGTCTAAACTCGCTACAAACCAGCCATCTACGAGTGATTTAAGATTTGCCAAGCTAGCGCGTCTATCCTTATCGCTCATCATAGCCACAATAGCCAGTACTCTTGCCGTTGGCCGAGCAGCCCTGGCCGCAGCAACTCCCGATGCTAAAAACTGTGTGGCTGCAGGATTGTGGGCAACATCAAGGAATAGCTGACGCCCCAAGTAGTCTACGCGTTGAAAACGCCCAGGCACACGAAGCCTGGCCAAAAGAGCAAAACTGGAGGGCGACAAGGTAAGACCTAATTGGCTAACAGCCTCCAGAGCGGCAGCCATACTAGGCAAAGGTAATTGCGGCCGGGGCTGAGCAACAAACTCGCCCGCTGCCCCCCACCAAGACCAGGTTTCATCAGTTACACCATCAAAGTCGAAATCGCGCCCCTTTAATAAGAGCCTCGCACTTATGCACTGCGCATATTCGAGCAACCTTCGCGGGGGATCATCATCTGCACAAATGGCGGCCCTACCCGGGCGATATATTCCCGCTTTTTCAAAGCCTATATCTTCGCGGTTATCACCCAACCAATCCTTATGATCTATATCGACACTGGTTATCACCGACACATCTGCATCGAGAATATTTACCGCATCAAGCTTACCTCCCAAGCCCACTTCAAGCACCAAAGCATCTACTTGCCGAGCCCGAAAAATATCCAGCGCAGCGAGAGTACCGTATTCAAAATAAGTGAGGCTTAGCGGATCTTGCTGCGCGGATAGCGGCTGGCAGGCCGCATATATTCGCTCGAAGGAAGTGCAAATTTCGCTATCTGAAGCCTGAGCCCCATCAATAAGGATACGCTCGTTATAGTTGAGCAAGTGCGGAGAGGTGTAGACACCGACCGAATAGCCAGCGCCCCTTAGCAAGGCAGCAATAGCGGTAACGCAGGAACCCTTGCCATTGGTACCGCCAACAGTGATGACTTTGGCCTTAGTGGACAACAAGCCCATCCGCTCAGCTACCTTGCTTACCCGCTCCAGACCTAAATCTATCTCGCGTGGATGACACTGCTCCAGCCAAGCCAGCCAGTCAGCAAGGGTTGCAAAGCGCATACCTTGCTTATACGGCAGCGTGGCGAGTGAATTTGGCGAGCAGCGATGCCAACTTATCGCGCATTTCGCTGCGATGAATAATCATATCAATGGCGCCATGTTCCAGTAAGAACTCGGCACGCTGAAAACCTTTAGGCAGTTTTTGTCGAATGGTTTGTTCAATAATCCCAGGGCCGGCAAAGCCCGCACGAGCTCCGGGTTCAGCTACGTTGATATCACCCAAGAGCGCCAAGCTCGCAGACACGCCGCCGTAAACCGGGTCGGTCATCACTGAAACGTAGGGTGTTCCCTGCATCTTCAGCCGCTCAATAACTGCACTGGTTTTTGCCATTTGCATCAGCGAAATCAGCGCTTCTTGCATGCGCGCCCCGCCGGTAGCAGAGAAGCACACCAGCGGAATCCCCTCATCTAAGGCGACTTTGGCAGCCCGGGTAAAACGCTCACCTACCACATAGCCCATGGAGCCGCCATGGAAGGAGAAGTCGAAGGCTACGGCAACAACCGGCATCCCTTTTAATTCGCCACGCATAGCGATAAGTGCATCCTTCTCACCCGTTTCCTTCTGTGCCGCAGTCAGGCGATCTTTGTACTTTTTAATATCTTTAAATTTGAGGCGATCAACCGGCTCCACGTCTGTCGCCAACTCTTGGCGGTTTTGTGGATCAAGGAACATATCAAGACGATCGCGGGCACGTACACGCATGTGGTGATCACACTTGGGACAGACATCCAAATTTTTTTCCAGCTCTGGCTTGTATAGCACAGCATCGCACTTAACGCATTTTTCCCAAAGGCCCTCGGGCACCTTGTTGCTTCGTTTAGTTTCAGTACGGGAAATACTCGGGATAATCTTGTCTAACCAACTCATGGTTGCTTCTCTTTCAATTGGTTGTTTGAGTGAGTCGAAGGGTCCACCCCCGCTTAGGGCTATTTAAAACCCTAAGCCTAATCGATCTAATTTTTACGCGCCGGCAGCAGCCAAGCTGCCAACTTAAATACTATCCAGTGCCTGGCGAATACCAGACAAAACACTTTTCAGCGCTGCGGTGATTTCTTCCACCGGCCGGCCAGCAAGGCTGCCCATTTTATCGACCAAGACGCTGCCTACAACTACGCCATCGGCGAGCTGAGCTACTGCTTTTGCAGTAGCCGGATCCTTGATGCCAAAACCGACACAAACAGGCAAATCAGTCAGTTCACCAAATTCAGCCAATTTGGTTTTAACACCATCAACATCCAAGTGCCCCGCCCCGGTCACCCCCTTGAGGGAGACGTAATACAGGAACCCACTGGCGTGAGCGGCGATTCTGCGCGCGCGCTCTGGGGTCGTGGTTGGCGCCAACAGGAAAATATTATCCAGTCCAACTGCTTCTAATTCAGCCTTCAGCACACTGACTTCTTCTGGCGGTAGATCTACGGTTAACAAACCATCCACCCCTGCCTCGGCAGCGGCTTTGGCAAATGCCTGATAGCCAAAACGCTCCACTGGATTGGCATACCCCATAAGCACTACCGGGGTATCCAGGTTAGTTTTGCGAAACTCTTTAACCAGCGCCAGCGTAGATTTAAGGCTGATATTGTGAGCCAGCGCTCGCTCATGCCCCTTTTGAATGACCGGACCTTCCGCCATAGGGTCGGAAAATGGAACACCTAACTCTATAACATCGACACCAGACTCTACTAAGGCGTGCATAGCAGGCAAGCTTGCCTCTGGGTAGGGGTCGCCATTGACAACATAGGCAACCAATATTTTCTTGCCTGAGGCTTTTGCTTGGTTTAATCGCTGGGAAATTCGGCTCATCGCAAATCCTAAACTGTCGCGAGGCCAGGGCTTTAAGCCCTGGCCCCAAGGTTAAACTGTGATTCCATCTAAAGCAGCTACGGTCAGAATATCTTTATCGCCACGACCAGAAAGGTTGGCGATAATCACTTCGTCTTTGGCCATAGTCGGTGCCAACTTTTCTACATAAGCAAGGGCGTGACTGGACTCGAGTGCCGGCATAATCCCTTCGGTTTTCGTCACTTTTCGGAATGCAGCCAAGGCTTCGTCATCATTGATGGCGACGTAATTTACCCGACCTATGTCTTTCAACCAGGAGTGCTCTGGCCCAACCCCCGGATAATCCAGGCCTGCAGAGACTGAATGGGTCTCTATAATTTGACCATTCTCGTCTTCCATCAAATAGGTGCGATTGCCGTGCAATACGCCGGGAACACCGCAACTGAGCGGAGCGGCATGCTTGCCGGTTTCCAAGCCAAGTCCGCCAGCCTCAACACCGTACATTTTGACACCGCTGTCGGTTAAAAACGGATGAAATAAGCCTATGGCGTTGGAACCACCGCCAACACAAGCAACCAATGCATCGGGTAACTTACCTGCCTGTTCCAAACACTGACGACGAGCTTCACGCCCGATAATCGCCTGGAAATCGCGCACCAATTGAGGGTACGGATGTGGACCGGCGACAGTGCCTATGATGTAGAAGGTATCATCTACATTGGTTGCCCAATCACGCATCGCCTCATTCATTGCATCTTTAAGCGTGCGCGAACCTGAAGTGACCGGGAAGACCTCTGCACCCAGTAACTTCATACGATATACGTTAAGTGCTTGGCGCTTAACATCTTCGGCCCCCATATAAACGCGACATTGCAAACCCAGGCGGGCTGCGACGGTAGCAGTTGCCACCCCGTGTTGACCGGCTCCAGTTTCAGCAATAACACGCTTCTTACCGGTAAATTTCGCCAGCAATGCCTGACCAATAGTGTTGTTTACCTTGTGCGCGCCAGTATGGTTCAGGTCTTCACGCTTGAGATAAATTTGTGCACCACCCAGCTCGCGACTCCAGCGCTCAGCCAAATACAAGGGTGATGGGCGCCCAACATAATGCGCCATATCTTTGTCAAACTCGGCCTGAAATCCAGCATCATCCTTTAAACGGCTGTAGATTTCCTGCAGCTCGTCCAAGGCATAGATAAGAGTCTCAGAGACAAAACGACCGCCAAATTGTCCAAAATGACCTTCGGAATTGGGATATTGGGTGTAATCAATCGAGGAATACTGCTCTGTGCTGCTCACTATTCAATCACCTTTTGAAATCAATGGCTGCGCAAGTTCAACAACTTGCGGCCGATTGCGCATTGCAAATAAAACGCTTTATTTTGTCATGATCTTTTTTTCCGGGGGCAAATTCTACACCACCGCTGACATCAACCCCATAGACACTCGTCGCTACCATAGCCTGGGCTACGTTTTCCGGACTCAAGCCGCCAGCCAACACCAGAGGAATATGAGACTTTGGCACCCTGGCCCAATCAAAAGTCTCGCCGGTTCCCCCAGGCACCCCGGCGCGATAGGCATCTAACAAAATTGCGGACGCTGATGGATAGGCTGCAATTGCGGTTGCCACATCCAACTCGGGACGCATGCGAATCGCTTTCATATAGGGACGAGAAAATGATTCGCAATAAGCCAGTGGTTCATCCCCATGAAACTGCAATAGGTGCATGGGCACTCGCTCCAACACCGATGTTAAATAGGTATGATCAGCATCGACAAACAAGCCTGTCACCACAGTGAATGCACCAACAGAGAGGGCAATTTCACGCGCTACTTCGATCTCTACCGCTCGCGGGCTCTTGGGATAAAAAACCAACCCAATAGCATCCGCGCCTGCAGCAACTGCCGCCTTCGCATCAGCCACACTGGTGATACCACAAATTTTAATGTGGATAGCTTTCACGTTTTATCCAGCCAGATCGAGGAAAGCGGCGATACTACCAGAATTTGGCGGGCAATGAATCGAAATAGCTGATCCATTAACACTTTCAGCCTCGACCAAAAGCCCCCAACTCCTCCGCAAAATACAATGGCCCAGGGGACAACTGCGGCAACTGAAACTCATCAGGGTAATCAACTCCCACCAGGTACAACCCATAGGGCTTAGCAGTTACGCCACCTGCCGACCTGCTCCTGGCCTCAAGCACCTGCTCCACCCACTGAGGAGACCTCCCCCCTCCCCCAACCTGCATCAAGACACCGACTATATTGCGCACCATATGATGCAAAAATGCGTTTGCACGTATTTCCATTACCAGCAACTGGCCTCGACGCGCCAGGTGTATGTACTCGATGGTTCGCACCGGACTTTTAGCCTGACACTGAGTTGCGCGAAAGGAAGTGAAGTCATGCTCACCCACTAAAAACGCTGCCCCAAGCTTCATTGCCTCAAGGTCAAGTGCCACTGGCGACCAGGTAACCTGGTCATATAAATGGGCCGAGGTCAGCCCACCATCAGCTATCAAATAGCGATAAGTTCTTGATAAGGCACTAAATCGGGCGTGAAACTGCGGAGCAACATCACATGCCCAACGGACCACCACAGTTTCAGGCAAATGCGACCGGGCGCCGAGAACCCAGGCTTTTGCTGAGCGTTTAGAAAGAGTATCAAAGTGTACAATCTGATTGGTCGCGTGAACTCCTGCGTCGGTTCTTCCGGCACAAATCAAATGAATTGGCTCATTTGCAACCCGGGATAAGGCTTTTTCAAGCTCTTGCTGAACTGTTCTAACGCCATTTGGCTGCACCTGAAAACCGCGATAATCAGACCCCTTGTATTCGACACCCAAAGCAACTCGCTGCATACCTTCTGGCCACAAACTGGGATCAACAACTTCCCCTCCTCGCTCGTAAGGTTTAAATCGGGGAATATAGTTTTCCGCCATACATCTACCACCCAACTCTTTGCCATAGCCCTAAAAGCAAAAAGCCTTGCACACCTGGGTGTACAAGGCTTTTTGGCAATCACTAATTAAGCCTGAATACGGCTCAGTAAATCTTCAGCTTCGCCGCGCTGCTGGTCATTTCCCTCGGCAATAACCTCGGAGAGTATATCTCTAGCGCCCTCAGTATCACCCATATCAATGTAGGCGCGAGCAAGATCAAGCTTGGTTGCAGCTTCGTCAGTATCCGCCAAGAAATCCAACTCTGAGTCGATATCATCGTCAGATAAGGCAACACCTTCATCTTCCTCTTGCTCAAGGCTGAGCACATCCCCTTCATCAAACTCCGACAAAGCGGCAGAGAAAACATCATCTTCAGCCAAAGCTGGAAGCTCCTCATCAGCCTCAGCCAGTGCGAGACCTTCGTCCAGCCCCGCGTCCGAAGCATCAAACCCCGTCTCAAAATCCAAGCCAAACTCGTCTTCGCTCCCAGCCTCCTCAGCTGATGTAGCCTCTAGCTCTGAAGCTGCCAAATCCGCCAGCAATTCATTGCTATCTTCACCTTCCTGCAGGCCAGGTGCAGCAAATTGATCCAGGTCATCGGTTAATGACAAGCCCGATTCAGGAATCTCCTCATTTAAATCAAGACCAGCGAAATCTTCAGAATCCAGCTCAGCAGCAAGGCCACTAAACTCTTCGTCATCATCTAAATTCAGCGGCAACTCATTCAGAGTTGATACACCAATATTCACATCTTCTTGCGGCTCTATTTCAAGATCCAGAGCCTCCATTTCATGATCTAAAGCAGCAAGATCAACGTCATCAACATTCATGTCGAGATTAAAGTCGTCTGCGGAAACATCCAAGGAACCGGATTCCAGCTCATCAATAGCCGCTTCGGGCTCGGCAGTTCCGGAGCCATCCTCAGCCAGAGCCTCCACATTTACATCATCCTCAAGATCGAAACTAAATTCGTCATCGATTGAATTGGATGCTGTACTAATATCTTCAGGTAAAGTGGGTTTATTCAACTCATCAAGTGCCACGGACAGATCCGAAAGATCCTCGGCCTCGGCCGACACACCCTCTTCACCCAAATCAAGATCCAAATCCTCAAGATCGCCGAGATCCTGATCGATAGAAAAGTCCAGCTCCTCAGAGTCGACACCGAGCGACTGCGGCGCCTCTACAGCGGCAAACTCATCTTCATCATCCAGCGAAAACGAGCTATCAGCCAAAGGCTCATCTCCCGCCTCCGCAAAATCCTCGCCTAAATCCAGATCAAAATCCAAGGGTTCATCCGCCAAATCAACGGACGCTTGCGACTCAGAAGTAAATGAGTCCGTATCATCAGTTAAATCAAGATCAGCAAAATTAAAATCCTCAGCAACAGAGCTATCAGCCGAATCGCTCACCGGCAATGGCAATTCGCTGGCCTCGGCACCTGGAATGGCCGCACGCAACTCGGCAGCACGAGTTAACAGCGCGCCACCGGCGACTGCGGCGAGTAGCGCGTACTCTTTATCAAAACCAGTTAAATCCTGCTTATGGGAGTAAACCTCCAGTAGTTTCAAGCGCACTTCGCTTGCGTCAGGATCTTTTTTCAAGGCGTTTTGCAACAAGTCTTCAGCCTTATCCAGCTGCCCATAAGCGATGTATATTTCCGCTTCAGCAACTGCATCACCTGTTTCCGCCTCAACTGGCGCCTCTTCCACGAACTCTGACTGCTCGTCCAGAGCAAGGGATTCGTCAAACTCTTCCTGAGGCTCTTCAGGTTGCAGTTCAGAATCCATTGCAAAAACATCTGGGTCAAAATTGTCTTCAGCAACTACTTGCTCAGCCTCTTTACGACGGCGATAGAACAAATACCCCCCCAGTCCCAACACTAACCCGCCCAATCCAAGCCAAGGAGCATTTTCCACCAAGACATCGACTGCCGTAGGCTCAGGTGGTGGCGCAACAACTTTTTTGGACGCTGCCACCACTGGCGTGACGGCGGCTTTACTCGCAGCACTCGAACTTGCACTTGCCACGACAGAAGACTCCGCCGAGGTTAACGCCACTGCACCAGCGATTGGCACCGCTGACGACAAAGATGAGGCAATACTGGCACTGTCAGCCGAGGCTGCTTGGCTAGTGGCGCTATTTTGTTGCTCTGCAGCAAGCTGCAGAGCACGCATTTTTTCATTACTAACCGCTACCAGTTGCTCCATGGTAGCGATTTGGGCTTCCAAGTCTTTTACTCGAGAACTTAGCTCAGAATTTTCGGCTTTAGACTTATCTAACTCCTCTAGAGTTGCAGCCAGCTCAGTTTCCAAGCCAGCGCCACTGCCCTGATTCGATCCGCTGCCTTGACCAGTACCTGTGGACACGGAAGGTGCTGTAAGTTTGACGCTACCAGAAACACCTTTCGACACCGAATGAGCAGTGTCTGTACGACGAGAGGCATTTAACTGCGCCCCTAATCCAGAGTCCTGAATTTGCTGTGCAAATTGGCGAACAGCCGCAGAACGTGAAGTCGATGTCATTTCTTGCGCATCAGGGATACGCAGAATCTGCCCGCGACGCAGCAAATTGATATTGCCGTTGATAAAAGCCTCTGGGTTGGCTTCGTAGAGCGCAATCATTGCCTGATGAACACTCGCCCCAGAGCTACCTCTTACGCCCTCTGCGATCTCCCAAAGAGTATCATTAGCGCGCACTTTGTATTGATCGCCAGATATTTTTGGGCTCGGCTTGCCAGTAGAGGGAGTGCTCCCACTTGTAGAAACAGGATGATAAGTTTGAGGGCTAGTATTTTTAGGGGGTTCGGCGATGGAGCTTGACCGCTTGGAGGGCGCAGCCACCGCTGCCGTGGCTGCGCCTTCAGTAAAGGTCGGCAAATCCATCAACAACGTATATTCGCGAAGAAGGCGGCCCGCAGTCCAACGAGCCTCAATCAAAAAATTAAGGTAGGGTTCGCGCACTGGACTGCGACTGGTCACTATAACCTTAGGGCCGCCCGGCGCTTTAAGATCAACGTCAAATTGAAGCTCGGAATAAAAGTAAGTGCGCTCTATACCGTTACGCTCAAAGTCAGCGGGTGATGCCAAGCTAATTAAAATCTGCTCAGGCGACAAATCACCTGTATCCAGCAGTTTGATTTCGGCTTCCAAAGGCTGGTTAAGTGCCGACTTAAGCGTCACCTCCCCCAACCCCAGTGCACTGGCAAATTGACTCAATGCAAAGGTCGAAAAACCACAGGCTAAAACCAACTGACGAAGACGCATAGCGCTATCCTTTTATTATTCCACGGCTCATGAGCGGAAAGAATTTTGAGATTGTAGCTGTCTGGATTAAGTCCGCACGCAAACCTCAGGTTCGATTCAGAGGCCACAAAACCTCGAATGTATCTTCAGTATCGTTCGTAAGTATTCATTATAAATAGCTTTTTATCAATACTTGGGGGCTTGACAAATGTCCAATAAAGGAGGGATTTGAAGCAAAAAAAGCCGCATTTTTTTAAAACTGTGAAGAATCCCTGACATTAAAACCCCTATTTCCCTTACAAACAGCCAAAAAATGAAAAACCCCGACAGCCGAAGACTGCCGGGGCTTGGTCGAATAACGCCTGATTAGATGCCTATTTAGCGTCCTTCAGGATACGCAGCATGCGGCGCAGAGGCTCTGCAGCCCCCCACAACAACTGGTCACCTACAGTGAAAGCAGACAAGTATTGTGGCCCCATATTCATCTTGCGCAGACGGCCAACAGGGATATTCAGCGTACCCGTCACCTTGGTGGGAGTCAGATCGCGCAAACTGGCTTCACGCTCGTTGGGCACTACCGACGCCCAAGGGTTAGCAGAGGCTATCAGGCCTTCAATATCTGCGATTGGCACATCTTTGGTCAGCTTGATAGTCAGCGCCTGGCTGTGGCAGCGCATAGCGCCAATACGCACGCAAAGCCCGTCTACCGGGATGGGATTGCCGCTGCGACCTAGGATTTTGTTAGTCTCGGCCTGACCTTTCCACTCTTCTTTGGACTGACCGGCTTCCCACTGCTTGTCGATATAAGGCAGCAGGCTACCTGCCAATGGGTGACCAAAGTTTTCTTTGGGCAGATCGCTGCCGCGCATGGTTTCAGCAATAATACGGTCGATCTCCAGGATTGCAGACTTGGGATCGGCCAATTTATCAGCGACAGATTTGTGCAGACTGCCCATTTGCGAGATCAACTCGCGCATATTCTGCGCGCCAGCGCCAGAAGCCGCCTGGTAAGTCATGGAGGTAACCCACTCCACTAAACCTTCACGGAACAAACCGCCCAAGCCCATCAGCATTAAACTCACGGTGCAGTTACCGCCAATATAATTTTTTACACCCTTGGCAATACCATCTTTAATCACATCCATATTGACTGGATCAAGAACGATAATTGCGTCCTTATCCATACGCAGACTGGATGCGGCGTCAATCCAGTAACCATTCCAACCGGCGGAGCGCAGCTTGGGAAAAATTTCATTGGTATAGTCACCGCCCTGGCAGGTAACAATAACATCCAGTTGCTTTAAATCATCAACGCAATAAGCATCTTTAAGTGTTGGCAAGTCAGCCGCAACAGCCGGCGCCGCACCCCCTACGTTGGAGGTGGTGAAGAAAATTGGCTCGATATCAGCAAAATCGTTTTCTGCTGTCATTCGCTCCATAAGAACGGAGCCGACCATACCGCGCCAACCTACAAAACCTACTTTCATTTCAATCTCTCTTTAATATCGCTGTTTGGCCTCAACACAAAAAGCTGAGGGAAATTATAACAATCGACCTTTAGGCCCGACTTACGCCAGCGCCACCACTACGGCATCACCCATCTGTGAGGTAGACACTTTGTTCATACCCTGGGTGTAAATATCCGCCGTGCGATAACCTTGATCCAACACCTTACCTACGGCCTGCTCAATAGCATCTGCCACCTGAGGCAGGTTGAGCGAGTAACGCATCATCATGGAGACCGACAAAATAGTCGCCAGCGGGTTGGCAATACCCTGCCCGGCGATATCCGGTGCCGAACCATGGCAGGGTTCGTACATGCCGCGACCGTCTTTATCCAGTGACGCCGAGGGCAACATACCTATAGAACCGGTCAACATTGCAGCAGCATCAGACAAAATATCACCAAACATGTTGCCAGTCACCATCACATCGAACTGTTTGGGCGCGCGCACCAGCTGCATAGCGGCGTTATCCACATACATATGGGACAGCTCAACGTCGGGATACTCCTTCGCCAGCTCATCCATCACCTCGCGCCAGAGCATAGTGGCTTCAAGCACATTGGCTTTGTCTACCGAACAGAGCTTGCCGTTGCGTTTGCGCGCCATTTCAAAGGCGGTGCGACCTATGCGTACAATCTCGCTCTCGGAGTATTTGTAGGTGTTGTAGCCCTCGCGCTCACCATTTTCGAGGGTGCGAATACCGCGCGGCTCGCCAAAGTAAATACCGCCGGCCAGCTCACGCACAATCAGAATATCCAGACCGGAAACCACCTCTGGCTTAAGCGAGGAGGCGCCGACCAATTGCGGATAGAGCAGCGCTGGACGCAGGTTGGCATACAAACCCAACTGCGAGCGAATTTTGAGCAAGCCTTTTTCCGGGCGAATCGACCTATCCAGCTTATCCCACTTGGGGCCACCGACAGCGCCCAACAGAATCGCATCGGCCTGGCGCGCGCGCTCCAGCGTTGAATCCGCCAGGGGCACACCATGAACATCAATCGCACAGCCACCCATTAACTCATTTTCAAAAGTCAGGCCCAAATCGAATTTGGCGTTTACCACATCCAGAACTTTGCGCGCTTCGCGCACGATTTCCGGGCCTATACCGTCGCCTTCCAGAATTAAAATATGTTTACCCACGGGATACTCCGTTAACAATTATTAAGCTGTATTACACAGCGTGATCAAATAGCCAAGGCGCTTCAGCGCGGCGTTTTTGTTCATAGGCGCGAATGGCGTCGGCATTTTCCAGGGTCAGGCCGATATCATCCAATCCGTTTAACAAGCAATGCCTGCGGAACTCATCCACTTCAAAGGTGAAGCTCTCACCGCTGGGTGTAGTAACCGTTTTGGCCGCCAGGTCGATACTCAGCTCATAGCCTTCGGTTGCGTACATTTCATTAAACAACTGGTCGACAATCGCATCGCTGAGGGTGATGGGCAAAAGGCCGTTTTTAAAACAGTTGTTGTAAAAAATGTCCGCAAAGCTCGGGGCAATAACACTGCGAAAGCCATAGTCGTCCAATGCCCAAGGGGCGTGTTCGCGGCTGGAGCCACAGCCAAAGTTTTCGCGTGACAAAAGAATGCTGGCGCCCTGGTAGCGCGGAAAATTGAGCGGAAATTCGGTGTTAATCGGGCGGCCAGTGCACTCCTGATCCGGCTTGCCTTCGTCCAGATAGCGCAACTCATCAAACAGGTTTTTACCAAAGCCTGTGCGTTTGATGGATTTCAAAAACTGCTTGGGGATAATCATGTCGGTATCGATATTGGCGCGATCCATAGGAGCCGCCACACCTTTTACCAGAGTAAAACTTTTCATTGGGGGCTCCTCTTAATTGAATCTACGCACGTCGACAAAGTGACCAGCAATCGCCGCTGCCGCGGCCATTTCGGGGCTCACCAAGTGAGTGCGACCGCCATAGCCCTGGCGGCCTTCAAAGTTACGGTTAGAGGTAGAGGCGCAGTGCTCACCTGGCTGCAACTTGTCGGCATTCATCGCCAAACACATAGAACAACCTGGCTCACGCCACTCAATACCAGCAGCGGTGAAAATTTTGTCCAGACCCTCGGCTTCCGCTTGGGCTTTTACCGCACCGGAACCTGGCACAACGATCGCCTCTTTTACTGAAGCGGCCTTTTGCTTGCCTTTAACTACTGCCGCCGCCGCGCGAATATCTTCAATACGGGAGTTGGTACAGGAGCCGATAAACACGCGATCCACACAAATGGACTCAATCGGCTGATTGGGTTGCAAGCCCATGTACTCCAAGGCGCGCAAAATATCTTTGCGCTTAACCGGGTCAGTCTCATTAGCCGGGTCCGGCACCTTGTCGTCAATAGCCACCACCATCTCGGGTGATGTACCCCAGCTGACTTGCGGTTTGATTGCAGAACCATCCAATTCAACCACCGCATCAAAGTGAGCAGCTTCATCACTCACCAGATCGCGCCAATTGGCCACGGCTTTTTCCCAGACATCGCCTTTAGGGGCGAAAGTGCGACCTTTCACATAATCGATGGTGGTCTGATCAACGGCCACCATACCAGCGCGCGCGCCGGCCTCGATGGCCATATTGCACACCGTCATGCGCCCTTCCATGCTCATATCGCGGAACACCTGGCCAGCGAATTCAACGGCATAACCGGTACCGCCAGCAGTGCCGATTTTGGCGATAATCGCCAGCACCACATCTTTGGGGGTTACCCCGGCGCCCAGCTTGCCATCGACCTTGATCAGCATGTTTTTCATCTTTTTGGCCACCAGACACTGGGTCGCCATCACATGCTCCACTTCGCTGGTGCCTATACCGTGAGCCAAAGCACCGAGTGCGCCGTTGGTGGCGGTGTGGGAGTCGCCGCAAACCACCGTCATACCCGGCAAGCAGGCGCCAGTTTCCGGGCCGACCACGTGCACTATGCCCTGGCGGTCATCGTTGATTTTAAATTCGAGAATGCCGAATTCGTCGCAGTTGTCGTCCAGGGTTTTTACCTGAATCAATGAGACAGGGTCCTGAATACCGCTGACGCCGTGGGCGCGCTCTTTTTGCGTGGTGGGCACATTGTGATCGGGCGTGGCCAGAATCGTATCCACACGCCAGGGCTTGCGCCCCGCCATGCGCAGGCCATCAAAGGCCTGGGGCGAAGTCACTTCGTGAACTATATGACGATCTATATAAATGAGGGCAGAACCATCATCGTTCTGCTTAACAAGGTGGGCATCCCACAACTTGTCGTAAAGTGTTCTGGCGGACATTCGCAATCTCCAAAATTTTCAGGGTTAAACCAACTGAATCGGGAAAGGGATATTAAAGCCAGGCAACCCATAAAACAAATTTATGTTTTTTATAGATTGCATTCCATATAGGAATAAATAAAATAATTGACCATGGATACCCAGAACCTACAAGCCTTTGTCGCAGTGGCTGAACATAGATCTTTTTCCGCAGCAGCCGAAACGCTTCACCTAACGCAGCCCGCGGTCAGCAAGCGTATCGCTCAACTCGAAGAACGGGTAAATACCCCCTTGTTTAACCGCATCGGCAGGCAAATTGAGCTGACACCAGCCGGAAGTTTGCTGCTTCCCCGCGCCAAGCTTATTCTCAGCCAGGTAGATTCAGCCGCTCAGGCTATAGCCGATTTGCAAGGTGAAATTTCAGGCAAGCTCAGTATCGCGACCAGCCACCATATTGGCCTGCACTACCTCCCGCCCTATTTGCGCGCCTACTCAGAGCAGTTCCCCGATGTAAAACTGGATTTACATTTCCTCGATTCTGAGCAGGCCTATCAAGAGGTGCTGCAGGGGCGGTTTGATTTGGCACTGGTGACTTTGGCGCTTGAATCCAATTCGCGCATAGAAGTGACACCTTTGTGGCAAGACGACCTGCAATTTGTCGCTGCCAAAAACCATCCCTTAAGTGCAGCAGCCACCCTGAGCCTTGTCGACTTAAGTCAACACCAGGCGATAATGCCGGACACCAACACCTACACCACGCGCTTGATAAAAAATCTGTTTGATAGCCAGGGATTAAGCCTTGATATCACCATGGTTACCAACCATCTGGATCTGATTAAAATGATGCTAAGTGTAGGACTCGGATGGGGGGTACTGCCAAGCCGCCTTATTGACAACCAATTAAAACAGCTCCCAGTTGATCAGCCCCGAATATTACGCCCGCTTGGGTCTATACATCACCGCCAACGCAGCATCAGCCAAGCCGCATCAAAATTTTTGCTGTTACTTGAAGAGCCAGAAAAACACCCCTTTAAAACTGGATGATTTGAAACACAATTAAGATATTTTTTATTCCAGTCGAGAACTCGATAAACAAACTGCTAAAATTTTTGCTGTAAATTATCAACGTCTACTATTAATGCCTGAGTCGCCAACCTGCAATCCATAGCGGGAATCCGGCCCAGCTTAGCAAAACAGTCAAACCAATCAGCTCCAGGATCGAACCATGAAATCATTTACACTAGCCACACTCATTGCCGCTTCCAGCGCCACAGTACTGATATCTGCAGCTACTCAGGCAGATACCATTTTTGGCATTTACGCTGGCGCGGGAAGCTGGCAAACCGATTATTCAGGTGAGGTGGGTAAGCCAGCGATTACCGCCGCTGATCTTGGCGTCAAAAACAACAATAACACCTATTTTTACATCGCCGTTGAACACCCAATCCCACTGATTCCCAATATCAAACTTCAACACACCAAAATCAGCCGCAGCCAGAGCGCCACTATCAATCAAACGTTTGAAATTGACGGCACCCAATTTGCTGCTGATACCCAGGTAGATTCCGCCTTTGACCTAAGCTACAACGAAGGCACGCTCTACTACGAGGTACTCGATAATTGGTTTAATTTGGATTTGGGCTTAACTCTGCGCAAATATTCGGGATACGTAAAAGCGAACTCGCAATTTAATAGCGCCGAGGTAAAGGCCGACCAAACCCTACCGCTAATCTATGGCAAATTTCAGTTTGATATGCCCTTCAGCGGACTCTCCGCAGGCATAGAGGGAAACTACATTAAATACCAGGATTCAACGCTATCTGATTACAGTGCAAAAATCAGTTATCTGTTTGATTCAGCATTAGACGCTGGCGTAGAGCTGGGCTACCGCTCCATGACCATCAACCTTGACGACAAAAATGTTCAAACCAATTTGGAATTAACTGGCCCCTATGCGGCGGCGATTTTCCATTTTTAAGCCAAGCCACCACCGCCAAACTGACGCTTCTTACCAAACTGACGCTTCTTAATTGGAGCGTCAGTTTACCCAATCCTTAAATCTGCTCGATCACTAAAATCAAAGCCCGCCCACACGAAAGTAGATATTAAAATTTCCTTGCAAATCAAAGCCATAGGCGAGGTATGCCGGGCCTATTGGCGTCTCACCGCCCAAATAAATGACAGCGGAGTACAAATCATCCCGCGCAGACTCCTGCAAGCTATAAGGGTCGACTAATTTCGCTACCTCAACCCCTAACCCCATGCGCAGGTCCCCACTCAATCCCAGGGGCATGCGACCAATAATTCGCTCTGCACGCAACTGCGCATAACTCGCCCCCCTGGCCCACAACTGATCAGTGGCATAGGCGGACATATTTAAAAATCCGCCGAGAATTGCAGAGTCAAAAATAGGTAAATCCCCTTTTAGCGCTTTTTCATAAGATGCACGCGCGCCCAGCACATAATCCCCCAGTGGATAGGCTCCACTGAGGTTTGCCTCCAATTTACGGTAATCCTGTTGCGGCGAACTAAAATAGCTCAGATTGCCGTTCCAGCCCCGCGTTGGGAAATACAAGCGATCGCGCTGATCGAACAAAAGCTCTCCAAGCCAACTGCTAAACTTCTCGTCCACTGACGGCAGATCTACCGCCGAAACGTCCGCGCGCCCATCCACCTGATACTGCCGCCAACCGCCGCGCAACTGTCCCCAAGTGCCGAGATTTCGACCGAGCAAAAACTCCGAATAGGTTGTGTTTAATTTGAACTCGGCCAACTTGCGATCATCGGCATATAAACTAAATCTACTTCTGGCTTTTACATAGCGAGGCTCAACAAAGTAACTTTGCTGAGGATTTAGCGGCTGATAAAAATCCACCGCCAAAGAGGGATCACTCCCCAAGTCTGCGACCGCAAAAAACTCACCACCATAGCTATTGAGCCAGGTAGCACGATAAGCGCTGCGCATGTTAATCCCCGCGCCTTCGCGATACTCGTCAACCAAATTGAAACCAAAGGTTAAAACATCGGCACTCCAGTCCTTTTCACGCGGGATGATTTCAAGGCGACTAAGTCCATCAGCCTGAGTCACCCTATAGTCCACGCTGTCAAAAAAGCCCTCACCATAGATTCTGGTCAAATCCCGCTCCAACTCAGGCCTATCCAATGGCTCGGCTTTTTGCTGATGAATTAAACTGGCGACAAACTGGCGATTAACCCGCTTTAGTGGTGCTATTTGAATTTCATCTATCACCAATGCACTATCAGTGTTGGGGCTTATTTGCTGGCGCCAATGCTGGTAAATATCAGGCTCAACTTGCAAGTTTCGCAATTCACCCAAGTGCTGTTCTGCAGCAGCCTGCCCTTGAGCAATCGCCTGATCATAAAGCGCAAAATCCGCCGCACCCAGCTCACCCAAATCAGGGCGGATTAAGATGTCATTCTGCGTCAGGCCAGCTACCGAACGCTCTACATTTTGTTGAGTCAGTATCCCAATCATCTGTGCCGTAACACTTAACAAGGAGCCTATCTCTTCAGCAGGCTTCAAGGGCGAACCAACATCCACGGCAATGACCCGGGTAGCACCACAGAGTTCGCGGGCCACCTGTATAGGAAGGTTGTCCACCAAACCGCCATCAACTAATTTGTGGCCCTCATATTCAACTGGCGCCATAAGGCCAGGGACAGACATACTCGCCCGCATCGCTTGACTCAAACTGCCGGATCTAAAAACCACAGGCTTTCCTGTAGCTATATCAGTGGCAACTATCGCCAGAGGCAGCTGCAGCTCCTCTATTTGTTTTTCGCCCTGGTCATCACCAACCAATTGATTGAAAAACAGCTTGATATTTTCGCCAGCCACGACTCCCGGTGTTAGCTGAGCGCCCTTTTTGGTAAGCCCAACCTCGGTCCCCTGGAGCAAGCCTCGCGTAATTTGCTTACGCCTGTAACTCAGCTCGGAATAGTCAGCGGCATCAAGAAACATTAACTGCCAATCTGCTTCCGCTAATTTCTCATGCATTTGCTCGATGGATAAGCCCGATGCATAGGCGCCTGCCACCAGCGCCCCCATACTAGTACCTACCACACAATCAACTTGGACATGCTCCCATTCAAGTACACGCAGCACCCCAAGATGGGCGGCCCCTCTAGCTCCACCGCCCCCCAAAACTAATGCAGTAGGCTCATGAGTCCGAGGCATCTTTTCTGCTGTTGCCCCATTAGATACCGGCAAGATAGAGAGAAATGTCAGCAAAGCCCCAAGGTAAAACCTATATTTCAACCAATCCACCTAATAATGCCTCTTAGCCATCAAAAACAGGGATAGTTTTACTAATTCACTCAAATGTCGAGAGTAATGGAGCAAAATTGTCTTTTTAGGAGTGATAGGCATCCTATACCATCCAAATTTACATCAGGAAAAAACAAAAAATCTTAAAAATACGGAAAAAATAGGAAATAAAATCATCAAAAACAGCTTATATGGGTAAATATATTTTCTTTATTGCCATTATTGAGATTTTTGTCCCACACAAAACCCAATTTAACGTATGATACAAACCATCTCGAACACCCTTTGGATCCAAGCATGAACAATACCCAGGTTGAAAATTTGAACGTTGTTTCCCAAGAGCTGTTGATTTCCCCCAGCCTACTCAAAGCAAAAATCCCACTAAGTGACAAGGCCAAAGAAGTAGTCACTCAGGGTCGCGAAACCATCCGCAATATACTCGACCGCAAAGATCATCGTATTTTTGTCGTTATTGGCCCCTGCTCCATTCACGATGTCGCTGCCGCCAAAGACTACGCACAGCGCCTCAAGAAGTTGGCCGAAGAGGTTAGCGACAGCATCTACGTCGTGATGCGCGTCTATTTTGAAAAGCCACGCACCACTGTAGGTTGGAAAGGGCTTATTAACGACCCCTACCTGGATGACTCATTCAAAATTGAAGAAGGTTTGCATATTGGCCGCCAGTTACTACTGGATATAGCTGAACTGGGGTTACCAGCCGCCACCGAAGCCCTTGACCCCATATCGCCCCAGTATTTGCACGACCTAATTAGCTGGTCGGCTATTGGTGCGCGCACTACCGAGTCCCAAACCCACCGCGAAATGGCCAGCGGCCTGTCCTCGGCAGTAGGCTTTAAAAATGGGACCGATGGCGGCCTGACAGTAGCGATTAACGCCCTGCAATCAGTATCCAGCCCCCACCGTTTCCTGGGGATTAACGGCGAAGGTCAGGTAGCTATTATCCATACAGCAGGCAACACCTATGGTCACGTTGTACTGCGCGGCGGCAATGGTAAACCCAACTACGACTCAGTCAGTGTTGCGGTTTGTGAGCAAGAGCTAGCTAAAGCCAAGGTCCAATCAAATATCATGGTGGACTGCAGTCACGCCAACTCCAATAAAAATCACGAATTGCAAACCCTGGTAATGGAAAACGTTGCCAATCAGATTCTGGAGGGCAATAAATCCATTATTGGGCTTATGGTTGAAAGTAATCTAGGTGCAGGCAACCAAAGCATTCCGGCCAATTTATGCGACCTGCAGTACGGCGTGTCTATCACCGACGCCTGTATAGATTGGGAGACCACGGAAAAAGCCCTGCGTAAAATGCGCGATACCATCAAAGATGCCCTGCGCAACCGCCAAGCCTGACCCTTTTAGGTATTTTTTTTATGGAAAGCGGCAAAAGCCGCTTTTTTTGTAATTACACTCAGCCACAAAAAATAATTTTTAAGCATAATTACTAGTATTTTTTTAAAACCACTGGTAAATTTCAGCCCACTAGACTACTCCGGGCTGGATGCCAAAAACAATAAACCGAGCAAATTTAGCGCCCGAAAATAGGCCTCTTTAATATAGGAGCCATACACTCTCCAGAATATCTGCGGCTTATGCCCAGGGAACCCTATGCAATACAACCTCGCCGTCGAGGCAACCACTTACACAGCCCAGACACCTCGCCTCAGCCTGCACAAGTTCGAAGTCGCACAGGCCATTAATCAAGGCGAGCTGGGTGTTCACATGAGTGAACTTATGGGTTGCGATTATATTTTTGTGTCTCACATTGGCGATCACGCCTTGTTACAAGCAGGTACACTTGCACTAAGCATCCAGGAACTCATTGATATTCTGGAGTCCACCCCCCTGCAAACTCGCGTAATATTGGTAGATTTGACCAAAAAGCAGCCCGAATTCAGTTGTTGTGAATATGTTCGCAACAAAGGTCGAGTGATTAGCGCCAGTAAAGAACTGGTGACCAATCCCGAGCAAATTGCCTTTTTTCAACTGATTTATGAGTGCGCTCAAACCTACTAGCCTTGCCTAGCTTAGTGTCATAACAATTCTTTTTATATTTATTACTTATCTTTGATAATAAAGCCGGCTCGCTAAGAGCCAGCCAATAGCTCCTTTATCGGCAATATAAAATATAAGTTACCGTCTATCAGCGATGGCTAATCGCGCCACCAAGAGCTCCCCAGATGCCGAATACGCAGCTGTCGAAATCAATCATACAAGGCAGAGAGCAGACCTTTCCCTAAACCCTATGGCGACACTACTAAATAGGGCCTGCAACAGAACCTTCTTCAACAAACCAAGTCTAAATTTTGTTTTTGTCGCTCACCCAACTCCCTGCCTGTAAATAGTGCGCCGGGTTTTACAAGTTTGTAGCCGCAAATCCGCCCCTGAGAGGCTGAATTCCGCTATAGTAAACTCCGCACACAATGTTAGTACCTATGCAAATTGCATGTTTGAATCTGTAGAGAATATTGTTTATGTATAAGCCCGCAGTTCGCGCTTTATCCCTGACCCTGGCACTACTTCTGAGCCTATCACCGCTTGGCGCCATTGCCGACACCGCCAACAAAGCCCCAGCGACAAAAGTCGCCGAGGTAATTGCAGCCCCCGAGCTAAAACCTACAGATGACCAAAAAAAGGCAGCCATTGAAGTAGTGCGGCGCTTGGAAAGTGAACACTATCGCAATCAGCAGTTTAACGATGCGCTGTCTAGCCGCTACTTTGACGAATATTTCAAATCTCTTGACGGTGCCAAGAACTTTTTCCTTCAATCGGATATCAAGGAGTTCGAAAAATATCGCCAGGATTTTGATGACTTTTACAAAAAAGGCGATTTGGATATCAGCTTTGCCATTTACAACCGCTTCCTGCAGCGCATGACTAATCGTCTGGAGAAGGTAGTCGCGGAGCTTGACGACCCTAAAGTCAAGTTCGATTTTGACAAAGAAGAATCTATCGCTGTAGATCGCAAGGAGGCGAGCTGGCCAAAAGATGAAGCCGAAGCCGATGCACTCTGGCACAGCTATCTCAAATCCAACCTCCTCAACTCCATTCTTTCAGGCAAAACCCCCGAGGAAAGTCGCACCAACTTGCGCAAGCGCTACGCCAATCAATTAAAACGGATTAAACAACAGGATTCCGAAGAAGCCTTCAGCAACATGATGAATGCACTTACGCTCCTGTACGATCCCCACACTAACTATTTGTCTCCAGAAAACGCCGAAAACTTTGATATCAGCATGTCGCTGGAACTTCAGGGAATTGGTGCTGTTTTGCAAAGCGAAGATGACTACACCAAGGTAAGTAGCCTGGTGGTTGGCGGCCCGGCACAGAAGCAAGGCCAACTCAAGCCCAACGACAAGATTGTTGCCATCGCCCAGGGGCTAAACGGCGAGTTCGTCGATGTAGTCGGCTGGCGCCTGGACGAAGTGGTCAAACTTATCCGCGGTCCCAAGGGCACAATCGTTAAGTTGGAAGTATTACCTTCAGACCCAACCGCACCTGCCAACAAAGTTATTACCATCAAACGTGAGACGGTAAAACTGGAAGATCAAGCCGCGAAAAAAGCCATCTTTTCGGTAACAGAAAATGGTCGCCACTTTAAGCTGGGGGTTATTGATATACCCACCTTCTACATGAACTTTGAGGCCTATCAAAAAGGCGATCCCAACTACAAAAGTACCACCCGCGATGTCTTTAATTTATTGAACGAACTCAATAAAGAAAAAGTTGACGGCATAATTATCGACCTGCGCGACAACGGCGGCGGTTCACTGCCAGAGGCAGCCATGCTCACCGATCTTTTTGTCGACCCGGGCCCAGTTGTGCAGATTCGCCAAAGTGACGACACAGTTTCACGCAACTATCGCGCCTACCAACCAGCTGTTTACCGCGCTCCTATGGCAGTACTGGTGAACCGTCTCAGTGCATCAGCCTCAGAGATTTTCTCTGCAGCTATTCAGGATTATGGCCGCGGCATCATCATTGGCTCCAACACGTTTGGCAAAGGCTCGGTGCAAAACCTGATTGACCTGAAGCATGGTCGCCTAAAGATTACTGAGGCCAAGTTTTACCGTATTTCCGGTGACAGTACTCAGCATAGAGGCGTAGTGCCAGATGTAACCCTGCCGAGCCTACTGGACCCGGAAGATATAGGTGAAAGCAGCTATGACAACGCACTGCCCTGGGATCGCATACATGCTGCGCCCCATCAAAACTATTTTAAAATTAGCAACCTCTTGCCCAAATTAGAAACTGAACACGAAGATCGCATTGCCAAGGATCCAGAGTTTATTTATCTGAATAAACAAAGCGAATTATTCAAAGAAGCTTCAGAAAAGAAATCAGTCTCGCTTCGTTTAGCTACACGACAAAAAGAGCAAAAAGATATGGAGGATCGCAGCCTGGCGATGGAAAATGACCTGCGTAAATCTAAAGGTGAAGCGCCCTACGCGAGTTACGCAGATCTAAAAACTGCCAAAGAAAAAGAAAGTGAGGAAAAATCCAAAGTACAGGGCCGCGAAATAATTCCCAATGAGGATCCTTATCTACTGGAGTCTGGCCATATCCTTGCCGATTTTATTGAGCAAACTCAGCCCACAAATACGCGACTAGCAAACCACTAAACTCCGTTAACGCCCACCCAGAGTGGGCGTAATTTTTAATGTAACAAGAGCATGTTAATGAAAGCCATTTCCTTTAACGTCAATTCCATTCGCACCCGCCTGCACCAACTGCAAGCCGTAATCGATAATCACTCGCCAGATTTTATTGGCTTGCAAGAAACCAAAGTTAACGACCCCGACTTCCCCCTGGCAGACATAGAGGCACTGGGTTATCACGTTGAATTCTTTGGCCAAAAAACCCATTACGGCGTAGCCATAATGTCCAAGCATCCATTCAAACAGGTTATTAAAGGTTTTCCTGGCGACGACGAAGATGCACAGCGGCGTTTTATCGGTGGTGTATTCGATACCCCCCTGGGCGAAGTCACCTTGTTGAATGGTTATTTTCCACAGGGTGAAAATCGTGCTCACGAAAAAAAATTCCCCGCCAAAGAAAAATTCTACGCCGATTTGAACAGCTATTTGCAAACCCATCATACGCCGGAGCAGCAAATTATTGTCATGGGCGATATGAACATTTCCCATCAGGATTGCGACATAGGTATAGGAGAAGACAATCGCAAGCGCTGGCTGCGCACAGGCAAATGTAGCTTTTTACCGGAGGAGCGCGAGTGGTTAAACACCTTGCTGGGCTGGGGCTTAAAAGACAGTTTCCGCACCCTGAACCCGGATACCGCAGACAAATTCAGCTGGTTTGATTACCGCAGCGGCGGTTTTGAAGACAACCCCAAACGCGGCCTGCGTATAGATTTGATTCTCGCCACTCAATCACTGTTAGATAAATGCGTAGATACAGGCATAGATTATGACGTGAGAGGCATGGAAAAACCTTCAGACCACTGCCCTATCTGGGCCAGCTTCAAGGCCTAGCCATCCCAATATAGCCCTGACAAAAATCTGCAACCTTATTATTAATCCGGCGATGAATATTGTCGGATTAATAATGCGGCACAGGGATGTGCCGCCGTCAGCTGAAGGCTGACGCTAGCCCTGGAAAATCAAGCAGATTTAGGCATCTGCGCCTGATTTTCCAGGGCGCCGATCAAATATGTCAGGACGATATATTTGATCACCGGGTTAATAGTGCATCACAAGATTCCACTCATAAAAAACCCGGCGACTGCCGGGTTTTTTATTTTGTTTTGTAAAACCGCAGTTACTCTGGACGCATATGCGGGAAGAGCAATACATCGCGAATGGATGGTGCGTTGGCGAACAGCATAATCAAGCGGTCAATGCCAATCCCCTCACCTGCCGTTGGCGGTAATCCGTATTCCAGGGCACGCACGAAATCGTGATCGTAGTACATGGCTTCATCATCACCGGCGTCTTTGGCTTTAACCTGCTCCTGGAAGCGCTCGGCCTGATCTTCAGCGTCGTTCAACTCGGAGAAGCCGTTGGCCAGTTCACGACCGCCGATAAAGAATTCAAAACGGTCCGTTACCGCCGGGTTGTCGTCGTTGCGGCGTGCCAGAGGCGATACTTCGGTTGGGTATTCGGTGATGAAGGTGGGTTGATCGAGTTTGTGTTCAACGGTTTCTTCAAAAATTTCAGTTTGGATTTTGCCCAGTGGAGTTCCTGGTTTAACTTTTAAGCCCAGGCTCTCGGCAACCGCCGTTGCACCTTCCACTGTGCTGATTTGCTCTGCAGTTACATTGGGGTTGTATTGCAGGATGGAATTGAATACCGACAGACGCGTAAACGGTTTGCCAAAGTCGTATTCGCTGTCCTGATATTTAAGCGTGGTGCCGCCGGTAACCTCGATACACAATTTACGCAGCAAATCCTCGGTTAAATCCATCAGGTCTTGGTAATCCGCATAGGCCTGATAGAACTCCATCATGGTGAATTCGGGGTTGTGGCGAGTGGACACACCCTCGTTGCGGAAGTTGCGGTTAATTTCGAACACGCGTTCAAAACCACCGACGACCAAGCGCTTTAAATACAGCTCTGGGGCGATACGCAGGAACATCTCCATATCCAGCGCATTGTGGTGTGTTACAAATGGGCGCGCAGAGGCACCGCCGGGGATCACGTGCAACATGGGTGTTTCCACTTCCATAAAGCCGCGGCCAACCATGTAATTGCGAATAAAATTCATGCACTGTGAGCGCAGGCGGAAGGTATCGCGCACCTCCGGATTAACAATCAGATCGACATAGCGCTGGCGATAACGAATTTCCTGATCGCTGAGGCCGTGGTATTTATCCGGCAGCGGACGCAGGGCTTTGGTGAGCAGTTGATACTCTTCCAGGTTGACGTAGAGGTCGCCTTTACCGGATTTGTGCAAAGCACCTTTTACACCAACGATATCGCCAATATCCCAAACACCCCAGGTGTCCTTGATAACTTCTTGTGCGGCTTTGTCGGCATACAGCTGAATAGTGCCTTCACCATCCTGCAACACCAGGAAGGGGCCGCGCTTGGCCATAATACGGCCGGCAACACTCACCTTGTGATCGAGCGATTCAAGTTCTTCTTTGGATTTTTCGCCGTGACTGGCATGCAGCTCCACACTCTTGTGAGCGCGACGGAAATCATTGGGGAAGGCGTTGCCTTTTTCGCGGATAGCGGCCAATTTTTGGCGGCGCTCGGCAATGAGTTTGTTTTCGTCTTGCGCTTGTACTTGAGTGGTTTCGTTGCTCATGTTCATCACTGTTGTCAATGTAAATTGATAAAATTTGTGCCGAATAAATTACGGCTATTAGAGTCCAGCCTTTAAGCTTTCCACAATAAACTGATCCAGGTCGCCATCCAAAACCGCCTGGGTATTGGATGTCTGCACACCTGTGCGCAAGTCTTTTACGCGCGAGTCATCCAATACATAGGAACGAATCTGGCTGCCCCAGCCGATATCAGCCTTGCTATCTTCCATCGCCTGTTTTTCGGCATTGCGCTTTTGCATTTCCTGCTCGTACATACGCGCGCGCAGCATCTTAAAGGCCTTGTCGCGGTTGGCGTGCTGTGAGCGCTCGTTTTGGCACTGCACCACTACGCCTGAAGGTATGTGGGTGATACGAATCGCCGAATCGGTTTTGTTAACGTGCTGGCCGCCTGCGCCGGACGCGCGATAGGTATCAATACGCAGATCGGCGGGATTGATATCAATTTCGATATTGTCATCAATCTCGGGCGAGACAAATACCGAGCAAAATGAGGTGTGGCGGCGATTGCCCGAGTCAAAGGGCGATTTGCGCACCAGGCGATGCACGCCGGTTTCGGTGCGCAGCCATCCGAAGGCATACTCACCTTCAAAATAGATGCTCGCACTTTTGATGCCCGCCACTTCACCGGGGGAAACCTCCTCCAAGGTCACTTTAAAG
Organism: Cellvibrio sp.; assembly: GCA_050305995.1. Lineage (GTDB taxonomy): Bacteria > Pseudomonadota > Gammaproteobacteria > Pseudomonadales > Cellvibrionaceae > Cellvibrio. Next base: position 156,577 of record JBNLGJ010000053.1, read on the forward strand.
CCCTTGGCTTCGCCCCAGCGCAGGAACATGCGCAATACCATCTCAGCCCAGTCCTGAGCCTCGGTACCGCCAGAGCCGGATTGAATATCCAGATAAGCATTGTTGGGGTCGGTTTCACCGGAAAACATACGGCGGAATTCGAGCACGGCCAGTTCTTTTTCCAGGCGATCTATTTCGCTCTGGACCTCGGCCACCATGGATTCGTCGTCTTCCTCTACGGCCATATCCAGGAGTTCGCGACAATCGGAAACACCAGATTCAAGCGACTCTATGGTTTTAACCACAATTTCGAGGGAGGAGCGCTCGCGCCCCAGAGACTGGGCTCGCTCGGGATTATCCCAGACGCTGGATTCGGCCAGTTCCAGTTCAACTTCGGCTAGGCGTTCTTTTTTGACATCAAAGTCAAAGATACCCCCTAAGCACTTGATTGCGCTCAGAGAGGTCTTTAAGGGCGAGTAATAAAGGATTGATTTCCATAATTTTGGGGTATCTAGTCAGAAACAGGCGCCATCACGGCGATATTTTCGAGGCGCGCATTCTACATGAGAAGGCTTTCCAGGCCAAATCGCCAGGCTCTGGCCTGGGGCTGGCTGCAATCAAGCCACTTAATCGTCGGAAATCTCAATATCCGGCAGCGCCTGGGCCTCCAGGTTATGCAGCCAGAGGTTAGCCGACAGCTTGCGTGCAATCGCTCTATAGGTCTGACTGACGCTGGAATCCTTATCGGCAGCAACACTGGGCAAACCGCTATCGGCATCAGCGCGTATAGCCAGGGTTAGCGGCAGCGATCCAAGCAATTGGGTTTGGTAATCCTGCGCGATACGTTCACCGCCGCCCTCGCCGAAGATATGCTCCTCGTGGCCGCAGTTGGAACAGATATGGGTGGCCATGTTTTCCACCACACCCAGAATAGGCACATTGACTTTGCGGAACATTTCAATCGCCTTTTTGGCATCCAAAAGCGCAATATCCTGGGGAGTTGTCACAATTACTGCACCAGTTACCGGCACTTTTTGCGCCAGGGTGATTTGAATATCGCCGGTGCCCGGGGGCATATCGATCAGCAAATAGTCCAGATCATCCCAACGGGTTTGTTGCAGCAACTGCTGCAGCGCGCCACTCACCATAGGGCCACGCCACATCATGGGAGTCTCTTCGGTCACCAGATAGCCCATGGAAATAGATTGCAGGCCATGGGCCATTATCGGCAACATCTGCTGCTTGCCTGGCTCACCCACAACCTGCGGTCGCTGCTGGCCCACACCCAGCATTTGCGGCTGACTGGGGCCATAGATGTCGGCATCGAGAATCCCTACCCGCGCACCTTCAGCCGCCAAGGCCAGAGCCAGGTTGACGGCGGTGGTCGACTTGCCTACCCCACCCTTACCTGATGCCACCGCAATAATATTTTTAACCCCGGGAATAGCCTGCTGCGAGTTTGCGGCCAGATTAGCGGGAACCTCCACACCTATATCCAACGAAAGCTCCGCAACGCCCAGTGCGCCGAGCACCTGCTGAATACTATTGGCAAGAGGGGCAAAGCTTGTCTCGGCAGCGTAGCCAAGGGCCAGGTTCAGGCTCAGCTTATCGCCCGCCAGGGTCAGCGACCTGACCGCACCCAGGGATTCCAAATCGCGCCCAGTCTGGGGCTCTACAACTTGCGCCAGGGCACAACGGATAGCCTCTATTGATAACGCCATAATTCACCTCAACACACTAAAATTTGCACGGCACACTAACAAAAAAGGGTGCTCAGGGCACCCTTTTTACTGGACTCTTTTTAGCTAACCCGATAGCGACTACTCGGGTGCAAGCGCAGGGTTATCAACCGGCACCATCTCGCCCAACTCTTCGCGGTCGTGCTGGTGATCTTTGGCAAACAACAGGTACACCGATGGCAACACAAACAGCGTGAAGAAAGTACCAATCGCCATGCCCAACACCAGTACCAAACCAATAGAGTTACGCGCATGGGCACCAGCGCCGGTTACGAAGATGAGCGGCACGTGGCCGGCAACCGTAGCGATACTGGTCATAAGCACCGGGCGCAAACGCAACACCGAAGCTTCACGCACTGCATCCAATTTGCTCTTACCCATTTCCTGCAGGCGGTTAGCAAACTCCACCACCAGGATACCGTTACGCGCGATCAAACCCATCAGCGTAACCAGGCCCACTTGCGAGTAGATATTTAAGGTGCTGCTGAAGCCATTGGTAAAAAATGGAATCGGCATGGGGATTTTCCAAAAGGTGAAAATCAATGCGCCGAACATCGCCAAGGGCACTGAACCCGCCAGAATCACCAAGGGATCGCGGAAGCTGTTGTACTGCGCAGAGAGCACCAGGAAGATCATGGTGATTGCCATCAAAAATGCAGGCAGGAAGCTGTTGCCCTCACGCTTTAGCTGACGCGATTCGCCGGTGTAATCAATGGTGTAACTATTAGGCAGAATCTTCTTGGCTTCTGTTTCCAAAAACGCTAAAGCTTCACTTAATGGCACACCAGGTACAGCGCTGATTTTTACCGCATTAAGTTGCTGCATGCGGTTAATGGTGCGCGGCTGCGTGGAGTGAGTCAGGCTGGCGATCTGATCCAGGCGAATCAACTGCCCCTCCGGCCCGGTCACGTACAAGCGCGCCAAGTCTTCTGGGTTAAGGCGATCCATACGTTTAACTTGTGGAATTACCTTATAGCTCTGACCGGCCATATTAAAGCGATTGACGTAACCACCACCTAGCAAAGTGCCCAAATCGGCAGTCACTGTTTGCAAGTTCAAACCCAAGTCAGCCACTTTTTCACGATCAATAGTGAACTTGTAATCTGGCTGATCAACTTTGACATCCAGAGTTTGAAAATAAAACTTCTTCGATTTAACCATGGCCTCCTGCAGGCGTAGCGCATAGTCGTAAATTTCTTTGACATCGGCGGTAGAGGCCAATACAAATTCAACCGGCATGGAGCCGCCACCGGGCAGCGCTGGTGGTGTAATTGGCAAAATCTTTACCCCGGCAATAGCGGACAGTTTTTGCTGTACCTCCGGCATGATTTGAAATACATCGCGATCACGCTCATTCCAGGGCTTGGTCACCATGCCCGAAAAACCACCGATGGGGCGGGTTAACTGAAAGGTGAAGTCAGTTTCAGGGATGCTCATAAATGCCTGATTAACCTGTTTACCGTAGAAAGATGATTGATCTACGGTTGAGTTAGCCTGAGCATCGACGATTCCAAAAATAACCCCCTGATCTTCCGTTGGCGCCAGCTCTTTTGGAGACATAATGTACAGCGGGAAAATCAGCAGAGTGATGCCAATCCAGAAAATATATACACCCATGCGATTACCTGGCTGCAGGGTTACATCCAGCTTGCGCGTATACCAAGCCTGAAACCTATCAAAAGGTCCAGCCAAAGGCGCCTTGATATGCTTGTGCGCTTTGAGCATGCGCGAGCCAAGCATTGGCGACAACGTAATTGCGACTATGGCAGAGATGAGAACTGCGCCGGCCAAGGTAATCGCAAATTCACGGAACAGCGTACCGGTCAATCCGCCCTGCAAACCTATGGGGATATATACCGAGGCCAGGGTAACAGTCATAGCCAAAATCGGCCCTGCAAGTTCCCGCGCGGAAACAATCGCCGCACGATAAGGCGTAAGCCCCTCTTCGATATGCCGCTCAATGTTTTCCACCATCACAATAGCATCGTCCACCACCAAGCCCACACAGAGCACAATGGACAGCAGCGTCAGCAGGTTAAGCGAGAAACCGCACAGCTGCATAATAAACAGCGCCCCCACCAGCGACAGTGGAATTGCCAGCACAGGAATAATGACCGAGCGGCTAAAGCCCAGGAACAGGAAAATCACCAATACGATAATGGCGAGGGTTTCCATCAAGGTCTTTTTCACTTCGTGAATGGCTGAGGCGATGTAGCGTGTAGAGTCGTATGCAATTAAACCATTAAGGCCAGTGGGCAATTCCTTTTGAATTGCCGCCATCTCTTTATTAACCGCCGCCATCACATCCAGCGAGTTGGCATTGGGCGCAACCCAAACACCCATAAATACTGCGGTATCGCCCGAGTAGTTAACCACTGTGTTGTAATCTTCCGCACCCAAGGCTACATCCGCCACATCGGCGAGGCGAATTACACCCTCGCCATTGTCGCGTATAACCAGCGCTTTAAAGTCCTCGACTGTTTTTAGGTCGGTATCGGCACTCAGGTTAACCTGCGTGTAATTGCCGCGAGTTTGGCCGATTGCCGCCTGCACATTATTGCTCTGCAACGCCTGGCGCACTTCCAGCGGAGTGATCGCCAGTGCAGCCATACGCTCAGGCTTAAGCCAAATGCGCATAGCAAAAATGCGACCACCTAACACTTCAGCCTTTTGCACACCGGCAATAGCGGTTAATCGCGGTTGAATAGACCGAGTTAGAAAATCGGTAATTTGGTTTTGTTGAAGGATTTTTGAATTAAAGCTCAAGTAAGCTGCAGCAAATTGCGTATCTGCCGACTCAATGGCGATGGTTGGCACCTCCGCTTCCGGTGGCAGATTGCCGCGCACTTGATTCACCTTGGCCGAAATTTCCGTCATGGCTCTAAGCGGATCGTAGTTGAGCTTTAAGTGCACTGTCACAGTCGACATGCTCATCGCACTTTGCGACTCTATGTAGTCTATACCGCCAGCAGAGGCTACCGCGCGCTCTATGGGCGTGGTGATAAAACCGCGCACCAATTCAGCGTTTGCCCCCACATAAACAGTGTTAATGTTAATGACCGAAATATCGCTGCGCGGGTATTGGCGCACAGTCAAATTGCTGCCCGCCTGTATTCCCAAAATTAATATCAGCAGGCTAACCACAAGGGATAGCACCGGCCGCTGAATAAAGATGTCCGTAAACTTCATAAGCTTGGCTCTTTAATTACATTGAAGCTGAAAAAGGTTTATTTAAGGTTCGAGCTGAACCAACAGGGATTAGCTATCCGACGGATTAGGCTCCTGCTTAAATTCAGGAGTCGGTAAACTGCTAAGCGTTACCGCCTGGCCATTGAGCAACTTGAAGGCTCCAGCGCTGGCGACTTTTTCACCGGCTTTTAAACCATCAATGACTTCGACAAAATCACCGCGGGTTCTTCCCAGGCGCACAAACTGCTGACGTGCGTGCAGGGCCCCGGTTTTCTCTTCCGCTTCAATCACAAACACTGTATCGCCAAAGGGTGCAAAAATGACTGCAGTAGAGGGAACCGCCAAAACCTCTTGCGGCTCTGACAAAGTCACCTCAACCTCTACCGCCATGCCTGGCAAAAGCAGCCCTCTATCGTTGTTCAAGTAAGTTTGAACTATGGCATTGCGCGTGGCGGAATTAACTTCCGCACCTATAGCAGTAACTTCCCCCTTCAACACCAGGTCTGAGCCATTGCCAGCACTTACCGCGACCGGCAAACCGCGCGTCATTTGCACTAGCCAGAATTGCGGCACCGGAAAGTTAACACGCACGGTATTGGTTGCCTGCAGCGAAACAATTTCACCGCCTACGCGCAAATCCTCACCCAGATTAGCCAGGCGAATCCCCAGGCGGCCATCAAATGGCGCGCGTACGATTTTCTTTTCGAGGGTTGCTTTTAAGTCGTCGACATCACCCTGCGCAGATTGCATCTGCTGAGTACTGGCATCCAAGTCGCTTTGCGATACGGTGTTTTTCTGACGCAGCTGGGTCAGGCGCTCCAAATTAGCCTTGGCCAAGCGCAGACGCGCTTCAGCGGCATTCAATTGCGCCTGTTCATTGGTTGACTCCTGCTCAACCAGCACCGTGCCTTTTTTAACCAAATCGCCAGATTTAAAGGCAATACTTTTAACCTTGCCGGCCACCTCGGCGGTAATAGTGATGCCCTCTGACGCTTCAACAGTACCTATTGCCTTAAAGGTGTTAGGCCAGTGTTGCACTTCTGCATCAAACGTACTTACCGTTTCCGAAGGCGCAGGGGTAGCCTTGCCAGCCTCAATCATGGCGTTAATTTGTACCGCTTTAACTCCGCCAACAATCAGGACAACGCCTGCGAGGCAGCCGAGTGAAATCAGCACTGATTTTAGTGTTTTGTTCATAGTCATAAACCGTAGAGATTAAAAAGTAAGTCCTGATACCTTGAGGTGATTTGCGAATAAAAGCAGCAAATCCAGCAGTTGGCAGCCAAAGCTATTGCTAGAAGCCAACCAGTGAGGGATACAAAATTGTCGCACAGCCCCCAAGAAATTCGACATTGTTATTTGTCATTAACTGTAAAGCTGTCCTGCCCAATAGGCTATTGCCTGGCCGCAACACTTCGGCCGGTAAGTGCAGATCATATTGGCCTTTACCTGCTGATCCAAGGTAAAAGCACCATTCTAGTGACAACTTATGACAATCATCATGGCCGGGGCTACACTAGCCCACCCAAACGTCAACCTTTGTCAGTAAGGCTCGTGTAACACGACTTTTCTTGCCAAGGTTTAGCACACAAAATTCAGTAAACCTGTTAAGGACTCTCCATGATCTGGGCACCCCATGTAACCGTAGCCACTATTGTTGAGCGAGATAAGCGTTTTTTAATGGTTTACGAGGACGCCGACGGCCACAAAGTTTACAACCAGCCAGCTGGCCACCTGGACCCAGATGAAAGCCTGCAGCACGCCGCCCTGCGCGAAACCCTGGAGGAAACCGGCTGGACGGTTAAGCTGACCGGCGTTGTGGGTGTCAATCTCTATACCGCGCCCAGCAATGGCATCACCTACTGCCGCACCACGTTTATTGCGCAAGCCATCAGCCATGACGCGGATCGCACCTTGGATACCGGGATTATTGAAGCCGTCTGGCTAACCTACGAAGAACTGGTGGCGCGCAAAGACCAGCTGCGCAGCCCCATGACCCTGCAAATCATCGAAGACTACCGTGCCGGCCGCCGCTTTCCCCTCAACGTAATAGGCTGATTCGCCTCAAAATTGAGCAATTTGCGGGTGGCAGCCAGGGGCGCAGACGAGTAAAATGCGCCCCCTCTTCTCTTTAGTTAGCCAAGCTACCCAGGTTCCATGACAGATACCCCCAGCTCCGCCTCCAAACCCCTGGTAATCGTCGGCATGTCCGGCGGTGTGGACTCCTCAGTCTCCGCACTCCTGCTATTACAGCAGGGCTATAGGGTTGAAGGCCTGTTTATGAAAAACTGGGACGAGGACGACGGCACTGAGTATTGCACTGCCAAGGCCGACCTGGCCGATGCCCAGATGGTATGCGACAAAATCGGCATCAAGCTGCACACCGCCAATTTTGCCGCTGAGTACTGGGACAATGTGTTCGAGCACTTCCTCGAGGAGTACAAGGCCGGGCGCACACCCAACCCGGACATACTCTGTAACCGCGAAATTAAATTCAAAGTGTTTATGGAGTACGCACGCATGCTCGGCGGCGAGCTGATCGCCACTGGTCACTATGTGCGTCGCGCCGATCGCGATGGCCACACCTATTTATTGAAGGGATTGGACCCCAATAAAGACCAGAGCTACTTCCTTCACGCGGTGGGCGAAGCGGAGTTTGCCAAATCCCTGTTCCCCGTGGGCGAGCTGGAAAAGCCCGAAGTGCGCCGCATTGCCGAAGAGCACGACCTGGTCACCCACAATAAAAAGGACAGCACCGGCATCTGCTTTATTGGCGAGCGCCGCTTTAAAGACTTTTTACAGCAGTACCTGCCGGCGCAGCCCGGCAAGATCCAAACCCCCGATGGCAAGGTGATAGGCACCCACGCCGGCCTGATGTACCACACCATTGGCCAGCGCCAGGGCCTGGGTATTGGCGGCGTTAAAGGGGCTAACGAAGAACCCTGGTTTGTCGCGCAAAAAGATCTGGAGCGCAACGTACTGGTGGTAGTGCAAGGCACCAATCACCCGCTGCTGTTTACCAACTATTTAACTGCCGGGCAGGCTCACTGGATCAACGGAGAGCCCCACCGGATCAACGGCCAACCAGAGGCAAGTGAAATCCGCTGCCTGGCCAAAACCCGCTACCGTCAGCCCGACCAGGCCTGCCGCGTAAAAATCCTTGCCGATGGCAGCCTGGACGTCAGCTTTGACGAGCCCCAGCGCGCCGTCACCCCCGGCCAGTCGGTCGTCTTTTACCAGGGCGATATTTGCCTTGGCGGCGCCGTTATCGAAACCACTGGTAATCGTTAATCAATAAGGGACAAATACGTGAGTAAGAATTTGCAAGATTTGACCCTCGCCCTCGCCGGCATTTTTCAGGCGACTGTTTTGGTGGACCAAATTGCCAAAACCGGACAACTGCCCAGCGAAGATTTCGCCACCCTGGTCAACAGCCTGTTTGACTTGAACCCGCCCAACACCCTGGCGGTGTTTGGCGGCGAGCTGAACAAGCTACGCCCCGGCCTGGAAGCCATGCGCCAACTGCTGCGCGATACAGATACCCCCAAACTGCGCGAGCCGCTGCGCTATGCATTAGGCGTACTGCACCTGCAAAAAAAGCTCGCCGGGCGCAAAGATATGCTTAACGTGATCGGCAGCCGCATCAACCAGGCGGCGCAGCAGGCCGAGCACTTTGGCAGCACCCACGAAAACGTGGTGGCCAACCTGGCCAATATTTACGCCGAAACCCTGAGCACCTTCCGCTTTCGCATTCAAGTGAACGGTGACTACAATTTCCTGCAACAGCAGCGCATCGCCAACCAGATACGCACCCTGCTGCTCGCCGCCGTGCGCTGCGCCATCCTCTGGCGCCAGGTGGGCGGCAACCGCTGGCAGCTGTTATTGCAGCGCAAAGCCCTGGCCCAGCAAGTAGACGATTTACTGCGGCGCTGCTAATACCCGTTCCGATTTTATTTTGTTTTTGCTTTTTTATTTTTAACCTTTGACCGAGAAGCCCAATGGACAATTCCTTCGACACTCTCTCCGCCCTTAACGCCATCTCCCCGGTGGATGGCCGCTACGGCAGCAAGACCATTGCCCTGCGCAAAATCTTTAGCGAATTCGGCCTGATCCGCTTTCGTGTAGAAGTGGAAGTGCGCTGGCTGCAACAGCTGGCTCGCCACCCGAAAATTAGCGAAGTGCCCGCATTCAGCGCCGCCACCAACAGCTTCCTCGATCAACTGGTTGCCAACTTCAGCGAAGCCCAGGCGCAGCAGATTAAAGACATTGAGCGCACCACCAACCACGACGTAAAAGCGGTTGAATACTTCCTTAAAAAACAATTCGCCGGCAACGCCGAATTGGAAGCTGTGTTGGAATTTGTTCACTTCGCCTGCACCTCCGAGGACATCAACAACCTGTCCCACGCGTTAATGCTGCGCGAAGGCCGCGAGGTATTCCTGCAAGATGCCCAGGCCATTGTCGATGGCATAGTCAAACTCGCCCACGACTACGCCGATGTGCCCATGCTGTCGCGCACCCACGGCCAAACCGCCTCGCCCACCACCGTGGGCAAAGAGATGGCCAACGTCGCTGCACGTTTGCGCCGCCAGGTTAAAGCCGTTAAAGAAGTTGAACTGCTGGGTAAAATTAACGGCGCCGTAGGCAACTACAACGCCCACCTGTCGGCCTACCCACAAATCGACTGGCAAGCCAACGCGCAACAATTTGTCGAGAGCTTGGGCCTCACCTGGAACCCCTACACCACCCAAATCGAACCCCACGATTACATTGCCGAACTCTTTGATGCGATTGTGCGTTTCAACACCATCATCATCGACTTCGACCGCGATGTCTGGGGCTATATCTCCCTGGGTTACTTCAAACAAAAAACCATCGCTGGCGAAGTGGGCTCCTCCACCATGCCGCACAAGGTCAACCCCATCGACTTCGAAAACTCCGAAGGCAACCTGGGTATCGCCAACGCGGTGTTTACACACCTGGCGCAAAAACTGCCCATCTCCCGCTGGCAGCGCGACCTCACCGACTCCACTGTACTGCGCAACATGGGTGTGGGTTTCGGCTACGGCATGATCGCCTATGCCTCCACCTTAAAAGGCATGAGCAAACTGGAACTCAACCGCGCACGCCTGACCGACGACCTGAACAACGCCTGGGAAGTGCTGGCCGAACCCATCCAAACCGTTATGCGCCGCTACAACATTGACGAGCCCTACGAAAAATTAAAAGCCCTGACCCGCGGCCAGGCCATCACCAAAGAGCTGATGATCCAATTCGTGGAAACCCTGGAAATCCCCGAAGAAGCCAAACAACTGCTGCGCGACATGACCCCAGCAAGTTACATAGGCAATGCGATAGATCAAGCTAAAGCCATCTAAGCTATGGTGAAATACAAAGGGCTCGCAAGAGCCCTTTTGTTTTTACATGATGTAATTTTCTCAGCAAAAAATTGTTTGATTTGCATAAATCGAATTGAACCAAATTAAAAGGTAAGCACACCATGATTGCTCCCCTCACCCACCTTGGCGATATGCCCATTGAAGAATTTCTGCGCGATTACTGGCAAAAAAAGCCGCTGCTAATTCGCAATGCCTTCCCCGATTTTGAATCCCCCCTCGCCCCCGATGAACTGGCCGGTTTGGCATTGGAGGAGGAAGTGGAGTCGCGCATAGTGCTGGAGCAAGGTGAAACACCCTGGGAGCTGCGCAACGGCCCCTTTGAGGAAGACACCTTTGCCCAGTTGCCGGAAAAGCGCTGGACGCTGCTGGTGCAAGCGGTGGATCAATGGGTGCCTGAAGTCAATCAATTACTGGATTACTTCCGCTTTATCCCCAGCTGGCGCCTGGACGATTTGATGATCAGCTACGCGCCCGACCAGGGCGGTGTCGGCCCCCACTTTGATTACTACGATGTGTTCTTGCTGCAGGGTTTGGGCAAACGCCATTGGAAACTGGGGCAAATGTGCGATGACAATTCGCCGCGCGTGGAAGGCACCCGTTTAAAAATCCTGAGCGAATTCCACACCACCGATGAGTGGGTGCTGGAACCAGGCGATATGCTCTACATTCCACCTGGAATCGCCCACTGGGGTAACGCCCAGGGCGACGACTGCATGACCTACTCCATCGGTTTCCGCGCCCCCAGCCACGCCGATATTCTCTCCGATATCGGCCAGGAAGTTGCGCTCAATATTGTCGACGATCTGCGCTACGCCGACCCGGATTTAAAACTCCAGAGCAATCCCGGCGAAATTGGCCCGGAGGCCATTGCCCAAGTGCAAACTATTTTGCAACAGCATCTCACCGCCGAAAATATCGCTCACTGGTTTGGCAAATACATGACCGAGCGTAAATACCTGGAGCAAATGGTAGAAGAGCTGGAAGAGATAGATGCAGACGATTGGCAGGCCGCCCTGGCCGATGGCCAGTTGCTTTGGCGCCATCCGGCTGCGCGCGTCGCCTTCCACACCGATGCCAATGGCACCTTTTTATTTGCCGATGGTGAAGCCATTAACTGTTCGCGCG
>JBNLGJ010000054.1:0-59551 GCA_050305995.1 Cellvibrio sp.
TATTAACCCGGCGATCAAATATATCGTCCTGACATATTTGATCGGCGCCCTGGAAAATCCGGCGCAGATGCGTAAATCTGCTTGATTTTCCAGGGCTAGCGCCAGCCTTCAGCTGACGGTGGCACATCCCTGTGCCGCACTATTAATCCGACAATATTCATCGCCGGATTAATAGCCAGATTAACTGCGCAATTAACTGTAAAATGTTCCGGGAGTTTTTTAAAGCCTCACTCTGTAACCAGAATGAGGCTTTTTTGTAAGTGAAATTAGTCGGGATACTTTTTTTTTAAACCGTACTATTTAGTTTGGTATAGGCGGCGGTACTGGGCTGGGGTGCAGCCAAGTGCCTGTTTAAATTCGCGGTAAAAGCTGTCGAGGTTATTAAAGCCGGACTCATAGGCCACATCGACAATGCTGTGAAAACTTTTTGGATTTTCCAGTAGTCTCTTGGACTCACTTAACCTGTGGCGATTGAGTAGCTCGTAAAAGCTGGTGCGATAGTGCTGGCTGAGCAGCTCCGAGGTGAGCTGCGGGCTAATGCCCAATTCTCTGGCTAAGTCCTGTTGGGTCAGGTCGTTGCGCAGGTGGATTTTTTGTTGATGGATCAGCTCATCCAGTTTACGCAACAATTGCTTAGCGGTTGCGGCGGGTAATTGCCTGTTGCTGTTGTGCCTGGTATCCGCATCCAGGTCGTCCGCTGGCGGTTTTTTGCTGCTGCTTGAGTTAGCGTCGGCGCCTGAGTTAATTGGACTAAGATCCTGCCAGTGTTTGTCCTCGGGCAGGAGTAGATGCTGTGCTGTCCAGGCTGCAGCCACCAGCAGCGCGAGAAGTGGTGGTGTCACCAGGCTGAAAAGGGTGCCTTTGTCCAAGGTTAAGTGCAGCAAGTTGCAACTGTGAATCACCAGGTCGCTCGTCATTAGCCAGAGCAATGCCGCGCAGAGCCACAATAATCGATAGAGACTGGTGCTGCGGAAATGGTCGTGCAGCAATACCAGTTGTCGCTTGTAACGGGTTAACCAATAAAAGCTGATGGCGATAAAAGCCAGCGCCTGCAGGCAGCTGACCAGGCTCCACCAGTGTGGCAATGAGGTGTTGCGCAGCAGGCTGTGCAGGGTAAAGGCCAAGGCGCTGCTGACGGGCACATAGGAGAGGCTGCGCCACAGCGGCTTAGGCTGAATATGCAGCACCTGGGCAATGCCCCAAATAAGCCAGGGGCCATAGAGCCAAATCATCAGCATCTGCAGCGGCAGCAGCTGTAGTGCCAAATCGGGAAAGGCGAGGGTGCAATAGAGTAAACCTGACGGCAGGCAAATAATCAGCAACAGGCTGGCCAGGTAGTTTGGCCAGCGTTTTAGGTTGCGCAGCGAAACCAGCCAGATCCCGCTTAAAAGGCTAAGCGCGAAGACAGCAGCAAAAAGCGCTTTTAATAATTCGCTGGAAAGGTAGGTCACGGGTTGGCTTCCGGCACTGGGTTGAGAAGAGGAATTGGTAACTATGGCCTGGAATTATAACCTTAGCACCGGTTTATTCAGACGGCTGTGGATACTGCTAGCGAGTCGGCATTACCACAGTGCCGAGTGAGCCATAGGTAAAAATTTTATAGCGGTCGTATTGGTCAGAGAGTTTGTCCATTAGCGGCATTATAAACAATGATCATAAAGTCCAGCACAATGCTCTGAACTGGATAAACGCCAGTAGAATCAGGATTTTTTATGGTAAGCGGAAAACGCGCTGGTAGCGGGTTGGCTTATTGTAATTCTATCCTCTGGTCGATTCTGTGGCTGGGCTTGAGTGTGGCCGTTAATTAAGTGTGGTGGTTAATTGAGTGCTGCGGTCTAAAAAGGCAAAAAAAATGGCGACCCTGGGTCGCCATTTTTGCAAATCTCGCCAGCCATTAAGCGCGTGATTTGTACTCGCCGGTGCGGGTGTCGATGATGATCTTTTGACCGATTTCAACAAACGCAGCAACTTGCAGTTCGTGGCCGTTAGCCAGGCGTGCAGTTTTCATCACTTTACCCGAGGTGTCGCCGCGAACAGCGGGTTCGGTGTAGGCAACTTCACGCACGATAGAGTTGGGCGGAGTAACAGAAATCACTTTGCCTTCGTAGAAAACAGCATCGCACACGTCTTCCATACCGTCTTCAATCCAGGGCAGCAGGTCGCCCAGGTCTTCTTTGGTTACTTCGTACTGGTTGTACTCTGGGTCCATGAAAACGTACATGGGGTCAGCGTAGTAGGAGTAGGTTACTTCTTTGCGGTCCAGTAGAATGTCTTCGAACTTGTCGTCGGCTTTGTACACGGTTTCGGTGTTGATGCCGTTGAGCAGGTTTTTCAGCTTCATTTTTACAACAGCGGAGTTGCGGCCGGACTTGTTGTATTCAGCTTTTTGAACAACCCATGGAGAGCCGTCGATCATTACTACGTTGCCAGCGCGGCATTCTTGTGCAATTTTCATGGTGTATCCCAGTTTGCGTTTGACTTGATGCAAGTCAGTTAGGTCTATCGAACAGGGCCCGGGCAGTCGCAGACTGGCTCCAGCTGGCAAGCTTTGGCTTACCGGGCGGCCCCAAGTTAGAAATAGGCGCGCTACTATACAGTTGTTTGGGGCGATTCTGTAGTGTTTTTTCGCCGCCAAAACCGCGATTTCTGCTTACTTATTAACCAGTTTTGATGCTGGATTCGGGTTGGCGCTTAACCATAGTTGCGCGGCCAAATCCGGCTGCGCAGTCAGCTGCTGGCGCCAGCCCTGGCAAAGCTGTTGCCACTGGGGCCAGTGGCGTTGGAGTTGCTGCCAGGCGCTTGTTAGATTGCCGCCCTGGTTCCAGGCCAGGTAAAACTCCCTCAGGGGCTGCGCTAATGTCGGCTCCACCCCCAGCAACAGCTTGTCCAAATAGGCCGCCAATTTAACCAGATGCGCGTCTTCCTCCTGAATATAGATATGCCAGACACAGGGCTTGCCCGCCCACTGAGCGCGCACCAGCGAATCCTCGCCGCGAACAAAGTTGAGATCGCAGCTCCACAGCAAGCGGTCGTAATCCAGTTGGCTGACAAAGGGGATAGCCTGCAAGGTCAATTGCCCCAGTTGTAGCGGCTCGCCAATGGCGAGATCACGGCCCAATACCTGGGTAAGGCTGGTCATGAGCCGACCCTGGGGCACCAGCGCATAAATCGGCTGGGGGGAATTGCGCCAGGTGTCGATTAACTGGGCGATACCTGGGTTTTCGTAAGCAAAGAGGGAGACGAGCAGGGATTCGGGGCTCGCGTTAATGCCCAGATTTTGTAGCCAGCTAAGGCGCTCCTGCTGGAAGCTGCCAGCATTTTCCATCAGCCCTGTCTCGCGCAGCAGACCGCCGGTTTTAACGCTAAAGCCAGGGAAGAAAAACTGCTTGCGCAGGCCACTTGAAGGATGGACCGACACCATGCCGTGACAGCCCTCAACCCAATCTTCGGCGCTCATATAGTCCAGGTTAAACCAGCAGGGAGCTGTGCCCGCCTGCTTGCGCGCGGCCATAGCGGCCAGGTAGCTGGCGGGTAGTGCGCAGGCGAAGGCTTCAATCACCACCTGGGCAGGCTCTATGTTGGCGGGGAAGTCATCTGGCCACTGGCGCACCTCGACCCCGGCGACTTGCTGCTGCGGGATATTTTTCGCTTCCGGCCAGATTTGGCAGAGGGCGGGCAGTTCATCCACCCACAGGCGAACCTGCGTCGGATACTCGGCCGCCAGCTGCCGCGCCAGGCGCCAGCAGACGCCTATATCGCCGTAGTTGTCGATGACACGGCAGAAGATGTCCCAGCTTTGCTCAGGTCTATTCATTTTTGATGGGAGTAGATTAAAGGGCGGACATTCTAACAGTTGTATTGCTATCGGTAGCCTTATACAGGCTGGCATAATGGCGCAGTTTCCCTGCTACCCCTGATTGAGGATGTTGCTATGGCCTCGTTGCAAGACCAGTTGCTTAAAGCCGGTTTGATCGATACCAAAAAAGCCAAGAAAGCCAATAAAGAGAAGCGCAAAGAGGCTAATGTGGCGCGCCGCTCCAGTGAAGAAAAAGTCGACGAGGTAAAGACCGCCGCTGAGCAGGCGCGCGCCGAAAAAGCCGAGCGCGACCGCGAACTCAACCGCCAGCGCAACGCCGAGGCCGAGCAAAAAGCCATAGCCGCGCAAATCAAGCAGTTGATCGAGCGCCACCGCCAACCCAAGGGCGGCGATCAATTGGAGTACAACTTTACCCACGGCAAGTTGATTAAGAAGATCCGGGTGGCGCCCGCTATTCAGCAGCAGTTGATTCGCGGCCAACTGGCGATAGTCGCCCTGGGGGATGGCTATGAGCTGGTGCCGCGCGTAGTCGCCGACAAAATTGCCCAACGCGATGAAACGTCGGTGATTGTTGCCAATGTCAGCGCGCAAACCCAGGCCCAGGCGGACGAAGATGATCCCTACAAGGATTATGTGATCCCCGACGATTTGATGTGGTAAGCACCTTGTTTAACCCCATTCGTAGCATCCTGCGGAGCAACTCCCAGCGCGGGGTTAAGGTAATTGCCTTGAGCCTGCTGCTGGTGTTGGTGTGTGCCGCACCAATTATGTTGTACATGGTGTTTGGCCCCAAAGATGGCAACCCCATAGGTTTGGGCTGGCTGTTTGCGGTGGGTGCGCTGGTGGCTCATGTGGGGTTTATCCTGGGGATGTTGCTGTTGATCTGGGATAACCTGGTTAGTAGGAAATAGCTCCCTCCGCGCCTATAACCCCATCTTTTAATTTTTGCCAATTCAAACGGGTACACTTCTTGCGACAGGCACTTTCAAGAGTGTTTAACGTCAAGATTTTGTCCCTATGGCTTTTCCCAGTATTGCATCGCTAAATCTCAATCGTCAGTCAACCCTTGACGGCCTTAAGGGCCTGGGGCGTGGCAGCTTGGGGATTCCGGTAATCCTCATGATGCTGTTGGCAATGATCATATTGCCCATTCCTGCGGTGCTGCTGGATATCTTCTTCACCTTCAATATCGCGCTCTCGTTGGTGGTGCTGCTGGTCAGCGTCTATGCGTTACGTCCCCTGGATTTCGCCGCTTTCCCCACCATTTTGCTGGTGGCGACTCTGTTGCGCTTGGGCTTGAACGTGGCCTCCACACGCGTGGTGCTGCTTGAGGGGCATGAGGGTGGCGATGCTGCGGGTAAAGTTATTGAAGCCTTCGGCAATGTGGTTATCGGCGGCAACTTCGCTGTAGGTATGGTGGTGTTCCTGATTTTAATGATCATCAACTTTGTGGTGGTCACCAAAGGGGCTGGGCGTATTTCGGAAGTGAGTGCGCGTTTTACCCTGGACGCTATGCCCGGTAAGCAGATGGCCATTGATGCCGACCTCAATGCGGGCCTTATCGATCAGGATCAGGCGCGCACCCGCCGCGCCGAAGTGGCTGCAGAAGCTGACTTTTACGGCGCTATGGACGGTGCCAGCAAGTTTGTTCGCGGCGATGCTGTTGCCGGCATCATGATTATGGCGATTAACATTCTTGGTGGCTTGGCCATAGGTATGATTCAACACGACCTGGGTTTCGCCGACGCCTTCCAGAAGTACACCTTGCTGACCATTGGTGACGGCCTGGTGGCGCAGATACCCTCACTGTTGCTGTCGGTAGCTGCCGCTATTCTGGTTACCCGGGTCAACACTGCCCAGGATATGGGCGCCCAGGTCATTGGTCAGATGTTTACCACGCCCAAGGCGTTGGCGATAGCTGCTGGCCTTTTGGTGATTATGGGTTCAGTCCCCGGTATGCCCCATATGGCCTTCCTGGGGTTGGGCCTGCTTTGTGCGGGCCTGGCGTTTTATATCCATTGGCGCAAGCTGCAGCCGGCGCCGGTTGATGATAATGCCTTTATCCCCGCGGGTACTCGTGTGCCGGGTGAGCCTGCGCCGGGGCAGGGGGCGCAACTGGCGCCACAGCGCGGTGCCCCCGCTTTGCCGCCCGGCCAACCTGAAGCGCCGGAGCTGGGGTGGGACGATGTGCAACCCGTCGATGTCATAGGCCTGGAGGTGGGTTATCGGCTGATTCCCATGGTGGATAAAAGTCAGGGAGGAGAGTTGCTTGGGCGTATTAAAGGGGTACGTAAAAAGCTGTCGCAGGAGATGGGCTTTTTGATTCCCTCAGTGCATATCCGCGATAACCTTGACCTCAATCCCACAGGCTATCGCATTAGCTTGATGGGGGTGGCCATGGCTGAGGCGGATGTCTACCCGGATCGCGAGTTGGCAATTAACCCTGGCCAGGTATTTGGCAACCTCGAGGGGATAAAAACCAAGGATCCAGCCTTTGGCCTGGATGCCATCTGGATTACCGCCAGTCTTAAAGAGCAGGCCCAGACCCTGGGCTACACCGTAGTGGACCCAAGTACCGTGGTCGCAACCCACCTCAACCAGATTCTCCAGCAGCACACCTTTGAGCTTATTGGTCATGAGGATGTGCAAAAACTCTTGGATATGCTCGCCAAATCCTCGCCCAAGCTGGTTGAGGAGTTGGTGCCCAACACTGTCAGTATCAATGTGCTGCTTAAGGTGCTGCAAAACCTGCTGCGCGAGCGAGTGCCTATCCGCGATATGCGCTCCATCGCCGAGGCTTTGGCGGGGCAGTCAGGCAGGAGTCAAGATCCCGTCGCTTTGACCTCTTTGGCGCGGGTGGCGCTGAGCCGTCAGATTGTGCAAAACCTCGTAGGCAATGCGCCAAGCCTGCCTGTGCTCACCCTGGAGCCAGCGTTGGAACAGTTATTGCTGAACAGTGTTCAACAGGCACAAAAAGCCGGCGCTGACGACAGCGCCTTTATTGAGCCGGGTTTGGCGGATCGTCTCCAGCAGTCGCTGGCGAGTGCGGCCCAGAAGCAGGAGATGCTGGGCAAACCCTTGATTCTGCTGGTAGCGGCGCCACTGCGCATGATGTTGGCCCGCTTTGTTCGTCACAGTGTTCCCGATATGCGTGTGCTGGCCTATACCGAAGTGCCAGATAACAAGCAGATCAGTATCGACGCCAGCGTGGGTGCCAATTAACTAGGTGCCAATCAAATAAGGGCTACTTAAATAAGGACTACTTAGATAAGGGCCCGCTAAACCCGGTAATTGATTTCGCAAGCAGGCCAATGGGGCCGGGAGTGGGATATGCAAGTTAAACGTTTTGTCGCTGCTGATATGCGCCGTGCCCTGGAGCTGGTTCGCCAGGAGCTGGGGCCAGAGGCCATTATCCTCTCCAGTAACCGCATACCCGAAGGCGTGGAGTTGCTGACGACCCTGGGCTCCGACAGCGAGCTGGCACAGTTGCAGCGTCAGGCATCAGGTCGCGCCGCCTTGGTGGGGTCTGAACCGCTGCTCAGCGATGCCACCATAGGTCAGGCGCTTGTGGCAGAACGTAAAGCTAAAACCTTTGATGCGCCCGTTTTAACTCCTCAGTCAAGCCGCTTTGCACCTGAGCATCCCAATGCCGGAAAAACTGGCTCGCAGCTGGCTGAAGACATCGAAAAGGCCCATGCGCGCATGATGGCAGCGCGCAAAGCGGAGGAGTCTGCCAAAGAGTTTTTGTTGGGCTCGCGGGTTAATGCGGCTATTCCGCGTTCGGAACCCGTCGCCAACCTCAATACGATGGCTGCTCCTGCTGTGGCACAGACTCGCCGCGTATCGGAACAAACACTAAATAAGACCGAGCGCGACTTTGCTCCCAGCTTCAAGAAAGTCTTGAGTGCTGCCGAGAAGTATCCGCTGGAAGAAACCTTTACTTCGGCACCTGCTGCAGCGGCAGCGGTAGAGCCTGATCAAAGCGCGCAGTTGTCCGAATTGCAGGCGGAGATCGCCGATATGCGTTATCTGCTCGAGCAGCAACTGGAAAGGTTGGTAGGGCAGGCGGCGTCACCCGTTGATTCTCCAGTGCTGGCGAGTGTTTCGCGTCGTCTTGAGCGCCTGGGATTGCCCGGCGATGTGGTAGTTAAGGTTATCGCAGGCTGTACAAAAACCAAGTCGCTCTCTGAGGCATGGCCAGATGCGCTGGCGAATCTTGCTCACCAGCTGCCCGTCAGCGGTGGTGACATAGTCAATCAGGGTGGAATTTTTGCCTTCGTGGGCCCAACCGGTGTGGGCAAGACTACAACTATTGGCAAATTGGCAGCCCGCTATGTGCTTGAGCATGGCGCTGATAAGGTTGCTTTGATCACTACAGATACTTATCGAATTGCTGCTCATGATCAACTGCGTTCGCTGGCACGTATTCTGCGGGTGCCGGTGAGGGTGGTAGATGAGTCTAATTCGCTCGACATGGTGCTGCGCAGCCTGCGCCATTGCAGTCTCATCCTAATAGATACCGCTGGCTTCCGTCACGGTGATCCTCAATTAAAGGCGCAACTGGAAGCTATTGCCGCCATCAAGCAAATCAAAACCTATCTGGTAATGTCCTGTAACAGTCAGGCACAGATGCTCAAGGCGTCCATTCACGCCTATGGCGGCAATAGCCTCCAGGGTTGTGTGCTCACCAAGCTGGATGAAACCGCGAGTATGGGCGAGGCCTTGGGGGTGGTAATGCAAAACCGCCTGCCGGTGGTCTACACCACCGATGGCCAGGATATCCCCAAAAATATTGATGTTGCCCGCGCCCATCAGCTGGTTGCCAAGGCAGTTGCGCTGCTTAAATCCAATACGGCGCTAGCCGCCTCATAAAATGCGCTTGCTTTTTGTTCAAATTGGCCATAAGTGGTTCATTTAATTAAGAATTATGAAAATAGTCGGCAGTTGGGGATTATCTATCTATAATCAGTTCACACGTGTAGTGAGCGCCAATCGCGATTTTGGAGTTAGAGGTTAATGAGTCAAATGCGGCCAGTACAAGTTATCGCTGTCTCGGGCGGAAAGGGCGGGGTGGGCAAAAGTAATATCTCCGTTAACCTGAGTATTGCCTTGGCAGAAATGCGCCGCCGCGTAGTCTTGCTCGATGCTGACCTGGGCCTTGCCAATGTCGATGTGTTGCTCGGCGTTAAGGCTACCCACACATTGGCAGATGTACTTGCCGGTACTCATACCCTTAGCGAGGTACTGGTAACTGGCCCCTGCGGCGTTAAGATAGTACCTGCCTCCTCCGGCGTACAGCGAATGGCAGAGCTCAGTGCCGCTGAGCACGCCGGTTTAATCAATGCCTTTAATGAACTGTCTGACCAAGTGGATGTATTGGTCATAGATACCGCTGCCGGTATCTCTGATACTGTAATCAGCTTTGTCCGCGCCGCCAACGAGGTAATGATCGTGGTGTGCGATGAACCTTCCTCTATTACCGACGCCTATGCTCTAATCAAATTGCTCAACAAAGAGTACGGTATGACCCGTTTTCGCGTTGTTGCCAATATGACCCGTACACCCCAGGAAGGCCAAAATATGTTCAACAAACTCAACACGGTTTGTGAGCGCTTCTTGGATGTTACCTTGCAGTTTGTGGGGCAGGTGCCTTTTGATGAAAACGTGCGTAAAGCCGTACAAAAGCAAAAAGCCTTACTGGAGTTTGCTCCCAACTCCAAAGCCGCACTCGCTATTCGCAATTTGGCCCAGGTAGTAGACAAGTGGCCGTTGCCCAGTACCCCGACAGGACGGTTGGAGTTTTTTGTAGAGCGACTATTACAAGCAGCTAATTCGCGCTAGGCAGGCACGAATGGGCAGAGACGCTGACAAGAATGCACAGGTGTTAGTGAATGACCGCCGTCAACGGTTTAGCCATGTACGATAAAAAGCAGTTTGTGGAAAACCCGATCAAGGTCGAGGATTACGCTTATCTGGTCAAGCGCATCGCCTATCACATGATGATGCGTATGCCTGCCTCTGTGCAGGTAGACGACCTCATTCAAGCGGGTACTATCGGCCTGATTGAGGCCGCGCAAAAATACGATGGCTCCCGTGGTGCCAGCTTTGAAACCTATGCGGGTATTCGTATTCGGGGCGCCATTGTTGATGAGATGCGTCGCGGTGACTGGGTACCACGCTCCGTTCATCGCAATGCCCGCCGTATCTCCCAGGCCATAGCTGCCGTTGAAGCCAGAACCGGACGCGATGCTAGCGATAGCGACGTAGCCGAAGAGTTGGGCGTAAGCCTGGATGACTACTACAGCATGCTGCAGGATTCTTCGGGTAGCCGACTTTTCAGTTATGAAGAGACTTTTGGCGAAGAAGACAGCAGTATTGATGGCTCAGAACACAGCAGCCTCTTTGCCAGCCCTCTGGAAGGCTTGCAGCGCGAAGGGCTCAAAAGTGCTCTTGCAGGCGCCATAGCCAGTTTGCCAGAGCGGGAGCAAATGGTGCTCGCCTTGTATTACGACCAGGAACTCAATCTCAAGGAGATCGGCATGGTCTTGGGGGTGAGCGAGTCCCGGGTTAGTCAAATCCACAGTCAGGCAGCAGCGCGTTTGCGCCAAAAACTTGCTAGCTGGCAATCAGCGTAATTCGTTCAAAAAATGTTCAGGGTCGGGGCGTTCTTAACTCTGGATTTGGAAAACTTGAGTGTTGACTGCAAAATTATCTATAGAAACAGCGTTTTACGTTATGATTCGCAGGAAAGCTTGAGATTTTCCGCCAGCCCGCTGGCCTAAGTGTCAACGCCGACTAGACTATGAGTAAATGAAATTCCCGCCAGGGGAGTGGAGGTTGCATTGGATAAGAATATGAAGATCCTGATTGTTGATGATTTTTCAACAATGCGACGGATTATTAAGAACTTGCTGCGGGATTTGGGCTTTGCCAATACCCACGAGGCTGATGACGGGGTTACCGCATTGCCTATGTTAAAAAGTGGCGATTTTCAATTTTTGGTCACTGACTGGAATATGCCCGGTATGACGGGTATCGATCTGTTAAAGGCTGTTCGCGCTGACGAAAAACTGCGCACCCTGCCGGTCTTGATGGTGACCGCTGAAGCCAAGCGCGATCAAATCATTGAGGCAGCGCAAGCGGGTGTAAACGGCTATGTGGTTAAACCTTTCACCGCTCAAGCCCTAAAAGAAAAAATCGAAAAGATTTTTGATCGTGTGGGCTAGCGCCGACAGAACTCAATAATAAGGCACGGCAATGGCATCTGATATCCAATCATCCGTCAACGCTGAGTTCGTCGCTGAGCTACAAGAGTGCGCCAAGCTCCTCGCCGACAAACTGCACAGCAATCAATTCGAAGAAGCTTCGGTGTTAATCCAAACACTGATGCAAACCCGCGACAGGCATATTTTTCAATCGGTCGGGAGGCTCACGCGTGGTCTCCACAATGCGATTGTGAACTTTAATGTCGACGCAGACTTGTCCAAAGAGCCGCCTAAGATCGCCAACTCGGATATACATGATGCATCCAATCGGCTTAGTTACGTTATGGATTTAACGCAGAAAGCAGCAGAAAAGACCATGGATATGGTTGATGAGGCCGCGCCTATTGCCATGAATCTTGGTCAGGAGGCAGGCAGCCTGCGTGACGAATGGGCACGCTTGAAGCGACGGGAAATGAATGCTGATGAGTTTCGTCAACTCTATGAGCGGATGGATGGCTTTTTCGGACAAATGGTTACTGGTACTGAACAGCTGAGCAAAAACTTGCAGGATATTGTCTTGGAGCAGGGCTTTCAGGACCTAACTGGACAAGTGCTCAAGCGTGTTATTGGTTTGATCAACGAGGTGGAGAAGGATTTAGTCAGCCTGGTTCGTATCGCTGGCCAAGTAGAGGAAATTGCCGGGCTAAGCGGTGACCCAGAGCGCGCGGAACATGACCTTGCAATTATGAATAAGCGCAAAGTTGAGGCTGAAGGCCCACAAATCAATAAGGAGCGTGTCGATGTTGTCTCTGGCCAGGATGAGGTTGATGATCTTTTGTCCAGTTTGGGTTTTTAATTTGCAGTCAGATTAAAAAAAATTGAATGCGTGCCGATAGCTATCTATCGGGTATAACAGCGGGGCAAATACAGTTGCCCAGTGCGAGGAAAGTTGAATGAGTTTTGGTGACGACGAGGATATTCTGCAGGATTTTCTGGTTGAGGCGGGAGAAATCCTCGAGCGCCTTAATCAGCAATTGGTAGACCTTGAGCAACGTCCCGACGACAAAGACTTATTGAACGCTATTTTTCGCGGCTTTCATACAGTTAAGGGCGGCGCTGGGTTCCTCTCGCTCACCCCAATGGTTGAATGCTGTCATGCAACTGAAAATCTCTTCGATATACTTCGTAATGGCAAGCGCACTGTAACGCCTGAGTTGATGGACGTGGTGCTGCAAGCTTTGGATATGGTTAACCAGCAATTTGAGCTGGTTTCCCAACGTGAAGAGTTGCCTCCCGTAGATCCCTCTTTAATTTCTGCTTTGGAGCGTCTGGTTTCCGGTGAAGATGCTACACCGGCAGAGCCTGTGCCCGCTACAGAGCCTGCTCCCGCACCAGCGCCTGTAGCTGAGGGCGATATTACCGATGAAGAGTTTGAACAGCTACTTGATGCCATAGCTGGTAATAATCCTGCACCTGTCGCGCAAACAGTACCTGTTTCCAGTCCGCAGGTGTCCGTGAGCGGTGATGACATTACAGAGGATGAATTTGAAGCACTTCTTGATCAACTTCATGGCAAAGGTAAAAGCCCAGGTGCGGCAGGTGCCGCCGTTGAGGCTGCGCCTAAAGCTGTAGTTGCTCAAGCTACTCCCACCGTTGGCGGTGAAGATATTTCTGAGGACGAGTTTGAAGCCTTGCTCGATCAACTTCATGGTAAGGGTAAGGGGCCGGGTACTGCGGTAGCACCTAAGCCTTCCTCTGCTCCTGTGGCTAGCGGTAGTTCTTCTGCGGGCGGTGGAGATTTAATTAATGACGATGAATTTGAGGCGCTGTTAGATCAGTTACACGGCAAGGGTAAAGGGCCTACCAATAATGTTGCTCCGCCTGCAAAGGCCGCTCCAGTTGCCGCCGCCGCGAAACCTGAGCCGCAGATAGCTAGTCCAGCAGCTGCAAAAACTCCCGAGGCGGTTAAGCCTGCTGCAAAACCTGCCCCTGCTAAAGTTGAACCAGCAAAAGCTGCGCATCCGCTTGCGGAAAAAGAAGCCCCCCAAGTAGAAACTACGGTTCGCGTTGATACCCAGCGACTGGACGACATTATGAATATGGTGGGGGAGCTGGTATTAGTTCGCAACCGTCTGGTGCGTTTGGGGAGCGGTTCAACTAACGAGCAGCTTGTTAAAGCTGTTGCCAATTTGGATGTGGTAACGGCGGATCTGCAGACCTCGGTAATGAAAACCCGAATGCAGCCCATCAAAAAGGTTTTTGGTCGCTTCCCCCGGGTAGTCCGGGATTTGGCGCGAAATCTGCGCAAAGAAATCAATTTGGAGTTGGTTGGTGAAGAAACTGACCTGGATAAAAATTTGGTAGAGGCCCTGGCCGATCCCTTAGTTCACTTGGTGCGTAACTCGGTAGATCATGGGATTGAGCTCCCTGAGGCTCGCGAGGCCAATGGCAAGCCGAGAATGGGCCAGGTTGTACTTGCTGCTGAGCAGGAAGGTGATCATATTCTGTTGTCGATTAGCGATGATGGCGCAGGTATGGATCCCGTTAAATTGCGCGGTATTGCCGTAGAAAAAGGTTTGTTTGATGAGGATACAGCAAACCGACTTTCTGACACAGAGGCCTATAATCTTATCTTTATGCCGGGATTTTCCACCAAAAAAGAAATTTCCGATGTATCCGGTCGCGGTGTTGGAATGGATGTGGTTAAAACCAAAATCAGCCAACTTAATGGTAGCGTTGAAATTAAGTCTGAGTTGGGCAAGGGAACTCGTTTTATCATCAAGGTTCCCTTGACCCTGGCGATTATGCCAACCCTAATGTTTATGTTGGGTGAGCAAACTTTTGCATTTCCTCTGGTTAGTGTTAATGAAATTTTCCATATGGACTTAACCAAGTCGCATGTGGTTGATGGGCAAGACTGTGTGGCCATTCGCGATCAGGCTATCCCCTTGTTTTATATGAAAGACTGGCTGGTAAAAACCGGTTATGGTGAACGTCCTGACAGTGCGCACGTGGTGATAGTTACTGTTGGTACTCGTCGGGTAGGTTTCGTGGTTGATCAGTTGATTGGCCAGGAGGAAGTGGTTATCAAACCATTAGGTAAAATGTTGCAGGGGACGCCAGGAATGGCAGGTGCGACCATAACTGGCGATGGAACTATTGCACTTATCCTGGATATCCCCAGTTTGCTGCGCCGTTACACGCGTGGCTCGACCAGTTGGGGCCATAGCTAATCGACGTGAAAAAGGGGTTTAGTAGGACTGGCGTCGACACTAGGCTAGCAACACTGCTCGATGTGTATTGCGAGTGCTCTTTTAGAATTTAGGTAGTGCAGGTTAGCTTCTGCGCGGAGACGAATAAATGCCAGTTAGGGTGTTAGTAGTAGATGATTCAAATTTCTTTCAGCACCGACTGAAAGAGATCATCAATGAACACCCAGACCTAAAGGTAGTGGGTATTGCCAGCAATGGTCGGGAAGCCGTTGATAAAGCAGCGGAGCTGAAGCCTGATATCATCACTATGGATTTCGAAATGCCGGTGATGGATGGGGTGACAGCTATCAAACATATTATGGCGCAGCGCAAAGTGCCCATTCTGATGTTTTCCTCACTGACTTACGAGGGTGCTAAGGTCACCTTGGATGCCTTGGAAGCTGGTGCTTTGGATTTTATTCCCAAAGATTTTGCCGAGGTTTCGCGAAATTCTGCCGGGCTGAAAAAAAAGCTACATGAGCGGCTTTTGAGCTTGGCTGGTGCCGGTGCTCACATGGTTCGTGCGGAAATAGTTACTCAGCCAAAACCTGTTGCGCCAATAAAACCCCTTTTAGACGCCAGTTCGAGCCGCTCCTCCAATTTACGTTCGCCGTCTCCCTCGAGTGCGCCAGCATCGCCAGCTACACCTTCTGCACCAGTTAAAGTGACCCTATCTCAGCAGGATAGCTATCGTCTCAAAAATCGTCCCAAAGTATTAGTCATTGGCGCATCTACGGGTGGGCCTGTAGCATTGACCGAAGTGTTGACGCCACTGCCCGCCAATTTCCCCTTGCCTATTGTGCTGGTGCAGCATATGCCTGAAAACTTTACCAAGGCTTTTGCGGAGCGTTTGAATAAGCAATGTCATATTCGTGTTCGCGAGGCGGTTGATGGTGATCAGCTAGAGCCAGGCTTGGCTTTGCTCGCCCCCGGTGGGAAGCAATTGATGTTGGATAAGCGCAACGGTGGTTGTGTACGAGTACTGCCGGATGACGACCGAGTGAATTACAAGCCCTCACTTGATATCACCTTTGGTTCAGCTGCAAATGCCTATGGCGATAAGGTGTTGGGTGTAGTTTTGACTGGCATGGGATCTGATGGTTGCAAAGGGGCTCGCCTTCTGAAGGACGCTGGTTCCTCGCTTTGGTCGCAAGATGAGGCCAGCTGTGTAATCTACGGAATGCCCATGGCAGTTGCTAAAGCGGGCTTGAGCGATAAGGTGCTCAGCTTAAAAGAAATTGGCCCCCGACTGGCGCGAGAGGTTCACTGATGGATGTGCTGAGTTTTCTGGGGGTAATTATTGGGTTTGCCGCCATCATTGGCGGAAATTTTTTAGAGGGTGGTGGTCTAGGCACTTTGGTGAATGGCTCTGCTGCCTTCATCGTAATTGGTGGAACCCTAGGCGCAGCTATTTTGCAAACGCCAAAACAGGGGCTGAAGCGGGCACTGCAAATAATTACCTGGGTTTTTAAGCCCCCCTATGTACCTTTTAAGCAGGGTGTAAATAACATTTCCCGTTGGGCGGCTGCTGCACGTAAAGACGGCTTACTGGGGCTTGAGGGCGTCAGCGAGCGCGAGAAAGATAGGTTTGCCAAAAAAGGCTTGCAATTACTGGTTGATGGCAATGAGCCGGAGGTCATTAGGCGTATTCTTGAAACCGATATGTATGTCGATGAACAACGCGATTTGGATGCCATTAAATTTTATGAGTCAATGGGCGGCTACGCGCCGACCATAGGTATTATTGGTGCGGTTATGGGGTTGATTCACGTAATGAATAACCTCGCTGATCCGGCGACTTTAGGGCCAGGAATTGCGGTAGCTTTTGTTGCGACAATTTATGGTGTGGCGCTCGCTAATTTGTTATTTATTCCCATCGCCAATAAATTGCGTATGTGTGTCAATGAATACACTCAGTACCGCGAGCTCATTATTGAAGGAATAATTGCTATAGCCGATGGTGAAAGCCCAAGATCCATTGAAGTAAAACTCAATGGTTATCTCTATTCTAACTGAGATGGGTAACTAGGTTATGCGCAGGCGCAGGCGGCAAGAGATTCACGTAAACCACGAGCGATGGCTAATATCCTACGCAGATTTTATTACTCTGCTGTTCGCTTTTTTTGTGGTGATGTATTCCATCTCCCAGGTTAATCAAAGTAAATATCGGGTACTCTCCGAAACCTTTGTTGAGGCCTTTAACCAGCCTAATGATTCGCAAGCTAACCCTCAGCCGGTTGAAAACCTTTCGCCATCAAATGCGGTAATTAGCCCCATTGAAATGGGCAAAACATCCACCGATACGGCAGAGTCGCAAATGCCTCTCCAAACTATCACTAGTCCAGGTGACACTAGCCCTGCCAAGGTGTTTGAAGAGCCTTCACAGAAAAATACTCAAGTTAAATCAGCCGATGAATTAACCAAAATATCTGATTTGGTTAGCGAAAAATTCGCGTCCTTGATTGATGATCAACTGGTGAAGGTTTCCAGTAATGAGCTCTGGCTTCAGATTGAGTTGAAAGACAGTATTCTGTTTCATTCCGGTGATACCGCACCGAGCGAGCAGGCTGTTGCGATTTTTAACGAAATCGCCGAAATTTTGAAGCCCTATGACAATCCAATTCAAGTGGAAGGTTATACCGACAATATCCCCATCAATAGCTCTCGCTATCCCACCAACTGGGAATTATCCAGTGCGCGAGCCAGCGCCATAGTAAAAGTGTTGGCCAGTCAGGGTGTTGCGCCGGAGCGCCTGGCAGCTGTTGGCTATGGTGAATACCAGCCTGTAGCGCCAAACACTACCGCTGAGGGACGAGCGCAAAACCGCAGAGTGACGATTATGGTGGCTAAACGTAAAATGGATAGGCCGCAGGCCAAGCCTGAATCGCTCCAGAAGCAGTAAATAGACTTTGGCATATATCTGCACGACTAAAAAAGTAACTGGCAGCGAATGCTGGTGATCGCGCTTCCCTCTAATAAAACACGCTGCTCCTTAACTTCTACAACTAGGCTCCCACCGCGGGCGGATATTTGTCTTGCCGTCAGTCTGTTTTTATTTAGCTGTTTGCTCCAGAAGTCTCCGAGACTGCAATGGGCTGATCCGGTTACCGGGTCTTCATCAATACCAAAAGCTGGGGCAAAAAAGCGCGAAACAAAATCTACACCCTTAGCCCCTGGTGCGGTCACTATGAGTCCGCGACAAAGTAATTGCTTAATCGCGGGTAGGTTTGGGTGATATTGTGCTACGGCTTGTTCATCATCAAGCACCATCAAAAAGTCTTCACCTGCTGCATAAAGCCCCTGGTGATGTCTTCCGAGCAGTGCTTCGAAGTTTGCGGAAGCCAGCGCCTGAACTTCGATGCGGGGAAAGTCCAATTGAAAACCTTCATCCAGACTGTTTGCTCGTAACTCACCACTTCGAGTGCTAAATCGATAGGTGGTGCGCGGTATTAGTAATTCATTGGCAATGACGTGGACACTTGCCAAGGTCGCATGGCCGCACAGGTTGACTTCGCACTGAGGGGTAAACCAGCGTAAATCCCAAAGGTCGGTTTCCAGTTGGTAAATGAAGGCTGTTTCCGAGAGATTGAATTCGGCGGCGGCGGCCTGCATCCATTTTTCGGATTTGGGCTCGCTGAGTACACACACCGCTGCTGGATTGCCAGAAAAGGGTTCTTGGGTAAAGGCGTCAACCACATAAGCGGCTAGGTGTTTCATGACATTTCTCGCTGCGTCGTTGTTATTGGATGTTAATTTTTTTTAGTTTGGCCGATAAATGGGAATATCGGTAATTGCCAATGGGATTTCTATCCAGGGGGGCACGATTTGATTGTAATTTGACCAGTCGACCTTCTAGACTTTAAGTTTGGCTGTTGTACTGGCTTGGCAAGTCTTTTGTGTGTGAGGATATATCCTTAGTAATAGGCACAGAGCTTGCAGGGAGCTAGTTTGTTTAATTTGAAGACACGCAGAGTGCCTAAGCTTTGACGCAGGTGAGGATATATCCGTGCGAGTGATAGCTGTCGCAAATCAAAAAGGTGGAGTCGGTAAAACCACTACCAGTGTGGCATTGGGGGGCATTTTAGCCTCATCAGGCCACCGGGTTTTATTGTTGGATCTTGATCCTCATGGGTCGCTTTCCAGCTATTTCCGCCAAGATCCTGACGCTCAGTCACTTAGCAGTTACACCCTCTTCCAGGAGCGGAAAGAACTATCTAATCAGTCAGTAAGGCGATTAGTCCAGCCGACTGGCTTTCCCAACCTTCAGTTGATACCTGCGACCACTGCATTGGCCACCCTGGAGCGCCAGGCCATAGGTCAGGATGGGATGGGCTTGGTAATTCATCGAGCTTTGGTGCAAATCCAAGATGATTTTGATTTTGTGATTATCGATTCTCCGCCTCTGCTGGGGGTATTAATGATTAATGCACTTGCGGCCTGTAATTGGTTGATCGTCCCTGTACAGACAGAGTTCCTGGCACTTAAAGGCCTGGAAAAAATGGTGAATACTCTCTCAATGATGTCTCGTTCGCGCAAGCAGCCCATCAATTACACCATTGTTCCCGTTATGTATGATCGTCGCACACAGGCTTCTGTTAGCAGTCTGCGTAGTATTCGCAATACTTATGGCGATAAGGTATGGGCTGGTCATGTCCCGGTAGATACTCGCTTTCGCGATGCGAGTAAGCAGGGGATGCCGCCGCACTTGTTTGACCCGGCTGCCCGAGGGGTTGAGTCCTATACATCTCTTTGTCACTGGCTGGAAAAAGTTTTTAAGGCTGAAGACCGGGACCGTTCCTCAGAAAAAACTATTGCCAATGCCGCCCAGGGGCTGGCGGGGTGATTTGTGAGCGATATTAAGAATCCTGAAGATAGCCTAAGCTCCTATTTTGATGAGCTATTAGGTGCTCAGGAGACGCAAGATTCTGTCCCGCAATTAGCTGGGGCGCAGCTGGTCGCGGGCGCCTCGCGGGTAGTTGCTCTACCCCAAAAAAGTATTTCCAGTTCTCGTAGTGAAGTTAAAAAGTTAAACCTTGTTCCCCAGTTGCAGTCAGAGCTCGCCAAATCTCAACTTATTGAACCTGAGTTTCAGCAAAGCGAAGCGCAGAAGCAAAAACTTGAGCGTATGTTGCAAACTGCACGTACTCAGCTGTTGATTGACGCTAAGCCTCGTGAAGATATTCAATTAAAAACTGCAGAGGTCGAACCGGCAAAGATTTCAGGTAGATTTGAGCTTTGTCCAGATGAGATCCAGGATTGGGCAATAGAGTCACCGGCCGCAGATCCTGAGATTAGCTCTTCGATAGTCGAACCTGGACCTGATTTGGGAAGCCTGAGCCAAATTTCAAATCAGCCTGCAGGGTTTCAGTTAGAGGGGCTCGAATGGTTGGAGAATGGGCGCCCCCAGTGGGCGCAAAATCGTTTTGATGTGCTGCTGTTCGAAGTCTCAGGGCTCACTTTGGCGGTTCCTTTAATTGCGCTGGGGCAAATACAGCCGTTAACCGATGAGCTGACGCCTTTGTTTGGGCAAGCAGATTGGTTTATGGGGCTGCAGCCTACACCTGCGGGGAAAATTCGTACGGTGAATACTGCCAAATTCGTTATGCCTGAGCGTTACGATGAGAATTTTGTTAAGACCGCTAAATATGTTGTTTCTATAAATGGCGTCCCTTGGGGGCTGGCGGTTGATTCAGTCAATCAGCCTATTAGCCTGCATCCAGACGATGTAAAGTGGCGGGGTGACCGGAGTAAGCGGCCGTGGCTGGCGGGAACCGTAAAAGAGCATATGTGTGCGCTATTGGATATTCCCCGGGTCGGCCAAATGCTGGTGGAGGCTGATCGTAACTTTCAACCCGCTTAAGCCAGGGCGGTTGCTGGCAGCCTAGGGTTCCTAGGCTATAGTTATTAGCACATTTATTATTACTACAATTTTAGGGCAGGGTGCTTAGGTGCTTGCCCGAGCAAACAGGCAGAGTGCCCTAGAGGAAAATGCGATGGCAAATGATGTAATAAAAAACAAAGGCACAGATGACCCCGTCCTGCAGTGGGTGACCTTCAAGTTGGATGGCGAAACCTACGGAATTAACGTAATGCAAGTGCAGGAGGTGTTGAGATATTCGGAAATTGCCCCTGTCCCAGGCGCGCCTTCCTATGTTCTCGGTATTATCAATTTACGCGGTAATGTGGTGACCGTTATAGATACCCGCCACCGCTTTAATTTGCCCAGTGGCGATATTACAGATAACACCCGTATTGTGATTATCGAAGCTGATCGTCATGTCATCGGTATTTTGGTGGATAGTGTTGCGGAAGTGGTTTATCTGCGCCAATCTGAAATAGAAATGGCCCCCAATGTGGGCAATGAAGAAAGTGCGAAATTTATTCAGGGCGTTTGTCACAAAAACAATGAGCTGCTTATTTTGATTGATTTGAATAAGTTGCTCACCAGTGAAGAATGGTCTGAATTGGAAGATTTTTAAGCGAGCAAGGGCGTGACACTGACGACGACAGAGTGGGGATTGGTTGTTTGCTTGGGTGTTGGCATCTTGGCATTGCTACTGGCATTGTTGAGCTTGCGTCAGGTGCATCGCCAAGCTGCAGCAACAGAAAAAATGTTACAGCGGCTCGCTCGTGAAGTGGCTGCATCCAGCAGTGGATCGGTGGGTATGGGCCAGCGTTTAATCGCCATGGAAAAGCGTTTGCAGCAGGCACCACAAAAACCAGCAGCGCAGGATTATTACCAGGACGATGAGTTCCAGTCTTATTCCCAAGCGGCGCAATTATTCAAGATGGGTTTAGATGTTGACGAGGTAGCGCGCCGCTGCGGTTTGTCTCGTGCCGAGGCTTCTTTGTTAGAGGTAATGCAAAAAGCTGGTCAGTAATAGATTGATGAGTAGAAAAACGGCCTTCATTGAAGGCCGTTTTTTGTTTCTGGCTAATAAATTTAAACGGAGTACTGAATTGATTGTCCGTTTAGTGCTTTTGAGTCATCACTCATCATAAAGATATAGCTTGGCATGAGTATCTCTGGGCTTTTAACAGTTTCTGGGTTTTCTGCAGGGTAGGCGGCTGCACGCATCTTGGTTCGGGTGCCGCCTGGGTTAATACTGTTGTAGCGAATGTTACAGGTATCTTCGGCTTCATCTGCCAGGGTTTGCATCAGGTTTTCGGCTGCAGCTTTAGAGGCTGCATAGGCGCCCCAGTAGGCGCGACCTTTAAAGGCAACGCTGGAACTGGTAAACAATACGCTGGCGGCGGGCGACTTTTCCAAGACGGGCAGCAGTGCTTGGGTCAACATAAAAGGCGCGTTGACATTTACCTGCATGCAGCGCTCCCAGGCTTTGATCGAGTAGTTGCTGATAGGTGTGCGCTCACCCAAATCGGCGGCATTGTGCAAAATGCCATCCAGGCGGCCAAAGGCTTCATTAATGGCATCGCACATATCGTCCAGGTCTTTTTCTACGGCACTTTCGAAGTTGACCGGAAAAATGGCTGGCTGGGCTCCGCCAGTAGCTTCAATTTCATCGTAAACCTTCTCTAGCTTGGCCAGAGTGCGCCCCGCTAGGATTAGTGTTGCGCCGTGAGCGGCAAAACTTAACGCGGCGGCCTTTCCTATGCCATCGCCAGCGCCGGTAACTAAAATAACTTTGCCCGCTAAAGCGTTGGCGGCGGGACGATAATCAGTTGGGATTTGCATTGTTTTGTTGTGTCTCTTTGACGTTAGTGCGGGCTGGTAAACTCCAGCTCCGGACACGCGTAATAATTAAGCTATAGGTAGGTTTCTACAATTGGCCAAATTTCGTCGGCGTGGTTTACCTCGTGATCGGCGAGCCAGTCTTCCACCGCTTCGTCCGCGTCAACATAACCATAGGCAGCGGCAATGGTGATGCTGCCAGCGCCCTTACCGCAGTCAATATCTCGCTTGTGGTCACCAATAAAAATAATTTCGTCGGGACAGCAGTTTAGTTGTTTGCCGGCAAGGAGTAATGACTCGGGGTCCGGCTTGGCGCGACTGACGTGATCTGGGCAGATAATGCTGGCTGGCGGCGGCTGCATATTCATGTCAGCCATCAGTGGCAGTGTATAGGCGGAGGGCTTATTGGTTGCTATGCCCCAGGCTATATTGTGCTCGCTCAATTTTTCAATGAGTTGGCTGATGCCGGGAAAGGGGCGGGTAAGTACTGAGTGATGACCCAGGTAGATCTCTAGTAGTCGCTGACGCAGTGGTTCAAATTGCGCGTCTGATTCATCTATCGCAAAGGCCATTTTTACCAAGGCTTTAGAGCCGTTGGATACGGCGGCGCGAATTTTTTCTGCTGGCAAAGGCGAGCGCTGATTTTCTTCAAGTAATTTATTAACCACCACGACAAAATCGGGCGCAGTATCCAAAAGGGTGCCGTCCAGGTCAAACATTACGGCGCGGATTTTGCGGCGCATTATTCACTCACCTTTTTTGCGTGAATAAGGTAGTTCACGCTGACGTCGTGCGGATCAAGCTTGTAGCTTTTGGTGAGTGGGTTATAGGTCATGCCACTCATGGATTGCAGTTCCAGTCCAGCTGCGCGAAGCCAATGGGCCAGCTCTGACGGGCGAATAAATTTGGCGTATTCGTGTGTGCCCTTGGGTAAGAGCTTAAGTAAATATTCTGCCCCCAAAATGGCAAAGGCATAGGCTTTGGGGTTGCGGTTGATGGTGGAAAAGTAGACGTCGCCACCAGGCTTAACCAGTTGCGCACAGGCGTGTACTACCGAGCTCGGCTCAGGAACATGCTCAAGCATTTCCATACAGGTCACTATGTCAAATTCGCCTGGCATTTGTGCCGCCTTGTCCTCTGCAGTGATCTGCTCATAAGTGAGCTCTATTCCTGTCTCGAGGGCGTGCAGGCGCGCAACCGATAAAGGTGCTTCGCCCATATCAATACCGGTAACCTGAGCGCCGCGCTGGGCCATAGATTCGGCGAGTATGCCCCCGCCGCAGCCCACATCTAAAACTTTGCGTTCGGCTACCGGCGAGCGCTGGTCAATAAAGTTGGCGCGCAACGGGTTTATATCGTGCAAGGGTTTGAACTCGCTATTTCTATCCCACCAGCGGCTGGCGAGTGCTTCAAATTTGGCGATTTCGGCGGTATCCACATTGGCCATGGATGGACTCTCTTTTAAAGTAATTTGTGACTTGTCATAGGCTGCTATCTGATGAGTGTGTTTGCAACCCAATTCCTAATTAATAAGCGAATTTTTGCTTAGTTACTGGCAATCCGTTTGTGCCACAAGCGTGCCTTGCTGGCGATTTCATGTTCATTAAGTGTTTGCAGCTGGCGATCAATCAGCAGCGCGCGGCCCTCGACCCAGGCGTGAGTTACGCGCTGGCCGGCATGGGTATAAACAAGCTGCGATGCCGGGTTGTAGATCGGCTGCATTTCCAGTTCGCTTAAATCCAGAGCAATAATGTCGGCGGACTTGCCTGCCTCCAGGCTGCCTATTCGCTCTTCCATGCCCAGAGCCTTGGCGCCGTTGATGGTGGCCATGCGCAGGGCCGCGTGGGCGTTAAGGGCGGCGGCGTCTTGCGCAACAGTTTTGGCTAATAGTGCGGCGGTGCGCAGTTCGCTGAACAGGTCGAGATCGTTGTTGCTGGCGGCACCATCTGTTCCTAAGGCGACGTTAATCCCCGCTTGGATAAGTTGTTCGACGGGGCAAAAGCCACTGGCTAGTTTAAGGTTGGACTCTGGGCAGTGAATCACCTGGGCGCCAGTTTGCTGTAATAGCTGAATATCGCTGGCGTCGATTTGAGTCATATGCACGCATTGCGTGAGTGGCGACAGCAGGCCCAGTTCCATAAGTCGCTGGCTAGGACGCATGGCGTATTTCTCCAGGGACTCGTTTACCTCTTGGGCAGTTTCGTGCAAATGAATATGTATTGGCATATCCATTTCCTGGGCAAGGACAGCTATTTTGCGCAAGGGGTCATCCGATACCGTGTAGGGCGCGTGGGGGCCAAAGGCAATATTGATCAATGGGTTGCTGCGAAAGTTGTCGTGCAGTGCCAGCCCCTTGTGCATATAGTCATCAGGCCCTGTACCCCAGGCGGTGGGGAAATCCAGCAGCGGAAAGGCCAGCTGGCAGCGGATGTGCGCGTCCAGGCAGGCTTGGGCAGCTTGTTCGGGATAAAAGTACATGTCGGAGAAGCAGGTGGTGCCACTGCGGATCATCTCCGCCATGGCCAGTTCCGTACCATCGCGGACGAAATCCTCGCCCACCCAGCGGCCTTCGGCAGGCCATATGTGTTCGTTTAGCCAGGTATGCAGTGGCTGGTCGTCAGCGTAGCCGCGCAGCAGGCTCATGGCGGCATGACCATGGGCGTTGACCAGTCCTGGCATTAACAAGTGATCATTCAGGTTTAGGGTCTGCTTGGCTTCGAAGCGTCTGGCTGCCTCACCTTGAGGGAGTAGGGCGAGGATGTTTCCTTTGTCGATGACCAAGGCGCAGTCCTCCAAAACCCGGTCTTTGGGAATTATCGGAATTATCCAGCGGGCGTTGATAATCAGGTCTGCTGTTGGGGTGTTCGCGAGGGTTTCAGTCATGCCGGCCAAGCCTTAGCGAGAGTCTAACCAAAGGGCCGGCCAGTATACTTTAATCTCTTGTAAATTAACCCTTTTTCGGCTGTTGATTTGTGCCTATGGCGGCGATTATGTGGTAGGATTCCCGGCTTAATTTGGCTGTGAAGCTATCAGTATTGTCACCCGCTACTAGGGTAGCCTGATAGGCTTCCGCCAACGAGAACGCATTTTGAGCGCTTTCTGTGCAGTTTGCCTGAACGCCTCCGAGTGACCGAATCCCTAAGCCAGCTGTGACCATAATAAGGAAAGCAGTATTCCCATGGTTGAATTCGCTAAAGAAATATCGCCCATCAATATCGAAGACGAGCTTAAGCAGTCCTATTTGGACTATGCCATGAGCGTAATCGTCGGCCGTGCATTGCCTGACGTTCGCGATGGTCTTAAGCCAGTACACCGCCGTGTGCTTTTCGCCATGAGCGAGCTGAACAACGATTGGAACAAGCCTTATAAAAAGTCCGCCCGTGTGGTGGGCGACGTAATCGGTAAATATCACCCACACGGCGATTCGGCCGTTTACGACACTATTGTCCGCATGGCTCAGCCGTTTAGCTTGCGCTATATGCTGGTCGATGGTCAGGGTAACTTCGGTTCTATCGACGGCGATAACGCGGCAGCCATGCGTTATACCGAGATTCGTATGGCCAAGATCGCCCACGATCTGCTGGCGGATCTGGAGAAAGAAACTGTCGACTTTGTGCCCAACTATGACGGCACTGAGCAGATTCCGGCGGTATTGCCAACCCGTATTCCCAACCTGCTGGTCAACGGTTCATCCGGTATTGCGGTGGGTATGGCCACCAATATTCCACCCCATAACCTCGGTGAAGTGGTGCGCGGTTGCCTGGCCCTGGTGGATAACCCGGAGCTCACCATCGATGAGCTGATGGAGTATATTCCCGGGCCCGACTTCCCCACAGGCGCCATCATTAACGGGCGCGCGGGCATAGTTGAGGCCTACCGCACTGGCCGCGGTCGCATCTATGTGCGCGCCAAAGCCGATATCGAGCGCGATGAGAAGACTGGCCGCGAAACCATCATCATTAGCGAAATTCCCTACCAGTTGAATAAGGCACGCCTGATCGAGCGCATTGCTGAACTGGTAAAAGAGAAGAAAATTGAGGGTATCAGCGAGCTGCGCGATGAGTCAGATAAAGACGGTTTGCGCGTGGTTATTGAAGTTAAACGCACTGAATCTGCCGATGTATTGCTGAATAACCTCTATGCCCAAACTCAGCTGCAAAACGTGTTTGGTATCAACATAGTTGCATTGGATGACGGCCAGCCAAAAATTCTCAACCTCAAAGAGCTGCTCGAAGCCTTTATTCGTCACCGCCGGGAAGTGGTAACTCGCCGCACTGTTTATTTATTGCGCAAAGCGCGCGAACGCGGTCATATCCTCGAGGGCTTGGCGGTTGCCATCGCCAATATTGACGAAGTAATTGAGTTGATTAAGCGCTCAGCGACTCCGGCCGATGCGAAGGAAGCTCTGATTGCCCGCGGTTGGAGTGCTACTACTATGTCTGCTTTCCTTGAACGCGCTGGCGATAATGCCTGTCGTCCAGAGGATCTTGAAGGTAGCTTCGGCCTGGTGGATGGCAAGTACTTCCTCTCCAGCGCCCAAGCTCAGGCGATTTTGGACTTACGCTTACACCGCTTAACCGGCATGGAACACGACAAACTGTTAGCTGAGTATGATGAAAAGCTGGCACAAATCGCTGAATACCTGGAAATTCTCGGCAATGCTCTGCGCCTGATGGAGGTGATCCGCGAAGAGTTGGAGCAGGTGGTTGCCGACTATGGCGATAATCGCCGCACAGAAATTATGGCCTCGAGCCTGGATTTGACTACCGAAGACCTTATCGCGGTAGAAGATCGTGTGGTAACTATTTCCCACGGTGGCTATGCCAAGAGTCAACCCTTGGCGGATTACCAGGCTCAGCGCCGCGGCGGTATGGGTAAGTCAGCCACGGCGGTAAAAGATGAGGATTTCGTCGAGCATTTGCTGATTGCCAGTACTCACGACACTATTCTCTGCTTCACCAGTGTGGGTAAGGTTTACTCGCTCAAGGTGTATATGATTCCTGAGGCTGGGCGTCAATCCCGTGGCCGCCCGGTGGTTAATTTGCTGCCGCTGGAAGAGGGTGAGCGCATTACATCGATACTGCCAGTGCAGACCTATGATGATGATCACTTCATTTTCATGGCAACCAAAAAAGGTACCGTTAAAAAGACAGCCTTAACTGAGTTCCAAAGCCTGCGTGTTAATGGCAAGCGTGCCATTGAACTGGATGACGGCGATACCCTGGTGGGTACGGCTATCACCAATGGCGCTTGCGATGTGGTGTTGTTTGCCAGCTCCGGCAAAGCGGCGCGCTTCCGCGAATCTCAGGTTCGCCCTATGGGACGCACTTCGCGCGGTGTACGCGGTATTCGTATGGCTGAAGGTCAAACGGTAATTGGTATGGTAATTCCTATGGCTGGTGGCCAAGTGCTGACTGTGAGCGAAAATGGCTACGGCAAGCGCACTAGCGTTGATGAGTTCCCCGCAAAAGGTCGTGGCTCTCAAGGCGTAATTGCTATGCAGACCAGTGATCGCAATGGTGAATTAGTAGGTGCGGTGCAGGTATTTGATGGCGAGGAAATCATGCTGATTTCCGACCAGGGCACCATGGTGCGCACCCGCGTTGACGAAGTCAGCCTGTTGAGCCGTAACACCCAAGGTGTGCGTCTGATCAAGCTGAAAGACGGTGAGCGCATGCAGGGCCTGGAGCGTATTGAGGAAAGTGCTGATGAAAACGCCAAGCGCGAGCTGGCAACTGCAGCGAGCGAAGAGGGTGATGATGTGGCTGATGATGTAGCTACAGGCGCAACTGACTCACCTGAAGCCAATAAAACTCCCGAGCAAGGTAACGACGAGTAATTTCATGTCGAATCCAACTGAAGCCGAAAAACTGCTGGCGCTGCGCAATCAAATCGACTCAATCGACGAGGATATTGCGCGACTTATTTCGGCGCGTGCTGAATGTGCACAGCAGGTTGCGGAAGTAAAAAAAGCCGAGCTGCCTGAAGATGCCAAAATTCTTTTCTATCGTCCTGAGCGCGAAGCCCAGGTGTTGCGCAAGGCAATGGAGCGCAATGCCGGCCCGCTTAGCAACGAGGAGATGGCAAGACTGTTTCGCGAAATAATGTCGGCCTGCCTGGCGCTGGAGAATCCAGTCAAAGTTGCCTACTTGGGCCCAGAGGGAACCTTTACCCAACAGGCCGCGCTCAAGCACTTTGGCCACTCGGCTGTGGCTTTACCGTTTTCGGCGATTGATGAGGTATTTCGGGAAGTAGAAGCCGGTGCTGTGCACTATGGCGTGGTGCCTGTGGAAAACTCCACTGAAGGTGTGGTTACCCACACGCTCGACAACTTTATGGCGTCCAATTTAAAAATTTGTGGCGAAGTCGAGTTGCGTATACACCATAACCTGTTGGTATCTGATGTTACTCACGTTAACAGCATTACCCGAATTTATTCCCACTCCCAATCCCTGGCCCAGTGTCGTAAATGGCTGGACTCCCACTATCCAAAGGCTGAGCGGATTGCTGTATCCAGTAATGCCGAAGCGGCCAAGCGTTTAAAAGGTGAGTGGAATGCCGCGGCTATTGCCGGAAGTATGGCAGCTGAACTTTATGGCTTAACTATGCTTGCGGAAAAAATTGAAGACCAGCCGGATAACTCCACTCGCTTCTTAATTATCGGTCCTCAGGCGGTTCCGCCCAGTGGTGTCGATAAAACTTCGATTGTGGTGGCTATGCGCAATGAGCCTGGTGCGCTGCATAATTTGTTAGAACCTTTTCATCGCCACAGTATCGATCTGACTCGAGTGGAAACTCGCCCATCGCGTACCGGTGTATGGACTTACGTGTTTTTCATCGACTTTGTTGGCCACGTTCAGAGTCCATTGATCAGCGAAGTGTTGAGCGAAGTTTCAGCTCGCTGCGCAGATCTTAAGTTGCTTGGCTCTTACCCCAAGGCAGTGCTTTAGTGCTTATGGTTGAGTCGGTGCCATTAATTAATAAATTTGTCGTTGTGGGCATGGGTCTTATCGGCGGCAGCCTGGCAACTGGATTGAAGCAGCGCGGAGCCTGCCGGGAAACTATAGGCATAGGTCGCAGTGAAGAGACCTGTCGCGAGGCGGTAGAGCGTGAGGTGGTTGATAGAGCTTACGTCTCTCTTGCACAGATCGCCCCAGAGCTTGCCGCAGGTGACGTGATTTTTATTGCGGTGCCTACATTGTCTGTTGAGTCAGTCTTGGCTGATATCAAGGCCAGGGTTTCAGCGGATGTGACCTTGACGGATGGTGCCAGTGTAAAGGGTAGTGTTGAGCAGGCTGCTATTCGCGTTTTTGGTCAGGTTCCACCGCAATTGGTATTGGGGCACCCCATTGCTGGCTCGGAAAAAAGTGGCATTACTGCCGCGAATCCCAATCTCTATGAAAAGCATCGGGTTATTTTAACCCCTGATGCTACAACTCATCCTGAGCATTTGCGTCGGGTTACTGAGCTTTGGGAGGCGGTAGGTGCTGAGGTTTTGTCTATGTCCGTTGCTGAGCATGATGAAGTGCTTGCGGCGACTAGTCATTTACCTCATGTAATTGCTTATTCATTGGTGGATACCCTGGCTCAGGATATTGGCAATCCCAATATTTTTCGCTATGCCGCTGGTGGGTTTCGTGATTTTACCCGCATAGCGTCCAGTGATCCGGTAATGTGGCACGATATTATGCGGGCCAATCGTGCCGCTATACTGGATTCTATGGACTTGTTTATCGCTAACTTGTCTCGCTTGCGTGCCAGTATTGAGCGGGAGGACAGTGATTATTTATTAACTGTTTTCAGTCGCGCCAAGGTGGCCAGAGATGAGTTTACCCAATTGCTGGCGCTGCGCCAGGCTCAGGCCAAGCTCTCCAAAAGCGATGGAGAATTAAAAGCCTAGAGTATCCAAACCTCTGGGAATAACCTTAGAAATATTTAGTCGTTAATTTTTCCCTTGGTCTCTATATAATCGCCGCTGCGTAAAATAGCGGCAATTTAGCCCATCCTTATTTCTCTACGGGTATCCAGTTAATGTCAGTCTACAACTTGACTCACCTGAAGCAGCTAGAAGCTGAAAGTATTCATATTATTCGCGAAGTGGCAGCTGAGTTTGATAAGCCAGTTATGCTTTATTCGATAGGTAAAGACTCTGCGGTGATGATGCATCTCACCATGAAGGCCTTCTACCCTGGCAAGCCACCGTTTCCCTTGATGCACGTGGATACCACTTGGAAATTCAAAGAAATGATTGAATTTCGCGATAAACGTGTTAAAGAATTGGGCTGGGACCTGATTGTACATGTCAATCAGGAAGGTGTAGATATGGGTATTGGTCCCTTCACCCATGGCAGTGCAAAACACACCGATGTCATGAAAACCCAGTCACTCAAGCAGGCACTAAACAAATACGGTTTTGATGCAGCTTTCGGTGGTGCGCGCCGCGATGAGGAAAAATCCCGCGCGAAAGAGCGTGTTTATTCCTTTCGCGATAAAAATCATCGCTGGGATCCAAAAAATCAGCGCCCGGAATTATGGAATATTTATAACGGCCGTGTAGATAAGGGCGAAAGCATTCGTGTATTCCCTTTGTCCAACTGGACCGAGTTGGACATTTGGCAATACATCCATTTAGAGGGTATACCCATAGTGCCGTTGTATTTTGCGGCCAAACGCCCGGTGGTTGAACGCAATGGCACTCTTATCATGGTTGATGATGAGCGTATGCCCATTGAGCCAAATGAAAAAGTGGAAGAAAAAATGGTGCGTTTCCGCACCCTGGGTTGCTATCCGCTAACTGGTGCCGTGGAGTCAGAGGCGACCACCTTGCCAGAAATTATTCAGGAAATGTTGCTGACGACTACCTCCGAGCGCCAAGGTCGTGTGATTGATCACGACAGTTCTGGCTCCATGGAAAAGAAAAAGCAGGAAGGTTACTTCTAGGGCGGGCATTAACCGCTGCGTGCACTTCTTTTGGCAACTTTAATTGAATTCTGAGATGGTAAAGAGACTATTATGAGTCACCAATCCGAACTTATTGCCCAGGACATTGATGCCTACCTGGCGCAACACGAACAAAAAGAACTGCTGCGTTTTCTCACTTGTGGCAGTGTGGATGATGGCAAGAGCACCTTAATCGGCCGTTTATTGCACGACTCCAAAATGATTTATGAAGATCAGCTTGAAGCTGTTCGCTCCGATAGCACCAAGCATGGAACTACCGGTGAAAAAATTGACCTGGCACTGCTGGTTGATGGTTTGCAGGCCGAGAGAGAGCAGGGTATTACCATCGATGTGGCCTATCGCTATTTTTCTACGGCCAAACGTAAATTTATTATCGCTGATACGCCAGGACATGAGCAGTACACTCGCAATATGGCCACAGGTGCATCTACCTGTGATTTGGCAATTATTTTGATTGATGCCCGCCATGGTGTAATGACTCAGACTCGCCGTCACAGTTATATCGCTTCGCTGCTTGGTATCAGGCACATAGTTGTTGCCATAAACAAAATGGATTTGCTGGACTTTAGTGAAACCGTTTTTGAAAAAATTAAAGCGGATTACATTGAGTTTGGTGCAAAGCTGGGCATGAAAGATGTGATATTTGTGCCAATCTCAGCTCTGGAGGGCGACAATGTTGTGAATCGCTCTGAGCGTTCGCCTTGGTACAAAGGGCAGACGCTAATGGAAATTCTCGAAACGGTTTCAATCGCTGGTGATAAAAACTTCGATGATTTTCGCTTCCCTGTTCAATACGTAAATCGCCCCAATCTTAATTTCCGTGGTTTTTGCGGGAACGTCGCTTCTGGTGTAGTGAGGGTGGGTGACAGGGTTCGCGCACTACCGTCCGGTAAAGCTAGCCAGGTCAAATCAATTGTGACCGTCGATGGCGACCTGATGGAGGCATTTGCTGGTCAAGCGGTGACGCTAACCTTGAGCGATGAAATAGATGTAAGTCGCGGCGATATGTTGGTACTTGATTCTGTGCAGGTGCCTCAGTCAAACCACTTAAAGGCACATATGGTATGGATGACCGAAAAGGCAATGACGCCAGGTTCGGAATATTTATTTAAATTTGCCAGCAAGCAGGTGAGTGGCCAGATTGAGGCAATCGAATATCGCGTGGATGTGAATACGCAAGCCCATTCGCAAGTTGCAGATTTGCAGCTGAAT
The DNA here is from genome assembly GCA_050305995.1 of Cellvibrio sp. Lineage (GTDB taxonomy): Bacteria > Pseudomonadota > Gammaproteobacteria > Pseudomonadales > Cellvibrionaceae > Cellvibrio. The sequence goes on from JBNLGJ010000054.1 coordinate 32,140, forward strand.
GATATTGCGGTGGTCGATGTGTTGCTCACTCAAGCTGTGGTGGCAGACACTTATAAGCAAAATCGTGCAACTGGGGCATTTATTGTAATTGATCGTTTGAGCAATATTACTGTGGGGGCTGGCATGGTAATTAGCTCTTTGGATTCTGTACAGGCCAATTCGCAAGCTAATATCAGCCAGTTTGAAGTGGAATTGAATGCGTTAATTCGCAAGCATTTCCCTCATTGGGGTGCTCGAGATATTAAAGAACTGCTAAAGTAGTTCGAAGTAAAAACAAAAAAGGGTCATATGGCCCTTTTTTGTTAATTGCATCACGCAACACTAATCTGTGAGATATTTCCTACAGAAATTGCAGAAAAGTGCTTATGGCTATTAATTTTTCATGTATTAATATCTATTTGTGCAGTTAAGGAGTCGCACACATCCCATCCATTAAAAGGAGTTTTGTATGAAAACTTTAATTAGTTTCCTGTCCGTTGTTTTTCTCGTCTTAGGCTTTTCATCGGTAAGTTTTGCTGAGGGGGCTGCCAAGCCTCAGGGCGGTGTTTCAGCATCACAGAAAGTTCAAAGTCTGATCAATATCAATACGGCTGACGCTCAAACATTGACTCAATTAAAAGGCGTGGGTGCAAAGAAGGCGGAGGCTATTGTCGCCTGGCGCAAAGCTAATGGGCAGTTCAAAAGTATTGAGCAATTGACTGATGTTAAAGGGATTGGTGAGGCCATAGTTAAGGCCAACAAAGATAAAATCACCATATAGGCAAACAAAGTTTGCTGCTTAAGTAGCTGTTTTTTGCTTTAATAGGGGGCGTTTAACGCCCCCTTATTTATTTGTGAGATGCATTGATGCCGCATATTGGTCCCCGCCTTCTGGTGGCTATGGATTACGATAACCAGGCTGATTGCCTGGCCATGGCTAACCGTCTATCCCCTCAGGATTGCCGTCTTAAAGTCGGCAAGGAATTGTTTACCGCTGCCGGTCCTCAGGTGGTTGAATCCTTGATGAATAAAGGGTTCGAGGTATTTCTGGATTTAAAATTCCACGATATTCCCAATACTACCGCCAAAGCAGTAAAAGCAGCAGCCAATATGGGCGTCTGGATGGTGAATGTACACGCTTCCGGTGGAGAAAGAATGCTGGTAGCGGCTAAAAATGCGCTGGACTCGGTGGTTGGTAGCCAATGTCTTTTGATTGGAGTGACCGTGCTGACCAGTATGGAGGCGACTGACTTGCGTGGAATAGGCATAGATCGTCAGCCCGCAGATCAAGTAAGGTTGCTTGCCGACTTGGTGAGTAAGAGCGGTCTTGACGGCATTGTTTGTTCGGCTCAAGAGGCATTGCTTATGCGCACTGCGTATGGGAGTGAATTTTGCCTGGTAACACCAGGGATTCGCCTGCCTGACTCCCCAAAGGATGATCAACGCCGTACTTTGACTCCTACCGAGGCAATTATTGCTGGCAGCAGTTATCTGGTAGTAGGGCGGCCTATTACGCAAGCACGCGACCCTGTCGTCGTATGCCGAGAGATAAATAATTCAATTGAGGCGCTTTAAGTTGGCCAAGTTGAGTAGAACAACTTAGAGGATGAAGTTTGAATAGTTCGAAATTGCCAATGGTAGTAACAATTGATGGCCCAAGTGGCTCAGGAAAGGGTACCTTGAGTCAGATGCTGGCTAAGGAATTGGGTTTTCATTTGCTTGATAGCGGCGCCCTCTACCGTTTGGTCGCGCTGGCTGCAGTGAAGATGCAAGTAAGTTTAGAGTCAGAATCAGCTGTTGCCGAGGTTGCTGCTGACCTGGATGTAGAGTTTTCACTGGATGGCGAGGCCGTTAGGATTTTACTTTCAGGCGAGGATGTTACCACTGCAATTCGGGCAGAGGCTGTGGGTATGAATGCATCATTAGTTGCTGCATATCCGGCAGTGCGCGAAGCCCTACTTAAGCGCCAGCACGCTTTCGCCGTTGCGCCGGGGCTGGTTGCGGATGGTCGTGATATGGGCACCACAGTATTTCCTGGTGCGCAATGTAAGATTTACCTGACCGCAACCGCTGAGGCTCGCGCAGACCGCCGCTGTAAGCAGCTGAGAGCCAAGGGCGTCGCAGCGGATTGGGATCAAGTGGTAAAGGACATACGCGAGCGGGATGAGCGAGATTCAACACGTAGTGCTTCTCCTTTAAAGCCTGCAGATGATGCGGTCATTATAGATAGCACTGAGCTGTCAATCGCTGAGGTGTTTCGGGCGATGTTAGATGCTGTAGCAAAATGATGTGCGAGTGCGTATTGGCCTTTTTCAATCGATGCCTGTTCCAATCCCGTGTATATAACTTTATTTATCGGTGTAAAAATTTTAGGGAGCTGTCATGACTCTGACCTGTTTCAAAGCCTATGATGTGCGCGGCAAATTGGGCGAAGAGTTGAATGAAGATATCGTATATCGCATAGGTCGTGCCTTTGCGCAATTTATTCGTCCAAAAACTGTTGTCGTGGGTGGCGATGTTCGCTTGACCAGTGAGTCGTTAAAGTTGGCTCTGGCTGAGGGGCTTCGCGATCAAGGTGTTGATGTGATTGATATTGGGATGACGGGAACCGAAGAGATTTATTTTGCCACCAGCTATTTAAATGCAGATGGCGGTATTCAGGTGACCGCAAGTCATAATCCCATTGACTACAATGGTCTTAAGCTAGTTAAGTCCAAGTCGCAGCCAATAAGTGGTGACTCAGGGTTAAATGAGATCAAGCGTCTCGCTGAGGAGAATCAATTTGGCGCACCGGTGGCGGAGCGAGGCAATTATAAAAAAGAGTCAACTCTGCAGGCATATATTGAACATTTGTTGGGCTATGTCGATGTTGGACAATTAAAGCCACTCAAGTTGGTTGTTAATGCTGGTAATGGGGCAGCTGGTCATGTGATAGATGCCTTGGAGGCGTTGCTTCCCTTTGAGTTTATAAAAATCAACCATCAGCCTGATGGAAATTTCCCCAATGGGATACCCAACCCGTTGCTGCCCGAGAATCGCAGCTCAACACAAGAGGCGGTGATCGCACATAGGGCTGATTTTGGCATCGCATGGGATGGTGATTTTGATCGCTGCTTTTTGTTTGATGAAAAAGGCAATTTTATTGAAGGTTATTACATAGTTGGTTTATTGGCTGAGGCATTTTTGCTTAAAAATCCCGGCGCTAAAGTGATTCATGATCCTCGCTTAACCTGGAATACCCTGGATGTGGTAAGTGCGGCGGGGGGAGTTGCTGTGCAGTCAAAAACTGGCCACGCTTTTATCAAGGAACGTATGCGCCAAGAGGATGCGGTTTACGGTGGTGAAATGAGCGCCCATCACTATTTTAGGGATTTCTTTTATTGTGATAGCGGCATGATTCCCTGGTTGTTGGTGGCGGAACTGGTTTGTCGGAAAGCACAAAGCCTATCCTCAATGCTATCCGACCGGATCAATAAGTTTCCCTCACCCGGTGAGATAAATAGTAAGGTTGAGCATCCGGCCCAGGCCATTGCCAGGGTGCTGTCTCGCTATGAGGGGAGTGCACTAAATATCGATAAAACCGATGGCATTAGTTTGGAGTTTGATACTTGGCGATTTAATTTGAGAATGTCAAATACCGAGCCAGTAGTTAGGTTGAATGTTGAATCCCGCGGTGATGCGGATTTGGTCGCTCAAAAAACACAGGAAGTTTTAAGCTTACTACGAAGTTAATACTGCCGATTGTCGGCGCAATTTTAATGCTCAGATTCAAGGAAAATATTATGCGCGTGAAAAAAGCGGTCATCCCGGTTGCTGGGTTAGGTACTCGTATGTTGCCTGCAACCAAGGCGATTCCCAAGGAAATGCTCCCGGTAGTAGATAAGCCTTTAATTCAATATGTTATTGAAGAGGCTGCAGCTGCAGGTATTAAGGAGATAGTTTTAGTTACCCATGCAAGTAAGAATGCGATAGAGAACCATTTTGATACCAGCTTCGAGCTAGAAGCTCAGTTGGAAGCACGTTTGAAGCGCTCGTTACTCGCCGAAATTCGCTCGATTACTCCTGCAGGATTAACTGTAATTTCTGTGCGCCAGGCAGAGGCCAAAGGCTTAGGGCATGCGATTCTTTGTGCTCGACCGGTTGTAGGTGATGAGCCTTTTGCAGTGCTGCTGCCTGATGTTCTTGTTGATGGTTATGAATGTAATCTTAAGCAGGACAATCTTGCTGGCATGACCCGTCGCTTTGAGGAGACAGGTCACAGCCAAATTTTGGTTGAAGCTGTGCCTGAAAATCAGGTTGATAAGTATGGCATTGTGGATTGTGCAGGTGCGAATGTTGATCAGGGTAAGACCGCCCCTATACGAGCGATGGTAGAAAAGCCTTCTGTGGATGAAGCTCCTTCAAATATGGCCATTGTTGGGCGCTATGTATTGTCAAAAACTACCTGGGACCTGTTGGCGCACACTCTGCCTGGCGCCGGTGGCGAAATTCAATTAACAGATGCACTCGATGCGCTGTTGGCGCAAGAGTCTATTGAGGCTTATCAATTGGTTGGCCGCAGCCACGACTGTGGCTCCAAAATTGGTTACCTGCAGGCAATAGTTGACTACGCCTGTCGTCGTTCTGATGTGGGCGAAGCCTTTAAGACGTATATTCGCGAACGCGGCCAATAATCGCTTGATTTAACTATTGAGGAAGGTAGGTGTGATTATTCCGGTAATCTTAGCGGGTGGTTCTGGGTCAAGACTCTGGCCGCTTTCGCGTCAGCACTATCCCAAGCAATTGCTCAAACTGTTTGGTAGTAACACCATGTTGCAGCACACTCTTTTGCGGGTAAAGGGGGTTGCTGGTCTTGCTGAGCCAATCGTGGTGTGTAACCAAGAGCACCGTTTTATGGTTGCTGAGCAGCTTTTGGAAATGGGGCTGAGTGATGCGCAAATAGTGCTTGAACCTGTGGGGCGTAATACTGCTCCGGCTATAGCCTTGGCTGCATTATTCGCTCAGGAACGGGCGCCGGGTGCAACCCTGCTTGTTTTATCGGCAGATCATATGATTCGTGATATTGCTGTGTTTCAGCAGGCTATAGGCTATGCGGTAGATGCAGCTAAATCAGGCAGGTTGGTAACTTTTGGTGTGAGGCCTACTCATCCTGAAACTGGCTATGGATATATTCGTGCAAAATTGTCGTCTGATGAAGGGCAGAATTTTTTTCCTGTAGAAGAATTTGTGGAAAAGCCAAATTTAGCTACTGCGCAATCTTATTTAGATGCCGGCTGCTATTTTTGGAATAGTGGTATGTTTGTGTTTGCTGCAGACGTGTTTTTGCGCGAGCTGACCGAGCAGTCGCCTGATGTAGTTTTGGCGGCAGAGAGAGCCAAGCTTGGTAGCGTTAAGGATCTGGATTTTATTCGCGTGGAGCGGGAAATCTTTGCGGCGGCACCCAATATTTCCATCGATTACGCACTTATGGAGAAGAGTCGCAACGTTGTTTGCGTTCCCTTGGATGCTGGGTGGAGTGATGTGGGTGATTGGAAGTCCTATTGGGAACTGTCGGAAAAGGATGGTGCAGGGAATAGCTTTATTGGCGATAGTTTGGATGTGGGGTCATCAAATACCCTGGTGTTTTCCCAGGATAAGTTAGTGGCGACCTTGGGTGTTGATAATCTTATGATTATCAACACTCCTGATGCGGTGTTGATTGCAGACAAGTCTCAGGCGCAAGACGTCAAAAAAATCATTGCGCAAATAGAGTCATTAAATCGCAGTGAGCACTTACAGCATCGGGAAATCTATCGCCCCTGGGGTTGTTATGACGCAATAGACACAGGTGATCGCTATCAGGTTAATCGCATTAGAGTTAAGCCGGGTGGAAGTCTTTCGCTACAGCTGCACCATCATCGCGCCGAGCACTGGATTGTGGTCAAGGGAACCGCTTTGGTGCAGCGAGGCGAGGAGACTATGTTGCTGTCAGAGAATGAGTCAACCTACATTCCTGTAGGTGTGCGTCATAGATTGAGCAATCCGGGTAAGATTCCACTCGAAATCGTCGAGGTGCAATCGGGCCCATACCTAGAGCAAGATGACGTCATTCGGCTTGAGGATAGTTACGGGCGATCCTAGTCCTTTAATAGCCCCATATGGGGCTTGTCTATAGCTTTTCATTGAAAGTAGCTTTTTCTTCTGCTACCCTTTCGCGCCTGCTAATTTCCGGATTTCTCTATTGATGAAGTCAAAAGGGGATTTAGCAGTGGTGGGAGTTAAAAACACCAGCCTGAGGAAATTCCTGCCCTCTATTAATTGACCCGTATGACTGGCCATACGGTATCGGCGCCACTCTGTGTCGCTTCTTTATAGGTATTACCATGAGCATGAATGAAAGTTTTGCCGAGTTATTTGAAGAAAGCCTGAAAACCGTTGATATGGTTCCAGGCACCATCGTAACTGGCGTTGTAATCGACATCGATAAAGATTGGGTTACTGTCCACGCTGGCCTGAAGTCTGAGGGTGTTATCCCCGCAGAGCAATTCCGCAACGAACTGGGTGAGCTGAATCTCCAGATCGGTGACGAAGTTCAAGTGGCGCTGGAAAGCGTAGAAGACGGTTTCGGTGAAACCAAGCTGTCTCGTGAGAAGGCCAAGCGCGCTGAAGCTTGGAAAATCCTTGAAGCGGCTCATGTTGCTGAAGAAGTGATCAAGGGCGTTATCAATGGCAAAGTCAAAGGTGGCTTTACCGTTGATGTGGCCGGTATCCGTGCATTCCTGCCTGGTTCTCTGGTGGATGTTCGCCCAGTGCGCGAAACCACTCACCTGGAAGGCAAAGAGCTTGAATTCAAAGTCATCAAGCTGGATCAAAAGCGTAACAACGTTGTAGTTTCTCGTCGTGCGGTGCTTGAACAAGCCAACTCTGTTGAGCGCGATGAGCTGCTGGCCACCCTGCAAGAAGGCCAAGCGGTTAAAGGTATCGTTAAGAATCTGACCGACTACGGTGCATTCGTAGATCTGGGCGGTGTAGACGGCCTGCTGCACATCACCGATATGGCCTGGAAACGCATTAAGCACCCAGGTGAAATCGTAGAAGTTGGTCAGGAAATCGACGTTAAAGTTCTGAAATTCGACCGTGAGCGTAACCGTGTATCCCTGGGCTTGAAGCAACTGGGTGAAGATCCATGGGTAGCTATCACCAAGCGTTACCCAGAAGGTGCTCGCGTTAAGGCCAAGGTCACTAACCTGACCGATTACGGCTGCTTTGCTGAGTTGGAAGAGGGTGTTGAAGGTTTGATCCACGTATCTGAAATGGATTGGACCAACAAGAACATTCACCCGTCCAAAGTTGTTCAGTTGGGCGATGAAATCGAAGTTATGGTTCTGGATATCGACGAAGAACGCCGTCGTATCTCCTTGGGCTTGAAACAGTGCCAGGAAAACCCATGGGATGCGTTTGCGCGCACCTGTGCCAAAGGTGACAAGATCACCGGCAAGATCAAATCAATCACTGACTTCGGTATCTTTATCGGTCTGGATGGCGGCATTGATGGTCTGGTTCACCTGTCAGACATCAGCTGGCACGAAGCTGGCGAAGAAGCTGTTCGCAAGTACAAGAAAGGCGACGAGCTGGAAACTGTTGTTCTGGCCATCGATCCAGAGCGCGAGCGCATTTCTCTGGGTATCAAGCAGCTCGAGACAGATCCTTTCTCTGAGTACGTTGCAGTAAACGACAAAGGTGTTGTAGTAAAAGGCACTGTAAAAGAAGTTGAGGCCAAGGCTGCTGTAATTACCCTTGCCGACGACGTTGAAGGTGTTTTGAAAGCGTCCGAGTTGAGCCGCGAAAAAGTGGAAGATGCGCGCAATGTGTTGAAGGTTGGCGATGAAGTAGAAGCCAAAATCATTGCAGTTGATCGCAAAAACCGTAGCATTTCTCTGTCTGTTAAGTCGAAAGATGTAGAAGATGAGAAGGCGGCAATGAAAGAGTTGTCCAAGCAGCCAGAAGCTGCTCCAACTACTTTGGGTGACTTGATCAAAGCGCAAATGCAAAGCAAAGAATAATCCTACGGGGTTTTCTTGATACAAAGGCCAGCTCTGCTGGCCTTTGTTGTTTTTGTCCCTCCATTTTTGAATCCGTCTATAGTTCAGCCACTTAAGGCCATGAATTAATCTTTTGCATAGCTTTAATCTCTATGCTATTGTTTTTTCGCAATATTCTGCGTTTTTGGCTATAAATCGCGAGTGCGAATCCCTGTCTTCAGGCTAAATAGACGAGAGTTGGTCATGACAAAGTCGGAATTGATCGAGTACATCACTGAGAGACAAAATCAGCTGCCTATTAAAGATGTTGAAATGGCAGTGAAGTTATTGCTGGATCATATGTCTGACGTGTTGGCTTCTGGGGAGCGGATAGAGATTCGTGGCTTTGGTAGCTTTTCCCTTCATTATCGGGCTCCGCGCACGGGGCGTAATCCAAAAACTGGAGAATCCGTGGTCTTGGAGGGGAAATATGTGCCTCACTTCAAGCCAGGTAAAGAGATGCGCGATCGAGTAAATGAGAGTATCGGTGAAGTTTAATTTTTCTTGCCTGCGTTTAGTTTGATTACCACCAGAAGCAGTGGACAATAAGCCATTGCCAATCCTGATGCCGCATTTAGGCTCCCTCTGTTAACTAAAAATGCCAGTGGTAAGAGCCATAATAAATTGATGGCTAGTACTATTAGGCTTGTTTTTGCGTGGCCGAGTAAATCAGCTGCGCGCTGATATCCATGGCTGCGGTGAGGCTGGTAGAACTTTTGCCCGGTAAGCAAGCGGCGGGTCAGGGTGATGCTGGCGTCGACAACAAATACTCCAAGTAATATCGCTAGGCTAACTGCTTGGTGTAGGTTTTGGGTGCTTTTCGCGGCAATAAGAGCACCAAAGATAAAGCCTAGGGGCGCACTGCCTGAATCTCCCATAAAAATTTTTGCTTTTGGAAAGTTCCAGTAGAGAAAGCCAAGACTGGCAGCACCTATCGCCAACAAAAGCTCCCCCTCCGAAGAATTTGTTTGATAAATGTTAAGAAGGAGGGCGCCGATGCAAAAGCTGATTGCTTCAATACCTGCAATACCGTTTATCCCGTCCATAAAATTGTACAGATTGGTTGTCCAAACAATTGCCAGGATGCCTACTGCATACATGCCCATAAAATAAAAGCTCGAGTATCCGCTTAAATCCAGCTTGGATATGACTAGGGTTGCTGCAATTAGTTGAATGCCCAATCGCCACAGAATACTTATATTTATAAGATCGTCTAACAGGCTTACGGTAAACACCAGGGTTATTGCCAGTAGCCAATAAAGCTGCGCCTGATTGATGTAGGTGTCTTGGTGAATTTTAGTGGCCGCTAGGGACAGGGCAATAGCGGCAAATAAAGCTGCGCCGCCTGCTCGTGGGGTTGGCTTGGTGTGGGAGCTGCGATGGTTGGGTATATCGAGTAGCTTGCGATTGCTGCTGCTGCTAATCAAATAGCTCAGGGTGAACCCTATGGTCAAGGCTACGAAAATTATCATTAAGATGTCAGTCACTTGAGGTCCCTTATATGAATGGGCGAAGTTTAAAGCAGCTTGGGGAGACTTTTAAGATAAAAATACAGTGATTCATTGTGGTGCTCAATTTTATTGCTGTGTATTTTATTGGGGCTATAAATTGCTTTTTCGTCGCCTAAATATATCTAACATATTGATTTTAAATAATAAAAAAAATATGGATTTAATATTGCATGTGCGGCCATGCCCTATAAAATCGATAGTTTTTAAGTAAAAATTGCACCAACAATGATCATTTTATTTCTGGGTGAAGTTTAAGTTTGGCTTTTAGTTGTCCTAAAAGGCGCAATTTGGGGCGAAACAAAGTTAGTTGACTATAAGAAATGAGGCTCTCATGAAACAGCTGAACACTAAGTTCGCAAAATTAGCTGGATTTGGATGCTTGTTGCTATCTAATTTCAGTTTTGCCGGAGAGACGGCACTTAATTCGGGCAATACCGCCTGGATGTTAACCGCCAGTGCATTAGTGCTGTTTATGACTTTGCCTGGATTGGCGCTATTTTATGGCGGCCTAGTGCGAGTAAAAAATGTTCTTTCGGTACTAATGCAATGTTTTGCCATTGCCTGTTTGGTATCGATTTTGTGGTTAATTGCCGGTTATAGCTTGAGCTTTGGTCCGGGTAACGCCTGGATTGGAGACTTGAGTATGGTATTTATGGCGGGGATTGGAGAGGACAGCCTTGCGGGTGATATACCCTTGAGCTTACACGCCATGTACCAGATGACTTTCGCAATCATTACGCCAGCGTTGATTGTTGGGGCATTTGCTGAGCGGATGAAATTCTCCGCCATGTTGATCTTTTCTGGCCTGTGGTTGTTTGGGGTTTATATCCCTGTGTGCCATTGGGTCTGGGCCGAATCTGGTTGGCTCTTTCAAAAGGGGCTGCTGGACTTTGCCGGTGGCACTGTTGTTCACATCACTGCCGGTGTGGCTGCACTGGTTGCGGCCCTGGTGTTGGGCAAGCGTCAAGGCTTCCCGACAACGGCTATGCCCCCACACAACATGACCATGACAGTTACCGGGGCGGGGATGCTTTGGGTGGGCTGGTTTGGTTTTAATGCGGGCAGTGCCTTAGCGGCTAATGGCAACGCAGCTATGGCTATGTTGGTGACACATCTTTCTGCAGCTGCGGGCGCCTTGTCCTGGATGACAATTGAGTGGATTAAGTTTCGCAAACCAAGCGTATTGGGCATAGTGACCGGTATGGTGGCTGGCCTGGGTACTATTACACCTGCCTCTGGTTATGTTGGCCCAGGCGGCGCACTAATTATTGGTTTAAGTTCAGGGGTAATCTGTTTTTACATGACTCAGCTGGTTAAGCGTGTATGGAAAATCGATGATTCCTTGGACGTTTTCCCGGTGCATGGCGTCGGCGGCATCATAGGAACTCTATTTGCCGGGATTTTTGCTTCGACTCAACTGGGTGTATTCAGCGGCCAGGGTTTTGCTGAGGGTGTAAGCAGCATGGGTGAGCAAATGGGAATTCAGGTGCTTGGTGTTGTGGTGACTTTTGTGTACACAGCTGTAGTTACCTATGTATTGCTTAAGCTTACCGGCTTGATGACAGATGGCTTGCGTGTGACCAAAGAGGAAGAGACAGTAGGCCTGGATTTAAGCCTACATGAAGAAGACGGTTACAAGCTTTAACGAAATAAAAAAAGCCCCGCGAAGCGGGGCTTTTTTTATTGTGACCCGTCCTGAATAAAGTTGACACTTTCTACTCTCTCTTGAGGAAAGTGTTATGAATCCAGTAATTAAACGCACTCAGCGCGATTACTCTCTCGCCTTTAAATTGACCCTTGTCGATCAGATTGAAAAAGGTGAAATGACTGACCCATCCTGATTCTATTAGGGGACGACACACTCCAGGCATTTAACGTAGATTCCCTTGGGGTCTTTTAGCTCTGCAAAGGAATCGAGTTGTTTTAAGGCGGGGCTCAATGCACTTAGGTGGCGCAAGCTAACCCAGCGACTCAGGAGTGTCTTGGGGGCGAGCAAGCTTGCGTCACTTTTAGTTAGCTCGCGCAAAAAAGCTTCTTTTGGTGAGAGCGGGCGCTCAATTAGCTGAATCTGGTACTTGGTTAATCCGGCTTTAGTCGCGGCGGCGGCAAGTGTATCGTCTAGCGTGCCTAGTTGATCTACCAAGCCCAGCTCCAGTGCTTTTTCGCCGGTCCAGACGTGCCCTTGGGCAATGGCATCGACATCTGCCACGTCCTTATGGCGGCTCTCAGCTACCAAGTGAATAAAGCGCTGGTAGATATGATCCACACCCAACTGCACTATGTCACCAGCTTTTGGCGACAGAGGGCGGTCAAGGTTCATGCTGCCGGCGAGTTCCGTGGTACCTATGCCGTCGCTATTGATGCCAACTTTTTCAAATGTTTTTTCCAGCGTGGGGAAGGCACCAAATACACCGATAGAGCCGGTGATAGTGGTGGGTTGGGCCCATATCTGATCGGCGGCAGTCGACATCCAGTAGCCACCTGAAGCCGCAAGGCTACCCATGGATACATAAACTGGAATACCTTTATCGCGCAGTGCAGCTATTTCTGCGCGAATTATTTCTGAGGCAAAAGCGCTGCCACCGCCAGAGTCAACGCGAATCACTAGTGCTTTAATGCTCTTGTCGTCTTCTACTTGACGAATAAGTTCGGCAAAACTGTCGCTGCCAATCGCACCATCTGGTTGGTAGCCATCGTTAATGGTGCCCTCCGCAACTATGAGTCCAACTTTAGGGTTGTTGGATATTTGGTGGCGGTGCACATCTGCTAAATATTTTTTAACATCGACGCCCTGATAATCATGGCTGTTGTCATTTGATTTGCCTGCCGCGGCGATCAACAACTGTTCCATTTCGCGGCGGCTCACCAGCTTGTCCACAAGATGCGAATCCAATGCCAGCTGGGCAAAATTGCCGCCAGATTGCTTCATCTCTTCATCAAGGTTGTTGATAAATTTAGTTAGGCTGTTGGCTTCCAGCCCGCGCGCAGCTTCTATCTGAGTGGTATAGCTATTCCACAGTGAGTTTAACCAAGCGCTATTGTGTTCCCTCGATGCGTCTGACATGTCGTTGCGTAGATAGGGTTCGAGGTAGTCTTTGTATTTGCCTGAGCGAAACGCGTGAACATTGACGCCCAGCTTATCGAGGGCGGTTTTGTAGTAGGAGAGGTAGCGGCCATAGCCAGTAAGGGCGATTTCACCCATATTGTGCAGATAAATTTCATCGGCAAAACTGGCCAAGTAATACTGATCTTGAGTGTAGGTCTCGCTGGTAGCAATAACTTTTTTGCCACTGGCTTTAAAGGCCGTCAACGCCTGACCAATCTCATTCATTTTACTCAGGCCGCCACCAAGTAGGCCAGCTGGCTCCAACACTAAAAGCTCGACGCGAGGATCTTTGGCTGCTTGATTGATTGCCTCCACCAAATCTCGCACCCGGGTTTCACTCTCCTCCGGATTTTCATCGCCCAGCAACAGACTGGTTGGATCCATATAGCTGCGTTGATCCACCAAAATGCCAGTGGGAGCCAGGCGCAGCGCAAATTTGGCAGGTAAGGGTTGGGGAGCATTGGAGCTTATGGCGGCGAAAATAAAAATTACCACCAATAAAAAAAGGATGTTAAGTGTGGTGTTGCGCAGCCAGGTAAAACTGGCGCCGATAAGGCTAAAAAAGCGGCGGATGAGGCCTGGCTTTTTGGCCTTGGGCTGGTTGCTGCTTGGTGGTCTAGGTGGTTCGTAATAATCGACAGTCACGGCGGATTCCTTGTTGCTATATAGTGGATTATGCGTGGTATTTGTGGCTGCCCGGCTTATCGCGGGTAGCTAAATAGTAGTGCCAATATTGCAACCAGCGACTGCTCATCATGGCTGAAATAAAAAGCAGGCACACTAAGCAGGTTATGAGCCAGTCACTCCAGCTGCCGCGGCCCATAACAAGGGGCACTATGGCCACAAAGTAAATGAGTGTCACAAAACAGAGCCAGCTAAAAGTTCGATGACTGGCGTGACGAATATCGCGTATTAGCCCTGGCGCAAATATCAATAATGGCACTGTTTCAACCAATAAAAAGCTAAGGCTGCCATCTTCTTGCGTTGCGTTTAAAAAACAAAATAAACCCAATAGGGCGAAGTAACTGGTTAGCGCCAGCGCTCTGCCCCAAAGCAACTTTAAATGAATTAAATGGCCCTGATGCTTAGTAATAATTAAGGGTTTGTGGCGCGAGCGAACGCGCTCTGATTTTGTGTGATGTTCAGTCATAGGTTGGTCAGTGTCCAAAAAATTCAAAAGCCATCAAGCTAACTTGAGTGCAAGTTGCGCAATGCGTTTGCCCAGTGCTTGGCAAAGTTCGGCCTCATCTTTACTCAGCTGGGAGCCTGCGGATTTACTTGCTGTATGCGAGGCGCCATAAGGAGTGCCGCCGCTTTGTGTGTCATGCAAAGATTTTTCGCTGTAGGGAATGCCGGCAATCACCATGCCTTGATGCAGTAGTGGCAGCATCATTGAGATAAGTGTCGATTCCTGGCCGCCGTGCAGTGTGGCAGTGGAAGTAAATGCCGCTGCGGGCTTGCCAATCAAATCACCATTTAGCCAAAGGCTAGAGGTGGTGTCGAGAAAATATTTTAGTGGTGCGGCCATATTGCCAAAGCGAGTAGGGCTGCCGAGGATAAGCCCTGCGCAGTTTTTCAGGTCGTCCAGTGTGGCGTATAGCGCCCCCTCGGCGGGTATTTCTGCCAGGCTCGCTTCGGTAGCGGGTGATACCTGGGGCACAGTGCGTAGGCGGGCTTCAATCCCTGCAACCTGTTCTACACCTCTGGCGATTTGCTTAGCCATGGCCAGCGTTGATCCCTGGCGCGAGTAATACAAAATTAAAATATAGGAGGCCATTTATTGGGGCTCGCGTTAAAGTATTTGCAGGACTTGTTCGGGGGGGCGGCCGATGATGGCTTTGTCACCAGATATAGCGATTGGGCGCTCAATCAGCTTGGGGTTTTCCTTCATGGCGTTAATTAGCTGGGTTTCGCTCAGGCCGGGATCGGCAAGCCCCAGCACTTTATAGGCCTCTTCACCTTTACGCAGAAGTTCGCGCGCGCCCATCCCCAGCAAGCTGAGCAATTGTTTAAGTTCTTTGGCGCTGGGTGGCTGTTCCAAATAGAGTCGTATTTGCGGCTCTATCCCCTGATCGCGTAAAAGTGCGAGGGCGTCGCGGGATTTTGAACAGCGGGGGTTGTGATAAAGTGTTACTGCATTTGATCGAGAAACCATGCTTAAACCTGTATCCATAAAAAAGCCCGATTATAGCGGTTTACTGGGCGCTGACTATGAAGGAATCCGTTAAACCATGGCCGACATTAATTTCAACGATCAGCCTCTACGTCAGGAGTTACAGCAGCGCTGGCAGTGGCTTAAAGGTTTTTTGCACTTAATAGTCCAGCAGTATCAGGCCAAACACTGCCAGAAAAGTGCGGCTTCGCTAACCTATATGACGCTCTTTGCCACTGTGCCTATGATGACAGTGACTTACTCCATGTTTTCAATTATTCCCGCCTTTCAAAATCTGGGGGATCAGTTACAAAACCTGGTATTTGAACATTTTTTGCCCAGTAGCGAGCAGGATATTACCAAGTATTTAAAAAGCTTTTCTGAGCAGGCGCGTCAGCTAACGGCATTTGGTGCGGCATTTTTGCTGGTTTCCGCCTATTTAATGCTCAAAAATATTGAGAAGAACTTTAATGCTATCTGGGGAGTCGCTCGCGGTCGCCATGGTATCTCCAACTTTTTACTCTATTGGGCGATTTTGAGCTTGGGGCCAATTCTACTGGGCTTGGCGCTGGCAATGAGCACCTATCTCACCTCATTTAGGCTATTGGTTGGTAATTACGACACCCTTGGTGTGCTCCAGTGGGTACTCAAATATGTGCCCTGGCTACTTACCTGGGCGGCGTTTACGCTACTGTTTGCCGCGGTGCCCAATTGCAAGGTGCCGGTGCGCGATGCTTTGATTGGCGGCTTGGTGACTACCATGGCGTTTCAAGGGCTAAAGGCTATTTTTGGCTGGATTGTTAGTCATTCGTCTTTCACTTTGGTGTATGGCGCTTTCGCGGCACTGCCACTCTTTTTACTTTGGGTCAATTTCACCTGGATGGTAATTCTGGGGGGCGCAGTTTTTACCCACAGCATTAAATTTTATCAAATTGGCCTAAAAGATCGGGGCTATGCCGATTTGTTTGCCAGTTTGGTGGTGATTTGGCGCTTGTACGAAGCCTCTACTCGCGGCCAGGCTATGAGCGAATGGCAAATTTTGCAGCAGGGAATTAGCACCCAGCAGTGGCAGCGGCTGAGTAATCGCTTGTTAAATTGCCATGTAATTACCCAAACCCAGCAGGGTGACGGTGACTACGTACTCTGCTACGACTTAAAACTGCTCACTCTGGGCCAATTGAGCCTCTGGCTTTGTCTGCCGCCCCAGTTGCCTACCGATGAGAACCTCGATGAAAGCCTGCCCTGGCTGGGACAGGCAAGAGAGCATCTGGGGCGGGTGGATCAATTCCGCCAAGAGCTTTGGGATATATCATTGGATGCCTTCTTTGCTGACGGCGGGTTAAAGCGGCTGGAGTTTGCCAGCTAGGGTTCCAGAGAGGTAACTTGAGGCGATGGTAAATTGGCGCCAAAATCAAGTTTAAAAAAGCGTTAAAAATCCCGTAATAGCCTAAAGTCTGGCTATACTCAGCCAAGATATTTTAATTTTTAATCTGCTCTTTAGATCGCATTCGGATAACAATTACCCAAATTATGGCCACACCCCTGCTTATTTGTGATGACTCCATGATGGCGCGCAAACAGGTCGCGCGCTCACTTCCATCAGGATGGGAAGTGGAAATAACCTTTGCCAGCAATGGACGAGAGGCACTTGATGCCATACGTGAGGGGCGTGGTGAGATGGTCTTCCTCGATCTGACTATGCCGGAAATGGACGGCTACCAGGTTCTTGAGACTATCAAGAGCGAGGGGCTTGATGCCATGGTGATTGTGATTTCTGGCGATATACAACCTGAAGCGCACAGCCGCGTGACCTCTCTTGGGGCGATGGACTTTATCCAAAAGCCAGTTAACCCTGAAAAGCTAGAGTTGACCCTGAAAAAATTTGGTCTGATTTAAGCTTTTACTCCCTCCTATCTCCGCTATAACCCTGGGTCTGCAGACGCTAAAATAGCCTGCTTTATTCAAGCAGGCACTGTTTTTACAGCGCCATGCATAACTGTATATCGAGGCAAAATGCAATTCTCCCGATTCGGCCAAAAACTATGTACCGACGCTGGCATAGTGACACTCATGGATGACCTGGGGGACGCGCTTCGTGTAAATCCCAATATGATTTTTATGGGCGGCGGCAACCCGGCGCGCATCCCGCAGATGGAGGAGGTATTTGCCCAAGCGCTGCAAAATGTGATGGAGAATCCTCAGCAGCGGCAGCAATTATTTGGTGTTTACCAGCCGCCTCAGGGGGATCAGCTGCTGCTTGATGAATTGGCGAACCTGTTTAACCAGGAGTATGGCTGGCAGTTGTCGCGAGAAAATATCGCGCTGGCCAATGGCAGCCAATCGGCCTTTTTTGTGCTGTTTAATCTCTTTGCTGGAGACTACCCGGATGGCAGTCGCAAGCGCATTCAGTTGCCGCTTACACCGGAGTATCTGGGTTACAGTGATCAGGGGATTTCGGCAGATACTTTTATCGCTAGCAAACCGAGTATCGAGTTGCTTGATGATGGCTTTTTTAAATATCACGTAGATTTCGATCAGCTCAAAATAACGTCGCAAACTGGGGCGCTCTGCGTCTCGCGCCCTACTAACCCCACGGGTAATGTAATTAGCGACCTTGAAATGGCCAGGCTGGATGTATTGGCGCGTGAGCATCAGGTGCCATTTATCGTCGATGGCGCTTATGGCACACCTTTCCCGCGCATTATTTTCAGCGATGCGGAGCCTCACTGGAACAGCAACACTATTCTGGTGCTCAGTCTATCCAAATTAGGCTTGCCTGGCGCTCGCACCGGAATAGTCATCGCCAACCCCGAGGTAATTCAGGCGTTCGCTCGCGCCAACACCATTCTCAATTTGGCCACTGGCAATTTCGGCCCGGCGCTGCTGCACCAGTTGCTGCATAAGCAGCAGTTACTGCCCTTGAGCCGCGATTTGGTGGGGCCTTTTTATCGCGGCAAAATGCAGGATGCCGTAGCTCGTTTTAAACGGCATCTGCAGGGGGTACCTTGTCAAATACACAAGCCGGAAGGGGCGATCTTCCTCTGGCTGTGGTTTAAAGATTTACCTGTCTCTAGCCAAGAGCTCTATCAAAGGTTAAAGGAAAGGGGCGTGCTGGTAGTCTCAGGGCACCACTTTTTCCCGGGGCTTGAACAGGACTGGCGCCATTGTCACGAATGTATTCGCGTTACCTATTGTCAGGACGCTGAGATAATCGAAGCGGGCGCTAGAATTATTGGCGAACTCGCGCGCGAGATTTATAGCCCTAATAGCTCGCGCTAGTTTGCATGGCCCATAAATGTGCCGCAGCTAAGGCGCGCCAGGGGGCAAACTGCGTCAGTCATTGCGGGGTAAATTTTTCATCGGATTTTCCGCCCAGGGCCAACAGCCGCTGAAAATTGCCGCGCACCGCTATATCGCCATGCTGTGAGCCATCCAGTCAATGCCGCGAATACTGGCCAGTTGCTCGCTAATGGTTGCCTAAGTTATGCCTTTGCACAGCTGATTGTCACTCACTCACTCGCTCAGCAACTTCCTGGGTGTCGCGCCGGTGAAAAGCGAGAAAATCCTGGCGGCGAAAATTTGCGGGTAATGTAATTTTTAGTGTTAATTCGGCCAAGGTACGCTTCCCGTTATTTTTTTACATCAGCTTCGCGCTGCAATAACTCGCGCTTGCGCTCCACCCCCCAGCGATAGCCGGAGAGAGCGCCGTCGCTGCGCACAACTCTGTGACAGGGAATCAGCAGGGCAATTGAATTGGCGGCGCAGGCACCGGCGACGGCGCGCGAGGCCTTGGCGTCGCCAATGGCAGCGGCAATTTGGGTGTAGTTGCGGGTTTCCCCCACCGGAATTTGCTGCAGCGCGTGCCAGACTTTTTGTTGGAAGAGGGTGCCGCGAATATCCAAAGGTAAATCGAGGGCTTTTTGCGGTTGCGCCAAAAAATCAACCAGCTGTTTAAGCGTTTGGGTAAATTGCGCGTCGGCGCGCACCAGTTCCGCTTTGGCAAAACGCCTGTGCAAATCATCAATCAGCGCCTGCTCGTCATCGCCGAGTAAAACCGCGCAGAGGCCTTTTTCGGTTTGTGCGGCCAACACCAATCCCAGTGATGAAGGGGCCAGGCTGTAGGCAATGTGCATAGAGGCTCCTCGCTGTGGTTTGCCGCAGGCATTTGCTGCCAATTGTTTGAATGTTTTTGCGTAAGCTTTAGGTGAAAGCCCGGTGACTTTTTTAAATTGCCGCTGCAGATGGTACTCGCTGATACCGGCCAGGGCCGCAAGTTCGGCCAGGCTCGGCTCTGTGCTCTTGGCGGTCACGCAGGTTTGAATATGACGGCAGAGTGCGGTTATGCGCGTGCTGATGGCATCCTCTGCCGGTTCAAGCGGTTTGCAGCGTTTACAGGGGCGAAAACTGGCGGCTTGGGCCTGTTCGGCAGAATCAAAAAAACGCACGTTGTCCTGCTTTGGCAGGCGCGAACTACAGCCGGGGCGACAAAAAATCCCGGTGGTAATCACCCCGTAAAAAAACGGGCTGGATTCAACTGCGCGGCGTGCGCGGAGCGCTTGCCAGCGCTGTTGATCGGTGTCAGGTGTAGGGCTACTCATGGGGCTTGGCTTCCATCAACGTAGACCCACAGCCTAATCGCTAGCGGCCCGATATTCACCCCAATTGTTGCGCTCTAATTCGAAATAGATTCTGCCGCCTGTCGGCCCAGCTTGCGCCAGGGGCGGGCGAGCAGCAGCAGAATCAGCGCGGCGACCAAGGCCAGCGGCCAGCTGCCGATAATCATAAAGGGCGTCCAATCCGCAACGGGATGGATGACGCCGCTAAAGGTTTGCTCTTTAAAGGAATCACTTTGGCTGATGATCTTGCCTTTGTTATCGATAATGGCGCTGGGACCGTTGTTGGTGCTGTAAATCAAATAGCGGCCAGTCTCCAGGGCGCGCATCTGCGCCATCTGCATAAACTGCTTGGATTGAATTGAATTGAGGAACCAGCCGAGGTTGTTGACGCTGAGCAATACCTGGGTTTCCTTTGCCGCTTGCGCCACTAAATCCGGGTAGACGATTTCGTAACAGATGGCCGGGGTAATGCGCACCCCCTGAGCGATCAAGCCGTGCTGATCGGCGGGGCCAATATTGATAAACGAGGTAGGCAGATCAAAAAATTCAATCAGGCCGCGAATATACTCGCCCAGGGGCACATATTCGCCAAAGGGCACCAGGCGGCGCTTGTGGTAAAAACCCAGGCCTTCACCCAGGCCCACCACCGAGTTGTAATAAATATTTTTGCCCGGCTCGTCGTAGATAACCCCGGTAAAAAGCGCGGTACCGGATTGCGCTGCCTTGGTGTTCATCTCCTCCAAAAATGGCAGGGCGGTGTGATAGGTGAGGGCAGTGGGAATAGCCGCTTCGGGCCAGATCACCCAGTTGTTGCTCCACAGGTTTTCACTGAGCTTGTGCAACTGGTCGAGGGTGGCGTTAACCGAATCGTAATTCCAGTCCAGCTTGGTACTCTGGTCGACATTGGGCTGCACCATGCCCACGCTTATGGCTTTGCTTGCCGGTGCCGCCCAGGTAATTTTCTGCAGGCCGAATCCAGCAAACCAAATTAACGCGGTGGTAGCACTGGCGATAATTAAACTGCGGGATTTTTTGCCTTGATAAATCCACTCGGCGATCAGGCTCGCGCTAAATACTGCGGCCAGGCTCACCCCCATAACTCCCAGCACTGGCGCCCAGCCCGAGAGCCAGGTGTGCAAATGGCCATAGCCGATAAACAGCCAGGGGAAACCGGTTAAAAACCAGGTGCGCATCCATTCGCCCAGCAGCCAGCAGAGCGGGAAGGCAACAAGCAGTGAATATTTGTGGTTGTTAAAGCAGCGGCCAAAAATATAAAAAGGGGCAACAAACAACAGCGCCATAAAGCAGGCAAAAATAAATACCAGCAGGCCCGCAAGCAGTGCCGACGCGCCGCCAAAATTGTGGATGCTGACAAAAATCCAGTGCACCCCCGCCGCGTAGTAGCCCACACCAAATGCAAAGCTGCGCCAGAGCACCGCGCGCAGCGGTTGGTTTTTTAGCAGCAGTGCCAGGCCGCTAAGGCCGAGGATTCCCAGTGGCCAAATATTAAAAGGCGCAAAGCTTAGGGTGATGATAGCGCCGCTAATCAGCGCGAAAACTATCGCAAGCGGGTTGCTCAAACGCTGGAAAAAATCTGCCATGGTCGAAGGGTTCATGTAATGAATTCAGGGTTAAAAAAATCCCGCCGTCAGGCGGGATTTTTACAGCTGTTGTGTTTATTCAAAAATCGTCAGGCGAAACAAATGTATTTGACGATTATCGGCATAGAGCACGCGGAAGCGCATATTGCCAATCTCTGCGACTTCATTGCGCTTGGGCAGGTGGCCAAACTCCTGCATTAAAATACCGCCAATCGTATCGAAGTCTTCATCGCTAAAATCGGTGGAGAAGTATTTGTTAAAGTCTTCAATGGGCGCCAGGGCTTTAACGATATAGTCGTTCTCCGCCACCTGTTTGATAAATTCGGTAGCCTCTTCTTCCTCGTCGGTTTCGTCTTCAATTTCGCCGACGATTTCCTCGAGAATATCCTCAATGGTGAGCAGCCCAGAGATGCCACCGTACTCGTCCATCACCAGCGCCATGTGGTAGCGGTTTTCGCGGAACTCGCGCAGCAGCACGTTAACGCGCTTGCCCTCCGGCACTATATTGGCCTGGCGCAGTATGGTTTCCAGGTTGAAATTCTCGGTGCCGTTAAGGGCCAGGGGTAGCAGGTCCTTGGCCAGCAGAATACCGCGCACATCATCCAGGTTTTCACCAATCACCGGATAGCGGCTGTGGCCGGATTCAATGACTTGCTGGAGCATTTCCTGGGGCGTGGAGTCGAGTTTAACGGCCACAATTTGCGAGCGCGGCACCATGATTTCGCGCGCGTGGAGTGAGGACACATCCATAGCGCCTTCGATAATGCTCACCGCTTCCGGGTCGAGCAGATGGTTGTCGGCTGCGTCCTTGATAATTTCCAGCAGTTCGTCGCGGGATTTGGGCTCGGTACTGAAGGCGTGCAGCAGTTTGTCCAGCCAGGAGCGCTCGTGTTTTTCCGCTGTTGCGCTACTCGGGTGATCGTCCGCCATGTTGGTTATTCCTGAATCGGGGGCGCTGGTTATTCCAGCTCGGTATAGGGCGCTGGGAAGCCCAGGCCAGTGATTATGTGGGTTTCCAAGGCTTCCATCTCGTCGGCCTCGGCATCGTCAATATGGTCGTAGCCTAACAGGTGCAGGCTGCCGTGTACCAGCATATGGGCCCAGTGGGCTTCCAGGGTTTTACCTTGCTCCTGCGCTTCACGCTCCACCACCGGGGCACAGACCACCAGATCGCCGAGCAGCGGGATATCCAGCTCCTCGGGCAGGTCGGCGGGGAAGGAGAGCACATTGGTGGGGTAGTCTTTGCTGCGGTACTGGGCGTTCAGCTCCTGGCCTTCGGCCTCGTCCACTATGTAGACGCTGACTTCCGCCTCCTGCAGCTGCTGGGCTTCGAGCGCGGCAGCTATCCAGCGCTCAATAAGCGCTTGCGCCGGTAGCACCTGGCTCTGGCTGTTAATTTCTATATCTATCTGAAAGCTCATGATCTGCGCTTAAAAGCCATTGTGCTTGGGTTGGGCATCTTCATAGGCGTCATAGGCTTCCACAATCCGCTGAACCAGGGGGTGGCGCACCACGTCCTTGGAGGTGAAGTGGGTAAAGCTGATGCCATCGACATGGCCCAGCACCTCGATCACATGGCGCAGGCCGGACTGCACGCCGCGCGGCAGGTCGATCTGGGTGGGGTCGCCGGTGATTACCGCGGTGGTGCCAAAGCCGATACGGGTGAGGAACATTTTCATCTGTTCGCGGGTGGTGTTCTGGCTTTCGTCGAGGATTACAAAGGAACCGTTGAGGGTGCGACCGCGCATAAACGCCAGGGGCGCAATCTCAATTACGCCGCGCTCGATAAGTTTACCCACGGTTTCAAAACCGAGCATCTCGTAGAGGGCGTCGTACAAAGGGCGCAGATAGGGGTCGACCTTCTGGGTCAGGTCGCCGGGCAAAAAGCCGAGTTTTTCGCCGGCTTCCACCGCCGGGCGCACCAGCAAAATTCGCTCGATTTCGTTTTTAAGCAGGGCTTCTACGGCACAGGCTACGGCCAGATAGGTCTTGCCGGTACCCGCCGGGCCAACACCAAAGTTGATGTCGTTGCGCTGCACGGCGCGCACATAGCGCTGCTGGTTTAAACCGCGCGGCTTGATGGTGCACTTTTTGGTGCGGATCAGGCAGATGTCTTCATCCTGGGCTTTAGCTTCAGCTGCTAATTGATTGTTTGGCTGGGTATTTTCTTGGGGATCTTTGGCCATGTCGGCTTTGTCCAGTTGTTCCATAAGGGCTTCTATACCTGAGGATTGCAGGGCCAGGTGAACTTCATCGGGGGTTAGCTCGCCCTGTTCGGTGGCGGCGTAAAGACTTTCGAGAAGTGCCTGGGCGGCGCGGGTGGGCTCGGCTGGGCCGATTAGCTCAAATTCGTTGCCGCGATGGCGGATTTCAACGTTTAAGCGTTCTTCAATCTGGCGTATGTGCTGGCCGAGCAGACCGTTGAGGTTGGCTAGGCGGCGGCTGTCACTGGGTTCCAGGATAAGCTGCCGGGAGACAGATTCGGGGGCGTTAATAACGTGGCTGTTCAAAAGGTTAGTTGGCTCTATTTACTGACTTAACTTAAGACTAAACGATTCAGCGAGTAGCATAAAGCGGAATTTTACCCTGTTTTAATTCTCGCTGCCGATAAAAAATGTGCCAATTTTATGGGCATCCGCCTCGTTTATCCCGCAACTCGAGGCTATCTCGCCCCATTGTGCCACAGCGTTTGTGACAGCCATTGCGCAGGCTTCAACCCGGGGTTTGGGCAAACCGAATATTTTATTGAGTTTAGCGGCCTCTGCCGGGCTGGGGGGAAGTTGCTGGTACTGAAATCCGGCAACCGGATACTGGCCGCGAACCAGGTTGGGCACCATGTCATAGGCCGGCGTCAGGCGATAGCCCTTGCCGTCGTACAGCAGGCTGAAATTGCGTTCATGGTCGTCCAGGTTGTGGATGCAGCGGTTAAACAGCATTTGCCGGAGTAGCTGCTCGGCATCCTCCTCTATGGCGATCGAGTGATGCTGTAAAACCCGATGAATATCGTCGTAACGAAAGTTAAAACCATGGTCCTGGGCGCTCCTGGGGTTTTTAAGCAGGCTGTTGATGCTAATCAGATGGCGGCGATAGGGGGTGTCCATATCAAACCTGTCTAGCAAGAGCACATCGCGGCCATTGATCTGCTCCAGAATCTGGCCATCACCCACCCGGATTCCCGCCAGTTTCGCCATGCGCAGGCAGGCCAGCTCGACGCGGGCATTGTTGTAGTCGTCCTGGGAGCGATTGAATTTGGCGAGGTATTCCTTGCCCTGGTATTGAATCAAAGCTTTGGGGCGGGCGCCGCCTACGCCACTGCCGGAACTGACCAGGTATAACAGCCCCAGTTCATCCAGGTCGAGGTGGGTAAAGTCCTGGCTGTCGATCTGTTGTGCCATGGCTTCGGCGCTGGCGAGTTTTTCCAGTGGCAATCCCGCGTCAAAGTTGGGTGCCTCAGCTTTAGCAACAATGGCCAGGGCGCCTATATGGCGCTGGTTGAGCAGAGAGAGTAAATCAATGGCACTGTGTTGGTTTAAACGCTTGCCGTGCTTGTAAAAAGCATAGCGAACCAGCACCCGCTTGCCCCAGTCGTCGGGCAGATAGTCATCCAAAAAACCGGGCAAACTTCCGCGGCACTCAAATTGTGTTTCGCCGGCGCGAAGGGGCAGGGCATTGGGGTCCAGCGAGAAAGCGCCTGGGTGTGCCAGGTAATCCGGGGTGTAGCGGAACCCCAGTTGTTCGACCCGCCCATGAGTTTCTGCAATCACGCAGTTTGCCGCCTTAATCAGCCCGGTGGCGCGCGTATTCAGGTAGATATCGTAGGTCTGCTTGCTCGCTGATGGGCTGCTAGTCATCAAACAGGCTCTCTTGCAGGGTGAAAAGCTGCTCAAAGTTGTCGGCTGTGCCCAAGATTCTCGCGGCCTGGTAGTAACGCGCCAGGCTCACACTCAGGTCGCCTTTTTCCATTTTTTGCAAGGTGGCGCGGGCGACACCTATGCGCAGGGCAAAGGCCTGGAGGTCATCGCCGGGAAAGCGACGCTTACGCGCCTGGCGCAAGCGCTCGCCCAGATGTGGAAGGTATTCGGATTTGTGTACCATAATAATAGTAAATTTAGGCTTTAAAGCTATTATTTACTATTATTATGGTATTTGAAAGGGCTTATTTAACCCAGTCGGCATCCAGTTCGGAGCTGAGCAAGGTGCCGCGCAGCGAGTTGGGCAGGGCTTCTTCAATCAGTACATCGGCGAATTTGCCAATCAGGTCGGCGTTGTCGCAGCGGAAGTTAACCACCCGGTTGTTCTCGGTGCGGCCGCACAGTTGGCCTGGGTCTTTTTTGGAGTAGCCACTCACCAGAATGCGCTCAGTATTGCCCACCATATGGCGGCTGATGCGCATGGCCTGCTGGATAATGCGGTCCTGCAGAATCGCCAAGCGCTGCTTTTTCACCGCTTCCGGGGTGTCATCGGGCAGGTCGGCGGCGGGGGTGCCGGGGCGCGGGCTGTAGATAAAGCTGAAGGAGGTATCAAACTCCATGTCCTGGATCAGCTTCATGGTGGCCTCAAAATCGGCCTCGGTTTCGCCGGGGAAGCCGATGATAAAGTCGGAAGAGAAGCTGATATTGGGGCGATTCTTTTTAATGCGGCGCAGCTTGGATTTGTACTCCAGCACCGTGTGGCCGCGTTTCATCGCCATCAAAATGCGGTCGGAGCCGCTCTGAACTGGCAGGTGCAAGTGGCTGACCAGCTCCGGCACCTGGTTGTATACCTCGATGAGTGCATCGGTAAATTCCACCGGGTGTGAGGTGGTAAAGCGGATGCGGTCGATACCCTCGATGGCGGCGACATAGGTAATCAGCTCGGCCATATCCACCAGGGTGCCGTCTTCGGCGGCGCCGCGATAGGCGTTGACGTTCTGACCCAGCAGGTTGACTTCGCGCACACCCTGTTTGGCCAGGTGGATGATCTCGGCCATCACATCGGCCACCGGGCGGCTCACCTCTTCGCCGCGGGTGTAGGGCACCACGCAGAAGGTACAGTACTTGGAGCAGCCTTCCATAATGGACACAAAGGCGCTGACGCCATCGGCGTCCGGCTGGGGCAGCTTGTCGAACTTTTCGATCTCGGGGAAGCTCACGTCCACCACCACCACGCCGTTGGTCTTTTTGGTTTCCATCATCTCCGGTAAGCGGTGCAGGGTCTGGGGGCCAAAAATCAGGTCGACAAAGGGCGCGCGCTCGGCAATGGCGGCGCCTTCCTGGCTGGCGACACAGCCGCCCACACCAATTACCAGGTTGGGGTTGTTCTTTTTCAGGTTCTTCCAGCGGCCCAGCTCGTGGAACAGCTTTTCCTGCGCCTTTTCGCGGATGGAGCAGGTGTTAATCAGGATAACGTCCGCTTCCTCGGGGTTTTCGGTGGCCACCATATTGTGGGATTCGCCCAGCAGATCGCGCATACGGTTGGAGTCGTATTCGTTCATCTGGCAACCGTGCGTCTTGATATAGAGCTTTTTGGTCGGGGTTTCGGTGGTGGACATGCAAACTACCTGGCTAAAGCGGATTGATTAAAAAGCGTGCAAAAAATAAGGCGCGCATTATAGGCCAAGCGCCTGGTTACGCCTATAGATATGATTGAAAAAGCCGGGAGATATGATGGAAAAAGCCGGGTTGCCAGGCCCGGCTTTTAAGGGGTGTAGCTTAGCGACCGCGCGGTTTTTTACCCAGGCTTTTAACCGAGGGTGCGCGCTTACCGCCGGTTTTTGCGGCCGGTTTTGCACTGGCTTTCGGCGCCGGTTTGGCGCTGCCTTTTGCACCTGGCTTGCCCGCGCGACCATTGGCCTTGGGCGCTTTTTTAGCGGGCGCCGCCTTGGCTTTAGCGGTTGAATCTGTGGCCTTGGCGAAGCGCGATTTAGTGGCGCCAACTTCTACCGCCGACTCGGTCACCTCAAAGCCTTTGATTTTTACGCGCTTGATCTTGGTGCCTATGACTTTTTCGATCAGCGATACCTTGTGTTCGTCGGCACTGGATACCAATGAAATCGCCAGGCCCTTGCTGCCGGCGCGGCCGGTGCGGCCCACGCGGTGCACATAGTCCTCGATAAAGAAGGGCAGGTCCAGGTTGACTACATAGTCCAGGCCTTCAATATCCAGGCCGCGTGCGGCCACTTCGGTGGCGACCAATACCTGCAAATTGCCCTCTTTAAAATCCTTCAGTGCGCGGCGGCGCGCGCCCTGGGTCTTCTCGCTGTGAATCACAGCGGCGTTAACCTTGTCCTCTTTGAGCGCGGCGATCAGCTTGTCGGCCTCTTCGCGGGTGCTGGAAAACACCATCACCTGAAACCAGTTGTGCTCGCGCAGCAGGTGGGTAAACAGCTCGTATTTGCGCGCCTGATCC
>JBNLGJ010000055.1:0-36011 GCA_050305995.1 Cellvibrio sp.
GTTTAATTTTTCAGGAAACGCCCTGTGCGGAGCCGCACGCAGGGTGTTGTGGGGCGGGGGAGCTAGAAACTCCTCCTTACCCGATTTAAAAATTGCTTTTTCGAGATTCTGACTGCTCAAAAGCTAACTATTTGGCTGCTAATTTTCGGATAGACGAACCAAAAATAATAACCCGCTAAACAATCAATAAGTCAGATTCAAGTATTAATAGGGTGTTGGGTATTTCATTATGGCAATAGAGGCCTTTTGATGTTACTAAAACGTCAAACTCTATTAGGGTGCGGCCATAAATAGTTTCTGGTTCAATAACGGTTGCAAGCTCGCCAATTAGAAGCCAGTAATTTTCTTCAGGATCGCAATCATCCGGTGGCGAAACTTCGCCATTAAATTTTATTAGTTTTACTCTGTCTCCAGTTTTCAGCACTATTTCTTTCCTTTTTAATGCTGCCAGCACGGGCCGGAGCGCGCAGGTCCAGCCCCGAAGGGGCGATTGTGTTAGGCTTGTTATACATTTTTGATTAATTTACTTTCATATGGCCTTGTTTCAACAAGCCCTATAATGCCCGGCCACCGAATTCCAGCCGGCAATCGGGAGCGAAATAAAAGTGGACTGACTTTTCCACCTTGCGAGCTAAAATACAGCGCTAGCTTCAGCCTTCTATTTCTTAGTCTAAAAATGTAAGGCATTAATTTGCGATTGTTATTTACGCGGCTAGATTTACGCTCTGCCAATATTACCCTTACAAGAACAGAACGCACTTGAATCAGGCTCATATTGGCATGGTTTAAGGTAAGAATATTTTCGGGAAAATTAACTTCCTTAACCTTTCGACCTCGTTTTACTTTAGTAACTATTTTCCGCATATTTCCTTGTGTAACAGTTTAATAGACAGGCGCTGTACTTTTAGGAACTAGACAGCGTCTGTGTAGTTCCTTGGCTGGGTTGCTTTTGAGACAGTATTATAAAAGGCAACGATATGTCAAATGGGTAAGGTCTTTGCGAAAAATACATGTGGAACAACGGGTTAGCATTATTTAATGCTCAATGTATTAAATTGTCTGCCTCGCCCTGGTCCCCCAATTAAATTCATGCAAAAAGTAGCAACAGGCGAGCGGGGTTATTCATTAGGTTCGGGTAATGTGTTGTTTGTTAATGGGCTTAAAATAAAAAATGGGGAGCATTGCTGCTCCCCAGGTTTGCGGAATTTATTTCAGTTAACGGGCGCTTACCTGAAAGGCGCCTGCCAGTTGATGCAATTTGCCCGCCGTGTTTTTCAGTTTGTCTGAACTGGTGTGTAGGGCGCGCACAACCTTACTCATGCGCTGGCTTGCGCCAGTAACTTCCTGCACTTGCTGGCCGTGTTCGCGACTGTTGCTGTCTATGTGCTGGATAATATCAAAAATGCGGTCGACTACCGCATGTAGTTGGGCATTGTCTGATGAGGCTTCCTCGGCGAGGCGCAGGCTGCGGTCGACATCCGCTACGCTGGTTTCCATAAAACTGGCGGCTTGCTGTGCTTCCATGCGAATAGTTTCGATTTTTTTACCTATCTCTTCCGCTACATTGGCGCTGCGACTGGCAAGGTTGCGCACCTCTTCGGCCACTACCGAGAAGCCGCGCCCGTGTTCGCCAGCGCGCGCCGCTTCGATCGCGGCGTTAAGCGCGAGTAGATTGGTTTGCCCGGTGATGTCGCTAATCATGGAGACCATATTGCCGATTTCGATGGTGCGGTTATTCAAGGTGTGAATCGTCGCCGCTGATGTTTCCACTACATCGCGAATATTCTGGGTGCCACTGCGCACAGATTCAAATTGCTTGCGCGCATCGCACACTACAGCTTCCATTGTCTGTTTCATCTCGTCGGCGGTGTTGCTGGCCTGGCTGATTTCGTGCAGTTGGCTTTGCACTAAATACAGCATCCTCTCCATTGAGTCGGACACATGGCCAGAGGTTTGATTGGCCTCACTGTTGCGTTTGAGCAGGCTTTCACTGCTTTTCATAACATCGTCAGCCGCGCGTATCACTTCGCCAACAACTGAGTCCAGGTTGTCGATAAAACTGTTGGTCCAGCGGCCCAGGTCTCCGGTTTCGTCGCTGGCGAGTTTTTTGGTGTCCAGGCGCTGGCGAAGGTTGCCACCGCCTTCGGTGATGGCGTGAATAATTTCCGTCATCTTGCCCAGTCGTCGCGCCAATCGGCGCGGGCCGCGCTGGCGGAACACGAAGCCACCAAGCAACAGCAGTACAAGGGAGATACTGTTAATCACTGCGTTGGATAAATCGCTATAGGTTTGCAGTGCAAGCTGGGCGATTACGGCGGGAATCACGCCTTGGGCATAGATTTTCATCAGGCTGTAGCTGAGCGAACGGAAGCGATAGACCTCTTCCAGATCGGCTTCACACATCATGCCCCAGGTGTCGGCCGAGCCAGGCAGTTGGAAGGTGACGCCTTTGCCCACCACCGGAATATGGCGATAGTCGGAGTAGCCGGGATAGGTGACAAATAAATTGTTGCCTTTGCGAATGGTTTCGCGCACGCCGGGGTGCAGCTGCTGAGTGGCCGGATCGGTAAAGCGAATTTCAAATTCGGTATGCTGGTGAATACGCACTGTGCCAAAGCCAGTGTTAATGCCGCTTTTTAAATTTTCACCCAGGGAGAAGGTGGAGTCTTCAAAGCGGGAGCGGGAGAGGGCAGTACCCTGGGCAATTGCTGGGTCGAATTGCGACTTGACCATAAAAATATAGTTGTCGCCCGACTCAGTAAAAATATGCCCGGCTTCGCGCTGGATTAAATCGCTGAGAACATCGTTGGGAAAGCGTGCGCACAAACAGCCCTGGCCCATGAGGTTAAGGGTAATCGGCAAATAAAACATCAGGCTTACCTGATCGTGAAAAGCGGAGCTGCGTCTACCAATTTGCAGGGTAAGTGGATCCAGATAGGGGCCGTGCAAAAATGCCCCTTGCAAACCGCGCGCTACGGCTTGGGGATTGAGATCGCTGTCGCCAAGGTGCTGTTTGTAGGTGGATTCAATTACCTTGCCTTGGGCATCTATGACAAACAGCTCGGTGGCATCTGGCATTAGTGGGTAAAACTTGTCGAGTATGCCTGAGGGGCTTTCATCCAAAAATTGCAGCTGGCCGCGGCAGCTCTCCAGTTGCGACCACTGGCGGCCAGCCCACTGCTGCATAATTTTTATGCGCGTCTGGGCGATACTTTCAAAAGCCTGCTCCATGAGCGGGTAGCGGCTCTGGTTTAACCAGCAGCCCCAGCCCTGGGCCAGCTTGCCTGTTTTGCCGCCCCATTTAAGCCAGCCGCGCTCGGCCGGCGACAAATTCATCGCATCGCTTTGTAGATTCATAGGTCTTCTTCGCTAGTTTCTAGAGTTGTGTTGATGGCCTGGGTGCTGGCTTAACCTTGGCTGCCCCATGTTATAAGTATTGGTGATCCGCCTGATGCAGAAACTGCGCCAAACTGGAGCGAGGCAATCTGACAATTTATGCGACAAATATCCCGCGGGCTTTGGCGGAATCAAGCAGGTAGGGCAATATTACTGCATGCTTCAAAATTGCTCTAATAAGTGGTGCGCATATTCCATATTGGTGCATTTAGCTCTGGCGTGGTTGTGGCAGTTAGCTGGCGGCCATAGGCTTGAGGGGGAGGTGAGGGCGATAAACTCCTCTTGATTGCTGGCAACTGGTTGGTCAAAATAAATCCAAAATGTTTGCTGGTTAGTCTAAATTTTTATTTTTTAAAAGCTTGGATATTAAATATAATTTTTTTATTTCTAAAAATTTTAAAAGTAAGGAATTACCAGGCATCCATCGCCTGTTACTGGTTATTCAGTAGGCTTGTGTAATACTTTTTAGCCATGAGTATTTGAGTGTTACTGTCGAGGATGACAAATGGATTTATTGTGGTTAGTTTCCGGGCACGACAAGGCCTATTTGGTTCCTGAAGGGCAGATGCTTTTTGTCGCCCCCGGGCAATTGCATTCGTGCGCGGGTGAATGGGGTAAGGCCATTCCGGATGCGCAGAGTTTGCAAAGCCTTACCCCCCAATGTCAGTGTGTGGTGCTTGTGGCGGGCGAACGGTTGTTTAGCGAGGAGCTACTAGGCGCGCTCCCAATCGAGTTGACCACACTGGTTATGATTACTACAAAAACGTCGCCATCGCTGCGCGAACAATTTGCTCAGTTGGATGTGGATGGTTATATCGCCGACAACATGGAGGCGATAGATTTTTTCGCCATAGTTAGCAAGTGCGTGCAGGACAAGCAAAACTTAAACAGCTTGCAACAGGAATTAACCAATTATTCCAGCATTGCTTTTACAGCCATGTCTTCCGCGTCAGAGATGGGTGTAGTGGCTCTGTTTGCGGAGAAGGCGCAAAACACGCAGAGTCTTGCTCACTTAGCCCGTTTGCTTCTCTCCTGTGCGAGAGACTTGGGCCTTAATGGTGTGGTGCAGTTTTCTTTCGAACAGGATATAAAACGCTTCCCGGACGATATTTCCCCCTCACTTCAGCGTTTATTGGTTGATGCCCTTCACTCTGATAGCCGTATTATTTCGCTCGATCGTTTTATGCTTTTTAATTTTGACTTGGTTCAGCTACTGGTAACTGATGCTCCGATTGGTGAGGTTGAGCGCTATGGCCGACTGCGCGATGTGTTGGCTCAGATAGTGTCTATTGCCGAGGCCAGAGCGCGTACGCTCAAGGTAAATGCCATGCTTAAGGCGCAGCAGGATAATACGCGCTTAGTGATGAGCTTGCTGGAAATGGCATCGCGCGATAATCGCCAGGCAGTAAAGGAAATTATGACTGACTTGTCTATTTCACTGCGTACTATGGCTATGGGAATGGATTTAACCTTGGCGCAGGAGTCAGAGTTGCTCGGCCTTGCTGATAAAGCGCTTAATTCATTGGAAAACTTGCAGATAGCAACCTTGGCTGTAGAGGAGCATTTTCGCAGTTTGGTGAAGCAGTTGGATGATGCTGCGCAGTTGTTGGATACCCCCGCCGAAAACCTGGAAGAAGTCGCTGAAAATAACTTAAAAATCGAGCTTTTTTAACGCCGTTTTTGAGCGGTACGGCTCTTTCCCCCGGCTATTTTTGCCTCGTACAGCTTGATGTTGCCTGTATTTAATAAAAATTTTTAGTTGCCTTAAGCTTCTGCTTCAGCAGTTTCGCCACTGCAATTTTAACTCCTTAATTTTCCGCTGGATTATCGCGCATTTGTTGAAGCTTTAGCTTTAACTGCAGCGTTTGTTTTGCCCCTGCTTTTAATGCCTTGGTCGGCAATAGCTTGATGCGCTCTGCGCTCAGGCCCTCTTGTTGTAGGTAATTGGCAATGGCGTGGGCGCGCGCCAAGCCGAGTTCATCTAACTGGCTTTGGGTGGGTGGTTGTGCAGCCGCCAAGCTGACCAGCAGTTTGTCAAAATAGGCTGATTGCTCCAGTTGTTGCTGCTGGGCTTTTTGCTGTGCGCTAGTTGCTGAAGTCATGTCAGTGGTAATTAGTGCGTGGCGCAAATCGCTGAGGCGCGGCAGTAGCCCCTGGGCCTCATACATGGCTTCCAAGAGTTTGAGCTGATTTTTATCGTTGCTGTCCAGCTCGGCGCCAGGGTCTGCTAATTGCGTGCGCAGGCTTTGCAGCAGTGCTTGCTGCGCGAGCGCCTGGCCATCCAATTGGCGCTGGTAAATACCGGCAATTTGCAGTTGTAGTTGTGGCCGCGCAGCCAATGCCTGAGCAAGTTTGTTGAGTTTTTCCTGCTCCGGCGGCGCAAGCTGGGCGCTGCCCAGGTTTAACGCTATGCTGCCCAGGTTTTCGCTCTCTCCCAGCCCGAGCAGGCTGCCCAATAATTTAAAGGGCGCGGTTGTCAGGTTGGTAATCATCCGCGTAAATGCCTGGCCAATTACCTTGCCGTAATTAAATTGCGGGTCGTCAAGCTTGCCGCTAACTGGCAGGTCGGCGCTAATTTTTCCCTGGCTGTCCTTGAGCAGGGCTATGGCTAAATCCAGCGGTAAATCCATTGCCCCTGGCTGTTCAACCCGCTGGCCTAGAGTGAAATCTTTTAACACCAGTTTGTTGCTGCCCTGCATGGCTTTATTTTTAATATTGTAATTAAGGTCCAGGTCCATTTTGCCGTTGGCAATTTTTCGCCCGGCAAATTTAATACTGTAGGGGGAGAACTCGGGGATATTCAAATTGCGGAATTTGAGTTTTATCTGGGTTAATAGCGCCGGTGTTAGTGGCAGCAGGCTGCCATTGATTTGCAGCTGGCCGTAGGGCGCCACCTGCCCCTCAAGTTTGAGGGTGGCGGGCGCGGTGGCGGCCGAATCTATACCGGTGATATAGCCATTTAATTGTTGAATTTGCGCCTTGAATGCCAGTGGCAGTGAGTTGTCGCTAAATAGGCCTCCACCATTATTAATTTGTGTTCGCCCCAATTGAATATGCCAGGGGGCTGGATCTTCACCAGCAGTTGCGCTATCGACACTCGCTGAGGCTTTAGCTTGGCCCGGGTTTTGGTCGGGCAAAATACGATCGAGGCTGGTGCTGCCATCAGCTGCTATGGTGAAGTCGGCAAAAAGTTTATCCAGGGTGATTTGGCCCAGGCTCAGGTTGCGTTGCTGGGTTTCCACGCTGATATCTTTAAGTGCCAGTTGTTGCCAGGCGAGAATTGCCCGCGCGCTGTTTTGCTCATCTACTTCCAGGTTGTCCAGGTTTAGCTCAGCAGCAATTTGCAACTGCTCGGCAGTGTCCCCCGCGATATGGCTGGTAAAACTTAAGCTGCCGGATTTAAGTTGAATTTTTGCCAGGGTTTGCACATAGGCC
This sequence comes from Cellvibrio sp., assembly GCA_050305995.1. Classification (GTDB taxonomy): domain Bacteria; phylum Pseudomonadota; class Gammaproteobacteria; order Pseudomonadales; family Cellvibrionaceae; genus Cellvibrio. The sequence continues at coordinate 6,832 of JBNLGJ010000055.1, forward strand.
TGCGCCAGCTGTAGTGGTAGTTGCTGTGCAGTTAACTGGGCTTGAAATTTACCCAGAGGTTGCAACTGCAGCTGTCCCTGACTTTGCACCTGTCCCTCATCGAGCTTTAGCCCAGCGGTGTAAGTGATTAGCTGTTGGGGCAGGTTGCTGAGGTTGTTGAGTTTTGCATTGACATTCGTCAGTGTGAGCTGGGGATGACCGGGCAGGCTTTGGTCGGCAAAATGAATTTGCCAGTCGCCCAGAGCCAGTTGTTGGTTGCTAATTTGCCAGGGCAGGGTGGGTTTACTTGGCGGCTCTGCCGGCGTGCTGGGTTTTGCTTCGCTTTCGCGCAGCAATTGCGCGACGTTGATTTGCCCCTGGTTATCGCGCGCTAGCCAGAACTCGCCATCCCCCAGGCTGATTTGCGGGATATTTACCCGCTGCTCGGGCCAATCTAGCTGGCCCTGGCGTAAATCGATTTGGCTGAGTTGTAGCAGCGGCTGATGCTTTAGATCCTGTAATTGCAGGTTCTTTAGGTCGAGGTTGATATTGCTGAGCTTGACCGCTAATGGCAGTGTGCCGCGCTGGCTTAATGCGTAGTCAAAGCCCAGGGCAAAGTCATCGGGCGAGGCGGTGAAATTGAGCTGGTCCTGGAGATAGTCGGCGGCAAGATATATTAACGGCCCGCGCAACTGGAACTGGCCGCTGCTGGCCAGGGGTTGCAGGCTAATATTGCCACTCCAGCCCAGGGAGAGCCCCTGAGGGGTGCGCAGCTCAAAGTGTTGCTGGCCGGTGGCATTGGGCAGGCTGCTCAAGGCCTGGGCGCTGAGGCTGACAGGGCCAAGTTGGGTGTGGTAGGGCGTGCTGTGGGTGAGGTCGTCGAGGACAAATTTATCCAGCTGGATTTGCAGGTCCTGAATCCATAGCCGCGTTGGGCTGCTGTCATCCGTGGCTGGGGGGTCAGTTTGCGTTGGAGCGCTGGCGTTCCAGCGGGCCATAAGTGGGCTGAAGTTAGTGGAGCCATCTTTATTGCGCAGCAATTGGCCCTGCAGGCCCAAAATGTGGAACTCTTTAAAGCTCCAGGCACAGCGCCAGAGGCTGGAGAGTTGAAAATTAATATACAGCTGCTCAAAGCCCAGCGGTTGTGCCAGGCCCTGGCCGCTAATTTGCAAGCCTTGGATATTCAGGCTGAGGGCATAGGGGTTAATAGTAAAACTGCGGGTTTGCAATTGCAGTTGCAGGCGTTTTTGCACCAGCTGCTGCAGCTGCGATTTAATGGCCCAGGGGGCGATGAGTCCGAGGCTGATGCTGTAAAACGCGAAGAGTCCCAGACTCCAGCCTAGCAATTTTTTGCGCGCTCGAATCAACGCCGCTACTGCATAATAGCGCGTTGGAGGCTGTTCATCTGCCTGTGCCATAACTACTACCCCGAAAACCCTGTTGTACAACTACACCCTGTACAAGCTATATCATCATAAACAGATATTATGGTTGTGGAGCGTTGCAATTAGTAGGCTGAATTTTTATCTCGGATGCACTGGCCGAATTTTGCCAAATGGTTGCACAATTCCCCGACAAGGTTTGCGTGGTCTTTGCCTAAAGTCTGCGCACCCTAAAATGTACACAATAATTACTCAAAGGAGTCTGTCGTGATTAACAGTAATGTGTTGGAGGTCGCTATAGGCCTAGTGTTTTGTTATGCCTCTGTTGCTTTAATGAGCAGTTCGATTTTTGAGGCCTTGTCCAATTGGTTTAATTTGCGCGCACATAATTTGCTCAAGGGCATCAGCCAGCTGCTCAATGCCGAGGATGACAGCTCGGGCAAAGAGCTGCTTATGGCGGTTTACAACCACGGCCTGGTTCACCCTCTGGGCGACGGCATCGCCAGTGAAATAAAAGCCATCAAAAATAGGCCGGATTTTATCGCTGCGGGCGATTTTGCTGTAGCAATTATGCGCAAGCTGGAAAATAAGATGACGGTTGCCGAGGATGGCAAAGTCTCGCTGGATACCCGTGCTTTGGGGGATTCGCGCCTGGCTCATTTGGTGAACCACTATTTGGACAAGGCGGCGGGCGATATTCAGCAGCTGCAAACTGAGTTGGCGGGTTGGTTTGATCAGGGCATGGAGCAGGTGTCTGCCGCCTATAGGCGCCGTTCGCAACTTTGGTGTTTTACCATCGCCTTGGTGATTACTGCGATTTTTAATATAGATTCTGTGCAGCTATTTAAAACCCTGTGGTTGCAGCCGCAACTGGCGGCACAGTTAAATGTGGCTGGTGAGGAGAGTGCGACCCAAGCCTTGCTGCAGTTGCAGGCGCTGCCCATCGGTTGGCAGCCCGGCTCGCTGGATAGTTTAATCAGCACCGGTTTTGTCGGTTGGCTGGTTACCGCATCGGCGGCCTTGTTCGGTGCGCCATTTTGGTTTGATGTGTTAAAAAACCTAACCCGCTTGCGCGCTGGCGCCGCTAAACCGGCAGTGGCTAAGGCGGCAAAAAGCAACTAGGTCCTCAATCCTGTCGGCTATGCATCCAGCTCTGCATAGCCCTCACCCTCCCAATAAATGATTTCATTCACTAACTGATCCTGGGTTTTATTGCTGCCGTCTATGACTACATCGGCGTAGCGGTGGTAGAGCGGGCGCCGTTCGGCGAACACTTCGGCAAAAGTCTGCTCTGCAGGCCGCGCTATGCCGCGTGTATCCATATCGTTAATTCGCTTTTCCAACTCATCACAAGCCACATCAATAAACACTATGGGGCCGAACTGGCGCAGGTGTTTCATGACTTTTTCGCTGTAAACCGCACTGCCGCCAGTGGCGATTACATAGTTGGTGTAGCAGGCATTGGTGAGCTGCTCCTCTTCCAGTTCGCGCAGTTTCATATAGCCCTGGGTGCGCAGAATATCATCCAGGGTTTTGCCCTGAGCATTTTGGATCAGCAGGTCGGTGTCGACAAAATCTTTGGCCAGGTTTTTAGCCAGCAGCAGGCCGATAGTGCTTTTGCCGGCACCTGGCATTCCTATGAGGATCAAGCTATTGCGCAGATGGGCGGGAAGTTGTTCGCAGCGGGCGGACATGGGGTTTTCCTCCGGTTAAACCAGGGACGCACGCGGGCGTCCGAATCCTTTTAGCCTAGCAGCCAAAGTACAATACTGCCTAAAGCAGGTGGGTTTGCGTGCGGTCGCCTGCGCTAAAAATAGCCACCAGCGAGTAGCGGAAAAAAGGCGCATAGCTGGCGAGGAAATCTTTTAACCAAAAGTGCAGCTGTTCGGCAAAATCCTCTGGGTTTGGCGACTCCTTGGGGGGCTGGCTAAAACGTAATTGTACTTGCGTGTCTGAATCCTGGGTTTTGCTGGCGTCTGTCACCACCACCTGCAGTTGCTGTAAGGATTGATCCCAGCTAAACAACAGGTAGAGTGAATCGTCCTTGATGGTTTTGTCCAGCAGGCTTATGGCTTGTCGCGCTGCGGCTTCAAGTGCCTGTTTGATGGCATGGCTGTCACAGGCATCTGTCTGTGCGGAATAAACCAGGTGGTTGTCGAGTTGTTGTGGGAGCCAATTCACGGGTGTTCCTTATTAAAAAAGTGTAAATGGCGGAATTTTAACGTGTTTTGGCTAATATCCACAGGCACAATAACCCCCACTTGCCAGTTGCACCGGCATTACCGGTTTGGCAGAGCTTAATTGCCCTTGCGGTTGCATGTGTTAATAAAGAGATTAACAGTGAGAATAACAAGACTATGTCCTTCAATTTACGGCTTTCTTCAGCTTTGATTTCACTTGCTTTTGTGACGCTTGGTTTATCTGGCCCAGCCGGGGCCCAGGTCGAGCGGATTCCTTTAAAAACCTCAGCCCTGGATGTGGAAATTACCCCGGATATAGGCGGGCGCATGTTGTCCATAGCGCTAAAGGGCGGGGATAATTTTTTGCGTGTGGGGGATGCCGTAGTCACCGAGCCAGACCCTTATATTGCGCCTGATGCCGATAATGTGGGCTATCTCGCGCAAGAGATTTGGGTGGGCCCGCAAAGCCAGTGGTGGACCCAGCAGCGGCTTAACGCAGAGCGCGCTGAAGCTAAAGCCGTTTGGCCGCCCGACCCCTATTTAATCCTGAGCAAAAACCAGGTGCTGCAGCGCAGTGCCCAGAATGTGGCCTTGCAGGCTCCGCCCAGTCCTATTTCCGGCGTGGTGCTCAGTAAAAACTATTCGCTGGTTGCGGCTAACCCCAACCAGTTGCGCGTTGACGCGAGTCTGCGCAATTTCCGCGATACACCTGTGGCCTGGGATATCTGGTTTAACGCCCGGGTTGCGCCCAGCACCCAGGTGTATGTGCCTGTGGCTCAGGCTGAGGATGTGCGTGTTAATCAATTACCGGACGACAAGTTTGGTCCTATTTCCACCAGCCTGAAGGATGGCTTTTTTCAACTGGACTTGGTGGACCCGCCCGAAGGCAAGCAGGGCAGTAAAGGTAAGGTGTTTATCCAGCCTGCAGCCGGGTGGATTGCGGCTTTTCGCGATGGTCAGGTGTTAATCCTGCAATTTCCGCTGCACCCCAAAAGCGCCATTCACCCGGAGCAGGGGCAAGTGGAGTTGTACATTGAATATTTGCCACAGCTTCCCAAAGAGGGGGTGTTGGAGTTGGAAGTTCACGCGCCTTATAAATCCTTGGCGCCCGATGCCAGTATGAGTGCCAGCGAAACCTGGACACTGCTGCCTTACTCGGGGGCAGATACGCGCGCGGCGCACTTGGCATTTTTGCGCAGCCTTAAGCTGTAACGCCAATCGCTAATTTTTTTATTTCAATCCGCGCCGGGTTTATCTGAGTAATGCACCTGGCCGGATTCATCGGTCCAGCGGTAGATTCGCGTTGGCGCTTTTTTACTGCCATCGGTTGCCTCGGATGAGTTGCTTTCGAGTGATGCGCGCTCGGCGCTGTCCAAATCGCGAATGGCATAGTGCTCTGCCGGGTTAAAAATAATCTCGGTCAGCTGTTTAAGTTTGGGGTTCATCATCAGCGCCAACTTATTGGGGTTGTTTAGCTGCTGTTGGAATTCTCTATCCTGCAAAATGGTGGTTACTCGGGGGTCGTATTTAAGTTGCTGCGTGCGATTCCAGGCGGCAATTAATTTTTCTGCTGCGGCGCGCTCACCTTGCTCACTGCGCACATCCGCTTCCTGCATCAGGGCCTGCATATGGGGGTTGCTCACCAGGGTTTTAAACTCTGCCGAGTCTATCAACCCTTGGCTGTCCTCGCGGCTGAGCAGTTTTTGGATGCCGGGGTTTTGCAGCAGGGCTTTGATTTCGCCATCCTGATTTAACGCCTGCACATGGCCGAGCATGGTTTGCGGGTCGGCGACAAAGGCGCGGGTAACCTGAGCGGCTGTTTCATCTTTTAATGTGAGGGATACAGCTTCGGCGGCGGCGCTGCTAATTAATTTTTTGGCACTGGCAGCGATAAAAGAATCACGCTTTTGTTGCAGCTGACCAAGGCTGGGCACTGGCGATTTTGGCTGTGCGCTTACTGGCGTGGATGCTGGCGGATTTTGTGTTTGCTTGGCAACGGCGGTAACTATGACAGAAGATTGAGGCAGCAGATTGAGCGCGTAAACCACCAGTAAACCCAGTAGGCCGCCAAATACCAAGCCCAGGGACAGGCCGCTGTATTTGGATAATCGTTCGGAAGTATCGCTGGCGGGTATTTTTTCGCCCAGCCATTTAAACGCCAGGCTGGCGACAAAACTGGTGAGCAAAAAAATAACGCTGCCAGCAATAAAGTAGGCCAGCAAACCCGTTAGTGGGGTGTGCAGGCTTAACCAGTCCCCACCGGGGCGGGTAAGCAGTATGGAGCTCGGATAGGCCAGCGCCCAGCCCAGCAGACGGCTTACCGAATCCCAAAAGCCTTTGACGTAACCGCGCCAGGCAAAAAATAGCACCAGGGCAACAAATACAATATCCAACAGACTCATGGCATTGATCCTTAGCAATAATATTGTGGCTCAGCATAGCTGGCCTGAGTGCCAATAGGAATCCAGATACTTGGGAGCCTAACCCGCTTTTGCACACACCTATTTGTTAATGGCTACATTAGTTGCGGCAAAAGTGAATTAATAAAATTATGGTTTTGTACTTCGTACAACTACAGCGGATTTTTTTAGGGGGCGTGTGCAGGCCTTTTGTTTGCGATCAGTTAAAACTTACTAAATCATTCACTTTAACTTGTAAAATATTGCCTGCTGGATCGATGGTGTAGGTGGTAGTTTCATCAATAATATTGCTGCTCTGGTCAAGAGTTTGGATTTTAATTATCAAATTTAAGTTTCCTTCGCTGGCAGCTTCAGTATGCCAGCTTCCTCCAGCAAAGGTAATGTTTCCGTCACAAGTAAAGCTAGGGGTCGACTCGGCATCACCCAATTTAACTTGGTCGGGAAGGTGATAGGGGGAGGAGGACGTGCAGCTGATTATAGGGCCTATTCCAACGGCGGTAGCGGATAGCTTAAAGGAAATCAAATTGTTAGTTGCAGTTTCTATGTAGGAAGTGGTTTCCCATACAGGAGCAGATATATTGCTGCTGCCATAGCGCTGGTTGGTGATGGTTAAGTATCGATATTGGGGGGTCACAAGCACCCCGTTCAGCACTTCTTCTTGCTGGTTCTTGACGGATAAAAAGCCGTAATGAGATTGGTCTGCGTTAACTAGTTCAGATGAGTAAATCTGTCCGGTTGTTAAATCGTTTACCTTTGCCAAACTAAAATATTTGTTGTTATAGCTATTCTGGGTATCAGTATCACCGCGGTGGTCACTGCCGCAACCTAAGAGAATTAATGGGAGTATAAGGGCGCTTTTTTTCACTTTCTGATTCCTTGTGGCTGAATATTTTTTTGATGCTAAGGTTTTTTAGTGCCCATTTCAATAGGTCTGTAACTTAACGAGCGCATTAAATTTATTAGCTGGCTAATGCGTATGTTGGACAACTGGCGATAGTCGGGGTAGGGCGAAGCTATTAAGCGGTATCCGGGTTGATGGCAAAGTGCTTATCCTGCCAAGTCAGCGGCGGTAAATCTAAATTTTCGGCGTAGGTTTTGCCAGCGATTATATGTAGGCGCTTTTCATTCTCTAAAAATTACGGCTGGCTAAACTGCAGCGCCTCGCAGCTCCAGGACTGAAGAAAATGCTGTTCGCCAAGGTCTGCCAACTTGGCTGAGTAAAGTGTATATCCGTTAACCCGTACCAATCAAAACAACAGCTTGGCGTATACATTAAACAGCTTGCGCCAGTGGTTACTGGTGTTGGCCACTATGTGCTGCAGCTCGCCGGGCAGCAGCGGGCGCAGCTCATCAAGCGCTGGGTAATCGCCAAAACCAGGGCGATTGGCAATATAAAAGCGAATCCGGCTGTGTTCGACGCCTAGACCAAGGGGGGATTGCTCGCAGGCATTTCCCTATGATTCATGTACAAAAGTTTCGCGTTAGGATTTTTTAGGAATGCCCTAACCACAAATAACCTGCCACTGTAATTTTTTAACAAATTGAGCCGCCGAGCAATTAAAATGCAACCGGTGATTTTATTCAGGAATGAGGCAATAAACTTTCATCTATTGCCGCTATAGGTGCAAAGTGAGCCGCGAGTTGCCTTTGCAAATCTGCTGGTGTCAATTCTACTTCCAGCCCACGTTTACCGGCGCTGACATAGATGCTGGGCTGAGTTTCAGCTGAGCTGTCTATAAACGTCTTTAGTCGCTTCTTTTGCCCCAGAGGGCTCACGCCGCCCAGTACGTAGCCGGTAATACGCTCCACATCCACTTTATTGGCCATTGCCGCTTTTTTTGCACCGGCGGCTTTGGCAATTAATTTCATGCTCAGCATATCGCACACGGGCACCACGGCCACGGCAAAGTCCTTGCCATCCAATTGCACCACCAGAGTCTTAAACACCCGAGTGGGTTCCACACTCATTTTTTCAGCGGCTTCCAGCCCATAGGACTCTGCCGCTGGGTCGTGGGTATATTGGTGAACATTAAATTTTACGTTGGCTTTTTTCAGGCTTTTAATCGCGGGCGTCATGAAAGGGCCTTTGCAGTGTTTAACTTGTCTGCGGTGTTGTGTATATCCTGTAAACAGGTGTCTATCTCTCCAGCGCATAAAAGGTATTTCCACTGCGCGGAATAGCAACCAGCCGAGAGCAATACTGGCGCCAACGATTAACCCCATACCTGTGTAGCCGTTGGTATTGATTGCTCAATGTTGCTGCGGGCTTTTTTAACACAAGGTAGAGTGGTTTGTGTATTAAATAAGCGGCATAGAATCAGAGTGCCAGCTATTTCCCTTTTTGCATTCGGGGTTGTAATAGTACTTTTAAAATGCTCACTTGTCGTGGATGCTGGTGTTAACGCGTGCTATGTTTGTGCCAAAGGGAATGGGGGCGGGCAGTGCGAATCAGTAGCCTAGCATCGCTTTGGGCGGTAGCTTGACCTGGTGTGCTTGAAAATGGTTCCCAGACAGCTGTACAAAGAATAAGCAGGGGGAAGGCGCGAGTGTCCAGGGTTTAATTTGGGACATGATGATCTATCCTTTTCAGCTTGGGATAGGTGGCGGACTAGGTGGTGAGTATGCGGCACTTGTATAGTCAGCCCAGGTTAGGCCCAAGCTTGCGGTTTAAGAATAACTTAAGGCATGTCGCGGAAAATTGACCATTTTGGCTTGGCGAATTTACCGGCATCACCAGGCGAATTTATTGGCTCCTGGGAGTATCTAAAAGGGGATGCGAGTGGATCAGAATATACACAATAAGCCTGTGCCTCAATCAGGGTTGGCCATTAATTGGCTGGCCTGGGTGGTTTACCCGAGTGTGGCAATGGCCTTAACTCTGGGCTTATTTTGGTATTTTGATGTAGATAAGCGCCTGGCCTATTACCTCTCTCACTTGCCTGGCGGATTCCCCTACGCTTTTTCGCCAACTTATGAATTTAGTTTTCACAAGTTTCCCAAGCTGGTGTCGGGCACAGTGTATATCGCCATGATTGCACTCGCCTTAATACTTATCCCCTGGCTTGGCTTGTTGCAGCGTTGTTTTCCCTGGTTGGCACGGTTATTTGCCAAACCTGTTATTGCCACACCCAGGGCCTGGCTGAGCGCCTTTCCGCGCGGAACCACGCCCACCCTGTGGATAACCATTTTGGCGATAGTCTTTGCCTCAGAAATGATCGGCCACCTCAAGCGCGCCTCCAGCGTGGAGTGCCCCATTCATGTCCATGCATTTGGTGGCAGCGAGGCTATTCCACTGGAAAAAATCACCGAGCCCTTTCCCAGTTTTGGTGAGGGCGGACAGTGCTGGCCAGGTGGGCATTCCATTACTGGCTTTGTATTCCTTGCCTGTTTTTTTGGCTTTATGCGCATGGGTATGCGCCGCGCTGCGCTAATCAGTTTGGCTGTGGCCTTTGTCTATGGCAACTTTTTGGGTTTAACCCAGGTGTATCGCGGGCAACATTATCTCTCTCACCAAATTTGGTCGTCCTATTTGGTGTGGATGTTTAGTTTGGCTTGGTTTGTGTTTTGCGATTGGCTGGGCAAGGTTAAAAATTTCGTCCCTCTCGTGTTTAAACGCTCATCTTCAAGCTTGTTGGAGTCAAGTCAAGTTGACTAGCCTGGGCCGTTTAGGCTGCAAGCCGGCTGGTTTTTCTGTGGTTTCCTAGCGCTAAATAATTGATCGCCGGCTTTGCCTGCTGGCGATCTGATAAACCAGTAAGGAATTTATTTGATTTCCCTTGCCGGTACGAGCTACAGATCAGTCAATCGAAATTGACGCTTTCGGCTAACAAAATTTATCTTATTAATTTCACTATTAGTAAAGTGCTATACCTTGTTCCGATATTTCAATTCGCAGTCGGAGTGCCGCGTTATATTTGCCCGGCCTGAGAAAATAATGCATCAATTAACGCTTTGGTTTTAGTGCACCAATTTCCGTTATCATCTGGCCTAGGGAACTGCTGAAAAATCACCTGCGTTCTAATCACCTGCATTATTCAGAGGCGCCTTGATTCAGAGGCACCTTGGAAATCATGCTCATGGTTTAGCCCTGCGATTAAATAATAAACACTAATCAATTGAGACAATAATATGAAAAACATCTACCTCGCGCTAATTACCTTTGCGCTAGTGTCTTGTGGTGGAGCCCAACCCCAGAAGGAAACATCCGGCTCATCCTCGAGCTCCGCTCCGCAATCGACCCGGGAGTCCTCGGGGTGTGGTGGATCCGCCAAGTTGGCGACGGGCCTGCAATCGATTACCAGCGATAACACCCCGCGCGACTATTGGCTTGAAATGCCTGCCAACTATAACCCCAATAATGCCTATCCCATTATCATCGGCTTGCACTGGCGCGACGGAAGTGCCGAAGATATTTATGGCTGGAGCGGTTTTTTTGGTTTAAAGAACTTGTACGGTAACAGCGCAATTTACCTGGCTCCCCAGGGGCTGGATAAAGGTTGGGCAAATAGCGGTGATCGCGATATCCACTTTTTGCGCGCCATGCTTAGCGAAGTACAACAAAGTGTCTGCACGGACACTCAGCGGGTTTTTGCAACCGGTTTCAGCTTTGGTGGCATGATGTCAAATGCCGTAGGTTGTCAGATGGGTGATGTGGTGCGCGCTGTAGTGCCCATGTCTGGTTCACTCTGGAGCGGTTGTGACAACTCATCCTACAAAGTCGCGGCTATGTTTATCCACGCCAAAGATGACAATGTAGTGCCCTACTCGGCAGGGGAGGAGGCGCGCAATGTTTTCCTAGCACGCAACCACTGCAGTAGTACAACCCAGCCATTGGGCGATAACGGTTGTGTCGAGTATCAAGGTTGCGACAGCGATAAACCGGTGGTTTGGTGCGGCACCGAAACCGGCGGGCACTGGTTTCCGGGCTTTTCTGCACAGGAAACCAAGAACTTTTTTGATAGATTCCAGTAACTGCACTTGCTCCAGGTGCAGGGTGGTTTTTAAGGTTAATGACAGGGATGTCAGTTGTGTTAACTTCTCGGCAGTTTGCTATAGCGAATTATCAGCCTGGAAAAATAATACGCTATTTCTGGGTATGAATATTAGGTAGCGATTTCTAGCATTGATTGTAATTCTTGCGCAGGTTTCGCCTGCTGGCGAGTTACTTTTACAAAGTGCATCCATGCACTTTGCCCTTCGGGTCGCCTTTAGGCGATCAAAAATGATCCAGGTATTTTTGTCTTTGGGTGCACACAAAATGCAGGAGCAATTTTGCACAGCGAAGCTGCCCTTCGGGTGAGAGCCAAGGATGGCTTTCATGCAAGAAAAGTAAGCAAAAGGCAGTTTTCGCACATCCATGTGCTTCACTGCATTCGTACATCCTGCACATCAAAGGCGACCCTAATCGTTCGTTTCTCCTGCGCGCTCGGCGAGCTCTAAGGAATGGGTAACGTCAAAAGCGAAAAGCAATTATCTTGTAGGGCGGGTCATGACCCACGCTGATTTTTTAAAGCCTGCGAGGGTTGCGCCGCTTTGCGGCTAACCCACCCTACGAGCTACGAACTGGTGATGCTGGCTGCAAAAGCAATTTGATGGTATGGCTAAATGATAAACTATTTATCGCCATGGAGGTTTCGGCTTAGTCTGTGGGCAAACGTTGTGAATATGATGCTTTGTGTGAGATTAAGCGGACTTATAATTATTTGGATGGTTTTCACATGGGCTTAAAGAGCAGATATTTTTTGTTTTTCATGATTGGGCTGCTAGTTGGTGGTGGGCGAGAAGTGTTTTTTCTCGATCCACCGTTGCCTTTGCTTGTTAATTCTCTTGCTAGGAGCACTGCAATAAAGCAGGAGTATCCATACCTTAAGCAAACTGGTTCCCCAGATTTTCAGCGGAGATTAGATTGCAATGAAGTAATGACCTATTTAGAAATAAAGGAATTGGAACGGTACATAAGAAGTCATTCATTAATATTTTCTTCAAATGAAAAGGAGGAGCTTGATCTTATCGAGATGCAGCGAAAGTTTCTGAAGGATCAAACCCCCGAGCACAACTTGGATAAATTTTCATTAGAATGTATGAAGGTTTGATTGCAGGTTTCGCCTGCTGGCGACTCACTTTTACAAAGTGCATCCATGCACTTTGCCCTTCGGGTCGCCTTTAGGTGATCAAAAATGCTCCAGGCATTTTTGTCTTTGGGTGCACATAAAATTGCAGGAGCAATTTTGCACAGCGAAGCTGCCCTTCGGGTGAGAGCCAAGGATGACTTTCATGCAAGAAAAGTCACCAAAAGGCAGTTTTCGCACATCCATGTGCTTCACGGCATTCGTGCGTCCTGCACATCAAAAGCGACCCTAATCGTTCGTTTCTCCTCGGCTTTGGCATCCTGCGTCGCCCTACCTCCTGCATCCATGCAGTCGTGTGCGCTTCGGAAATTCGCTGTCGTTCCGACGCGACATCCCTGACGCGACGTCACTCAAACGGGAGTCCGACATGCATGGATGCATAAGTGCAGCGGGCGCATGGATGCGCAAGAGCTGCCCGCCCGCTTGCCACCAAATTTCCTCCACAAAATTGTAGGAACAATTTTGCACGACGGAGTCGCCCGAAGGGTGAAGGCCAAGGACGGCCTTCATGCGCGCTCGGCGAGCTCATAAGGGAGAGTTAACGTCAAAATCAAAAGCAAAGAAGAAATTGTAGGTTGGCGGTGAGCGTAGCGAACCCCAACGATGGCCTTTATTGCAAAGAATGTTGGGGTTCGCTGCGTTCACCGCCAACCTACACAGAATTGATTGTGCCGTTGCCGTTGCCGTTGCCGTTGCCGTTGCCGTTGCCGTTGCCGTTGCCGTTGCCGTTGCCGTTGCCGTTGCTTTTGATTTTCCATTCCCTTGCAAATTTCCCGAGCATCGCAGTGCGTTAGGGTAAAACAGGCAGGACGCCTGTTTTAGGTTTGACGGGGCAGGGACGCCCCGTGAAACCGACCCGTAGGCGCACGAGTAGCGCACGACACATGGGTGCAGGATGCCAAAGCCGAGGATCAGAAATTTGCCGGGTCGCCTTTCTTTGGCGACGCAGAGAAAGTAACACTAGTCGCTGGTAGCCAATGCTGGAATAAAAGGTTTTTAGGTGGGATGGCATTACTGTTCAGCTTACTAGCTAAAAAGTGAATGCTATTGACATGGTACATATTTGATTGTGATACTAGGTAAAACGCAAAAACTGGATTTTGAGATATGTCTAGAGCTTCAGTAGAAAAAGCACCTGAATTTATACTTGGAAAGACAGATACTTCATCACTAGAAAAGTATCTATCCATATATGACATCACTGATGCCGAGGGACGTTATTTACATTGGTCTAAGCTTAAATGGAGAGTGGAACCTCGTTCCGAAGCTAAAAATATTTGGCTTGCGATAAAGCTAAAAAGACGGCTGCAAAGCAAATATATACCCATCAAAGATGTGAAGGATGAACTCTTTTCATATTGTATTCCGCACTCGATGGAAGCAAAGCTTCATAGGGTAGTTAAAATTGGTGGAGGTAGCACTGCCGCGATATCAGGAGAGGCGGCTTCAAGGCAGCTTAAGGGGCATTTTTTGGTGTCTAGCTTAATTATGGAGGAGGCAATTAGTAGTGCTCAGCTAGAAGGGGCTGCTGTTACTCGTGAAGTTGCTAAGCGGATGCTTGAGACAAGTAGTGAGCCAAAAAATGAAGATGAACGGATGATTTTGAACAATTACCTTCTTTTAAAACTCGCGGAAAGAAGTTGTAAATCGCCGTTAACACTTGACTTAATTTTAGAGTTTCACAAGATTGCAACAATGGGTACAACAGAAAATGGAGTGATTCCTGGTTCTTTTCGAGAAGCGGATGATATTTATGTGGAAGACAAGTCAGGAGATATTGCTTATCAACCACCCTGTCATGAACTAATTGTTAAGCGTCTTTCTATTCTGTGTCATTTTGCTAACGAAGATCATTCTGGGCTAAATGGCAGTAATTTTATTGCCCCCGTAATAAAAGCGATTATATTGCATTTCATGATTGGATTTGAGCATCCTTTTAGGGATGGAAATGGTAGGACAGCAAGGGCGCTTTTTTATTGGTTTATGCTAAAAAATGATTATGATTTATTCAAGTATGTTTCTATCAGTAAATTGCTTAAAGATAACCCTAAAGAATATGGGATGTCGTACATGTATACTGAGACTGATCAAAATGATTTAACTTACTTTATTGATTATCAACTAGATATAATTTTGGAGGCTTTCGATGACCTGCAGAACTATCTTGCTGAAAAGGCAAGTCAATTTAGTGAGGCAATTGGCCTATTAGAAAGTTCTCAGTACAGTAGAAAATTAAATTTTCAGCAAAAAGATATAATCAAGAAAGCGATTAAAAATCCAGGTAGGGTATTTACTGTATCTGAAGTTTCTAGTGATTATGAGATTTCAGATAATACAGCAAGAACGTATTTAAATGCTTTGCTGAAATTTAAATTATTGCTGTCGTCAAAGGATGGTCGAACAACTTTATATATAGCACCCAGCGACCTTAGGGAGAGGCTAAAATTAAATGCTTGAGTTTTGGTGGGTTGTTTGCCCACCTAAAACTCAAATCAATCTTACCCCTTAACCCCCGGCTCATAAGCCAATACCGGACTCAACCAGCGCTCCACCTCCTGCACACTAACCCCCTTACGCTCCGCTAAACTCTCCACCTGATCTTTCTCGATATTGCCGGTGGCGAAGTAGTGCGCCTCCGGGTGGGAGAAGTACCAGCCGGATACGGCGGCGGTGGGTAGCATGGCGAAGTGTTCGGTTAGGGTGATGCCGGTTTTATTTTCGGCATCGAGTAATTGGAACAGCGCCGCTTTTTCGGTGTGATCCGGGCAGGCGGGGTAGCCGGGGGCGGGGCGTATGCCTTTGTATTGCTCTTTGATTAAATCTTCGTTGCTCAGGCTTTCATCGCGGTCGTAGCCCCAGAACTCTTTGCGCACGCGCTGGTGCAGGTGTTCGGCGAAGGCTTCGGCCAAACGGTCGGCCAGGGCTTTGACCATAATGCTGTTGTAGTCGTCGCCTTTGTTTTGATACTCCTTCGCCAGTTCTTCTGCGCCTATGCCGGCGGTTACGGCGAAGCCGCCGATGTAATCCTGTTTGCCGGATTCTTTTGGCGCGACAAAATCCGCGAGCGAGGCGTGGGGTTTGGCTTCCATCCCCTGTTTTAAATGCTGCTGGCGAATGTGGTGCAGGGTGGAAATTTGTTTGCCATCTGCGTTGTACACAGCTATGTCATCGGCGTTGACGGTATTGGCGGGCCAGAAGCCGATAACACCGTTGGCGCGAATCAGTTTTTCGTCGATAAGTTTGCGCAGCATAGCTTGCGCATCGGCCCAAAGGCTGCGCGCGGCTTCGCCGACAATTTCATCCTCGAGGATGCGCGGGAATTTGCCGGCCAGGTCCCAGCTGATAAAGAAGGGCGTCCAGTCGATAAAATCCACCAGCGCATTTAAATCGTAATCTTCAAACACTTTAATGCCGGTAAACGCAGGCGTTGGCGGTGTGTAATTGTCCCAATCCAGTTTGATGCCTTTGGCAATGGCCTCGGGGTAGGAGCGCACTGTACCGCGCGGTTTGCGGTTGGCAGTGCGCTCGCGCACCTGCACATATTCCACCTGCAGGTCTTCGATAAATTTGGGGCGCAGCTCGTCCGACAGCAGGGTGCTGGCGACGCCTACCGCGCGCGAGGCGTCGGCCACGTAAACCACCTGGTTGACGTCGAACACCGGATCAATTTTTACGGCGGTGTGCGCCTTGGAGGTAGTGGCGCCGCCGATCAGCAGCGGCTTGTTAATGCCGCGCCGCTCCATTTCGCGCGCGACAAATACCATTTCGTCCAGTGATGGGGTAATCAAACCCGAGAGGCCGATAATGTCGCAGTTCTCTTTGATGGCGGTGTCGAGGATTTTGTCGCAGGGCACCATTACGCCCAGGTCAACCACTTCAAAGTTGTTGCACTGCAGCACTACGCCGACAATGTTTTTGCCGATGTCGTGCACATCGCCCTTGACCGTGGCCATCAGGATTTTGCCATTGGGCTTGGAGGCTTCGGTTTTTTCCGCTTCGATAAACGGCTGCAAGTAAGCAACGGATTGCTTCATCACCCGCGCTGATTTAACCACCTGTGGCAAAAACATTTTGCCTTCGCCGAACAGGTCGCCAACCACATTCATGCCGTCCATTAATGGGCCTTCAATCACATCCAGCGGGCGCGGGTAGTGTTGGCGCGCTTCTTCGGTGTCGGCTTCGATAAAGGTGGAAATACCTTTAACCAGCGCGTGCTCTATGCGCTTGGCAATGGGCCAGCTGCGCCATTCCAGATCTTCTTTTTTCTCGCCACTGCTGCCATCGCCGCGATATTTTTCGGCAATTTCCAGCAGTGCTTCGGTGGCGCCAGCGTGGCGGTTGAGGATTACATCTTCAACCCGGTCTTTTAATTCAGCCGGCAGGTCGTCGTACACCGCCAGTTGGCCGGCGTTGACAATACCCATGTTCATACCGGCCTTAATGGCGTGATACAAAAATACCGAGTGAATGGCTTCGCGCACCGGGTTGTTGCCGCGGAAGGAGAAGGACACGTTGGACACGCCGCCGCTCACACCGGCGTGGGGCAGGTTGCTGCGAATCCAGCGGGTGGCTTCGATAAAGTCCACCGCGTAGTTGTTGTGCTCGTCAATGCCGGTGGCGACCGCAAAAATATTGGGGTCGAAAATAATATCCTGCGGCGGGAAATTTAATTTATCCACCAGGGTGCGATAGGAGCGCGCGCAAATTTCTTTTTTGCGCGCCATAGTATCGGCTTGGCCGGTTTCGTCGAAGGCCATTACCACTACAGCGGCACCGTAGCGCATACACAGCTTGGCTTTGGCGAGGAACTCTTCTTCGCCTTCTTTAAGCGAAATCGAGTTGACAATCGGCTTGCCTTGAATGCATTTCAAACCGGCTTCAATCACCTCCCACTTGGAGGAGTCCACCATGATGGGCACGCGCGCAATTTCCGGCTCGCCGGCAATTAAGTTTAAAAATTTGACCATGGCTTTTTCGGCATCGAGCATGCCTTCGTCCATGTTGATGTCGATCACCTGGGCACCGTTTTGCACCTGCTCCAGTGCAACTTCCAAGGCGCTGGTGTAATCCTCTTCCACAATCAGGCGTTTGAATTTGGCCGACCCGGTGACGTTACAGCGCTCGCCCACGTTGACAAACAGCGAGTCTTTGGTGATGTTGAACGGCTCCAGGCCGGACAGGCGGCAGGCGGGTTCGATTGTGGGAATCGCGCGCGGCGCGTGCTTGGCCATGGCATCGGCAATGGCTTTGATGTGCGCGGGAGTGGTGCCGCAGCAGCCGCCGATAATATTTAAAAATCCGCTCGCGGCGAACTCCTCGACTATGGCCACCATCTCCTCGGCGGTCTGGTCGTATTCGCCAAATTCGTTGGGCAGGCCGGCGTTGGGGTGGGCGCTGACAAAACAGTTGGCCACGCGCGACATCTCCTGCACATACTGGCGCAGCTCTTTGGCACCCAGGGCGCAGTTGAGGCCAATGCTCAGCGGCTTGGCGTGGGCGAGGGCGTTGTAAAAGGCTTTGGTAGTCTGGCCCGACAAGGTGCGACCAGAGGCGTCGGTAATGGTGCCGGAAATCATAATCGGCAGCTCGACGCCGTTATCATCAAAATATTTTTGCACCGCAAATACCGCGGCCTTGGCGTTGAGCGTATCGAAAATAGTTTCGATCAACAGAATATCGGCGCCGCCTTTAATCAGGCCGTCGATGGCTTCCAGGTAGTTTTCCACCAGCAGGTCGAAGGTGACATTGCGCGCGCTGGGGTCATTCACATCGGGGGAGATGGAACAGGTGCGGCTGGTAGGCCCGAGCACCCCAGCGACAAAGCGCGGCTTGGCGGGGTTGGCTGCGGTGAATTCATCGCACAATTCTCTCGCCAGGCGCGCAGACGCATAGTTCAGCTCGTGCACCAGGTCTTCCATGTCGTAATCAGCCATGGAAATGCGCGTGGAGTTGAAGGTGTTGGTTTCGAGAATGTCGGCACCCGCCTCCAGGTAAGCGCGCTGAATCTCGCGGATCACCTGGGGTTTGGTGATGCTGAGCAGGTCGTTGTTGCCAGCGATATCCATGTGGTAATCGGCAAAGCGCGCACCGCGATAGTCCGCCTCCTGCAGCTTGTAGCTCTGGATCATGGTGCCCATACCGCCATCCAAAATCAGGATGCGCGCTTTGATGGCAGCGTGGAGTGAGTCGATACGGGTTTGCAGGGCGGCGGGATTGGTCATGAGCTTACCTGGACAGCGGAATAGAGTATTTATAAAAAGGGCGCAGATTTTAGCAGAAAAACCCAGCCGCTTGGCGGCAGATGGTGGCTTTCTGCGCTGCCGATCCAGGCTGGGTGCGTAAATAGGAGTTAACAGCCGAGGGGTGTTTCCAGTAGAATACTTGAGTAATTTAATCGGGTATAAAAACCCGCCAAGACAGAGTTAAAAACCCTATGGTTAATGTGGATATTACCGAATCCGCCCAGGATTACCTGAAAGGCCTGCTCGACAAGCAAAAAGACAACGATGGCATAGGCATTCGCATGTTTGTGGCCAACCCGGGTACCCCCAATGCCGAAACCTGCATTGCGTACTGTCGCCCCGGTGAAGAGAAAGAAAATGATGTAGTTGTGCCGCTCAAAGGGTTTAACGCCTACTTTGAAGAGCGCAGCCTGCCATTTTTGGAAGATGCCAAGGTGGATTACTCTCCCGATCGCATGGGCGGCCAGCTGACCATTCGCGCCCCCAACTCCAAAATGCCGCGCGTCAGCGACGACAGCCCGCTGGAAGACAAAATCAATTACGTGCTCTACAACGACGTCAATCCCAGCCTGGCGGCCCACGGCGGCAATGTCAGCCTGGTGGAAGTTACCGAGGATATGATTGCGGTGCTCAAGTTTGGCGGCGGCTGCCAGGGTTGCGGTTCTGTGGCCATCACCCTTAAACAGGGTATTGAGGTCCAGTTGATGGACAAACTGCCTGAGCTCAAAGGCATTCGCGACGTGACCGACCACACCGATCGCTCCAATGCCTATATGTAAGCATTTTTGCTTTATAAAAAAACCGCCGAAAGGCGGTTTTTTTATGGGGTCGATGCAGAATGGCACTTACTTAAGCTTTCTGGAGCGACCATTCTTTCTGACTTCGGCCCTCGCTTCATCGCGTGATTTCATGAGCAAAGGGAAAGACTTTTTCCTTCTTTTTTATGGCTCTAGGCTCTATTCGTCCCGGCCGATTACCAACTTTCTCTAATAGCGCGCAAATATCTGTGCGGGACGAGCCTGACTTTACGCTCCATGCCAACCAAAGCCGCAATGAATGTTTAAAGCTAATCTGCTGAGGCAAAATATCAGCTATCAGCTATCAGCTATCAGCTATCAGCTATCAGCTATCAGCTATCAGCTATCAGCTATCAGCTATCAGCTATCAGCTATCAGCTATCAGCTATCAGCTATCAGCTATCAGCGTGGCTTGCGCCATCGTGGCGTTTTCGCTCAAAAAAACAAAACGCCCTGCGATTTTTCTATGAAAACCGCAGGGCGTCGATAGCCCAACATGATTTTTAGGGCGCTAATTTAAATTTTTACTTGACTAAAAGTTATCGGGGGGGGGAGCTTGCCGCCGCGAATTTGGCAAGGGAGCATGGATGAAAATGCTAAAAATTGTCGCCCCCTCTCTTCCAAACTCCTTCCATCGGCATGCATATTCAATATGTAGTCAATTGTAATAATTTGGAGTTCAGGTTATGGAAAAGCCATTAGGGCGTTTTGTATTTCTATGTTTTATTTTTCTGTCAAGTGTATCATTTGCGGAAGTCGAAGAAGTAATTGTCACTGGCACCCGAGCCCCCGAACCAGATTCAAATCTAAGTGATTTATCGGCTGGCCCATCCATTGGATGCCTAATTATTCTAGTTTGAATTACGGCGGGCCTTCTGCGGCAGATTTGGCGAAAAAAGCAGAGGGTGAGAAAAAGGCCGCGGAAAAGGCTAAACAGGATGCGTTGAAGAAATATTGTCAAGATAATGGTTATCCCGCTACTCCGTCGTTTTGTGCGGCGTTTAAAGAAGAAGCCATACAAGCTTGTAAGGACGGCGTTACAGAGTGGTATCGTTTAGAAGTCTCTGACGCAAAAGTTAGACTGGAAGATTCTACGCTGGATTGTACTAGTACCTTCGCTTCGCCGGAGCTTTGGTCTTCTCTTCTAGCCTGTTCTGATGAGGCTTTCTATCATTATCAGGGGGCTATGATAGGGATTGAAGATGATAAAAATATCAGAAATGAAAATTGCAGCAAATCACCGTGACTAAAACAATAGAGGGAAATATTGAGTGAAAAAGATTATCGCGCTAGTGTCAATTGCGATTTTATTCATCGGTTGGTTTGCGCTTGACAAATCAGACGAGAATAACGCGCTAGATGTGGAGGTAGTAACTCCCGCCCACTCGTCGGCAGCAGCCTCGAGTGTTCCAGCAATTACTGTGAACCCAGAACTGGTGTCAGCTTCAGAATCATCGGCAAGCAAGTACTCTTCGCCTTCCAGTACCCAATCCCAAGCTAAAGTCTATGATGGTTGGGATGATAGGCTACCGGAAGACTATAAAAATTGGTGGCGATCTCGGGGGCGTTTTAATGAATTTGATTTGCAAGAACATAGGCGACTCAGCTTGGATGAGCTGGAGGCGTTAGCCAATAAGGGGGATCTAAAAGCGATAGAGGTACTAATGCAAAACGCTCTTGAGGCTAAAAACAGTGCGCGGTACCGCGAGCTGGTCGATTTGGCGGTGACGTCGGGCTCCATAGGCGCAATCATTATAAAAACCGCTCAAAAAAAGGGCGACTATATCCTCTCCGATAAAAAGAACACAGAGGCTATACTCGATTCATTCGCCTATGAACTCCTGGCATTTCGCCGAGGGGATTTAAACATGAACTATCACAAATCTGCTGAAAACGTTAACTTCTACCCCAATCAAGAGCAGGAGCTTTACATTGATCAACGCGCTGACGAATTTATGATTGAGTATGAAGAAAAACGAAAGGCAATGGGGCTGGCGCCTTTTGACAATAGCCCGCTGGCATCAGAGAAAGAGACGTATGATCAGCTGCAGAAATACAGGGAACGAGAGGAATTGGAATACCGAACGCGAGAAAAAGACTTCAGGCTGCAGCAGGAGGCGGAAGGGAGGGAATAGTTTCGAAAGGGACGAGGGCAGGCTTGAATGGCACTTACTTAAGCTTTCTGGAATGACCATTCTTTCTGACTTCGGCCCTCGCTTCATCGCGTGTTTTCATGAGCAATAGGCAAGGCTTTGGTCTTCTTTTTATGGCTCTAGGCGCTATTCGTTCCGGCCGATTACCAACTTTCCCTCTGTGGCGAGTGCAAAGAATAACGCGCAAATATCTGTGCGGGACGAGCCTGACTTTACGCTCCATGCCAACCAAAGCCGCAATGAATGCTTAAAGCTGATCTGCCTCGGTAAAGTATCAGCAATCTGCGTGGCTTGCGCCATCGTGGCGTTTTCTCTCAAAAAGCAAAACGCCCTGCGCTTTTTCTATGAAAACCGCAGGGCGTCGATAGTCCAGCATGATTTTTAGGGCGCTAACTTAGGGCGGGGGGGCTAAAGTCTAGTTACGAAGCCAGCACACAAAATGGCACAGTCATGTAGCAAGGTCAAGTTACAAGGCTTGAAGAGGAGGCAATGGGAGGGGATGCGTATAAGGGGGCAACTAATTACGGTCGCTGGTGCCGTTCATTATCTGCGCCTAGCGACCGCTGCTGATAATTTTGAGCAAGCCTTGATCAAATTGCTCGGCAAACCAGGGAGAGCGGCTTAACACTTTGTTGGTGATTGTGTAACAAGTATGTAACCCTAAGCAGGCTTGCTATTTACGCCGCATGCCGCGCTATACTCACGCTGGAATAATAACTCTTATCAGTGATTTTATTAGTGACATGCCCATGACTTCTGCCTTATCCCCTCTGGTTAAAAAATCCTTGTTGCGCAGCCATCCCTGGCGTTGGGCAATTGCCTTGCTGGTGTTAGTGCTGGCGATAGCCCTGGCCTGGCGGACATTTGGTGGTGCCAGCGCAAAACCTGTTTACAGTACCGAGCCGGTCAAGCGCGGCGATATTGAAAACCTAGTGACCGCCACTGGCAGCCTGCAGCCGCGCGATTATGTGGATGTGGGTGCG
This sequence comes from Cellvibrio sp., assembly GCA_050305995.1. Taxonomy (GTDB): domain Bacteria; phylum Pseudomonadota; class Gammaproteobacteria; order Pseudomonadales; family Cellvibrionaceae; genus Cellvibrio. The sequence continues at coordinate 29,096 of JBNLGJ010000055.1, forward strand.
CAGGTGTCGGGTCAACTTAAAAAGTTGCATGTGGATGTTGGCAGCAAGGTTAAAAAAGGTGATTTATTAGCCGAAATCGACGCGACAGTTTATGCCGCCAAGGTGGATGGCTCGCGCGCGCAGTTGGCCAACCTTAAAGCCCAGCTGCAGGATCGTGAAGCGCAATTGCAATTGGCCAAAATCCAATACCAGCGCCAGCAGAATCTGGCGAAAGAGGATGCCACTACGGCTGAATCTATTCAGCAGGCTGAGGCCAGCCTCAAATCTGCCGAGGCGCAGCTCAAAGCCCTGCAGGCACAAATTCAAGCCAATGAATCATCGCTGCGGGTGGAGGCGGCCAATCTGGACTACGCCAAAATCTATGCCCCTATGGATGGCACGGTGGTGACGCTGGATGCGCGTCAGGGGCAAACCCTCAATACCAATCAGATGGCGCCGACCTTGATGCGCGTCGCTGACCTGTCCACCATGACCGTAAAAACCCAGGTGTCCGAGGCGGATGTCAGCAAGCTTAAAGAGGGTATGGCAGTTTACTTTACCACGCTGGGCGGGCAGGAGCGGCGCTGGTACAGCAAGCTCGACAGTATTCAGCCAACCCCGGAAGTGGTGAATAACGTGGTGCTTTACGATGCGCTCTTTGATGTGCCCAACTCCAAGGGGCAATTGATGACGCAGATGAGCACCCAGGTATTTTTTATTGTGTCCCAGGCTAAAAATGCACTGCTGGTGCCCTTGTCCGCGGTGCATTTTATGCCGCGTCAACGGCCTGCAGAACCCGGCGCTGAAGGGCCAATGGCTGAAGCGGCAAAGCCTGCGGGCACGGCTGCCCCGGCGGCAGGTGCCCCGACAGGTGGCAAAGCCTGGCAGGCAAACAGCGCCGGGGCTAAACCTGGTGCAATGGCTGCGGCTGGCGGTAATTGGTCCGGTAAATGGCGCGAGCAGGCTGGGCGTAATCAGGGGGACAGTGATGGCGCTACGCGTCCGCGCCCGGCTATGGTCAAGGTATTAACTGCCAAGGGCGATATTGAAGAGCGTCGCGTTTTGGTTGGTGTAACCAGTCGTGTGCAGGCCGAGATTTTAAAAGGCCTGGAAGAAAATGAATTGGTAGTTACCGGCGAGCACAGCAGACAAGCTGCCAAAGCTCAGCAGTCGGGTGGTTGGGGCGGTCCGCGCATCATGCGTTAATGCGCCGAGATGCAGATTATTTTCTTCAATAATTAAGTCGTTGATTATGAAACCCCAAGCCCAAGTTGATTCAAACTCGTCCGCCGAGCAGCCGCTAATTTGTTTGCGAGCGGTAACCAAAACCTTTCAAAACGGCGAGCTGGCTGTGCGCGTGTTGCACGGCATAGATCTGGATATTTATCCCGGCGAGTTCGTGGCCATTATGGGCCAGTCGGGTTCGGGTAAGTCCACCTTGATGAATATTCTCGGCTGCCTGGATAAGCCCAGCAGCGGCGAATATTTTTTCGCCGGTCAGGATGTTGCCCTTCTGGATCGCGATGGCTTGGCGCACTTGCGTCGTGAAGCCTTTGGCTTTGTGTTTCAAAGCTACAATTTGCTCGCCGGTTCCACGGCCTGTGAAAACGTGGAGATGCCGGCAGTTTATTCGGGCATGAGTCAACAGGTGCGCCGCGCGCGCGCCGAGGAGTTGCTCTCCTCCCTGGGCCTGCAGGAGCGCTTGGATCATCGCCCCAATCAATTGTCCGGCGGTCAGCAGCAGCGGGTTTCCGTTGCGCGGGCGCTGATGAATGGCGGACAAATAATTCTCGCCGACGAACCAACCGGCGCACTCGATAGCCACAGCGGCAAAGAGGTGATGCGTCTGCTTAAGGAGCTGTCGCAGCAGGGGCATACGATCATTTTAATTACTCACGATGCGGAAGTGGCCCAGCATGCGCAGCGGTTAATTGAAATTCGCGATGGCGTAATTATCAGTGATCCTGGCCCTAAACGGCCTGAGGCAAATGCACCGCGAGTAAAGGTTAGTGGGCAAATGCGCCCCACCAATCTGTGGGGCGACCTGCTTACTGCGGGAAAAACGGCCGTTCGCTCCCTGCACCACAATGTGTTTCGCACGGTGCTTACGCTGCTCGGTATAGTTATTGGCGTGGCCTCGGTCATTACCATGCTCGCTATTGGCGATGGTGCAAAAAAAGCCGTGGTGGACAGCATTAGCGCTATGGGCAGCAACCTGCTGTTGGTGTTGCCCGGCGGTCCTACGCAGCGCTGGCGCTGGGATTTGGTGACGCTTACACCCGAGGATGTAGAGGCTATCAAAGATATTCCTCACATTGCCGCGGCCCTGCCAGAAATCAATGGCAACTATACCTTGCGCTATGGCAATCTCGATCATTCAGCCACAGTGACGGCAACGGGTTCGCGCTTCCTCATAGCGCGCAAATGGGACTTGGCTGAGGGAACTTTTTTTACCGACGAGGACGAAAATAATTATGCGACTGTGACAGTGCTGGGCAAAACCGTCGCGGACAAATTATTCCCGGGGCTGGACCCGGTGGGCAAATACCTGATGGTTAACAATGTGCTCTTTCAGGTGATTGGCGTTATGGCGGAGCGCGGCGCCGACCCTGGCGGTCGCGATCAGGATGATGCGGTGTTTGTGCCTTTTTCTACCGGCAGCCTGCGCGTGATGGGGCAGCGCTACTTGCGCAATATCACTATCTCGGTGGATGCCGAAGACAATATAGATCAAGTGGAAGCCGCGGTGCACAAGACCATGATGGAGCGCCACGGCACCGAGGATTTTCAAATTCGCAGTATGGCTTCGCTGATCGATACACTGTCGGCCACGCAAAATACCATGACTATTTTACTGGGTTCTATTGCCGCGATTTCGCTCTTGGTGGGCGGTATCGGCGTAATGAATATTATGTTGGTAAGTGTCACTGAGCGCACGCGTGAGATTGGGGTTCGCATGGCCACAGGTGCGCGCATGGTGCATATACTGCAACAGTTTTTATTGGAGGCGCTGGCGGTTTCCGCCCTGGGCGGCGTTATTGGTGTGGGGCTGGGCTTGGGCTGCGCCGCGCTGGTTGCACACTTTGGTACCTCGGTGGCCTATTCAATCTGGCCGGTAGTGTTGGCCTTTAGTTGTGCGTTTATTACGGGTTTGGTGTTTGGCTATCTGCCCGCGCGCAAAGCGGCAAGTCTTGACCCGGTTGCGGCCTTGGCTTCGGAGTAATGCCATGAACATATTTTTTGCCAATTTTTTACCGCGTCTAACCTGTGCTTGCGTAGTTGTAATGGGCGTTGCCGGTTGTACTCACACCTCTTTACCCACAAAGCCTGTCATCAACTATGCCGCTTCGTTTGCCGGGCAGCAGAGCGACACCCAAACGCTGAGTAAAACCTGGTGGGAATCCTTTAACTCCCCTGAACTTAATAAACTCTTGGCACAGGCGGACACCCAAAGTCCGGATTTGCTGATGAGCAGCCAGCGTGTACGCGCCGCTGAATATCAGTTGCGTATAGCCAATGCCAGCTGGTTTCCAACGCTGGGTCTTAGCGGTTCCAGCGGTGAGAGTCGCAGCAAGGATGACGGGCAAGCCGCGCTTCGCTCCGAATCCTCTCGCGCCAGCCTAACGATGAACTATGAGCTTGACCTTTGGGGGGGCGTTGCCGCCGAGCGTCGTATCGCCAGTGCCAGCTTTGATGCAACTCGATATAACCAAGCTGCTTCGCAATTAAGTATTCGCGCGGCTATCGCAAGTGGTTGGTTCGAATGGCTGGCGCTTCAGGAGCGTATTGTCAGTGCGAAAAAAAATATCGCCATCGCCGAGCGAATTATGCGTGTTGTGGATTCCCGCTATCGCAATGGCGCAGCCTCAGCCGCTGAGGTCGCCCAACAAAAAACCAATCTTTTGAGTCAGCAAGCGGCCATCTTGCCGCTGCAATTACAGGCTCGTCAGCGTCAGTCTGCATTGGCTATTCTGGTTGGTAAAACACCGCAGGAATTTACATTAATCGAAGAGCCCATAACAGATATTGGTGTTCCAGAAATTATGCCGAGCACACCTGCCGATCTTGTATTGCGTCGCCCTGATTTAGCGGCAAGTGAGGCCAATTTGAGCGCGGCTGATGCCGATATAGTTGCGGCACGGGCCGCTTTATTGCCATCATTTAACTTAAGTGCTTCCACAGGTTTATCGGCCAGTGAATTATTTTCATTAAACCCTGCAACACAGGTTTCGAATTGGAGTTTGTCGTTGGCACAGAGCATTTTTTCCGGTGGTCGGTTATTGAATCAAAAGCGTTACAGCGAGGCGCGCCGTGCTGAATTGTTGCTGCAATATCACAAGGATATTCTTACCGCTCTGCAAGAGGTTGACCTAGGGCTGGCCAGCGCTGACAGTAGCGCAAAGCAGGAAGAAAGCCAGCGTGCCATTGTGGTTCAGGCGGAGCGGAGTTTGCACCTTACTGAAGCGCGTTATCGGGAGGGGAGCGAAGATTTGTTAGCCTTGCTTACGGCACAGCGCACGCTATTCCAGGCGCAGGATTCGTTGGTTCAACAGCATTTGGCGAGACTAACGGCGGCTGTAGATCTCTACAAGGCGCTTGGTGGTGGCTGGGCGCTAGAATAAATCGCGTCGACTCCATCCAATAAAGTGCACGAAAAAGACAGCATGGAATCCTGGCTGTCTTTTTTTATGGCTATAAAAATAGTTATTATTCCCCCGTCGACAAAATTGATAGAGAAATGTCACATAGCTGTAATGCCCATCGGCGATAAGGGCTACCTGATAAAAGCTGCATGATAAGGACTGCTATATTCTCGGCTTGGATAAGGTGTACTGAGACAGGTCTGGGTGAAAAATAAATACTTATTCAATTATTTCTTCCCCCGATACGTCAATTCCTCCGAGGCCTTTAAAAAACAAATAATTCCTGACCGCTGCTGGCATGATCTATGCCGCTTTTTTGCCTTTTCTGTTATCCAGTTTTTAGGTAAGCCTGGATACATATTTCGTCTGATTCCGAATAGTTTTTACTTCTGAATAGAGACGCTTGAAATTAATGCGATACGATTGGCAATATCTACGGAAACTCTAACTAATGATTAATCAACTCAGATACCTTAAATATTCCCTTTTGGCTGCGGCCGTGATAATCCTCTCGGCCTGTGTTCATAAAGCGCCTTCGGATGTCGAAGTTAATGTGGTTGCTATCAATGACTTTCACGGCTATATCCAACCCAGCACCTATATTTATCAAGACCCTACTGATCCGGAAAAAACCATAACTACCCAAGCGGGTGGTGTTGCCGCGATTGGTGGCTTATTAAATGAATTGCGAGCAAAAGATCCGCAATTATTGTTTGTGGGAGTGGGGGATTTAATTGGGGCTTCCCCTCCGGTTTCTAACATCTGGGCCGATGAGCCTTCTATTGCTGCCATGAATTTGTTGAGGCTGGATTTGTCCAGTTTGGGAAATCATGAATTCGATGAGGGTAAGAAAGAGTTGCTACGTCAAATTGACGGCGGTTGTGATTCACCTCGTCCCGACAAGGCATGCAAATATTACCCCGAGTATGGTGGCGCAAGTTATCCTTACATTGCGGCAAACGTACTGGATAGCGAGACAGGACGGCCCCTATTTCCACCCTATGTAATTAAAGAGGTGAAAGGGGTAAAAATTGCGTTTATCGGCGCTGAGGTAGAAGACTTGGCATCTGTGGTTGCCAAGTCTTCGATGGCTGGAATTCGCGTTATAGACGAAGCCGATGCAATAAATGCTTATATTCCCGAGATTAAAAAACAAGGTGTGAAAGCGATTGTTGCAGTTATACACCAAGGGGGTACAAGCCACTCTCCATTTACAGGTTGCAAAAATTTGACAGGAGAAATTGTAGATATCGCGCATCGCTTGAATCCAGAAGTCGATGTGCTTCTGAGTGCCCATACGCATGAGGGCTATATCTGTAAGCTAGGCAAATTGTCCGTTACTCAGGGGGCCTCCTATGGTCATTTATTGACACATTTACGCTTGCGTGTGAATACAGAAACGGGGGATGTCGATGATGTTTATGCGGAGAATATTCTTATAGATCCAAATCGCTTTAAGGCTGACCCGGCATTGCAGCAATTACAAGATCGTCTTGTGGAGCGCAGTCGCGATGTATTGGATCGCCCCATTGCACGCATAGGTGCGCGCGTGATTACTCGCGAAGCAAACAAAGCAGGTGAATCTGCTATGGGGGATCTGGTTGGTGATGCACAGTGGGCCGCAACTCGCGCCTTGGGGGCACAATTTGCAATTATGAATCCGGGTGGGATTCGCAGTGAATTTTTGCTGTCTGAGGGGCAGGAAAAATTGGTTTTTTCCCAAGTGTCTGCCGTTCATCCGTTTAAGGGCACCTTGCAGGTATTGACCTTAACCGGTGCGGAAATAAAAGCGTTATTGGAGCGGCAGTGGCTTGACGATACAGAGGAAGGTTTCCGCCCGTTGCAAGTGTCCGCTTCACTCAAATATCAGTGGGATGCAGAGCGTCCGCTAGGTAATCGCGTCTTGCTCGACTCCATTCGTATTCAAGGCAAAGCATTAAATCTCAGCGCAAATTATCGCATTACTGCCAATGCATTCCTCGCGGATGGCGGCGATAATTTTGCTGTTTTGAAGCAGGCGAAAAATCGTCAAGATTCAGGAATACGCGATATTACCGCGTTGATCGATTATTTGATGGCGATGGATAAGTTGGGAACTCCTGCTGGAAAGTCTGAGCCCGCTGGTCGCATCCAGCGAATTCATTGATGATCACATTATTAACCCGGCGATCAAATATATCGTCCTGACATATTTGATCGGCGCCCTGGAAAATCCGGCGCAGATGCGTAAATCTGCTTGATTTTCCAGGGCTAGCGCCAGCCTTCAGCTGACGGCGGCACATCCCTGTGCCGCA
>JBNLGJ010000056.1:0-58812 GCA_050305995.1 Cellvibrio sp.
CGTACTCTTCCAAAACCAAAACCCCGGCGCCATCGCCCAATACAAAGCCATCGCGGTCTTTATCCCAGGGGCGGCTTGCCGCCTGTGGATTATCATTGCGGGTAGACAGGGCGCGCGCCGCGGCAAAACCACCCAGGCCCAGCGGCGTAGTGGCCATCTCTGCACCACCGGCCACCATCACATCGGCGTCGCCATATTGGATCATACGCGCAGCAAAACCGATACTGTGGGTACCCGTAGTACAGGCAGTTGTCATAGCAACATTGGGACCGCGCAAACCAAACATAATGGAGAGGTTGCCCGAAATCATATTAATGATGGCGCTGGGTACAAAGAAAGGAGAAATACGGCGAGGCCCCTTGTGTTCCAGCGTTGTAGCTCCCTCTTCAATAGTGCCAATACCACCAATCCCGGAGCCAATGGATACACCTATGCGCCCGGCGTTGGCATCGGTGACTTCCAATCCGGAATCGCGGATAGCCTGAATACCGGCAACCATACCGTATTGAATGAATGGGTCCATTTTGCGAGCTTCTTTGCCCGGAAAATAGTCTTCCACATTGAGGTTTTTAACCGAGGCACTGAATTGGGTGGTAAATGCAGATGCATCAAAGGAGCTGATAGTAGCCACTCCACTTTTACCATTGACTATGCCATGCCATGTATCAGCAACTGTATTGCCGAGGGAACTGATCATACCCAGACCAGTAACAACAACTCTTCTGCGCGACACCTTAAGGTTTCTCCTGAAAGAGATAAAAACGAATCACCCATCACATTAATGGCTAAGTTTTGAAGCTTAAACACAGGGAGTGAGATTTGGATGAGCCTTTAAGTCAAATACTCGTAACTCGCAGGCAAAAGAAAAAGCCGTACTATTTTGCAATAATACGGCTCTTTAAAATACTGAGTCAGCGTGACTGAAGCTTACGCCAGGTTGGCATTGATGTAATCGATAGCCAACTGAACAGTGGTGATCTTCTCTGCTTCTTCATCTGGAATTTCAGTTTCGAATTCTTCTTCGAGAGCCATTACCAACTCTACGGTATCCAAAGAATCAGCGCCCAGATCTTCGACGAAAGAAGCTTCATTTTTTACTTCTTCTTCTTTCACACCCAGTTGCTCAGCAACGATCTTTTTTACGCGTTCTTCAATGCTACTCATGATGTTATGTAACTCCTAGTGGTTGTATAAACGAAAACACCTAATTTACTTGAGCCGACACCAGCAGCTCTGTGGGGTGTTTCGGTCAAAATCGACCGGCATTTTACATCTATTTTGCTGGACGTGTAATGCCGGAAACTAAAAAAATTGTGGTTTTGATAATCTTTGGGAATTAATAATCGTAAAATATATGCAATTAAGACATATACATGCCGCCATTTACCTGGATTGTCTCGCCCGAAATATAGGCCGCCGCATCACTTGCCAAAAAGACAACCACACTGGCAATTTCTTCCGGAGCCCCTAAACGGCCCAGCGGAATGCGCGCTAACAATTGAGCTTTTTGCTCTTCGGGAAGCACTTTGGTCATATCGGTATCGATAAATCCCGGCGCCACGGTATTCACAGTGATATTGCGCGAGCCCACTTCAGCCGCCAGGGAGCGGGCAAAGCCGGCAACCCCTGCTTTGGTTGCCGCATAGTTGGATTGACCTGGGTTACCCATGGAACCAACCACTGAGCTGATATTGATAATACGCCCCCAACGGGCCTTCATCATACCGCGCAGCACGCCTTTGCTCAGGCGATAAATAGCGCTGAGATTGGTATTGATGACATCAAACCACTCTTCATCGCTCATGCGCATCAGCAAGTTATCTTTGGTAATACCGGCGTTATTGACTAGAATAGCCGGCGCACCAAACTCATCGCCTACTTCTTTGAGCAGGTTGGCGACTGAGTCAGCGTCGGTCACATTAAGCACTTTGCCAGCGCCGCGAATACCCAGCTCAGCCAAACGCGCACCAATTTTTTCTGCCCCTGCCGCACTGGTCGCAGTTCCTATAACAATGGCACCAGCTTTACCCAGCTGTTCTGCAATGGCAGCGCCAATTCCGCGGCTGGCCCCAGTTACTAAAGCCACTTTATCCTGAAGACTCATAGCAAGCTCACTTATTCAGATTGAAATTAAAATTTGATCGTTAAACAGCTGCCAAAGCAGCATCCAGCTCATCAGGTTTTTCCACTGATAGCGTGGTCAAATCACCTGAAATACGCTTGTTTAATCCCGACAACACCTTACCCGGACCACACTCCAAGGTTGTTGAGACACCTTGGGCCACTATAGTGTTTACACACTCAACCCAGCGCACCGGACTGTAGATTTGCTCAATCATTAACGCCTTGATTTTTTCCGAGTTGGACTCTGTGCCTGCTGTGACATTGTGTACAACCGGTGTGACGGGCGCGCCAAATGGTGTAGCACTCACCAATTCAGCTAAACGCTCAGCGGCGGGACGCATTAACTCCGTGTGAAAAGGCGCACTCACAGGCAATGGTAAGGCACGCTTGGCTCCCGCCTCTTTGCACAACACACCCGCGCGCTCTACTGCCGCCGCACTACCCGCAATCACCACCTGGCCGGGTGAATTAAAATTAACTGCCGCAACCACATCACCTTGCGCCACTTTTTGGCAGGCCTCCACAATAAGCGAATCCTCCAAGCCAATAATTGCCGCCATGGCGCCCTGTCCGGCAGGGACTGCATCCTGCATATATCTACCGCGCAATTGCACGATTTTGACTGCATCTTTAAAAGCCACAACACCTGCACACACCAACGCAGACCACTCACCCAAACTGTGACCAGCCATTAGTGCTGGCTGAGCACCTTGTTTTTCCTGCCATACACGCCACACAGCCACACTGGCGGTAAGCAACAAGGGCTGAGTGCGCTCTGTCAGGTTAATTTCTTCCTGGGTACCAGTTTGCACCAAGGCCCAAAGGTCATAGCCCAATACCTCGGAAGCTTCAGCAAAAGTAGCCTGAACCACTGGATAGACAGCAGCCAGCTCGGCCAACATGCCAATTTTTTGGGAGCCCTGCCCCGGGAAAACAAATGCGAGATGTTGTTGGGTCATAGTCAGATCTATTTACAGGTTTTAAGAAGGTTGATTTTTAATACTGGGAAAATTGTTGCGCTATTTTTAAGGGGACTTGTTGAATTACCTGATCGCGAGCAACTGCCAGGGCTTGCACAAAGGCGCTTTCATTGGCGCCACCATGACTTTTTATTACTGTTTTTTTCAGCCCCAATAGACTGGCGCCATTATAGCGCGCCGGGTTCAATTGCGTGCGCAATCGCTTTAATATTGGCCAGGCGAGAAAGGCCATAACGCGGCTGAATAGATGTTGGCTGAATTCCATCGATACTTGCTGAGCAATAAACCTGGCAACACCCTCGCTCGATTTAAGCGCGATATTGCCGTGAAAACCGTCGCAGACAATCACATCCACCTTGCCAGAAAAAATACTGTCCGCTTCGATAAAGCCAACATAGTTTAATTCTGCACGATTTTGCAGCAACGCCTGAGCCTGCTGCAAAACCTCTGTACCCTTATGCGCCTCAGTGCCGATATTCAGCAGCGCCACACGCGGCTTTGCACAACCTGACGCTTTTGCCAGGGCAGATCCCATCAACGCAAAACCCTGCAGAATCTCTGGCCCCACGTCAATATTGGCCCCCAGATCAAGCAGAAATGTCTGCCCTTTAACTACCGGCATAGATTTGCAAATTGCCGGCCGCTCCACGCCCTCCCAGGTTTTGATCTGGTATTTGGCCATAGCCAGCAACGCCCCGGTATTACCCGCACTCACGCAGGCGTCGGCGCGGTCCGATCGCAACTGATCCAGGGCAAGCCACATAGAAGAATTTTTTTTGTGGCGCAGGGCACTTAAAGGATCATCTTCCATAGCCACCACATCCGGGGCATGGACAATACTGATTTGAGGGGATTTAACCGGCCAGCGCGCGAGCTGATTTTGATCGCCAACCAAAATCAATTCGACGTCAGGATAGAGGTGCAAAAATTTTTGCGAAGCAGAAATAGCAACGCGGGGACCTAAGTCCCCGCTCATAGCGTCTACCGCTATTCGAATCTTTGCCGACAAGGGTTGCTCGTCTGTGGCCAGATTACTCTTCGCTGCCTTTTTCGATCACTTTGCGGCCGCGGTAAAAACCGTCAGCAGTCACGTGGTGACGACGGTGTTTTTCACCGCTGGTAGCGTCAACTGACAGGGTTGGACCAGTCAGTGCATCGTGTGAACGACGCATGTCACGCTTGGAACGGGATTTTTTGTTTTGTTGAACAGCCATGGTTTGCTCCTATTTACATATTTACTGGAACCGAGGCGCCTCGTTATTTCGGCGAGCTCTTAAGTTGCTCCAGCACTTTAAAAGGGTTTTTGGTTTCTTTTACCTCGACCGGTTTGCCACTCGTGTAGAGCTTTGCATCTAAGCAAGGCTCCTGGTGATAGGCCACCGCCGGTAAACTCAACAGCAACTCTTCTTCGATCATCTCGTAAAAGTCTGCTGCACCTTCACCAACAATCCAGGGATCAAGATAGGTCGGCAGGTTTTTTGCCCCCTCTTCATCCCACACAACAGCCAGCGAAATATTACTTTCCAGAGGAACAACTACCGACTCCAAACAGCGCTGACAGATCAAACTGACATCGCCATGGGCGCGACCGGTAACTGCTCTCTTGCCCTCCTGATTTATCCCAAACTCCAGGTCTACCTGAATTTCCCCGGCAGTATTCGCCAGGGCTCCAGCCAGTCGCGGCATATCTATAATCGCCACATTTCCGGTGAGTGAAACACCTTGCTGGGCGAATTTTCGTGGATCACCCTGGCGCGGAAATTGTTTATGGGATGGGGGCTTTAACATAAGCGCGCAATGATAGGGAGCAGATTGGGTTATGTCAAAGAAAAACTGGAAGAAAATCAGCTTTGTAGCGCTATTTAGTGGCTCTAACCTAAAATACCCCCTCCATCTGGTACCACAACCTTTTCGAGGAACCCCAATTGCCCCCTATTCTGCTCGCCTCCAGCTCCACCTACCGCCGCCAGCTATTGCAAAAGCTGGGTTTGGAATTTAGCTGGGCCGCACCGGATATAGATGAAGCAGCAGGCCCCGGCGAAGCGCCCGAATCCCTGGTTAAACGCCTGGCCCTGGATAAAGCTCAAGCACTTGCCCCCTCGCATACCAAGCATCTAATCATCGGCTCCGACCAAGTCGCCAGTTTTGACGGGGAAATACTGGGTAAACCCCTGGGCTTTGAGCGCGCCTTTGCCCAGCTATCCCGATTTAGTGGTAAAAGCGTCGACTTTTTGACCGGCCTCTGCCTTTTAAACTCACAATGCGGCCAGTATCAACTCAGCCTGGAAACCTACCGGGTGAAGTTTAAAACCCTTACACCCGAACAAATCACCTGCTATCTGGAGCGGGAGCAACCCTATGATTGCGCCGGCAGTTTTAAATCCGAGGGTCTGGGGATTTGCCTGTTTGATGCACTGGAAGGCGAGGACCCAAACACTCTGATTGGCCTGCCGCTGATAGCGCTGACACGAATGCTTATAAAGGAGGGCGTTGATCCGCTCACTGCACAAGGCTAGCCCGAGGCGAGCCTTTCCCAAGTGAGCAACCCGGTAAATTCATCCAAACAAAGCTCGGGCTGATAGCCTCTGAGCCGATCTATATGGTGAGCGCCATAACTAACGGCTATGCGCGGCATATTGATTGCCGCCGCCATGGCCATGTCATATTCGGTATCGCCCAGCATCACAGCATCCGCAGGCGCCACATCAAATTCGACCAACAACTGCTGAAGCATAAGCGGATCCGGTTTGGAGGCGGTCTCGTCAGCGCAGCGGCTGGCATTAAAATACGCATGCAAGTCCATAACACCCAATATCCGATCCAGCCCCCGGCGACTCTTGCCCGTGGCAACAGCCAACTGGTGACCGGCATCGCGGAGTTCGTCCAGCGTCGCTTTAACCCCCGGAAAGAACTCCGCTGGCGAAGCCTGATCAAAGGCAACAAATCGATGGGCATAGGCATCGCGCAACCCCTGTCGCTGCGCCGGACTAACCTGCGGATACAAGCGCTGCAGCGCTTCGGGCAAACCCAAGCCAATAATTTCGTGAATTTCTTTATCGGGCAATGGCTCCCACCCCATATCGACCGCCGCCGCCTGCATGGCGTGCGTGATAGTGGCGGTTGAATTGCACAGGGTGCCATCCCAATCAAAAATAAACAGCAAGACACTTCTCCAATAACATCAGATAGCCAGGCTTTTAGGCCAGGCTGACCAGTCGCCCCAGAGGAAGCGCCAGATCTTCCGGCAGCGGCGCCTCCACTCGAGTGCGCACTTCGGCACCCGGCAGATAAAACTCCAATGCCCAGGCATGCAGAAACAAACGCTTAAACCCCCGCTGGCGCAGATCGGCATTTACCTCATCGTCGCCATACTTCTCGTCGCCAACCAGGCTATACCCCTGACTCTGGGCGTGAACCCTGATTTGATGGGTTCGACCGGTAATCGGACGCGCCTCGACCAAGGTAAAACCGTCAAATTGGCGCAAAATTCTAAACAACGTCAGACTCGGCTTGCCGTCCGGATGAACTTTGACCACCCGTTCATCATCGGCAACCTCAACCTTTAACAAAGGCGCATTGACCTGATGACAGCGCTTGGGCCAGGCTCCAACCACCAGCGCCTGATAGACCTTTATAACTTCGCCAGAAGCCTTTTCCCGCAAAGCAGCCTGCAGGTGGCGCAAGTAACTGCGCTTCTTTGCGATCATGATACAACCCGACGTATCCCTATCCAGACGATGCACCAACTCCAAATAACGCGCTTCGGGGCGCAATTGGCGTAAAGCTTCGATTAATCCAAGACTTACCCCACTACCACCATGCACCGCCACTCCCGGTGGCTTATTGATCACCAGCAGCCCGTCATCCTCATAAAGAATGGATTTTGCCAACAAAGTCGCCAGTTGATTGCTGATCTTAACCTGCGCACTTTCGGTTTTATCCGCCACCCTCACCGGGGGAATGCGCACCAGATCGCCCGCGCACAGCTTGTATTCCGGCTTACTTCTTCCTTTATTAACCCGCACCTCACCCTTGCGAATCAGGTTATAAATTCGGGATTTAGGTACGCCCTTGAGCTGGGCCATAAGGAAATTATCCAAGCGCTGGCCGGCAATATCAGGGTCTATATTGACCAACTGGACCTTGACCGCAACCTGGGCTGGAGTTCGGGAATCACGCGACGAGGAGGGGCTTTTATTCATGGGCGCATTCTACCCCAAAGCCGCTATCCTGATAATAAGCCCTTAATGGATAAGGGATATTTAATTGCCGTTGGCAATCATTACTGTTATATTCAAGCGGCCGAATCAGGCTGGTTTCCGGATATCGCAAACAATCAGGCGAATCGCAAGGAAATACCGCTGACGGCAGAAACCTACGGCCATAGCGCCCTACTTCGCTCTGCGAAGGCGACCATGGTGTGAGTTTCTAGGAAACTGACGAAAGGCGCCCGCCCTTAAACGGGGGGTCGCCGCAACAATCGCGCTGAATCAGGTAACCCTTTTTTGTTAACAGCGTTTTTGTTTTGTAGAACTCAAGAAATCTATTTGTAGTGCATTAGGGCCAATAGCCCCATGCACTCGGGCAGTTGCGAGCAGGTAACCAACACATAAGACCTGCTTAGGAATGACACCTATCCCCGAGGGCTAGCGAAGCGCACCCCAGAGCGATAGACGGACAACTGACGCAAATACCCGAAACCAAGTTTTAATGAGACCCAAGGGTTTCACTAAAAGGCCAAGCATCGAGGCAGACGGACACCCCCTCTTGCACCCCTGCTGCCAACCCCAGCCAATAAGCATGGGGGCAATTGGTAAAAGACAAACAAATAGACGGGCAGCCAATGGCTGATTCCGGTTTAAGAGCCAAAATGGGATTCCCCCAGTTAACTAGCGGCGTTGCGCCCGGTTTGACTGACAGAAGACCCACCAACCGCTGGAGCGAGCACAGCAGCGCGCCAGTCCACAAGGTTGCACAAAACAGGCTGTGTTAACACTAATTGGCCCTGTATCAGCGTTAACCCATAACCTGATATGCAATTAGGTAACACATGAAAAGAATGTTAATCAATGCGACTCAACCGGAAGAGTTGCGCGTTGCCCTGGTCGATGGCCAGTGGCTCTATGATCTGGATATCGAAAATCGCGCCCGCGAGCAAAAGAAATCCAATATCTACAAAGGCAAAATCACCCGCGTAGAACCCAGCCTTGAAGCCGCTTTCGTCGAGTACGAAAATGGCAGCCGCCACGGTTTTCTCCCACTCAAAGAAATCTCACGCGATTACTTCAGCAAGTCTACCAATGAGCATGACGGCCGCCTCAAGATCAAAGATGTGATCAAAGAAGGCACCGAAGTTATAGTGCAAATTGATAAGGAAGAGCGCGGTAACAAGGGCGCAGCCCTGACCACCTTTATCAGCCTCGCCGGCCGCTACCTGGTTCTCATGCCCAACAACCCTCGTGCCGGCGGTATCTCCCGCCGCATCGAAGGTGAAGATCGCGCCGAATTGAAAGATGCCCTGGGTGAAATCGAAGTCCCCGATGGCATGGGCGTAATCATCCGTACCGCCGGTGTCGGACGCAGCGCTGAAGAGCTGCAATGGGACCTCAACTACCTGCTGCAACTCTGGGAATCCATTGCCGGCGCCGCCCAGCGCTCCCCTGCCCCCAGCTTCCTGTTCCAGGAAAGTAACGTAATTATCCGCGCCATCCGCGACTACCTGCGCGCCGATGTGGGCGAGGTCATGGTGGACAACAAAGAGGCCTATGATCTGGCCACAGGCTTTATCCAGCAGGTAATGCCCAACTACCGCAGCAAGGTAAAACTTTACCAGGACGATATCCCGCTATTTAACCGCTACCAAATTGAGTCGCAAATCGAGACAGCCTTCCAGCGCGAAGTTAAACTGCCCTCCGGTGGCGCCATTGTTATCGACGCCACTGAGGCCCTGGTAGCCATAGATATTAACTCCTCGCGCGCCACCAAAGGCGGCGACATTGAAGAGACCGCGCTGCAAACCAACCTGGAAGCCGCTGACGAGATCGCGCGCCAACTGCGTCTGCGCGACATGGGCGGCCTGATCGTTATCGACTTTATCGATATGCAGCCAGTGCGCAACCAGCGCGAAGTGGAAAACCGCATGCGCGATGCACTGATGATGGATCGCGCCCGCGTCCAGATCGGCCGCATCTCCCGCTTTGGCCTACTGGAAATGTCACGCCAGCGCCTGCGTCCATCGCTGGGTGAAACCCACTCCAAAATTTGCCCGCGCTGTGACGGCGTAGGCAATATTCGCAGCACCCGCTCACTGGCACTGTCAATTTTGCGCCTAGTGGAAGATGAGGCCCAAAAAGATCGTAGCGCAGAAATTCGCGCCATCTGTCCAGTATCCGTGGCCACCTACCTGCTCAATGAAAAACGCAAAACCATCTCTAGCATTGAAGCGCGCAACAATACCCGCGTAGTTATTGTCCCCAGTGCCGAATTGATGACACCGCACTTTGAGGTTCAACGCCTGCGCGATGACGACGAAGGCACCCTGGAAACCAGCTACAAAATTGTTGCCCATGCCGATGAAACCAAAGAAGAGGAATCGGAAAGCGCTGCAATTAAAGTGGGCCATTTGCCCAAGCCGCTGGTGCAAGCTGTTGCCCCCAGCCAGCCAGCTCCCGAGCCCGCCAAAAAGCCCGGCTTACTGGCTCGCCTGATCAAAGGCATCAGCGATCTATTTGGCAACGAAGAGTCAGACAACAAAAAATCTCACAAACGCGAGCACAAGCGAGACAGCCGCCGCGGCAATAGTGGCAATAGCCGCAATCGCCGCGACAGTCGCAATCGCCGCGACCGCAAAGAAGAGCGCGATCTAATTGACAACATCGATCGCCGCAGCGCTGATGGGAAAAGTGAGCGGGACGAGGCACGCCCAGAGCAGCGCAACAATCAGGAACAACGCAGTCGCCGCGACAATCGCGAACCACGTGAAGCGCGCGAAAATCGTGACAATCGCGATCAGCGTGACAACCGCGAGTCAACTGGCGAAGAGCGCCAATCGCGCCGCAATCGCCCCAACCGCGAAGATCGCGACGCGACCCGCCAAGCCAGCCAAGCAACCCAGGTCAGCGAAGAACTGCTTAACGATAACGCCACTGAAGTCGCAGACCAGGAAGGCGATGATCAACGCCCCTCTCGCCGTCCAGCTGGTCGCCGCTCGCGCGGACAACAGCGCCGTCGCGGCCGCCGCGACGCATTTGAAGATTCAGCTGAAGCTTCTCAAGAGTCTCAGCAGACCTCCAATGAAGTAAAACCAGCTGCAGTCGCTGCAAGACCAAAAGCAACTGACTCTCCAGCAGCTCCGCTAGAATCTCAAGCTGAGATAACTCGCGCTCAACCAAAGGAAACTCCGTCAGTCGCTAACAAGGCACCTGCAGCCAAACCCTTGAGTGAAGCAGCTGAATTAGCGCGCCAGATCTCCGCTGCGATAGCCGAGCACCAACAGCAAGTGGTCACCAATTTTGACAAAGCCGATGCATCAACTGAAGCAACGCCTAGCACCAGTGAACCCGAGCCCATGGCCGCAGAGCCTTTAGCCGTAGCGGCAGCCATTGTTGAAGAGGAGAAAGCCGCTCGCCTGCAAAGCACCACAGAGCCAGTGACCGCGAGCAGCACTCCCTTTGAGCCAGAAGCTGCAACCGCCACCAGCGCTATTCATAAGTCAGCAGAAGTAGACACGCAAGAGATAAGCACAGGCTCCGCTGAAGCGGAGAAAGTTGAACATGCAGCTATGAGTCAGTCTGTGACTGATAAAATGGTGATGCCTAGCGGTAGTCGCGCCAACAATGACCCTCGCCTTTCGCCCAAGCCAATTGGACAAGTGAGCATCGTGACCGAGACCCCGGAAATCAAACCTCAGCAATCTCTGGATACCAGCCTGCCGCCCAGTGTCGAGCACAACCCAAGGCCAATTAACCGACCATCCAATGATCCGCGCTTAAGCCGCCGCACTACTAACGAGTAATTTTAGCCGCGTAAAGCAGCAAAAAAGCCGAATTGGGAACAATTCGGCTTTTTTCTAACCAGCATTAATTATTTCTTTAATATCAGCAGCTTATACTCGCTTAAATTTATAAATTAGGGCTTGCTCAAGGCAAAAACCTCTGTATAATCAGCGCCACTTCGGAAGGGTGGCAGAGTGGTTTAATGCACCGGTCTTGAAAACCGGCGTAGGTGAAAGCCTACCCAGGGTTCAAATCCCTGCCCTTCCGCCATACCAAAAGGCGCCGCTACAAACGGCGCCTTTTTCTTTTGCTGAACTTTTCCCCCAGCAACAACTCCAAATTCTTGTAAAGATTAACGTTTTTGCACTTGGCACACACTTCAATGGTTTGTATCATCGATTAAAAACGTTTACGACATTTTTACACCCACCAAGGAGACGTCTTATATGTATCAACCCGCCGATATTCATTCCCAGGTACATCTTGGGGCCTCAGAAACCAATAAAGTTTTGCGCAATACCTATATGCTGCTGGGATTAACACTTGGCTTCAGCGCTATAACGGCGACCCTGTCTATAGCAGCCGGCGTAGGCTATGGTTTAGGACTGATTTTCAGCCTGGTTGCAATTGGCCTGGTTTGGTTTGTCCTTCCCAAAACAGCCAACTCAAGCACTGGCATTGGCGTGGTTTTCGCCTTTACTGGACTGATTGGCGCCGGCCTTGGCCCAACCCTGAATCACTACCTGCACATGGCCAATGGCGGCACGCTGATTATGCAGGCTCTCGCCGGTACTGCACTGGTATTTTTGACACTTTCAGCCTACACACTCACAACACGTAAAAACTTCAGCTTCCTGCGTGGCTTTTTGGCGGTGGGGGTAATATTAATGCTGGTTGTGGTTGCCTTCCTGGTCGTTGCTGGCCTCATGGGCTACCAATTTTCAGGTGTATCTCTGGCCCTATCCGCTGGCGTTGTACTGTTGATGTCCGCGATGATCCTCTACCAAACCAGTGAAATCATTCACGGCGGAGAAACAAACTACTTATTGGCCACAACCACCCTGTATCTGTCTATTGTCAATTTATTTACCAGCATATTGCATCTGCTAGGAGTCGCGAGCGACGATTAGACCTCGGCTTAGGGTTACAATAAGGCTCCCTGGTGGAGCCTTTTTTATTTTTGTTGAGTCAGATTAAATCATGTCCAAGTTTGCACTGGCCGTTTTTGCAGCCCCCTACTCCAGCCAAGCCAGTTTGACCGCATTTCGTTTCGCCCAAGCACTTTTAGACCAGGGCCACAGCATTGTTCGTATATTTTTCTATCAGGACGGCGTGCATAACGCTACTAGCCTTGCCGCACCACCCCAGGATGAATTCGACTTGTGTGCAGCCTGGCAGCAACTTGCCAATAGTCACCAGTTAGATTTAGTTGTTTGTATAGCAGCTGCGCTACGCCGCGGTGTGATTAACCAACAGGAAGCCAATCGCTATGAAAAGCCTGCCGCTAATCTCGGCGAGGAGTTTTCACTTAGCGGCCTTGGCCAGTTAGTTGAGGCCGCTGTTGTAGCCGACCGTTTAATATGTTTTGGAAGCTAAGATGAGCTTATGTAAAAAAATATTACTGGTAAGCCGTCAATCCCCCTACAGCTCGGGATCAGCGCGCGAAGCATTGGATGTAGCCCTGGCTGCTGCCATCTATGAACAGGATTTGTCCCTGCTTTTTATGGATGATGGCGTGTTTCAGCTACTTCAAGATCAAGCTCCAGGCGAAATCAACCAAAAACGTCTTTCCGCAAATCTTCAAGCGCTACCCCTATACGGAGTAGAAAAAATTTTTGTACACTTCGAGTCTCTGGAAATGCGAAAAATAACGCCAGAGGAACTCGTCCTTGAGGACATTCAACTTCTCACCAGCTCAGAGATTGGTCGACTGATGGGTGAGCAGGATCAGATTTTGAGTTTTTGACATGAGTACACTGCATACAGTAAACAAATCGCCGTTTTCTCAAAACACGCTTAGCTCCTGCATTCAGGTCTGCGCCAAACAAGACGCAATTTTGCTTTTAGAGGACGGTGTATTTGGCGCTATGCGCGGCTCACCCTGTGCCGAAGAATTAACTGCCCTGATAGAAAATGGCATTAAAGTTTATGCACTTGAGCCAGATGTAAAAGCCCGCGGCATTAACGAAAAGATGCTGGAAAAAATTGTGCTGACAAGCTACAACGAGTTCGTGCAACTGAGTCTAAATCATCGCTCTGTGCAAAGCTGGTACTGAAATGGCACTGTATGTAGATGGCAGTGAAGTAGCAACAGACAAGGATGGATTCCTTGCCAACCTCGACGACTGGTCTCCTGCGGTGGCCGAGGCACTGGCTAACGCAGAACAAATAGCACTCACCCAAGCCCACTGGGAAATTATTGAATTACTGAGAGATTTTTATCGTGAATTTGAACTCTCGCCCGCCATGCGCGCACTGGTGAAACGCACAGCACAAAAGTTAGGGGAAGAAAAAGGCCGCAGTGTGTATTTGCTACAACTCTTCCCGCCCAGCCCGGCCAAGATTGCCAGTAAAATTGCCGGCCTCCCTCGCCCAGCCAACTGCCTATAAAGCAAACACTCAGCACCGCAGAAGAGTCCTAGCAGTCAATTCAAATTATTTTGCCTGAGAGAAATAGCTTTTGGTCAATCGATAAACGACTGGGCTAAGTAACAACAGCGAAATTAAATTAGGGATTGCCATAAGCGCATTTAGCGTATCCGCCAATAACCAAACGAAATCAAGATGAAATAGGGCGCCCGCCAATACCGCCAACACCCACAGCAAGCGAAATGGAATTACGGTTTTGTGCCCCAACAGATATATCCAACACTTTTCACTGTAATAACTCCAGCCAAGCATGGTAGTGAAGGTAAAAACGCAAAGCGCAATAGCCACTATTGCTGAACCTACACTGGGCATGGCCGCAGTAAAAGCTGCACTAGAAAGACTCGCACCTGTTGCACCTGAATCCCAAACCCCAGAACAGATAATTGCCAAGCCGGTCATGCTGCAAACAATTATGGTATCGATAAAAGTGCCAATCATTCCTATTAGACCAGACCTTACTGGACTATCGGTTGTGCCCGCCGCCTGGGCAATACCAGCTGTCCCCAAGCCTGCCTCATTGGAAAAAACACCACGCGCCACGCCAAAATGAATAGCCGCAGCGACCGCCGCCCCGGCAAACCCACCGGAAGCTGCAACCGGAGTAAATGCATGAGCAAATATAAGTGCAAACGCTCCCGGAATACGCTCAGCAAAAATAACGAGCACCATAGCTGCGGCGGCGACATAACCTAGGCACATAAAAGGCACCAAGGCTGCAGACACTGCGCCTATACGCTTTATACCGCCCAGAATAACTAACGCAACCAATACACAGGCAGCCACTCCACTAATCCAATGAGGCACACCAAAACTACTATTCAGGACATCGGCCATACTATTGGCCTGCACCATATTGCCAATACCAAAGCCAGCCAAACCACCAAAGAGCGCAAATAGACTTCCCAGCCAAGCCCAGGATTTACCCAATCCATTTTTAATGGCATACATAGGACCGCCTATGTATTCCCCTTGATCATCCTTTTGGCGAAAGTGCACCGCAACTACCACTTCGGAATATTTGGTGGCCATACCCACCAGTGCCGTACACCACATCCAGAACAAAGCCCCTGGGCCTCCAAGAAAAATTGCTGTGGCTACACCAGCAATATTTCCTGTCCCCACAGTGGCAGACAAACAGGTCATTAGCGCCTGAAATGGACTCACCTCACCCGTGCTGACATCGCCCTTATCCCTGCCGCGCCACATTAACGCAAAGCCAGCAAAAATTTTTCGCAGGGGAATGAAACGCAGAAGCCCCATTAAAAATAAGCCTGTTCCCAGAATAAGCACTAGCATAGGGACGCCCCATACCAGCCCATTTAACCAAGTTACGAATTGTTCAATCATCGAGTTTCCCTTAGTTTTTTACTTATTTTTAATTAATTGTGAAAGCCATTGGCACCGCTAAAGATTGAGAACACGTTTTACAAACGGAATGGTTAATTTGCGCTGCTCTGTGAGAGAGGCATGATCCAATCGCGACAACTGCAAAAATAATTGATTGGTATCGCGCGGCAATCGCTGCACAATAAATTGAGCAACCTCATCACTCAGCTCCAGCCCGCGTGCTCGGGCACGCATTTGCAAAGCCGACTGTTTTTCTTCATCGTTCAAGCTTTGCACTTGATAAGTAAGCCCCCACTGCAAACGGGAGCGCAGATCCGCGAGACCTAAGGGCAGCTCCTGCGGCCCCAACTCAGCAGCAACCAGCAGCTTCTTCCCGCTATCGCGCAGTAGATTAAACAGATTAAAAATTGCCAACTCCCAATCTTCGCGACCGGCAATACAGGCGAGACAATCGAGGCAAATAAAATCCAAATCTTCCAAACCGACAAACAATTCGCTGGGAGCGAATCCCACCAAATCGCGCAACGGCAGATATTGAATGGCAAGCCCCAGGTTTTGGGCGTAATGACAACTAGCCTGTAAAAGATGAGTCAAGCCACACCCAGGGGCGCCCCACAGGTAAATAAAGGTTTCGCCCTTGCCTTCCAGCTGCTGACGCAAACTGGCGATCACCTGTGCATTGCCAGTAGCGCCGGGAGCAAAAAAATTTTCAAAGGTGGCATCGTCATTCAAACTGACACCCAAGGACAACTGCTGAGGTGAATTCACCATGTCCACTTCCGACTCTTAAGGTTTCCAAAGATAAATTAAAGGATTAGTTTCACTTCCCGGTGCGGATTCATTACCCGAGGCAACATTTTCGTTCACTGTACCGTCTGCTGATTGCAGTTGCTGCTCAGCGGTATCCAAACTGGGCTCCATGCCATGTTGGCTGGCAATCTCTTGGTCTAATGCAGCGGCCAACGCAGACTCGTTGCTCGCAACTTCTTGTTGCTCCGTCACGGCCGTGGTCGAGCTTCTGTTTAGAATCTCCAACACCAGCTGCGCATTTTCCGGCTGTAATTTTTTGCCTAGCGCCAGAGTACTAACAAGCAATTTAATATCGCCCTCTATGGACAACTTCACTAATAAGCCCGTCGAATCAACCTTTTCAACATCCATTTGCTTAACCATGGCAAGACTCGACAAATAAGCCTGTGCGCGCTTGAAACCAGCGAAATCATTGATCCCACCAATGCGTAAGCTCACCACTTGCGGCCCATGATCACTGGGCATTACCGCGTACTCGCGGGCAAATATATCCGCCATACGATCAATTTGCGCGGCAAACTCAAGCGCTATGTCATCTACCTGACCACTCCAACTCTGATGCTCATCGCCTCGCAACAACTGCCAATCCACTAACCAAGGGCCTTGTATCGGCGCTGGCTCTACATCGCTGCTGACACTTGACGCCTGGTTCGCACTCGACGCATTGCGAACTTCTGCAGAATAATCAGCCGTATCTATTGCTGGCTCGCTGTAAATCTCATAACTGGCCGGGGGTATTTCGCCCCCCAGGGCCAGAGGATGATAGCGTCCAACCAGTACGGCATCGGCGCGATAACTATGCGATAAGCCCTGAATATCATTCAGAGAAAAACGCCAAAGTTTATCGGCAGGTACACCCATAGCGGCATCTACCGATGGCAACGCCAGGGGCAAGCCGCGATATGCGGCCGCCTCTCGCAATCGCTGTAGGCGCGACTCGTCGGTGTCGACATGCACACCGGCTGCATCGTCCATAATCAACCACACTAATACCTTGGGGCGCTGCACCGGCCAAAGTGGCAATTGGGCCTGGCGCAGTAGCTGCTGAATAGCTTCAGGCGAATAGTTAAGCTCAACCTCCATGGCAGGGAAGCTTTTGTCACCCTCAATAATTTGTTCGCTACTGGCACTGTAACTAAAGCCATAAAGAAAATTTTGCGCCGAGCTCAACGCCTGTTGCACCTCTGGATTAGCTGTGGCACTGGCCTGACCAGAAACGCGAACCACCACCTCACCCAGGGTTTCGCGGGCAGCGCGATTTCGCTCAGCTTCACTCTGGCTTTTAACCAAAGCCTTGGCGGTGTAAATGTTGAGCGCCTGGCCCGCCCAAAGAGGGCAAACCAAAAGGCTGAGCAAGAACATAACTCCCCAACAACTCATTCGGATTAGCAGCGCTATAGCTCTCAAGCCAAGTCTCCCATAACTATCAAGATGGGTGCCTACGGCTTCTCCAATAGAGCCATCAAACACCCCGAAAAGCGGGCATTGTAGCAGGCTTACTCCTTGATTCGGCAGGACAAATTGGCATTCTCCGGCGCCAACGGAGGAATTTGCCACTAGGCTGCTTTCGGGGGTCTGCAAGCTGGCCAGAAGCTGATAGAATGGCCGCCTTTTTAATCCCCACCGTTTTTACCAAGCTGCGAGCCCAATCCATGAGCGAAAACCAAAACCCCACTCCCTCTCTGAGCTATAAAGATGCCGGCGTAGATATAGATGCAGGCGATGCCCTGGTAGAGCGCATAAAAAGCGTTGCCAAGCGCACCCGTCGCCCGGAGGTTATGGCCGGCTTGGGCGGCTTCGCAGCCCTGTGTGAAATTCCCGAGGGCTACCGCCAACCCGTGCTGGTATCTGGCACCGATGGCGTTGGCACCAAGCTGCGCCTCGCTATGAACCTGCAAAAACACGACACCATAGGCATTGATCTGGTCGCCATGTGTGTAAACGATTTGGTGGTAACCGGCGCTGAACCCCTGTTTTTCCTGGATTACTACGCCACAGGCAAACTCAATGTGGATGTCGCTGCCGCTGTAGTCGCGGGTATTGGCGACGGCTGCGAGCAGGCCGGCTGCGCCCTGGTCGGCGGCGAAACCGCAGAGATGCCCGGCATGTATGAAGGTGAAGACTACGACCTGGCAGGCTTCTGCGTTGGCGTGGTAGAAAAATCCGAAATTATCGACGGCAGCAAAGTTAAAGCAGGAGACGCCCTGCTGGCCATCCCCTCCAGCGGCCCCCACTCCAACGGTTACTCACTTATTCGTAAAATCATCGAAGTAAGCAACGCCGACCTCAATCAAGACTGCGGAGGTCGTCCTTTGGCCGATGCACTGATGGAGCCGACTCGCATCTATGTAAAAACCGTGCTTAAACTGATCAAAGAGTCCAAGGTTAACGCCCTGGCCCATATAACCGGCGGCGGCCTGACCGAAAATATCCCCCGTGTAATTCCCGAAAACTGTAAAGCAGTTATCGACACCAAATCCTGGACGTTCCCCGCAGCATTTCAATGGTTACAACAGGCGGGCAATGTTCAAATTCGTGAAATGTACCGCACCTTCAATTGCGGCGTGGGTATGGTTATAGCCGTGCCAGCAGAAGCCAAGGAACAAGCGCTGCAGCTTTTGAAGGATATGGGCGAAGCAGCCTTTGTTATCGGCCACATTGCCAAGGCTGAAGACAATGAACATCAGGTCGAACTGCAAGGACTCTAAGTGATGACTGCGGTAACTCCAGCGGTAGCCCAAGCCCCCCTAAAAGTCGTTGTCTTAATTTCAGGCAGCGGCTCCAACTTGCAAACACTGATTGACCAACGCGCCAGCGGCGAGCTCCCCATTGAAATTGCCGCTGTTATCAGTAACCGCCCTGATGCTCAAGGCCTGGTGCGCGCATCGAAAGCAGATATCCCCACACTGGCACTAGATCACAAAGGCTTCACCACACGAGAAGCCTTTGATGCCGCACTAATGAATGCAATTGATGCCTACACGCCAGGGCTAGTCGTACTGGCTGGATTTATGCGCATACTTACCCCTGAATTCACTCAGCACTACTTGGGCAGAATGCTCAACATCCACCCTTCGCTGCTGCCCAAATATCAAGGACTACACACTCACCAACGCGCGATAGACGCTGGAGAAAGCCATCACGGAGTCACTGTTCACTTTGTAACTGCAGAATTAGATGGTGGGCCAGCTGTTGTTCAGGCTCAAGTGCCCATACTTGCCAATGATGATGCGGGACTTCTGGCGAAACGTGTACAACGCCAGGAACACATTATTTACCCACTGGCGGTAAAATGGTTTGCCCAAGGCAAGCTGATAATGCGCAATGGCAAGGCCTGGCTGGACAACCAACCCTTACCTGCATCAGGTTTTTTTATTGATGCCACTGAACACTAGGTAGGGCTGGTTATGGGTTTTGCTCAGCGTTTTATTACTATTGCTCTTATATTAAGTTACCTCAGCGCCCATGCTGAGCAATCCCCCAAAACCTTTGACAACCAATATAAAACCAAACTTTTAGGTTTTAATATCCTGGTCACTAGCAAACTTTCCAAAGTAGAGGGCAACAATTATCAATTGCTATTTCGCTTTAACTCCATGCTTGGCTATATCACCGAAACCAGTGAGATTCGCTGGGACGCCAAGCAGGCCACAGTCGTTCCACAGCACTATGTTTATAAGCGACGCGGACTAGGCAAAAATCGCGATGCAGATTTAAAGTTTGACTGGTCAAAAAAAACCGTTGTAAATAACGTAGAAAAGACCAGTTGGACAATGGATATAAAGCAAAAAGTGCAGGATAAACTCAGCTATCAACTGCAATTGCAACAAGATCTAATACGCAACCAGGAAAATCCCAGCTACCAAATTGCCGATGGCGGCCGATTAAAAGATTACCAATTCTTCAAAATAGGCGAAGAAATACTGGACACCCCGCTGGGCAAGGTCAACACGATCAAAGTTGAGCGCAGCCGCAAATACGACAAGCGAAAAACTTATATGTGGCTAGCCAAAGATTGGGGCTATCTCCTGGTCAGATTACAACAGGAAGAAAAAGGTGAGGCCTACACCCTGGACATCACCAAAGCCAGTCTTGATGGCCAGCCCATTGAGCACTTTTAATGGCCGCTTTGGCCACTCGCGCATCTTGCGAGATGCAAAATTCACTCAAACTCATTAGGTTAATTATGAACATCTCTGAAAATTGCGTCGCCAGCTTTCACTACACCCTGACTGATAGCAGCGGCAAAGTGCTCGACTCCTCCGAAGGTCAAGAGCCGCTATCCTATTTGCACGGCGCAAGCAACATAATTCCAGGCCTGGAAGAAGCCCTCGCCGGCAAGCAAGTAGGCGACAAGCTCCAGGTAGCGGTACCAGCTGCACAAGCCTACGGCCTGCGCAACGACGATCTCATTCAGGAGCTGCCCTCCTCCATGTTTTCCGGCATAGAGCAAATTGAAGCAGGCATGGAGTTTCATGCCGAAACAGAGCATGGACTTCAGGTTGTAACAGTAACCAAAGTTGAAGGCGATCAAATCACCATTGATGGCAACCACCCACTGGCTGGCGTCGACCTTAACTTTGATGTAGAAATCACCGAAGTTCGCGCCGCGACTGAAGAAGAGCTAAGCCACGGCCATGTACACAGCGCTGGCTGCAATCACTAGCAATAAAAAAGGCTCCTTACGGAGCCTTTTTTATCTTTCAATGTTTATAGCGCCTCAACTTTTCGCTCGCCACAACGCGAGCATTCATAGACAGAAATCAGCCTGCCGCGCTTTACATCAA
The DNA here is from genome assembly GCA_050305995.1 of Cellvibrio sp. Lineage (GTDB taxonomy): Bacteria > Pseudomonadota > Gammaproteobacteria > Pseudomonadales > Cellvibrionaceae > Cellvibrio. The sequence goes on from JBNLGJ010000056.1 coordinate 20,692, forward strand.
ACTGCTTTTCATTAACAACCTGCCACTTGTGAAAGCCACTGCGGCACAGTGTCTTACCCTTATGCTTTGCAAAAGGGCTAGGTTTGCGAAATTTAATTACGTCGCCCATAAGCCATTAGGTTCTTGGCAGAGTTACACCGCGCTGCCCTTGATATTTTCCACCGCGGTCGCGGTAGGATGTATCACAAACCTCATCGGATTCAAAAAACAGCATTTGTGCCACACCTTCGTTGGCATAAATTTTTGCAGGCAAAGGGGTAGTATTGGAGAACTCCAAGGTCACATGCCCTTCCCACTCAGGCTCCAGAGGCGTGACATTGACAATTATCCCACAGCGAGCATAGGTAGATTTGCCCAGGCAAACAGTAAGGATATTACGGGGAATACGAAAGTATTCGACTGTTCTCGCTAGCGCGAAGGAGTTAGGGGGAATAATGCAAACGTCACTTTTTATATCAACAAAACTTTTTTCATCAAAGTTTTTTGGATCTACCACTGTAGAATGGACGTTAGTGAATATTTTAAATTCGTCCGCACAGCGAACATCATAGCCATAACTTGAAGTTCCATAGGAAACAATTTTATGGCCGGCCGCATCTGTGCGCACTTGACCCGGCTCAAACGGATCAATCATCCCATACTGTTCGGCCATACGCCTCATCCACTTATCGGATTTGATGCTCATAAACTGCCCCTAGAGTAAAAACAAAATCGTGGCGCATTCTAGCGTTTTTCCAATGGAAAACCTACCCAAGCCTACAGCAAGCGGAAGGGTATCGAGAGCATAGGCTTAACCGATTCATCCCCACTCTGCGAACTATCAGATTTTTCACTCAGCGCCATTAGAAGATCGATCAACTCTTCCAAACGCCCCATCTGCAACCTCAAGGTCTCAAGGCTCAGCCTCACAACGTCCTCATCAACAACTTCCTGAACAGAAATCATCCGCAAAAGCCTAGTAGTCCTGTCCAAGCCCAACCCGCTATCCCGACACAGACGCAAAAAATTAAGATGCTGTAGATTTTCCGAAGAGTACTCCCGGTAGCCGTTTCCAATATTCCGAGCTGGAACCACCAACCCTAGCTCTTCATAGTAGCGAATAGTCTTTACCGGCAAACCGCTAGCCAGTGCCGCCTGAGTAATATTCATAACACTCCCAAAGAGTACAGTAACCGTAAGGTTTTCGGAATTTTGGCTTAGGTTACGCCATCAATCAAAAGTATTTCAACGTAAATACCCCTGAAAATTAAAGAAAATCACTCCCTAAAGCGGAGGAAGTAACTTAAAAAATAAATATAGAAAGTACATTTTTTCTATATTTATCAATAAATTACAAATTTTATTTGACATTCTAAATTAATAATTCACACTAACTAAATATTAATCCACCTAAAAAATGTGCTTTTTCCATGGAATACTTAGATATTAACCATCCAGAATGGCAGAAAATGTGGGAAGACCTGGGCAGCTACACCATTAATAATGGCGACCCGCTGTGTATAAACGATGGCATCTGCTGGGAATACATGGGGTCGACCTTGGATCACCATCATTTTCGCCATGCAGCTCACCCCTTAACCAATAAAATCGAATTTATATATATCGAGCGTGCCGGCGCTGCACTTCGCTGGGCCTAAGCTGCACCCTGCAAAAAATATCAAGCAGCCACTTTTTTCACTATTGTGGTTATATTACCGCCCCCAAAATATGCTAAGGTGCATGCCGCCTAAGCAAGACCGCTACAAAGCTAAAACTGCAAAACAAAAATTAGGCCATATATCGGCCAATGGAAGACCATGAAACGCTTTGTCATTTTTACCGGAGTGGGAGGACTATCTACACTCTTACAATTTGGACTTTTAGCCGCCTTTATTGAAACTGGCCTGGCGACACCTGTTTTTTCCTCAGCACTCTCTTATGGCTTATCGGCAGTATTTAATTATTTAGCCAACTACCACTTAACCTTTGCCAGCCGCAGTAATCACAGCAAGACATTCCCCAAATTCGCGTTAACTGCCTGTATCGGCATGAGCATCAGCACGGGAATTTTCGCAGCTATGTCGCTTCTAACCAGCCACTACTTAATTGCTCAGGCTGTAGCAACAGGTATCACCCTAATCATAAATTTTGCCATACATAAATTTTGGATATACAGGAACCACTGATCATGACAACACCAACCCCATCATTGGCGATCGTAGTCCCCTGTTATAACGAAGAGGAGATGCTACCAAAGACCCTCGACACTCTACTGAATCTCAGAGCAAATCTAATCAGCAAAGGGAAAATCAGTGAGCTGAGCAAAATCTACTTTGTAGACGATGGCAGTCGTGACAAAACTTGGGCAATTCTCGCCAAAACGGCCGATAAAAATCCCAGTGTAGTGGCTATTAAGTTGTCGCGAAATAAGGGGCACCAAAATGCCTTGTATGCTGGGCTTTGCACCACCAATGAAGACATTACAGTTAGTATTGATGCAGATCTACAAGACGACCCCCAAAATATAGAGGCGATGGTCGACGAATATCTAAAGGGGCATGATGTAGTGTATGGTGTACGCTCAGCCCGCAATACAGACACATTCTTCAAGCGCTTCACCGCTGAGGGCTATTATCATCTGATGCGAGCCATGGGCGTAGACCTAGTGTTCAATCACGCCGATTTCCGCCTCATGTCCAGGCGTGCCCTAGATTCATTAAAAGAATATAAAGAATCAAACCTATTTTTACGCGGCATTGTACGTGAGGTAGGCTTCCCATCCAGCGTTGTCGAATATGAACGCCAAGCAAGGGAAGCAGGAGAAAGCAAATACCCGTTAAAGAAAATGCTGTCATTTGCCTGGAAAGGCATTACCGCCTTCTCCACGGCGCCGCTACGCCTAATTACGTTGCTAGGCTTAACCTCTGGCTTTGCTTCACTCGCATTAATTTTCTGGGTTCTAATCATCAGATTCATGACTGACAACGCCGTGCCAGGCTGGGCATCAGTACTTTTACCCCTGTTATTTATTGGAAGTGTTCAATTACTTTGCCTGGGGATAATTGGTGAATACCTCTCCAAAATTTACGAAGAAGTAAAACAGCGCCCCAAGTATCACATTAGCGAGATAGTCAAACACGACTCCGCTCAATAGACTTGTCTTCATGCAAAAAAAAGCCCCGAATATTCGGGGCTTTTTTATTTAGATTCTCACCCAGGATTAGGCGGCATCTATAGACTTGATAGTCCCTTTGGGCAACACCGCATGAACAGCTACTTTTTGGAATTTTAGCTCTATATTATTCCCGGTTTCCAAGATGATGTAGTTTTCATCAACCTTAACAACCTTGCCAAGCATGCCGCTAGTGAGCAAAACTTCGTCGCCTTTAGCCAAAGCGGAAACGAGATTTTGATGCTCTTTTTGGCGTTTGCGCTGAGGGCGAATAAGAAACAGGTACATAAACAGCAACATGCCGCCCATCATTATCCAAAATGCCAACGGACTTTGTTGCTGTGCTGGCCCCTGAGCCTGTGCCATAGCGGAGGAAATAAAGAAACTCATCGAACTAACCTCTAAGAATAAAGAGCGCTAACTCTACCCTTTTTACCCAGGGCAAGCAATTAGCGCCTCCACATAGAGTTGATTCAGCTGATACCTTAAATTACGCGTAATCGCGGAATAATTTGCGGAAAACACTGGGAGATAAACCAGTCCAACGTTTAAAAGCATTGGTGAAGCTGGTGCGATCGGAGAAATCCAAAGCCTTGGATACGGCATCAACACTCATATGTTCATCAATGAGATATTTTATGGCGTAGTGGAAGCGCAATATATCTCGCAACTGGGCAAAGTTAGCCTCTTGTTGTTGCAAGCGGCGCTGCAATGTGCGCTTGGATAATTTTAAATCTTCAGCAATTCTATCTATGGATAGATCGTCATGACCTACTCGCAGCTTTAACGCTTCGATAACTCTAGCCGAAACACCGTCAAAACGAGGAATTTCTGCCAGAGCAAGATATTCCTCATAGGATCTTATCTCCGACCCATCGAAAGCATTTTCGGAATCAGCATCTCTACGGTATATACGCTGTAATTGGATCATAGCGGCGTCTCCTTTGCCATTCTGGGCAGATGTAATAATAACTTGAATTTAAACGGGCCAGTTTTCATGACCACCTGATTAGGACACATCCTGTTGTCATTAAGCCTCGCTCAGCTAGGCTAGATTATAGACGAATTGAGGCGTCAGCAAAGGAAAAACCGCACAACTTTCAATCAAGCATTTATTTTTAATACCCTGTTAGCATAACAATATTACTTTAAATGCCATCACCCAAATACTGTTGAATATCTTGATCGTGAGTTTTGGTATTTACCTTACTCATAATATATTTAATCTTCCCCTGCTTATCGATTAGGAAGCTGGTTCTCAGAATGCCCATAAACTCCCGCCCCATGAATTTTTTCAACCCCCAAACACCATATTGCTCGGCGATACTGTGATCCTCATCAGCCAGCAGGTTGAAATTTAGTTGGTACTTATCGGAAAATTTTTTGAGCCTAGCCGGGCTGTCTGGGCTCACACCTAAAACCAGGGTGTCAGCTGCTGAAAAATGGGACTGCGAATCTCGTATACCGCAAGCTTGAGTCGTGCAGCCTGGTGTGGATGCCTTGGGGTAAAAATAAAGTAATACTTGCTTTTTACCTTGAAAGTCAGCCAGTGATATCAAGTCTCCATTCTGGTTGCGCAAGCTAAATGCTGGAGCTTTGGATCCAATTGCAGGAATGCTCATTTTTAATCGGTCTCGTCAAAATTTGAGAGTGGTTATAAAGAAAGAGGACTAGTTGTCTGCGGAGCCAAAGGCACCAAACAAAATATCCTTCTCTTCCTGGGTAATTTGTGTTTTTGCCCCTGGCTCCACAAACTCCGGATGCATTACACAGTTTCTTCCCGCATGTTTAGCGCTATAAAGCAATGAATCCACCCGCTGCAAAAACTGCTCCGGAGTTTCAAACTCTTTGCCCCAATAAACATCAACGCCCATGCTCGCGGTAAGGCTATGCACTTGGCCACCTTCACTTTCAAAACTGGAAGAGATCAGCTGCTCGCGCAAACGCTCCGCGACTTTTACTGCCTGCGCCAGTTCCGTATTGGGCAATATCATTAACAGCTCTTCACCGCCAAAGCGACAAGCATAATCAAGCTTGCGCAGCGATTGTTTTACCACCCCCGCCAAGTGCATGAGCGCGCGATTGCCAGCCTCGTGCCCCCATTTGTCGTTAAATGCTTTAAAGTGATCAACATCCAGCAAAATCAAAGAAAGCGGAGCAAAACTGCGACTACTGCGCTCCATTTCCAGAGGCAGGTTTTCGGATATAAAACGAAAATTATAGAGTCCAGTTAATGCATCAGTCCGCACCTGAGACTGCAAATTAAGTAACTCCTGTTGCAACGACAACAAAGTATCAGCTAACTGACACGTTACGCCGTCTCTACACAGATAATCAGAGCTTTGTTCTGAACTCATATTTGCAAACCAAGATACGTTAACCAAATCCCCACAGGGTTAAATATTAATCGCGATATATTTTTAGTAAATCACCATAGTGATCAATACGCCTATCGCGCAAATATGGCCAAATTCTGCGCACATCTTCACTGCGAGCCAAATCCACTTCTACGACCGGAGCAGTTTCTTCATCAATTCCTGCTTTAAATAAAAACTCACCCTGAGGCCCAGTGACAAAACTGGTCCCCCAAAAGTCCAGCCCAACACCCCCTTGAGGATCCGGCTCGTGACCAACTCGATTTACGCTAATAACAGGAAGCCCATTGGCAATTGCATGAGCTCGCTGGACGGTAATCCATGCATCCCTTTGGCGATCTTTCTCAGCTTGATCGTCCTCGGGATTCCAACCAATCGCAGTTGGATAAATCAATAGGTCGGCGCCCGCCATAGCCATAAGCCGCGCGGCTTCTGGAAACCACTGATCCCAGCAAACCAACACGCCCAACTTACCCACAGATGTTGAAATAGGCAGGAAACCCAGATCGCCCGGAGTAAAGTAAAATTTTTCATAAAAGCCCGGATCATCGGGGATATGCATTTTGCGATATTTACCCGCGATACTGCCATCGCGCTCTAACACCACAGCCGTATTGTGATGTAAGCCAGTTGCGCGCTTTTCAAACAGCGATGCGACTATTACGATATTTAGCTCTTTAGCCAAAGCTCCCAAGGTTTGCGTACTAGGGCCGGGAATTGGCTCGGCAAGATTAAATTGATCGACATCTTCCTGCTGACAAAAATAGAGTCCGCGATGCAACTCTTGTAGCACCACAAGTTGAGCACCTGCTGCTGCTGCTTGACGAATACTCGCGATAGATTTAGCTAAATTTGCCGAAGTATCATCAGTACAAGATTGCTGCACCAAACCAACCTTTAATGGCGTCTTGGCGAGCACAGAATTATTCAAGGACATAAGGCGTCTCCAATACTCCCTCGGGCAACTGCATGGTAATGCAATGTAGACTGCCGCCCTGCTCAATAAGGCTTGCACAGGGAATACCCATCACGTCGTACCCTGGGAACGCCTGAGTGATAACCTCCAACGCGTCCTCATCACTGGGCAAATCATAGATAGGCACCAACACGGCTTCATTAACAATTAAAAAGTTAGCATAGGTTGCGGGGAGAGGATCCCCCTCGTCGTTACGTAACACGCCTGGCCAGGGAAGTGGTAGCAAGGTGTAAGGGTTGCCATCAGCATCGGTCATTACCTGAAGCTCAGCCTCCATCGCCTTAAGATCGGCATAATGCTCCTCATCAGCGTCATCATCACAGGCGACATAAACGATGGTGTTGTTAGGGCAAAGCCGCGCCAGGGTATCAATATGGCTATCTGTGTCATCGCCAGCAATATGGCCGTGATGCAGCCAATTTATTTTGCGCAAACCAAAGGCAGCTTTTAAACGCTCTTCAATTTGCGCTTTATTTAGCCCAGGGTTGCGATTGGGGTTAAGCAGACAAGAAGCCGTTGTGAGCAGCGTGCCCCGACCATCGGACTCAATTGAGCCACCCTCCAACACCCAGTCCTGAGATTCTATCTCCGCCAGGGGAAATGCGCCCTGACGATGCAGGTTAAGGCTAATGGCGTTATCCAGATCAAACGGGAACTTGCCACCCCAAGCGTTAAACTTAAAATCCAGCAATTTAAAGCCCTGCGCTGATTGAACCGTAATAGGACCGTGATCGCGAGCCCAGGTATCATTGCTATCGCAGGGGTAAAGATAGACATACTCCATGGGGGCACCCATGGCTTCGAGCCGTTGGCGCACTGGTTCCAGTTCGCCAGCGGGTACAGCAATAACCACATCGGCGTAATCACAGATAACCGTTGCCAAGGCTTCATAAAGCTCGGTCACCTCATCGAGAATCCAGTTCCAATCGGTATTTTTGTGGGGCCAGGTGAGCAAAATTGCATCCTGAGGCTCCCATTCTGCGGGCAGTCGCTGACTAAAATCTGACTGATTGGACATTTATACACCTCAATAAAAATAATGGCCTACCCCAAGGGGCGGCCATTATAAACAAACTCCTGTGACCGGCGGGCTATTTTGGCACTCGCGTCCAAAAATCCGCCAACACTGAAACAGGCACTAATGCACTTGCTCAGTCGCAGGCAGTTCCACCAAGCCAGTCTTTCCAGTTGAAGGTTTTTGTTCATAATTTACCTGGGTTTTAACGGCAGGCCCCACCTGTACTATCACATCCAAACTGCGCGCCTGTGACTGCTCGCCATTAACCAATTCAATTTGCAGATTAAGGTAATAGCGGCCGTTTTCATCAGCTTGCAAAGTGATAGGCAGCAGATACTGGCCATCAGTTCCCAGATCAAAATCAAATTCATCCAATTCGGACATGAGATTTAAAGGCTCAGCGGCGGTTAGGCTCACATGCATCCTACCAGCTGTTATTGGGGTTTTTAATTCGACATTAAAAACATCGGCCACGCCCGCTTGAAGTTGCAAGGGGGAATTATTTGCCAACTCAACACTGGCTCCCGGCTTTAGGGTGGCAGCATGTGAAGATGCTGTCACAAGCATGTCAGCGCCATTCCCACTCTTGTGCTCGCCGACCGCCGCATCTGCACTTGCAACACCAGTCTCATCAATAACAGCACTAGAGGGCGACGCCGCAACCTGTGCAGGCGCCTGCTGATCACAGGCAGACAGAAAGAGGCAAACCAGCGCCCCACTCAATAGGCTCGATTTGAAACCAATCGCAATTTTTTTTACAACTTTTTCAATCATAATAAACCTCTAGTTCTGCTGAACTACCAGATCAAAACAACTATCGCCATTGCCTATGTTGTCTCTACGATTTTTATCGTCAACCAATTCAATCAAGTAATTTCCTGCACTTAAATTTTGCGTCAGTGTTTCGGTATTAGCGACAGTGCCCTCGGCAAAACCGATCTGCTCGCCTTGCTTATACAAATATATATCCGGATCAGTTGTACTTGTGGTGTCCGAGCTGCGTGTCGCCTTAATGCTATAACTTCCAGCTGTACTCAAACTGAAGCGAGCAAAACTGTAAATCCCCAAGGTATTATCTGTTGCCGTTGATGTAAAAAAGGCGTTGGTACTGCAGCGCTTTGCGGGTACCCCCATATTAAGGGCGGCAACTACCGGCAGCACCAGCTGAGACTTGAGCGCACCATTAGACTCGCCCTCACCATAAATACCCGCACCGTTGATATTTTGCCCCAGGAGCAAGCCTGACAAGGTGCCTGCGGCAGAAGGACTGGCTTGACTCAAGGCGTCAGACAGAGAAAAGATAGAGGTCATACTGGGCGTATTTATATAATCCGCAGAGTGCAACGCAACATAGACCCCAGTGAAATCTCTCGCTAATCCTTGCACATAAAAGTTGTATAAAACTGAGACCACGGAAAACTCCGAATACCAACCTTTAACAGCGAGGTTTGTCCTGCCCAGGTTAAAGGAAAAACCACTGGCCTGTGCTGTTCCCGAGCTATCTGAGTAAACCGGATCATCCAACATCATTCCTGCAAATGCACTGGCAAAACCTTCCGACAATGCCAAACGCAAATCCAAGCGAGCATCTGCCGGATGGCTGCCACCCAGAGTATCTGCTCGCGAAAACCTCTGCTCAATATAGTGCCCCCACTCATGCAAAATTACATGGGTGTCATACTCATCAGTATCGTTATCGGCGGCGCCTAACAGGTAAACGCCAGCCTTTGAATCGTAAAAACTCGTGCCGATTTCACCAATAGTCAAATCACCATCAGCAGGCCGATTATTCGGACTCCAGTAAAAGGTTAACGCCGGGAAGTTTTGTGTATTACCCGCTGCTTGAAAACGCCCCAGTGCGGTGTAAATCTGATCCAAAACAGCAAAAGGTGCCGCCGCACGTGCTGCCGAGTAGCTACTGCCATCCCAACCTGAAGCAGCATGCAAATCGCGAACAGAATCCTGGCTACCGCTGCTTAATAGCGAACCACTAAGCGCATAGAGTGCATTGCCGCTGGTATTATCTTTTACCGTAAAATTCCAGCTGGGGTTTAAGGTCGATTTAAGCTCAGCGCGCACTCTCACCTTTACCAGTGCATTGGCCGCTACTGACAGGCTGTAGTTGCCATTGGCATCAGTGACACCGCTAGCCATTTGTGAATCTGCACCATTTACCAGTTCTACGGTAGCGCCGCGCACAGGCAGCACCTGAGTTGCCGCATAATTTAAACCCAAACCATTGCCATTAGGCGGGACAAAATCATAGCTAATTCGCCCGGAGATGCTTACTGTATTCGATGCTGAAGAAGGCTGACTGGAACTCAGACTACTGGCACCACTAAATGAACTGCTGGATGAGCTACTGAATAGGCTACTGGAGGATGCAGCCAAGCTGGCACTTGACTGAGAGGAAAACAAAGCGCTGGATGATTGGCTTGCGGACCCACTTGAGCCCCCCCCCCCTCCACCACACCCGACCAAAGCAACAACTACAGTTAAAGCGGCTAAAAATGTAATTAGGTTATTCATCGATCTGGCCAAATGCGGCTACTCCTTAATTGGAGCCAATTTTTAAATGAAACAACTGCTCTTATCCTAGCCAAATCCATCCGACAATGCAGATAATTTTCCCTCACGATGCGCGCAACATGCGTAAGGTGGGCACTATCGCAGCGAACTAGCTCAGACCTATAATAGCAGCCCCACAGCGGAGGTTTTATGATCAGAGTCCTGTTGCTTGCAATTGCCATCACGCTAGTATTCATGGCGTTCGGCAACTATAAGCGCCAAACACCTGAACAAAAAAGGAAATCCCTTTGGCGCCTGGGCATTGGCGCTTTTTTAGGGCTGTTGATTTTTCTCGTGGTTACCGGGCGCATGCACTGGCTCGGCGCCCTGCTGGGTGCCCTCCTTCCCTTTATCCAAGTCGGCATCCGCTACCTGAGCGTGCAGCTGCCACGCTGGTTAAACCATAAGGTTGAAGAAATACACAATCAACACAGGCCCAACCCAACCAGCCTGCAAGAGGCGCTAGATACCCTGGGCCTAAAAGGCAACCTATACAAAGGCGAGATTAACGCAGACATGGTCACCGATGCCCATCGCCGACTAATTCAAAAGCTCCACCCGGATCGCGGTGGTAACGATTACCTTGCCAGCAAGATCAACGAAGCCCGCGACAAGCTGCTCGCGGCACTGGGGAAAGGCCATTAAGCCAACTGCATCAACAAATGCTGGTAGCGCCCCAAGGATCTATAGGGCTCCTGTTGCGACAGCTGCAATTCGAGCTGCACCAGCGTATTTGGCTCCCGCTCACGGTGCTCATCGTTAAAAATATAATCGTGAAACACCCGAATACCGCTGTGAGCCAACAGGGTCACCGGTAACTGCCCCACCCAAGCCAATACTTGTTCTGGGTCCATAGGGTTAATAGGCGTCAAGCTGCCGCGCTGGCCAGCGTCATCCTGTTTAAGGATTTTTTTAAAGTTAGTGCGCAACAGGTTTTTGTAGATAAGCGAATTTAGGTTGTAAAAAGTGAGCGAAATATAGCCCTGAGGCTTGAGGTATCTAAGCAGGCAGGGCAAAAGGCTTTGCGGTTCCTGTAACCACTCCATCACGGCGTGACAAATCACCAAATCAAACTGGCAGTCGCCAAGTTTTTCCGGCAACTCCTGAATCGCTGCATGTACCAGGCTCACCTTATTTTGCAGGCCCAATTCGACAACCTTTTCCTCAGCAAGTTTGAGCATTTCGGCGGAGATATCGCAAATAACAACTTCATGCCCGGCCTGCGCCAATTGCAGTGAAAACTGCCCCTGACCGCCGCCTGCATCCAGTACCCGCCAGCGCTTGTCGCTCGCGCCAAAAGGTTTAACGGGTAAACAGGCCTGGCCGTCACGATTGAGTACTGCCAAGCGGATTTCCCCCTTTAATCCACCGTAGACATTTTTTTTAAAACGCTTGGCCAGCTCGTCAAAATTGCGGTCCTGTTGGGAAGATTCTTTTGCCATGAGAAGAAATTTACTTTAATTTTTTAGCAATGATTAAATAGGCCCTTAGATAATGAGCCATTGGTTTGTGTATATTATTTGTGCAAGTGACGACAGCCTTTATACCGGCATCACTACCGACCCGCTGAGGCGTTGGCGCGAACACGCTAGCGGTAAAGCTGGCGCAAAATTTTTTCGCGGCCGCACGCCCAAACAACTCGCACTGCTGGAGCAGCTAGAAAACCGCAGCCAAGCCAGTAAACGCGAGGCCGCCTTAAAAAAGCTCACGCGAGTCAATAAGCTTAAACTAATCAGCGAGCAAGCTGTCGCGAGCCGAGAGCTCTTAAGCCATCAGGGCCTCAGCGACATACCGCTGCTTAACCCGGCCCCAGGCTGCGCACCATGACCCGCAAGCGCCCAATGTGCAGCCGCTGCCTACGCCCGCTAAAAACCTGTATCTGTGCCCTGGCTGCCGACATAGACAACCCTATCGAGCTGGTTATTGTGCAGCACCCGGATGAAGTCAACAACGCCAAAAATTCAGCACGGCTACTGGCCCTAAGCACAAAATACAACCAACTACTGGTTGGCGAAACTTTTATTCAAGCGCAGCTACAAGAGGTCTGTTACGGCGGCAACAAGCAACCAATACTGCTCTACCCGAAAACCGCAGAGGAAAATGCTTTGGGCTTGACCTCGCCACCACCGCTACCCGACTTAACAGGCTTTGCCGCCAGTCAGTTGCGCCTCGTAGTTCTCGACGGCACCTGGCGTAAAAGTCGCAAGCAGCTATACCTTAATCCCCTACTGCAGCAATTGCCCCGCCTGGAATTGCGCCATCCCCCCGCATCCCTTTACCGCATTCGCAAAGCGCATAGTGATTTTCAACTTTCAACCCTGGAGGCAAGTTGTTACGCTCTACAGCAGCTTGATGCCACAACCGATTATCAGCCCTTGCTCAAGGCTTTTAGCCTTTTTGTTGAGCAAGTCGCGCAATATCTGCCCCACCTGGCACCCAACAACAACCGCTAGCGGGCACTCAAACTCAGGACATGCAAGACCTATGACTCACGCCGCCTTTGAATTGATTCGCAGCCAACAACTCGACACCTTAAAAATCACCCTGGAAGAGTATCGCCACAAGGTGACCGGCGCCCAACATATTCACCTGGCGGCGGACAACAATGAAAATGTGTTTCTGGTAGCGCTGCGCACTGTGCCCCACGATTCCACCGGTGTGGCTCATATACTCGAGCACACTGCCCTGTGCGGCAGCCAGAAATACCCGGTGCGCGACCCCTTCTTTATGATGGTGCGCCGCTCGCTCAATACTTTTATGAACGCTTTTACCAGCTCCGACTGGACCGCCTACCCCTTCGCCAGTCAAAACCGCAAGGATTACTACAACCTGCTGGATGTTTACCTGGACGCGGTGTTTTTCTCCCGCTTGGACGAGCTGGATTTTGCCCAGGAGGGCCATCGCGTAGAGTTCGCCGAGCCGGAGAACCCCAACTCCGACCTTGTCTATAAAGGCGTGGTGTTTAACGAGATGAAAGGCGCCATGAGCTCGGTCGGCTCGCAGCTGTGGCACACCTTGTGTAAATACCTCTACCCCAGCACCACTTACCACTACAACTCGGGCGGCGAACCCGAGCATATTCCCGACCTCAGCTACCAAGAGCTGAAGGACTTTTACCGTACGCACTATCATCCCAGCAACGCCATCTTCATGACCTATGGCGATATTCCTGCGGCAGAGCTACAGGCGAAATTTGAAGCCCAGGCGCTGAGCAAATTTGCGAAACTGGATGAAGAAATCCGCGTGCCCGACGAGAAGCGCTACTATGCCCCCGTCAACGTGGAAGAGGCCTACCCGGCAGAAGCCAACGAAGACCTGAGCCACAAAACCCACGTAGTGCTGGCCTGGCTACTGGGCAAAACAACCAATTTGGAAGAGATGCTCGAAGCCCAGCTGTTATCCAATATTCTGCTCGACAACAGCGCCTCCCCCCTGTCCCAAGCCCTAGAGACCAGCGATTTGGGTCAAGCGCCCTCACCGCTGTGCGGATTGGATGACTCCTCGCGCGAAATGGCCTTTGTCTGCGGTCTGGAGGGCTGCAGCCTGGAGGACGTAACCCGGGTTGAAGCGCTGATTCTGGACACCCTGCAAAAGCTCGCCGATGAAGGTGTGCCTCAGGAATTGCTAGAGGCCTCATTACACCAGTTAGAACTGTCACAGCGCGAAGTAGGCGGCGATGGCTACCCCTACGGCCTGCAAATTATCTTGCACGCGCTCACCGCCGCGACCCATCGCGGCGACCCAGTGGCACAGCTGGATCTGGACAACGCCCTGCTCAAGCTGCGCGAAAAAATCCAGCAGCCAAACTTTGTCCAGCAAGCCGTGCGCACCTGGCTGCTCGACAACCCCCACCGCGTGCGCCTAACCCTGCGCCCGGATACACAAATGGCCAGCCGAGCCCAGGCCGCCGAGGCCGCCCGCCTGGCAGAGATAAAAGCCAACCTGAGCGAAGCGGAGAAACTCGCCATTGTCGAGCGCGCCAAAGCCCTACAAGGGCGCCAGCTACAGGTAGACGATGAATCCATTCTGCCCAAAGTAGGCATTGAAGATATTCCACCGCAACTGCACTACACCGGCGGCAGCCACGAAACCCTCAACGGCCGCCCGTTGCGCCGCTATGCCGCTGGCACCAATGGCCTGGTCTACCAACAAATTACCTGCAAGCTGCCCGCCCTCAGCCAGGCGCAAATCAAGCTGCTGCCCTACTACGGCATTTGCCTCACTGAACTTGGCCTGGGCGACAAGGATTACTTGGCGGCCCAGCGCTGGCAGGCCGAGGTGGTTGGCTCGATTCACGCCTTTACCAGCATTCGCGGTGCCGGGGACGATGTGCAGGCCATAGACGCCTATCTCACCCTCTCATCCAAAGCGCTAACGCGCAATTGCCATGCGATGAATGAGTTGATGAAGGCCACCTTGGAATCGGTGCGTTTTGACGAGCTGGATCGCATCCACGAACTCATCAGCCAAAACCGCGCTCGCCGCGAGCAGAGTGTCACTGGCAACGGCCACAGCCTGGCCATGACAGCAGCCTGTGCGGGCATGAGCCCTGCGGCCAAAATCGCCCATGAGCTGGGCGGCTTAGCTGGCATAGCCCAGGTTAAAGCGCTGGATGCCCGCCTGGAAGACAAAGCCGAACTGGCCAAGTTTGCCGAGCAACTGGCAGAAATTCATCAACTGGTAGCCACAGCACCCGTGCAGTTTTTAATTGTGGGTGAAGACGAACACCTGGACACTTACCGCGAACAACTCGCCAACGTCTGGCCAGCGGCAAATTCCAATGACGACTTTAACGCCTTTAGCCTGGAACCAGTCAGTGCCCAGGTGCGCCAGGCTTGGATTACCAATACCCAGGTTAACTTCTGCGCCAAGGCCTACCCCAGCGTGCCCATGGACCACCCGGATGCAGCGGCGCTGACGGTGCTCGGCGGATTTTTGCGCAACGGCTATTTACACCGCGCTGTGCGCGAGCAAGGTGGCGCCTATGGCGGTGGTGCAAGCCAGGACAACAACTCAGCCGCTTTCCGCTTTTACTCCTATCGCGACCCTCGCCTAACGGAAACCCTGGCCGATTTTGATGCAGCGCTAAACTGGCTGGCGGAAACCGAGCACCAGCCGCAAGCGCTGGAGGAGGCCATACTCGGTGTGGTGGGCAGTATCGACAAACCCGGCTCTCCCGCTGGCGAGGCCAAATCTACCTACCAGGCAGAGCTATTCGGCCGCACGCGTGAAAAGCGCGAACTGTTCCGCAATCGCGTAGTTGCGGTCACCCTGGAGGATCTAAAACGCGTTGCCGCCAGCTACTTGATTCCAGAGAAAGCCAGCATCGCCCTGGTCACCCACGCAGGCAATAAAGAGGTCGCACAAACACTGGCACTGGAAATCCACAGCCTGTAAAACCCATACCCCGGCAACTACCCAGGTTGCCGGGCAAGCTTGCGCTTGGTATTCCAGTAAGAGTTCATCTAGTATTGGCTCTTATAACCGGCAGTTAGGGTTCGCCTAAGCTGTAACAGCTGCACCTGCACAAGCCCTTGTGCAGGTGCAAACATCCACTGCTGCAAAAATCCAGCATTGACGCGCAACTATGACCACACCGCCATTGGAATACAGCGCCGCAACCCACCCAGGGCTGGTGCGCGACAACAATGAGGACTGCTTCCTCAGCGCACCCGATTTGGGCCTGTGGCTGGTTGCCGATGGCATGGGCGGCCATGAAGCCGGCGAAGTTGCCAGCGCCATCACCCGCGACACTATCGCGCAACAGCTGGGCAAAAACCCCAATGCCTCACTGGAATTGTGCATACAGGCTGCACACCAGGCGATACTGGATTCCGCTGCGCGCGGCATAGGTGCGCCAGGCATGGGCTCTACCCTGGTAGCACTTAAATCCAGCAGCAGCAAATACCAGGTCGCCTGGGTGGGCGATAGCCGCGCCTATCTGTGGACGCCAATCCCCGAGGGGGGGCAGCTAGAACAGCTGAGCACCGACCACTCCTATGTGCAGATGCTGCTAGAGCGCGGCCTTATCAGCCCCGATGAAGCTGATCATCACCCGGAAAAAAATATCATTACTCAGTGCCTGGGCATGCAGGAATTGGCGCGGGTGAAAGTGGGATTAATCGAGCGCCAATGGCAGGAAAACCAATGGATTCTTATCTGCAGTGATGGCTTGAGCGATGAAGTCAGCGACATGACCATAGCGCAGATATTATTTCAGGCGGGAAACTCGGTAGCCGCGGTCGACCAACTGGTTCATTCCGCACTCACCAATGGCGGGCGTGACAATATCACCCTGCAAATCATTGAATCGCCAGTGCAGACGGAAACCTGGTCGCAGCAACTTGGCCACTGGGTGCCCTATTTAACGGGCAGCAAACGGCTGGATGCCTGGATCTTTGGCGGCGCACTGGCATCACTGCTCGCGCTGCTTTACTACGTATTGGCTTTTTAAATTCGATCTACATCGATATAGACAGGAAAAATGGCATTACAAATTCCCGGATACAGAGTCATTCGGAAAATAGCCCAGGGCGGCATGTCCAGCGTCTACCTCGCCATTCAAATCAGCGTGGGGCGCGTGGTCGCACTCAAAGTAATGAACCCACAATTTAATAGCGACCCAGGGTTTAGCGAGCGCTTTCAGCGCGAGGCCAATATCGTTGGGCAGCTATCACACCCCAATATAGTCTCCATCTACGACATAGGCCGTCACGAAGACCTCAACTATATCGCCATGGACTATCTGCCCAATGGCTCAGTCCACGACCGCATGCAAAAAGGCATCAGCGCCGAAGAGGCACTGAGAGTCGCGCGCGAAGTGGCCAGCGCCCTGGATCACGCCCACGAAAAAGGCTATGTCCACCGCGACATCAAACCCGAGAATATTCTATTTCGCGCCGACAACTCCGCCGTACTCTCCGACTTTGGGGTAGCGCGCAGCATTGCCGTAAATTCGCGCATGACCCAGGTTGGCACGGTGGTGGGCACACCTCACTATATGAGCCCAGAGCAAACCAAAGGCAAGCAAGTTGATGGCCGCTCGGATTTATACAGCCTGGGCATAGTGCTCTATGAAATGCTTACCGGCATAGTGCCCTATCAAGGCGACGAGGCGGTAACTATTGCCCTCAAACACCTGAGTGCGCCTATTCCCAAACTGCCTATGCAGTATTTGGCCTACCAAAAAATTATCGACAAGCTACTCGCCAAAGATCCCGACCAGCGCTTTCAGCGCGGCCGCGATCTCCTCTTCGCGCTGGAAGAGTTGGAAAAATTAAAAAGCGCGGGCAGCACACCAACGCTCACGCATCCTAGCGACCTTACCGTTATCAATCTGCTGCACGCCCTGGCTAGCGCCAGCCTCGCCTCCCTGCGCTGGCGCTGGAATAAAATTCGCAACCTGCGTTTTAACCGCGAGCGCGGCTTTTATTTTCGCGAGCCAACCCGCGCGACCGAAATATTTTTTAACGATATGCACCGCAGCGAAAAGGACACAGGGCAGAGGGAGCAGCTCACCACTCAGGTCAGCACCTCTGCCCAAGCGATGCCAACCACACCCGGCAAATTTATTCTTATCGGCGGCCTGGGCATGCTCGCCGTTATTGCCATCTTCTTTTTCCAACACAAAGCATCGCTAGATAAGCCAATAGCCGAATCACTATCAGCCAGCGCAGCATCAAGTGCAGCCGACACTAGCCCAGCAAAGGCAGTCGAGCCAGCGGCAGCTGAGCACCAAAATGAAACCGATCAAACAAGCCTTTCAACAACAAGCCTATCTGCCACAAACCTATCTGCAACAAACCCATCTGCAACAAACAAAGACCAGATCGCCACACAAGATCAAAACTCTGCCGCCGAATCAGTTGCCAATACCGACGCGGGCACCAACAGCGAAGCAGCCGCGCAAAACAACAGCCCATTAGCCGTTGAACAGCTTCCACCCAGCTACAGTTTTAGCGTTACTGCCGACCCCAGCGATGCGCGCATTCGCATACTGAATATCCGCGACCGCTATCAAGATGGCATAGCGCTAGAACCCGGCCGCTACCACATTGAAGTGAGCCGCGTCGGCTATCAAACTTACGACAACTGGGTGCTCATTCAGGATCAAGATCTGCAACTAAAAATCAAACTCAACCCCAGCCTAAAACCCGGCACTGAAATTACCTCGCCACTCACGGCCAGCATTAAAAGTGAAGCTCCGGAAATGATCAGCATACCGGCAGGCAGTTTTTATATGGGCGATAAAAATGACGACACGGCAATGCCAGTGCACAAAGTCAACATCCCCCGCGCCTTTGCCATCAGCAAATTTGAAATTACTTTTGCCGACTACGATATTTTCGCCCAGGCCACCAATCGCCACCTACCCGATGACAATCGCTGGGGCCGCGATGATCGCCCTGTCATCAATGTGAGTTTTAACGATGCTGTCGCCTACAGCGAATGGCTAAGCAAGACCACCGGCAGGAAATATCGCCTGCCCACCGAAGCCGAATGGGAATACGTCGCCCGCGCCAAAACCCTTACAGCTTATTGGTGGGGCGATAATGTCAAAGACGCCGCTGGCCGCGCCAACTGCCGGCGCGGCTGCGCCAGCAAATTCGCCGGCCTGTTCGGCGCAAAAACCGCACCTGTAGGCAGCTACCCCGCCAACGGTTTCGGCGTATTCGATACCGCCGGCAATGTCGCCGAATGGGTGCAGGACTGCTACGCCGACAACTACGCCACCGCCCCCAACAACGGCCAGGCCTACCAAATCGCCAAATGCGATACGCGCGTAATACGCGGCGGCTCCGCCAAAAGCAGCGCAGCAGACCTGGCCAGCTACAAACGCAGCCACGAGCCCCCGGAAACATATAACGAACACCTGGGCTTTAGGGTGGTAATGGAGTTGTAACCCCCACCCAAATTGCATCTAGCGTTCTGGTGGGGAAATGGTTAACTCCGTGAGGTAATTTATCTGTTATTCCGGAGCTCAACTGTCAAGGGGCTTTGGTGAGCGTGTTTTTATCGCCGAGATTGCAGCGCAGGTAATTTTTCAGAGGCTCCCTGGGGATGCGCTGAAAAATATAGGCGAGGCCGCAAGTGAGCTATCTTTCACTATCATCAACCACCACCCGGTTGCGACCTTGGCGCTTGGCTTGGTACATGGCAATGTCGGCGCGGCTTAAGGCATCTTCAAAGCCATTGGCGCCATACATACCGGCTACACCTATGCTCACTGTCACAGAGCGGACTTGACCTGTAGCCAAATTTGGCTCGGCTATTCGTTGGCGGATTTTTTCTGCGATCGACAAGGCATCTACCAGGCCGCAGTCCGTGCAAACAACAAATTCTTCACCACCCCAGCGGCAAGCCAGGTCTTTGCTCCTTAAGCACTGGGTCAATACTGCGGCAACATGGCGAAGCACAAGATCTCCCGCCTCATGGCCAAACTGGTCGTTAACACTCTTAAAGTGATCTACGTCCAGCATAAAAACCGATAGCGAGTCAGTCTCGCGAATGTTGAGATCCTTGATAGCCAGTTCCATTCCGAATCGATTGAGCAGCCCGGTCAAGGTGTCCACAGATGCCATGCGCTGTAGCTTAAGCTGCTCGGTGCGCAATCTGCGCTCACGTTCAGACAAAGCCACTATCATTCGCAGGTGATCACGGCGAAGGCGACGAGCCACCACAAGTCGGTAAGCCACATAAAAACAAGCCAGGGTAAACCAGACAGACAACAGCACCACGTATAGGCTGTGCGCCGAGATCCACTCTCCGCGCAGTTCCAGTTGTTGGAGTTCTATGTCAACGCTGTTTTTACCAAAGTGATAGGGAACATCAATTGTCAATGTTACACAGTTGGACAAATCGATGCCCTCGCTTGCAAATGCAGCCGCCTCGGGCGACATAAGCCACCAATCAGGTACGGCCCAAGCAGACAGATTCAAAATAGCGGGTTTAGCAAGTTGGGTTCGGTCAACATAACTCGCCAGAGGGCGCCAAGTGCGATGATTTTTAGGGTCGGATAGCCCAGGGGTGAAAGTGCCCAATGACACACGCAGATGCGTATTCGCGCCACGGAATCGCAAGGCAATTACCATCTCGCGAAAGGATCCAAGGTCCACGCCAAGCCCATCGCTGCGCCGATTCAAATCGAAAAAAATACCGCACAAAGGCAGGCCCTTTTCGCTATTTGTCTCACAGTGAAAGTGGTAGTGACTGCGATCAACCCACTCCATAAAAGTGCCGCCTGCCGGGCTATTAGCCTCCTCACTCATCAGCATAGGTTTCGCACCAATCGACGACTGGAGTAAATCAAAGTGCCGCACTGGCAGGTAAGGTCGAACCAACAACATCAGGCAAGAGATTGCCATACCGCAGATTAACAAACGGGTACCCAGGGAGAGATGATGTATTCCATGCATTTTTTATTGCCTTAATCAATGTTTTTATTGGAATATTCGATCATCAGAAAATCTCGTGCAGAAAAATCTACTGCGCTCAGTTTGACTGCATTAAAAATTTCAACTTGGTATTAAATGTTAATTCCACAAATCAGGCCTATTTGAAATCTGGAATATCAGCAATGCACAGATCGACGGCAAAAGCTTTTTGCAGCCCTTCCTTGCATCTAGCTGGCCAGCTTGGCTTCCATCGTTAATATCTGTTGCACAAGAGCATTTAACCCGCAGCTAAGATATTCAAATTTTTCCAACATCGCAATCAGGCCATCAAACAACTTGTTGAAATGTGATTTCCAGCCAGCCAATGCAAGGTAAAAACAGTCAACTCGTAGAGCCGCGCCGCTCAAGAGCAGAGTTTATATCCCATAAATGAGCATTTTGAGACTGCTTTTAACCCCGCAGTGGCAACACAGATAGAATTTCAACAAGCCACTAAAGAACCACTACCTATACAAATACAACCAAGAACTCACTTACCACACCCCGCAAGACAATCGCCTTAATTCAACAACTTCAACAATATCTGAATGGGCAAGGGAAAGTGAATTTTTTGATTTTTACAGCGATACAACCTAAAGCCTAATTGTCTTCGCCATTTAATAGCGCACTCGCTAGGGGCCGAGGCTCGATGAATATTAGGGCCTGCATCAGCCATCCCCCCGATGAGCGCCCCTTTGCCGTAGCACTAGGCAGCCGAATGATATATACATGTATGCAAGAGTTATACCAGGAAGCAAAGGGAACACTCACGTCTATATGCTTCCCGAATGGTTTACACCCACCTTTACTCTCTGAGCTACCTGTGCACCAGTGAGCTTATCCAAAGCACCACGAACACCAAATGGGTGCAGGGCTGCTACGCCGACAACTACGCCACCGCCCCCAACAACGGTCAGGCCTACCAAATCGCCAAATGCGATACACAGGTAATACGCGGCGGCTCCGCCAAAAGCAGCGCAGCAGACCTGGCCAGCTACAAACGCAGCCACGAGCGCCCGGAAATTTATAACGAACACCTGGGCTTTAGGGTGGTGATGGAGTTGTAATCCCACCGATTGAACATAAAAAAATGGGCCGTAAATTGGCCCATTTTTTATTCTCTGTTGCTTGCGTTTATTGCGGTTACGCGTTTTTTCGGTTACTGCGTTTGCCTACAACAAATCTATTAACCCCACCAATTTAATGGTCTCACCCTCGCGCTTAAACACCGCAAAGCCACCCACCAACGCATCGTCAATAATCTGTGCATCCGCCAGAATCCAATAAGTATTGGATTGCTCCGTTAAAACCACCAACGCTCCCTCTTTCATATTAGGCAGCTTTGCCAATGCTGATTTCATCGGAACCGCCCATTGATCCATTGGCAATTGCTTGGCATCAAGCTGCATAGGACTAAATTGCAACGTTTGAGTGGAGTCTATTGGCAAACTCGGAAACATAATACTTAACGCAAAGGGCGTTTGCTTTTCGACAGGAAATTCCAAATCGTCACTGATAAGCCCTGGCTGGGTACTCCGACTCAAAGACTCACCTCGCCCACCCAGGTTACCAGACGTAAATAACCTGATGAGATTCACACCTTGGCTATCAGCCAGCATCAAAAATTGGCTGCGGCTTTTATCTTTAAGTGCGTTTGAAAAAATTTGTACCGCTTGTGATACTTGCTTTTCACTACCCGCTGTAGACTCAGTTAACTGAGCCTTGGCTGGAGCCAGAGTCACGTCTGTTTCGGCCTCCGATTTACAGCCTAAAACAGCAAAAAATACGATTGGCAACAGCCAACACGGACTTCTTGGTAATTTTCTATTTTTCGAGCCAAGCAGTTTAATTCTCATCACTCGCCTGCTCCCATTGCGTCTCAAAGCCCAACGAAGAAAGATAGCCACTCATTACATTCATCGTCCTTTCCATCCAAAACTGCTGATCCAACTCACCAAGCACTTCCAGGTTGTTATCCCTATCCGCAATAGAGGCATCCACCATTTCCCAAAAAAAGCGCGATAGCGCCAACGCCTTATCACCATTGGCAACCGGGGCTTGGCAGGCAAGTATTAGAATCAACTCATGACACCCTTCCAAAGCCCCCTAATTGACCAATTTGTACATTTATCGCCCTTATTTAGGGTTCTGCATTATTTTGGCTAGAATACGCCAAACCTTCAGTTTCAGGATGAGCCCCATGTCCCAACAATCCAACAACCTCGCGGCCTATATTTGGTCATTAGCTGACTTGCTGCGCGGGGATTTTAAGCAGAGCCAATATGGCCGCGTCATTCTGCCGTTTACCCTGTTGCGCCGTTTGGAGTGTGTATTGGCCTCCACCAAGGCGGCTGTGCTGGCGCAAGTGCCCGCTGTGGAGGCGATGAAGCTCCCTGAGGAAGCCTCCGAAAAATTCCTGCTCAATGCGACTAAAACCGCAGCCAACCCCGAAGGCTTGGCCTTTTTTAATACCTCGCCGATGGATTTAAGCCTGCTGGGCGAAACCGGTATTAAGGCCAACTTGGAGAAGTACATTCAATGCTTCTCTAAAGATGCGCGGGAGATTTTCGACCACTTTAAGTTTTCTGAATTTATCGGCCTGCTTAACGATGCCAACCTGCTGTACAAAATTGTGCAAAAGGTGCGCGCCACCGACCTCAGCCCCGAGGCGGTTTCCAACCACGATATGGGTTTGGTGTTTGAAGAGTTAATCCGCAAGTTTGCCGAAAGCTCCAACGAGACAGCGGGGGAGCACTTTACCCCGCGCGATATAGTGCACCTCACCACCGCCCTGGTGTTTTTGGAAGATGACGATGCACTCACCAAGCCCAATGTGATTCGCACCATTTACGACCCCACGGCAGGCACCGGCGGCTTTTTATCCTCCGGCATGGAATATGTTCATGAGCTAAACCCGCAAGCCGTGATCCGCCCTTTTGGCCAGGAACTTAACCCCGAGAGTTACGCCATTTGTAAGGCGGACATGCTGATTAAAGGCCAGGAGGTTGCCAATATTAAATTGGGCAACACCCTCTCTAACGACCAACTCTACGCCAGCAAGTTTGACTACATGCTTTCCAACCCGCCCTTTGGGGTGGATTGGAAAAAAATTGAAGGCGATATTCAGGACGAGCACCGCAAAGGCTATAACGGCCGCTTTGGGCCGGGTTTGCCGCGCGTATCCGACGGCTCGCTGCTGTTCCTGCTGCATTTGATTAGCAAGCTGCGTGAGCCACAAAATGGCGGTGGCCGCATAGGTATTATCCTCAACGGCTCGCCGCTGTTTACCGGCGGCGCTGGCAGTGGCGAGAGTGAAATCCGCCGCTATATTTTGGAAGCCGATTTATTGGAAGCTATAGTCGCGCTGCCCACCGATATGTTCTACAACACCGGCATTGCCACTTATATCTGGATTCTGTCCAACAACAAGCAGGCCGAGCGCAAAGGTAAGGTGCAGCTAATTAACGGCACCGACCTCTACAGCAAAATGCGCAAATCCCTTGGCTCCAAACGCAATATGATGGACGAAGAAGATATTCGCACCATCACTCGCTGCTTTGGCGAGTTTGAAGCCATAGCCGCTTACGATCTGGATAAAGCCGCCGATACCAAAAGCAATCGCGGTCGGCAATCCACTGCGGCCAAAGTAGAAACTCCAAAAACCTTTGCCAGTAAGATTTTTGCCAACCACGAGTTCGGCTACCGCCGTATTACTATCGAACGCCCTTTGCGTTTGTCCGCGCAATTTACCGACAAGGCCATAGCTAACCTGCGCTTTGCCACAGGCGCGCTTAAACCGGCAATGGAATGGATTTACGAACATGTGGGTGATGAATGGACGGAGGCAAACCCTCTACCTGGAAAAAGCAGCTACGGCCAACTCGCCAGCCACGAAGCCGCCATTCGTAGCAAAATTAAAAAAGATTTTAGCGAGCTAAAAGAAAAGCAAATCAAAGATGTGCTGGATGCAAACCTTTGGCTTGCCCAGAAAAAGCTGATGGAAAAAGCCCAACAGCTGCGCGCCCAGATTGGCGATGCCGAGCACCATGACTTTAATCTGTTTGAACCGCTGTTGGCGCAAGCGCAAAAAACCTTGGCCATAAAGCTGGATGCCAAAGAACAAAAACAATTGCTGGATGAAATTACCTGGAAAAACCCGGACGCCGAGCCAGTTGTCAAAAAGATACTTAAAGAAGTTGAAAGCCCCATTTACGGCAAATTTACCTACAAAGGCAAAGTGGTTATTTTTGAGCAGGACGGCGACCTGCGCGATAACGAAAACGTGCCGATTAACCCCGCGCTATCGGTCAATGAAATCAACGAAGCCTACTTCAAAAAAGAAGTACAACCCCATGTGCCCGATGCCTGGATTAACCCCGATAAGCGCGATGCCAAAGATAACGAAATCGGCATAGTGGGTTATGAAATCCCTTTTAATCGCCATTTTTATGTGTACCAACCGCCACGTAAGTTGGAAGAGATAGATGCCGATTTGGATGAAGTCACCAAAAGCATTTTGGCATTACTGCAAGAGGTACATTCGTGATGACAAATTTTTCGGGAGAAAATTTGAACAGCTCTGCTGGCCCGCAGGGCGAGCGCAGGGATAGCGCGAGCAACAAGTATCAGGCTTATCCAGAATATAAGGACTCTGGTGTGACGTGGCTTGGAGAAATTCCCGATCACTGGATTGCAACTCGAATTAAACACATAGGAATGCTCAAAGGTGGCGCAGGCTTTCCTCATGACGAGCAAGGCGTTACTGATCAAGAGTTGGATTTGCACAAAGTAAATGCGCTCGGCAAGGCGGGTTCCGAAGGTTTCCTTGAAAAGAGTGAAAATACTATCTCTCTGGAAACTGCAAAAAAGCTAGGTGCATTTGTCTTTCCTGAAAGATCGATAGTTTTTGCAAAGGTCGGTGCGGCTTTGTTGTTAGGAAGAATACGTTGGCTTAAATATCCATCTTGTTTAGACAACAACATGATGGGTTTGGTGGTGCGAAGTATTTACGATTCTCGCTATATTAAACACGCGATGAGTATAGTTAAGTTTGATTATGTAGTTAACCCTGGGGCAATTCCATCATTGAATGAATTTCAAATGGGTAATTTATTTCTTGGAGTTCCTACACTGTCAGAACAACAAACCATCGCCAACTTCCTCGACCACGAAACCGCAAAAATCGACACGCTGATCGAGCAGCAACAAAAACTCATTCAACTGCTAAAAGAAAAACGCCAAGCCGTTATCAGCCATGCAGTTACCAAAGGTCTTAATCCTAACGCACCTATGAAAGATTCTGGTGTGGAGTGGTTGGGGGAAGTGCCGGAGCATTGGGTGTGTAAAAGCTACCGATATGCTTGCCAAATTTATCGAGGCAAGTTCGGTCATCGTCCCCGAAATGATCCAGCCTTTTATGATGGCGATTACCCTTTTATTCAGACTGGTGATGTGGCACAGGCTGGAAAATATATTACAGAATATAAGCAAACACTAAACGAAAAAGGCAAAGCAGTTAGTCAATTGTTCCCCGCTGGGACATTGGTTATGACTATTGCCGCAAACATCGGAGATACCGCCATTCTTAGCTTTGAGGCATATGCTCCCGATAGCATTGTTGGTTTTAAGCCAAGGGAAGATATTGATTTAGAGTTTTTACGCTATAGCTTGATGGCGGCTCTTCCAGCGTTAGTGCAAACGTCTACTCAGAGTACCCAAGCAAATTTAAATATTGAACGAGTCGGTGCGGTTCAAGCTGCCTTTCCAACGAAAGACGTGCAAAAAGAGATTGTGAAACTTATCGATCAAACACTTGATAAATTTGATCGAATAGAAAGACAAGCTGTAAATGGAGTCGAAATATTGCAAGAACGCCGCACCGCTCTAATCTCCGCCGCCGTCACCGGTAAAATTGACGTGCGTGGCTGGCAGGCTCCATCAGCTAATCAGTAAATCGACGGAATGGGTTAATAAACCGGCCAATAATCTGGCCAAATGGCGCCAATTTGCTAGGCTTATCTTAAAAAATATGTTTTATTATCAATAAGATGCTAAAACGATAATCCGGCCAATCAAGCGGCCACATTAATCCTGCTACCGGGGCTGTGTATGGCTAGTTCAATCATGGATATGGCGCCTTTTATCCCCAGCGATGCCGCGCTGGTGCAATCGGCCTTGCCCGATAAAGCCATTGCGCTGATTAGCCAATCTGCCAAGCTCACTGGCCAACTCGCGCCATTAACCCTGGCGCGCCTTGAGCAGCATATGGCGGCGATCAATTCCTACTATTCCAACCTGATTGAAGGTAATGCCACCCGGCCACACGAAATCCGCGCCGCCCAGCGCGGTAATTACAGTGGCGACCCCGCCAAACGTGATTTGCAGCTGGAGTCACTGGCCCATATGCAGGTGCAAGAGTGGTTAATGGCGCAACAGCTGGATGTGGATACCCTGTTTACCCCCGCGTTTATTGGCCAATTGCACCGCGAGTTTTATCAGCGCGTACCGCAAAGCCTATGGGTAATTAAAGATGAGCAAGGCGCAGTGGTGGAAAACATTATTCCCGGAGAATGGCGCGCTCGCTCGGTCATTGTTGGCCAGCATATCCCGCCCGAGGCAGTAGACCTTGCGCCACTCATGGCCAGGTTTTGCGAAACCTATAACCCCAAAAAATTCAGCGGCGACCGCAAAATTATCGCGCTTATGGCTGCGCACCATCGCTTTGCGTGGATTCACCCGTTTATGGATGGCAATGGTCGGGTAGGACGCTTATTAACCGATGCTGCGCTGAAAGCCGTCGGATTGGAAAGTTATGGCGCTTGGTGTTTAAGTAGGGGCTTGGCGCGTTCATCCACCCAATACAAAAGCTTATTGGCCAATGCCGATGCGCCGCGTCAGGGCGACCGCGATGGTCGCGGTCAGTTAACGGAAAAGGGGCTATTGGCCTTTTGCGATTACATGCTGGATACCGCCATCGACCAAGTGACCTATATCGGCGAATTGCTGGATTTAGCCAAAATGCGCCAGCGTATAGAGAGCTATATTGTGGCGCGTAACGACGACCGGGTAGCAGGTATAAGTGCGCCATTAAAATCTACCGCCAGTGTAATTTTATATACCGCTTTTCAACTGGGTGAAATTGAGCGCGCACAAGCCTTGGAATTATGTGCAATGCCAGAGCGCAGCGCACGGCGGTTATTGAGCCAATTAAAAAGCGAAGGTTTGTTAAGCGAAACCAGCAGTAAATCGCCCCTGCGCTGGGAAATTCCAGAGCATGCAGAGCCTTGGTATTTTCCAAATCTCACGCTTTGATCCAGGTCGATTCATACATGAGTTTTGGTAGCCATCGGCGTAACAGTCGTTTATCTACCAACCCAGTAACCATAAGTAAATCAGCAACAATAAGCAGACCAGACACAAATAAAAGGGAGCACCATGTCAGACCAAACCGCAGAGCGTATTTTTCAAGACGATATCATTCAGCAAATGCTGAAGAATGGTTGGCTGCTGGGTAAAGCGGAAGGCTATAACCGCGAGCTGGCGCTCTACAACCAGGATACCCTGGATTTTGTAAAAGCCACTCAGCCGGACATGTGGAAAAAGTTTTGTGCTAACTACCCATCTTCAGATGAAAAGCCAAAGTATTCCGATGAAAAATTTATCGAGCTGGTAGCCAAGCAACTCAATAAGGCAGACCCTAATGCCACCAGTAGCGAATCGCGCAAGTTTGGCACCTTGGGGGTGTTGCGCCACGAATTGCGCGACCGCAATACGCGCTTTAGTTTGTGCCAATTTAAACCCGAGCATGACCTCAACCCGGATACCCTTGCCAACTACCAGCAAAACCGCCTGCGTTTAGTGCCTGAGTTGGTGTATAGCCCCTGGGCGGCGCAACAGAATAAAAACACCATCGCCGAAGCTTCTGCCGCCTACACCAATGCAGCCATTGAGCAAGCCGCCAAGGTTAAACCTGATGCAGCAAAAGCCTGGCGAATTGATTTGGTGTTGTTTGTAAATGGCCTGCCGGTGGCCACGCTGGAATTAAAATCGGAATTTAAGCAGGCGGTAGATCGCGCCATCAAACAATACAAAACCACCCGTTTCCCGGTAGACCCCATCGCCAAAAAAGCGGAGCCGTTGTTAACCTTTAAGCGCGGCGCACTGGTGCATTTTGCAGTGAGCCAGTATCAGGTATTTATGACCACCAAATTGGCGGGCAGCGATACCTACTTTTTGCCGTTTAACAAAGGCACGCAGGACGGTGGCGCCGGTAACGATACACCGGACGACATCAACCAATACGCGACCGATTATTTGTGGAATGAGGTGTTACTGCCCGATAACTGGCTCAATATTCTCGCCCGTTTTGTGCATTTGCATATCGAGGAAAAAGAAACCTGGGAGGGCGAGAAGTACAAAAAAGAGAGCATGATCTTCCCGCGTTATCACCAATGGCGGGTGGTGAATAATTTATTAGCGGCCGCTCAAAGCGAAGGGCCAGGCCAGCGCTATTTAATCCAGCACAGCGCGGGTTCGGGTAAATCCAATTCCATCGCCTGGACGGCGCATCAGCTGTCATCGCTCTATACCCAGCAGGGTAAAAAGTTATTTGACTCGGTCATAGTAGTAACCGACAGGACGGTGCTAGACGCGCAGTTGCAAGACACCATCTACCAATTCGAGCATACCGAAGGTGTTGTAGGGCGCATTAATAATCAGGAGGGCGATGGCTCTAAATCCGAAAAGCTGGCGACGGCACTGGAGCAATCCCAGCCGATTATTATCGTTACCATCCAAACCTTTCCTTTTGTATTAAAAGCCATTGCCAATAGCGCGCAACTAAAAGAGCGCAGCTACGCCATTATTGCGGATGAAGCCCACTCATCCCAAACCGGGCAAACCGCCAAAAAACTTAAAGATGTGTTGCAGCTTGACGCGAGTAAAAACGATGAAGAAGAGCTGGAAGGCGAAGATGTTATCAGCGCCGCCGCCAGCCAAGGCAACACTAATTTGAGTTACTTTGCTTTTACCGCTACCCCCAAAGCCAAAACCCTGGAAATGTTTGGCCGCTGCCCCAACCGCGCTGAGCCGCCCTCCAAAACCAATAAGCCTGAAGCCTTCCACGTATACAGCATGCGTCAGGCGATTGAAGAAGGCTTTATTTTGGATGTACTGAAAAATTACACCAATTATAAAGTCGCCTATAAGCTCGCTTTAAAAGTGGCAGAGGCAGATACCGAAGTTGAAAGTAAGCGTGCTAAAGCCAAGCTCAACCAGTGGGTGCGCCTGCATGACCACAACATTAGCCAAAAAGTCGCGGTGATTATTGAGCACTTTAAAGAGCATGTAATGGGTTTGCTGAATGGCCAGGCCAAAGCCATGGTGGTGACCAGCTCGCGCAAAGAAGCGGTGCGCTATAAAAAAGCCTTTGATAAATATATTGCCGAAAAGGGCTACCAGAAGATTCACGCCATGGTTGCCTTCTCTGGTGAGGTGGCGTTCAGCTCCAGCGACCCTAACAGCGCCGATTTAATCGGCGAGGCATTTACCGAGCGCAATATGAACCCCGGCCTGAATGGCCGCGATATGCGCAAAGCCTTTGATAGCGATGACTACCAGGTCATGATTGTCGCCAACAAATTTCAAACCGGTTTTGATCAGCCCAAGCTTTGCGCCATGTATGTGGATAAAAAGCTTGGTGGTGTTGAGTGTGTGCAAACCTTGTCGCGCTTAAACCGCACTTATCCCAGCAAAGCAGAAACCGGCACTTTCGTATTGGATTTCTTTAACGAGCCGCAAGATATTCTCGATTCCTTCCAGCCCTACTACCAAACGGCTGAGCTGGCGGATGTTTCTGACCCTAATTTAATTTACGAACTCTTCGACAAGCTGCGCGCCAGCGGCATTTTTTTGTGGAATGAGGTGGAGCAATTCGAAATCGCCTTTTACGCCAAAAATAAATCCAACGCGGCAGTTTCTAATATCTGCAAACCCGCAATCGAGCGTTGGACCCAGCGCTACAAACACGCCACCGAGGCATTTAGCGATGCCAAGATGATTTTTGAGCGCACCAAAAAAACGGGCGATGCGGTTCTTATCGCCAATGCTGAAAACAGTTTTAAAGACTGCAAAAAAGCCAAAGACGAGCTGGATGTATTTAAAAAAGATTTAGGCAGCTTTGTGCGCTTTTACGATTTTATGTCGCAAATTATCGACTACGAAGATAGCGACCTGGAAAAACTCTGCCTCTATGCCCGCGCGTTGCGCCCAATGCTGCGCGAAGTCGTGTTGGAGCAGGATGAAATAGATCTGGATAACCTGAGCCTTAGTCACTATCGCCTATCGCTATTGCGCCAGCAGGATTTAAAACTGCAAGTGGATGGAGGTGAGCAATTGGACCCAACCACGGAATTGGGTTCAGGCGTAGCGCGCGATCAAAAAGAGGAATTCCTCTCGCAGATCGTTGAGCGCCTTAACGAGATTTTTGTCACCGACCAGCTCACCGACAAAGACATGGTGAACTACGCCTACACCCTGCGCGACAAAATGAGTGAAAACAAAAAGGTGATGGATCAAATCGCTAATAACTCACCCGAACAAGCCATGCTGGGCGACTTCCCCAAAGCCTTCGATGATGCTGTGATAGGTGCAGCCGCCGCCAACCAAAATCAAACCATGCAGGTTATGAGTAACAATCTCACCAACCAAAAAATGATGAAACTTGTATTTGATTTGCTAGTGGCGGCAATGAAGCCGGATTCACCTACACCAAAACTATAAAGCAAATCCCTCCCCGCCCCTCCCTTTTGCAAAGGGAGGGAGTTGATGCCGACTACAAAGGGGAGTCCATCACCCACTTTGAAAAAGGGGCCGGCGCAGCCGGGGGGATTTGCTGTTACATTGGTGATTTAAATCCCTCCCCAACCCTCCCTTTGCAAAGGGAGGGAATTGATGCCGACTACGAAGGGAAGTCCATCACCCACTTTGAAAAAGGGGGTCGGCGCAGCCCGGGGGGATTTGCTGTTACATTGGTGATTTAAATCCCTCCCCGGCCCTCCCTTTTGCAAAGGGAGGGAGTTTTGATGCCGACTACGAAGGGAAGTCCATCACCCACTTTGAAAAAAGGGGGTCGGCGCAGCCGGGGGGATTTGCTGTTACATTGGTGATTTAAATCCCTCCCCGACCCTCCCTTTTGCAAAGGGAGGGAGTTTTGATGCCGACTACGAAGGGAAGTCCGTCACCAACTTTAAAAAAGGGGGTCGGCGCAGCCGGGGGGATTTTACAAAAGTTCTTCCAAACTGCTTTTCCACACTAAAAAGCGCGCTGATAAGAGCGCGTTTTCCTTAGGCACAAACTGATCGATATATGCCGTGGGCTTCCACTTGAGTTCCTGCCCCAACCTACTCCCGCTTTTCGCTGCCATACACCCAATTCCACGCAGAGTCGCATCGGCATTGTCACTGCGGCACACAGTCGCACCGGTTAAATCGGCGATGCGCTGGCAAATACCATCGGCTTGGCTGAGGCCGCCGCTGATAAGGATTTTTTGTGTTTTACCCAGCGACTCCATCAACTGCACATTGACGACAATTTGAAACACCACTGACTCCAGCCAGGCGAGGACTTTTTCCAGGGGTGAGAGGTTTTCGCTAAAGCGGCTAACCAGATCAGTACGCCAATAAGGCGCGCTTAGGCCGCCTACCGCGTTAAGGAAATAGCATTCCTGTTGCGGGTTTAAGGCCAGCGCTTGCGCGATAAGCTCTGGCGTAACAATTAAATTTGTTTGCTGCTCAATAAAGGCGATGGCCGAGGCGGCGCCATTGACGGTTGCCTCCCAGGCGTAGATTTTTTGCGCCTGAATAAATTCGCCAGGGTCGAGGTAGCAGGTTGGAGAAGCAGTTTCAAGCACATCATCCGCAACAACATCCGGCAACCATAGTGGACTGACCAGCAAGCCCTCCGGCGCCTTGAGGTTATTGCTGACGCGTTGAATAAACGCGCCTGTACCTATATTGATGTAACACGCGTTTGCGTCGGGCGCGCCCTGGGCGAAGAGCGAAGCGCCCTGATCGCGCGCACTGGCGGTAAAGGGAATGTTGTGGCCAGCTAAATTCAACGTTCCAAAATAGCTGTTGTGCTTTTTGCATTGAGGTAATAGCCCGCGCGGAATGTGAAATTGCTGCAGCAGGGATTCATCCCAGTCCTCCGTCTGCAAATTCCACAGCAGCGTGCGCTGGGCATGGCCTGGGTCCACCAGGATTGGATTGCCTGCCAACAAATGCCAAAACACATAGCTGACAATGGGGCCAATAGCCAAACGCTGTTGCTCATGCGCAGTTTTTACTTCAAGCGAGTTTTCCAAACACCAGCGAATTTTGCTGGCGCCATAGTGCGGCGACAGGCGCAGGCCGGTGAGCTGTTGCACCTGTGGGTTGCTGAGGGGGAAATTGTTTAAATAGCCTTGGCCGCGAATATCCTGCCAGCTGAGTACAGGCGTAAGCGCCTCGCCAGTGAGTTTATCCCAACACAACAGCGACGAGCCCTGGCCGGCAAAACCAGCGGCTTTAATTTGACCAACACGCTCGCCTAAAAATACTTCCACCTGGTTTAGGCAGTGGCGAATACCAGCGAGAATTTCTTCGCCGCGCTGTTCGATGTGCTCGCCAGTTTGCGTTTGCCTATGTTGGGTGACACAGGCGGCGGAATAACTGCACAGCAGCTCTCCCTGCTGATTAAACACTCCCATGCGGGAACTTTGACCGCCCTGGTCTATGGCCAGAAAAAGCGAACCGGGGGATTGAGCGAGGGAGTTAGCCATAAAAACCTTTCCGTTATTTTGGGAAAAGTTTAGCAGCCCGAGGATATAGCGGTACAAACAAAAACCCCGGCACTTGGGCCGGGGTTTTTAACGCAGCGCGGGTAACGCAGGTAATATTTCTACTCGCCGATTTGCGGATTGGGCACAAAAGTCCCATAGGGGAACTGGGCAATTTTATCGCCGCCGCCTTTGATCTCGGAGATTTTGGCTTTGCCCTCTTTCTCTACCTCGTCGATGCGCACTATGGCGTGCATGGGGATATAGGAGCGCTTAACCCCGGCGAATTCGTTTTTGAGTTTTTCTTCCGCTGGGTCCACCAATAACTGGCTGCGCTCACCAAAGACAAACTCTTCGATTTCAATAAAGCCGTACATCTCGCTCTGGTAGATGGCCGAGCAGAAGACTTCGTAAACCTGACCCTGGTTAAGAAAGATCACTTTGTAAACAGGTTTTGCTGCCATATAACTCTCTAAAGACAAGCCTGGATTTAAGGTGGGAGCTGGCCATTTGAAAGGCGCCCCTTTTTAAGGGCGCGCAGGATACCACATCTTTTTTTAATTCTCGCGCTAACTGGCGTTTTTTCATACAGGGCTTTTAGCCTGTTTGGTTATTACCCCAAGCGCCTACCCTGCTAATCCATTACCACCGCCTCTTGTTCGGGTTTGGGTTTGGATTGAGCTTTGGCGGGGCGCAGCAGCAGTAATAGCGGCAGCGCCGCCAGGGTCACCCACATCATCAGGTGGAAATCCTGCAAGTAGGCCAGGGTTGCAGCTTGGCGCTGCACCTCGCCATTAATCGCCACCAGCCCCGCCTGGGTGTTTATATCCCAGTGGCCCGTCTCCCCTACCCGCTGCAGCGCCTGGTTGTAGGGGGTGATGTAGTCGGCAAAGGCGGCGTGGTTGCGCTGGATATTTTGCTGTAACTGGCTGATGACCACCGAGATGCCAATACTGCTGCCAATATTGCGCGTAAGGCTGAACAGCGAGGTGCCCTCGTTGCGGTAGCGGGCCTCCAGGGTGGCAAAGGCGATAGTGGACAGGGGCACAAAGATCAGGCCCAGGCCCACCCCCTGAATCACGCTGGTGCGAATAATGTCCCAGCGGCTGATATTGAGGTTGAACAGGGTCATCTCCCACAGCGACAGGCAGGTGAGCATCAAGCCGGTAAAGATGAGCTTGCGCGGGTCCATTTTGCCGGAGAGTTTGCCCACCAGCATCATCGAGAACATCACCCCGAAACCGCGCGGCGCCATCACCAGGCCCACATCAATCACCGGGTAGCCCAGCAGGCTCTGCAAAAACGGCGGCAGCAGGGCCATGGTGGCCAGCAAAATAATGCCGATGATAAACATAAACACCACGCCCACGGCGAAGTTGCGGTCGCGGAAAATCGCCGGTTCGATAAAGGGGTGTTTGGCGGTAAAGATGTGCACCACAAACCAGTAAAAACCCAACCCAGCCAGGATCGCCTCGATTAACACTTCGCTGCTGTGAAACCAGTTAAGCGATTCGCCGCGATCGAGCATCATTTGAATGGCGCCTATGGCCAGGCTTAAAAAGGCAAAACCCATTAAATCAAAGGGCCGCGCTTTGTTGAGCGGGGTCTCCTTAACCGACACCAGCAGCCCAAACAGCGCCAGGGCACCAAAAGGCACGTTGATATAAAACACCCAGCGCCAGTTGTAGTACTCGGTTAGCCAGCCGCCCAGGGTAGGCCCGAGGATGGGGCCGAGCATAACCCCCATACCCCACATGGCCATGGCCGGGCCGTGCTTCTCGCGCGGGTAGCTATCCAGCAAAACGGACTGTGACAGGGGCACCAGCGCGGCGCCAAATACACCCTGCAGCAGGCGGAAAAGTACTATCTGCTCCAGGCTTTGCGCCGCGCCGCAGAGCATGGAGGTGAGCGTAAACCCAATCACCGACCAGACAAACAAGCGCTTGCGACCAAACTTGTCGCTGAGGAAGCCGGTAAGCGGCAGGCAGATGGCCGAGGCCACAATATAGGAGGTGAGCACCCAGGAGATCTGGTCCTGGGTGGCGGACATACTGCCCTGCATATGGGGCAAGGCGACATTGGCGATGGTGGTGTCCAGCGCCTGCATAATGGTCGCCAGCATCACCGAGATGGTAATCAGGCCGCGTTTTGCGCCTTGATCTGCGCCATCTGGCTGACTTATGGCGGGGGAGCTAGTCGACATTTTTGCATTACCGAGCTGTTGCTAGCCTGGCCGCAAACTGGCCAGGCTTTGGATAGGACGAGGGTGTAACGAGCCTTAGGCTTAAATCGCCCATTCGGGACCTAAATCGAAAACCCAAACAGCTTGCGCTGGTACTGGGTATCTATCTCGATTTCACTGCTCAGGCCCGCCTGAAGCGCGGGGGCATCGGCCCTGGCCTGAATGGCAATGCGCACCGGCACCCGCTGGGCGATCTTGACCCAGTTGCCGGTGGCGTTTTGCGCCGGAATCACCGAAAACTCGGCACCTGTCGCCGGGCTGATGCTCTGCACCTCACCCTCCCACTCCTGATTGGGATAGGTGTCGATTTTCACTTTCACTTTTTGCCCTACGCGCACATGGGTCAGGTCAGTTTCAATAAAGTTGGCTTCCACCCACAGGCGGTCATTGGCCACCAGCGACATAGCCGCGCTGCCAACACCGAGAAACTCACCCACCTCTGGCGGGCGCGTCACCTGGCCGGCGCGCACCGCATTAATCTGGGTGTGAGCCAAATTCAGCTGCGCCTGCTCCACCTCGGCTTGCGCCGCGCGGTAGCTGGGGTGCTGGGCGATGGGGGCATTCACATCGCCGCCCAGGGATTCGGCGATACGGGTTAAGTCGTGCTCCAGGGTAATGACCTGTTGCTGCGCCACCTGGCGACTGTGGCTCACCTCATCAAAGGCGGCGCGGGAAATTAAATGGCGCTGGGCGAGATTGGCCTGGCGGTCTTGCTCTTTGCGGGCGTAGTCGTAGTTCTCTTTGGCCAGCTGCAGCTCGGATTGCTTTTCGCGGTAGCTGGCCTGCAGCGCGGCGAGATTGGTGCGGGTTTCGTCCAGCTTGGCCTGGGCTTTGGCCAGCGCCACCTTGTAGGGCTGGGGGTCTATTTCAAACAGTGGCTGGCCGGCGCTCACCTGCTGGTTCTCGCTGACAAAGCGCTGAATCACCTGCCCTGCCACCTGCGGGCGAATACTGATTACATCAGCCTTGGTGTAGGCGTTGTCGGTAGTGGCATAGCGGCCACCGGCCAGATAAACCCCCAAGCCCATCACGCCCAGGAAAACCGGCAGCCCCAGCATCAGTAACACGCGGCGCGATTTAAAACCCTTGGCCGCCTGGATTTGGGGTGCTGAGTTGGGATTTGTCGTATCCGGAATTGATTGTTGCGCGTTCATTACAGGAACCTCGGTAATGGAATTCTTGCCTGGGTTGGAGTCGGTAAAGCAAATTTTTAGCGAGTCATCTCGGAAAGCCGGGCGCGAATATGATCCAGCGCCTTAAACAGGGTTTCGACTTCTGCGTCATCCAGCCCGCTGAGGATCTCCTGCTGCCACTGGCTGCTGGTGGCCTTGAATCTGGCCACCACGGGGGCCGCCTCGGGTGTTAGATACAGACGAAAAGCGCGTCTATCGCTAGGGTCTTTGCGCCGCTCAATGAGCCCGGCCTCCGCCAACTGGTCTAACAGGCGCGCCAGAGTAATGGGCTGTATCTCCATATATTCCGCCAAATCCACCTGGCGAATGCCTTCAAAGCGCTTAACCCCCAAGAGCGCCTTGGCTTGGGCCAGGGTCATACCTTCGGTTGCAAACTTGGCAGCGGCCACCTTGCGAATCATGCGTACGCTGTCGGCAAGCAAAAAGCTCAGGCCATCGCGTTCGCTTACAGGAGTATTTGATAGAGTCATGCGCTATCCTCATTAAGTGCTTTGCATATAATAAGTATTGCTTACTATTTTTAAAAATAACATTTGTCATGGATTGGGCAGGTTTTTTAGGTAAGGGGTTATACAAAGTGAAGCGAAACGCCGCCCAAGGTTGCCGCCCAGGGACTTTGCCGGTAACCTGCCCGATTTTCCCAGCGAATTCCCTGGCCACTGGCCCACCCCACTTTAGATACGACTATGAACTTTGCCGCCCTGGGCCTTGCGCCCCCACTGCTTCATGCCGCCAAAAAATGCGGCTTTCAACAACTCACCCCGGTGCAGGAGCAAGCCATTCCGCCAGCCCGTCGCGGCCGCGACCTGCTGGTAACCGCCCAAACGGGCACAGGCAAAACCGCCGCTTACGGTTTCGCCCTGTTGCAACAGCTGTTGGAAAAGCCGAGAAAGGTGCAGCCGGGCAAGGTGCGCGCCCTGGTGCTAACCCCCACCCGGGAGCTGACCGAGCAGGTGGCGGACAATCTCAAGGCCTACGCTCAATTTTCCGAGCTGAAAATTGCCGCCGTCTACGGCGGGGTCAAGCACGCCACCCAGGCCAGTCGCCTGCAGGATGGCCTGGATATTCTGGTGGCCACCCCCGGCCGCCTGCAGGAGCACCTGGAGCTGAAGCACACCGACCTGAGCCAGGTGGAGTTTTTGATCCTCGATGAAGCCGACCGGATTCTGGATATGGGCTTTGTCGGCGAGATCAGCAAGCTGCTGGCCGCCATGGGTAAAAAGCCGCAGGTGATGTTCTTTTCCGCCACCCTCACCCAGCAGGTCAATTTGCTTGCCAACGAGATATTGCAGCGCCCCCTGACCCTGGCTATCACCAAGCGCAACTCGGTGGCCGATACCGTGGAGCACCA
>JBNLGJ010000057.1:0-15931 GCA_050305995.1 Cellvibrio sp.
GGTGTCGTCACCCGCCTCTCCATAGAGAAAGTCATCGCCAGCCATACCCTTTAAATAATCGTTTCCAGCTTTCCCATAGAGGGTGTCATTACCCGCTAAGCCCTCCATCCAATTGTGATTATCTGTTCCATACAGCGTATCGTCACCATTGGTTGCGCCCTGCGTGTACTCCCACTCACTAGCATGTAAATCAGTCATGCTGTAGGTGATGCCAGCGATTTCAATTTTTTCAATTTCATAACTACTACTTTTGTAATAATTTAATACCGTTATCCGATCACCATTATTACCTACCAAGATAACTAAACTATCATTGGTGCTTGTGCCTCCATCATTGCCCAATCGCACCATTTCACGCGTAATATCAGACCCCATAACGATACGATCAACACCCGAAGTGCCACCGTTATAGTCGTAAATCAGATCTTGACCGTCGCCTAAATTAAACGCATAAGTATCTGATCCAACGCCGCCTTCAAGCCTGTCATTGCCAAGCCCTCCGGTTAACTTATCATCACCTGAACCACCGACAATTAAATCAACACCGGAGGTACCAACCAATACATCATCACCGCTGGTTCCGCTTATACTATTGGCCTGCACTGAAGAACTGGAAGAACTAGCCGAGGAACTATTAGCCTCTTGCGCGACAGCAAAGCTGCTGATTAAAACTGCAACACTAGCAATGAGTATTTTTATAAAATCCATATAAACTTCTCTATAAATCAATATCACATTTAAGTTTTACTTAAGAACTTATTGATAAACCAACTTTCCGGATCAGAAGACCTTCTTTCCTTCGCACTTGCTCTTTGCAAAGAATTTAGCAACCAAGTACTCAGCCCTATTGCAATAAATATTTTTATTTCCCCCAACATTTACCGATATTAAAAATCGGTCCAGCCATGACAATATGCAAACTCCATAGCCGTATATTCTTCGGGTAAACAAAATCCATTTACACTTCCAGCATATACACCATGTGCTATCGCCAATACATATCTCATTTCACTGCTATCGACAGTGTTTTCTAAACCAAATACGGATGGCCTTTGTTATCCAGGGCACAACTAATTGATGTAACTATTTACCTATCTTCTATAAATATTTCTCACTGCCTCATTTGATGAACCCCGGTTGCTGCGATGAAGGTTCACGGCAGGCATTGGATCCAGCTCATTTTTTAGCAACAAGGTAATTTTAAGCAGTTACACTCTTGCATCTAGATCGAGCATTTTTGTGGTGATGCAGCGACTTTATCGTTTAGCGCACTAGCGCGATTTAGTAACTGGCGTAATTCTTCCTCGAGATTATCCATTACAACCTATCAGCTACGTCGACAGTTGCCCATCTAGAAATTAGGACTTGCCAACCCAGAGAGCGCAGACCAGGGTCCCGCACCCGCCCAAATTCGTGCTCTGGCGAACTACTGGCACCCATTACTTTTCCATTCAAATCCAAAAAATTAGCATTTCTACAGCAATTACTCAAAAACCACATTTATGCTTGAATCATTTGATGAAAACCGCTTTATAACACCCGCATCATTTACCAATTTTAAATGGATATAATTTTCGTAATTCCTATCAAAATTTTTTAACTGAGGATCGACTAGAATCCACTTGGAGCCATCATAAAATTCAGCCCAATCATGAAAATCTGACGCATTTATGAGCTGACTCTCCCTCTCCACATAAAGTCCCCTAACGGTACGTGCCGCCACTCCTTTAAGCCGTGCAAGCGCCACAAAGGCGTAGGAGATTTCTGTACAATCACCCTGTTTACTGCGCAACAAATACTCTGCACCCTTACTTTGCTCCGAATAATTACCTTGAGTAATGTTGTTACTTAACCAAACAAATATATTCTTTGCCACCTCACTACTGGTATTTCCACCTATTTGTTTCGCTCTAAATTGGACGGACTCACTCGACAAGTTTAAAAACGGCTCATCGTTCAAGTAGCTTGATTTATTAGCCAAGCCTTGGGGCTCTGATTTAACATTAACTGCAACCTTTACGGTGTAACTTACCAGCTCAACAGCAAAAGGCGACAAGGCGTTCATTTTAAGAGCCAGCAGGCCATCTTTTAGATTTCCGCCCGCCAAATCAATTGCTACAAGGCCACCATTTTTCAAGTCGAGGTTCATTTCCGGATATGGCAGATAAATTTGCAGGTCCGTTTTTAATTTGTTTGTTGTATTTTTAACAGCAAATGAGAATCGCAAAGTCTTCTCTACAAATTCATGTTTCTCTTTAAAATTAAGCAAGAAAAAAACAACTAACGCCAATAATATTATTGCGGTCACGAAGAACGACTTAACCGTTACGTGCACAAAAGCCTCCCGCCACAGACTTAACTCTGGATTGATTTGAGGCGGCATTCTTTTGAATTCCAGCAAGGATCCCCGTCACACCACCGCTTAAGATATAAAAACCTGGCAAAGAGGAAAAACGCAACTCCAAAGAAGAGGAAACGGGCTCATCCGGCACCATAACTACTGGGGTCAACCCGCCATTGGCTCTTGTAAATACCTCATCAGGTATGTTTATTCCATCCCAGACAACGATGTCGCGAACGCCCAATCTCACCAACACAGCACTTTGTTTTACAGAAGCAAGAAATACTAAGTCTCCGGCAGGCATTTCTGCGATAACCTTATCCGCACCCACATATACATTGCGCGCCCTTTCACCGCGCATACTTTTCCATGTATTAACGCCGTCAGCCAAAAACTTTACATGGTTAAAACCAGCTTCCTTCAGTTCAAAACAAAGCTGCGCCGATGAGACTCGGCTAAACCCATCAGTTAGAAGAAGTAGCTTGCGCTGAGAGAGGTATTTTTTGTATTTGAGATCGCCCGCCTGAATTATCCAGGCATTGGCGATTTGAGCCCCCGGAGAATTACGGACATCAACGAGCTGATAGGAATTTAGCTTAGTAGCAAGCGAGCTGTAACTAGCAAAACAAGAATAATCAAGCGCGGGGCCCGCATAATGCACTCTAGCCCCGAACAGGTTGCGATCAACAGGAGGTACAGCACAAGTTTCTGCTTGATTTTCGGATGCAAAAGTCAACTGCACCCAAAAAAAATCAATATCCCATATATAAGTCGAGATTCAATTCTCACTTCTTCCTTTTTCCCCAAGACACTTTTTGGCTAGATTAAATTTACCGCAATTGTATGCATCTCACTCAACCTAAACAAGAAAATTTTTTATCTTATAATATTTTCAAATATTCAATAAGCGCCATGGCACCGGCCTTGTCGTCGCTCCAGTTGAGCTTAAAGTGATGGCCGTCCATATCCAGATCGGTATCGTGGCCAGTGTTACTTAGCGCGGGGGTCAAGCGAGTATTCAACAGATACCCCTCCTTATGGCCAGTGTCGATTGCGGGGTCCCAGGAAAAGCCAACTTTTTGTGGGTCGTAATTCAAGCGGCTTTTTACGAATACCGCGGGTCGCTCATTGGGTATCAACAGATGATAGAGCGTAGGCACTGAGCCATTGTGCAGGTAGGGCGCCTGAGCCCAGAGCCCAACTAACGGCAGGGCGTTATAGCCTTCATGCAATTTCGGTGGGGTCATCGCCAGGCGGGCTTTACCCTCGAGCGACACACCTTTGTACTCGGCGCAGGGTTTGCGCTCCTGGCCGTACATAGTCACGGTAGTTTTGGGCGAGCAGACGTCGGTAAAACCGCTGATGGCACCCAGGGTGACAAAAGTACCGGCGATTTTGGCGCGGCCCATGTCGGTGCCCAGATTGGTGTAAACGCGACCATTGTGCGGTTGATGGCAGGCCGCACAATTTTCAGTAAAAAGTTGTTGGCCTTTTTTAGCCAAAGCCACGTCTACCCCATAGGGGTAAACCGCCGCAGGCATTTTATCCAACACCTCTTCGGCAAAAGCGGATACGCGCACGTCGACATTTTCAAAACCTATAGTCAGCTGCGCTGCGATATTTTTGTAGATAGGCAAAGGTATATGCCCGGTCCACTGGCCACCACCATCGACAAGGTCGGACTTGTCAGAATTCCACAGAGGGTCGTGCAGGTTCTGCTCCCAGACTGCCATAATATCGGTGAGCCCGTGACTGGGCGGCAGCGCCAGACTGGCAAAAGGTCGGGTGTACCATTTACTTTTAAAATTGGCGTTTGCTTTGATGGTGTTAAATCCGATGGCATCTTCGGTGCCAGGCAAACCATCGAGCAACAACTGGCCGCCACCCGGGTAATACTTACCGACAAAATCCTTCCAGCCCTGGTAGATCCAGGTTTGGTGATCGACAAACTTGGCCACGTAATCAGCAGCATGCTGTTTAAACAAATCAATTTGCTGCTGTTCGTAGGCAGCGTCAAAGGCACGGCCATCTACCGCATAATTTTTATAAAAATAATTAGCATCCTCGCGGTGAGCAGCATCCAATGCCGCCACAATATTTTGGGTAATTACCTGCAGACGTTTGCGCTTATCGGTTTCACCAGCCGCCATTTTTTCAATGGATTGTGCCACCCGTTTGCGATAGCCAATCACATTAAACTCGGCGTTGATGCCTCCATCCAAGT
Source organism: Cellvibrio sp. (assembly GCA_050305995.1). Classification (GTDB taxonomy): domain Bacteria; phylum Pseudomonadota; class Gammaproteobacteria; order Pseudomonadales; family Cellvibrionaceae; genus Cellvibrio. The sequence goes on from JBNLGJ010000057.1 coordinate 4,566, forward strand.
AATAAAAACTGCCGTCATCGCGACGCAAGCGGCCAATATGGCAAGCACCGCAACCAAAGGAGGCGTAATCAATATTGCTGTTGGCATCGGCGCGTGACAAGCCGCTAAAACCCATGCCGCGCGGCAGTGGCGAACCAGGGTTGCGCTCATCGTTAAACAGGCCCATTACACGCATAAAGTCATCGCCTTGCCCCCAGTACTCGGGCGCCAGCACCGGCAATAATTTTAAAATCAAATAGGGAATACCATCGCTTTCGCTCTCGGGGAAGTTGGCAAATCGATCATAGGCCACAGCATACTGCTGCAGGTGCTGATCATGGGCTTGTCGTTGCTGCTGCTGATAAGCGGACCAGTCCTCAGGCACAGGCTTTACATAGGGCGCCCCGGCTGGCGCCGCTAGAGGCTGGGCAAAGCCGCCCGACAGGTAATACAAATAGCCGCCCGCAGCGGCCGCCAAGAGAGTGATAACAATTAAGAATTTTTTCATCGGCAGGCTCCAAGCCGACCAGCGGTGCTGGCCCGGCTTCCTTTTGGATTGGGAAATTATTTAGTCCAGGTTAAGGTGTAGGATTCAGGGAAGGGTCCATTTTTGTAATCTATTTCACCCAGGCTGTGCAAACCAGGGAGCAATAATACCTGCCGCACCATTTCCGGAATCATTTCCATGCCCACATACTTGCCCAGGCAGTCGTGGGGACCAAAGCCAAAGTTGAAGTTGTGGTAAAAATTGCGCTCAGGATTAAATTCATCCGGGTCGTTATAGGCGTAGCTGTCAAACATAGCCGATTGCGTGAGCACCAGCACATTGGTGCGCGCGGGAATGGTTGTGGCGTAATCTGTGCCCTTGGCCAACTCATATTCCTGCGAGGTTTGGCGAAACATATAAGGGCTTATAGGCACATAGCGCAGCGCCTCCCACACCATATTGTCGAAGGTTTTTGTATTGCTGCCAGCCGCGTACTTGGCACGCGCCAACAACTCCGGGCGCGCGAGAAAAAAGTTGATGGTCTGACACACCGCCTGGGAGGTAGTTTCTATAGCGCCAATCAGCAGCCCGCCAGCGTTGACACCCACCCGCACCAAATCAAACTCTACCTGTGCAGCAAAGCTGGAGCGCAACATGCGTGTGACTATATCATCCTTAGCCATGGGTGTTGGCTGGCCAAGCATTTTCCGAACAATGCCTTTGACAATATTCCAGCCAAGCAGAAAAATATTTTTTGTCTGTTCCAGCTTAACCATGGCCAGTTTGCGCACCATGGTTTTTTTAATGTAGTTGCCCAGTTCCAGAGTAACCCGCGCGTGATTGTCGCTGATGTATTTGGTGAGCTCTGCTGAATTTAAATCGAACGGCTGATTGTGGAATACGTCGTACTGGTTCCAAAAAGACCATTCGATCAAATTCTTTTTATCCACTTCATCCAGGCCAAAATATTCCTGCACCAGGGTGGCGGGCACCATGCGGCAGTAGTTGTAAACAATATCGATATTGCCATTAGCACCCTGCAGAATTTTTTGGCAGGTGTCAGCCACCAACTGGCGGATACGCGGCAGGTCATTGCGATTGAGCATGCCCTGCATAATGGATTTTTCGCGGTAGTGAAGGGCATCGTCATCGTGTGCCATCAAGTAACCTGGATCAGTAGCGGTCACGCCCATTTTGGGTTTGTACAAATCCACAGTAAAAATTTTTGGCATCTGCAGCATGTCTATAGCATCGGCGTAGCGGCTAACGAGAACACACTCAGGGGTTACTAAAATGGGGCGCTGCTCACGCAGCTGTTTAAAAAATGGCAGAGGCTCTGTCATCATCCACTGGCGCACCAGGGGGTACTTATCGGCCTGGGCCGCTTGATCGTATTCGGCCAGGTAATCGCGGATCATACCTTGAGTTGCGGTGTTCATATTCCTTCTCCGATTGAAAGCTGCTGACAATTGCGATGCGAATCAGTCCATTGGTTTGTAAACTGCACAAAAATGTTTTAAGCGCCAAAACAAATAAGAAAAACTTGCGCCGCAAAAGTCTCGCTAAGATAACAGAAGTTTGGCGAGAATATATGACCGAAATAACCTAGTAGGCGCCGCCAATGGCACCTACCAGGACTACAGCGCGGATGAGGAATACCGCACAGGTTACTCGCGAAACGCTTTAAGTCGCTCGCTGGTGGCAGGGTGAGTGGCAAAAAAATCCAGCAGCTGCAAGTGATTGTCGTTGTCGGCAGCAATCAATTTGTCACAGCGGGCTTTGCGCGCTGCGGTAAGCACCTGGGTATCACGCGCAGCTTCCGCTTTTACCTCTGGCGAATTTTCTTCTACCTCACTCTTGCCAGCACCCGCCGCTATCGCCACATCGCCCTCAGGATTTTTTTCCGCTGTGGGCTTCGCTGATTGCTGTTTTGGTTGTTTACTCTCTTCTGCGGCAATTAGCGCGTCACAGTGCGCTTGATAGGCAAGTCGCTCCATCAGGTCGACAAAAACATGACGAGGTATTTTATGGCTATCGAGAAATTGCAGCGCATTCTGATCAGCCTCCCGCTCAAAGTCGCGCGAGTAGGCCATGGTGGTTAACAATACCGGCATAGCCGCCAGCAAATTTCCCGCCGCTGATAAATCGCCGGTGAGCATGCTTACACCAAAACCCAGCACTGACCCTTGAATAGTCGAGCGCAGCGCATGGCGGTATTGCACATGGCCTATCTCGTGGGCGAGCACCGCCAGCAATTCATCATCATTTTGCGCGAGCCTTACCATTTCATCGGTAAACACCACAGTGCCATTAGGCAGCGCAAAGGCATTAGCACCTATGTCGCCGCCAGCGCGGAACTGCACCTTGATATTCAGCTGCGGATACTCAGCTATCGCGGGCGCAAAGTGCCCGAGAATACGCGCGCGTGTTGGCTCATCCAACTGGCTATCTTTAAAGTGTGTTTTATCGAGTAGCTGCAGAGTTTCATCGGCGGCCATATTGAGCACATTGGCCGGCAGCCTGTAGGCGATAGTTTTAGCGGCAAGCGGCAATCCGTATTGGATAGCCCACCAACAGAAGCCGACCACCAGCACCAGGGTTAGCAGCACAAACTGCAGATGACTCTCCAGTTGGTGGGCGAGCGTATTAAACAGCGAGGGTCTATGGCGGGCGAGCAGCGCATCCACTGCGTCATGATCACGCGTCTCCAACTTTTGCCCATTGGGAAAATACAGATAGCGCGGCGTGGAACCAATGCGCCCACTCACCTCCAGTTGCGCAAAGGGGAGTTGCAACAGCAATTGCGCATCGCCTTGGCTGAAAACCTGCGCCTGCCCCTGATCATTTACCTGCAGGCGCACCGCCAGGTGCGCCGAGGTTTTGCCGTCAAACCAATCACCCTGCAACTCCATCATCGCCAACTCCCTGCCACCAAGCCTAGATGCTGATATCCATGGCAAAAAGATCGTTGACACCATCGCCAACTGAATTGACCTGCTCTTTATCATCCGCAACAAAATGGCTTAAATCATCGGCGGCAATAAATTGCGTATGCTCGGCTTTGTAGGCGGCGGTGCGCACCTTGGCAAAGGGAATATATAAACCCAGAGTGATCAGAATCAGGAAGGTATTAACCAACAGGAGTTTGGCGTAAGACAACAGCTCCCAGTTAGCGCTAAAGCTGTGCTCGCCCAAACGGGTATTGTTGTAGAGGATATTGGCCATACCCACTGCAAAATAGGCACCGGCAAACAGATAAAACAACAAATACAACACAGTAATGGGCACTCCAACATACTGCTCCAATCCTGCACTGCGCAAACCTGCAGCTGCGGCTACCGCAACAAGCATTAAAACGATAAAAAAGACGATACTGGCGGCAATTATGATTAACATAATTTTAAAGTATTCGCCCACGTCGCCATTAAAACTAAACGACGATTTGCCGTAGCGATGGTTGCCAACAATAAAGCGCGCCTGTCGCTGCCAGGCAAAGGGAAAGCAGATGCCGAAGCTGAACAATCCCGCCAGCGGCCACAAAATAAATGCCTTAACCGCGCCGCCAATGGTGCCATCAAAATGAAAGCCAATATTGCGATAGCTGGTGTAGCGGGCATTAAACCTGAGCGACAACACCACTATCCAGGGCGTGGCGATAATCAGCAACACTGCCATAGCTATGGCCCAGAGCGGCGCCAGGTGCAGCAGCGCCGAGTAAACCGCCAATAGCACCAGGGCGATAATGCGCCCTTTTAAAATATTCAGCGGTTTAGCGGTGTATTCAAAGCTGCTGCCGTTAAGCAGCGTATTGCCGTAAAAATACTGGTGAGTGCGCACCTTGGCCCAAGCGGAGTAAATACCCAGGGTGACAATACTAAGCAGCACATTAACTATCCAGATTTTAAAATACTCAACACCCTTGCCGTGGAATTCAAACTTTAGCGTTTGCCCCCTAGGTTCAACAGCCTTAGACGCTTCGACCTGGGCAGGTGAAAGCTCCATTGCCTCCGCCTCAACCCGCACCCCTATGGCTGCCAGGCGCGCAATATACTGATCCGCCTGTTCGCGGCTGAGATTTGATTTTAAAGTGGTGCGGCCAGCATCAAATATTTTAGCGGCGCGCACCGAATCCAAACCAAACAACTGGCAGAAATCCGCCTCCGCTTTATGGCGATCAAAGCCGGGCAGAACACCAAGAAAGATAATTTTGAAAACAACTTCCGACATAACAACTCCATTTTGCTTTTATTACTTAGCGCGAGCTTTGTGCTGCACATTTTGCCCATTGACTAGAAAGTGATGATCCTAACAAATTTATACAGAAGGGTCAGCGCCGCACACAGGGCACTCCGGGTCGCGCGGCAATTTCATCTCGCGCCATTGCCCTCGGCGCGCATCAAACAGCTGCAGGCGGCCAGCAAGACTGTCACCAAAGCCGGCCAGCAGCTTGAGCGCCTCCAGCGCCTGCAATGAACCTATGACTCCCACCAGCGGCGCCAGCACGCCATTGGCGGCACAGGTGAGATCGTCGGTGCTCTCTTCATAGAGGCAGCGATAACAGGGAGAGTTCGGCTGGCGCGAGTCAAACACACTAACCTGGCCCTCCAGGCGAATGGCCGCCCCCGATACCAGGGGCACGCGCGCGGCCACACAGGCGGCGTTAATAGCAAAGCGGGTGGCGAAGTTGTCGGTGCAGTCGAGCACCAGATTTACTCCGGCCACCAGTTGCTGCAGGCGCTCGCCATCCAGCCGTTGCTCGATCACATGGATGTTGATGTCGGGATTAAGTGCACTCAGGGTTTGCGCGGCAGACTGCGCTTTATTCACGCCAATGCGCTCGCTGCTGTGGGCAATTTGCCGCTGCAGGTTGCTCAAATCAACTGAGTCGAAATCCACCAGGGTCAACTCACCCACGCCCGCCGCCGCCAGGTACATGGCCACTGGCGAACCCAGGCCGCCCAGGCCGATAATTAATGCGTGGGAGGCGAGCAGTTTTTCCTGCCCCTCTATATCCAGATCCGGCAGCATAATGTGGCGCGAGTAGCGCAGCAGTTGATCGTCGTTCATAGCCTTATTGCCCAGCGAATTGACCAAAAGTAACCCGCTCGTTTTCACCCAGGTCACGGCAGGTTTCGATGTGCGTATAACCATAGCGCGCAAATAACTCGCGCACTGCCTCGCCCTGGTCGTAACCGTGCTCCAGCAAAACCCATCCGTCACTTTCTAAAAAAGCGGGCGCCTGGGCGAGGATAGTTTCAATATCGGCGAGGCCGTGATTATCCGCCACCAGTGCCGAGCGCGGCTCGAAGCGCACATCGCCCTGGGCTAAATGTGGATCCTGCGGATCTATATAGGGCGGGTTGCTGACAATGGCGGCAAATTTTTTTTCGGCGGGAATTTGGCTAAACCAGTTGCTCTGCAACAGCTGCACATTTTCAATATTTAAATGCGCGCGATTTTTTTCCGCCAGGGCCACGGCCGCCGAGGATTGATCGGCCGCCATTAATTGCCAATGGCTTTTTTCGCTGGCCAGCGCCAGGGCAATGGCACCTGTGCCTGTACCCAAATCCAAAATCGCGCGCGCTTGCCGGGGCTCATCCTCGGCAAAAATTGCCAGGCAGGTTTCCACCAGCAGTTCGGTATCCGGGCGCGGAATTAAGGTGGAGTTATCGCAAAAAAATGGCAGCGACCAAAACTCACGCTGGCCAAGGATATGGGCGATGGGCTCGCCAGTGAGGCGGCGCGCAAAATACTGCTCAAAGATTTTTTGCTGCTCGGCAGAGAAGGTTTTATCCGGCCAGGTAAACAGCCAGGTGCGATTTTTTTGCAGCAGCGCGCAGAGCAGCAATTCGATATCCAGGCGCGGCGAATCGCTCACCGCCGCCAGCTGGGGCGCAAGTTGCAAGCAGCTGGCGACAGTTAACTCGGCCAAGAGGTTAGTCCGCTATCGCGGCCAACTGATCGGCCTGGTATTCATTGGCAAGCGGGCCAACCACTGGGTCCAACTCGCCCTGCATAATCGCATCCAGTGAATAAAGCGTGAGATTGATGCGGTGATCGGTCACTCGCCCCTGCGGGTAGTTGTAGGTGCGAATGCGCTCGGAGCGGTCGCCCGACCCCACCAGGTTGCGGCGCTCATCGGACAGGGATTTGTGCGCGGCTTCCTCCTGCATGGTTTTAAGTTTGGTGGCCAAGAGGCTCATGGCGCGGGCGCGGTTTTTGTGCTGCGAGCGCTCGTCCTGACACTCCACCACCAAGCCGGTGGGCAGGTGCACTATACGGATCGCCGAGTCGGTTTTGTTAACGTGCTGACCGCCGGCGCCCGAGGCGCGGAAGGTGTCGATACGCAAATCGGCCTTGTTGATATTCACCTCTTCCAACTCATCCGCCTCGGGCATTACCGCCACGGTACAGGCGGAGGTGTGGATGCGGCCCTGGGATTCTGTCTCTGGCACCCGCTGCACTCGGTGAGCGCCGGATTCAAATTTGAGTTTGGAATAGACGCCATTGCCGCTCACCAGCGAGATAATCTCTTTAAAACCGCCGTGTTCACCCTCGCTCTGACTGAGAATCTCCACCCGCCAGCCCTGGGTTTCGGCGTAGCGCGAATACATGCGGAACAGGTCGCCAGAGAATATCGCCGCCTCGTCGCCGCCGGTGCCGGCGCGAATTTCTAGGTAGCAGTTTTTCTCGTCGTTGGGGTCCTTGGGCAGCAGCAGTTTTTGCAGTTCCAGCTCGGTGGGCTCCAAACGCTCCTGGCAATCTTTTAATTCCTCTTCGGCCATCTCCAGCATATCGGCATCGCCATCGGCGATTAATTGCTTGGCCTCGGCGATATTGTCGAGCAGCTGTTGGTAGCCTTTGTAAGCGATTACCACCGGCTCCAGCTCGGCGTACTCTTTGGACAGATCGCGGAATTTGGTTTGGTTGTTGATCACCTCGGCTTCGGACAGCAGGGCGCTAACTTCTTCGTAGCGCTCTTTGAGGCGCTCCAGTTTTTCTAAAATCGAGGCTTTCATGCTTGCTCACTTGGGTCTTGCGCAGAGTCGGTTGAGTCAGCTGATGCTGTCACCTCCTCCAGGCTGATATCGAATAATTGCTGGGCCACCTGAATCACATCCTGGCGGCCATTGGCGCTGGCCTCTTTCAACACCGCCGTGGGCGAGTGAATGAGCTTGTTGGTCAGGTTGCGCGCCAGCTGCTGCAACAATTGCTCGGGGTTGCCGCCCGCCTGCAAACCGCGCAGCACTTTTTGCACTTCGGCATCGCGCAGACACTCGGCTTTTTGGCGATAGGCCTTGACCGTGGCCACCGCATCCAGGGCGCGCTGCTGGCGCAGATACATGTCTACGCCCTGGTTGATAATCTCTTCCGCCTGGTCGGCGGCAGCTATGCGCGACTTTTTATTCTCGTCGATCACCGCGTGCAGGTCGTCGACGGTATAGAGGTAGACATCCTCCAGCTCGCCCACCTGCTCTTCAATATCGCGCGGCACGGCGATATCCAGCATAAACATCGGCTTGTGCTTGCGCTTTTTAAGCGCGCTCTCCACCGCGCCCTTGCCCAGCAGCGGCAACTGGCTGGCAGTGGAGGAAATCACTATATCGGCGCGGTGTAGGTATTCAGGGATATCCGCCAGCAGTATCGCCTCGCCGTAAAACTCGCGCGCCAGGCGCTGAGCCCGGTCGAGGGTGCGGTTCGCGACAATCAGCTTTTTAATGCCCTGCTCCGCCAAATGGCGCGCCACCAACTCAATGGTTTCGCCCGCGCCAATTAACAGTGCGGTATCGTCCTTTAGATTGGAGAAGATCTGCTGCGCCAGGCTGACCGCCGCATAGGCAACAGAGACGGGGTTTTCGCCTATGGCAGTTTCGGTGCGCACCCGCTTGGCAATGCTGAACACCTGCTGGAAGGCGGCGTGCAGCTCGCTGCCAATGGTGCCCGCCTCCTTGGCCACCGCAAAGGCGGATTTCATCTGGCCGAAAATTTGCGGCTCGCCCAGCACCAGGGAGTCCAGCCCGCCGGCGACCTTCATCATATGGCGCACCGCCTCTGGCCCCTGGTGACAGTAGCGGCTTTTGGCCAGGTCATTGGCATCTACCGCCGAATAGGCAATCAGCCAAGCCTCCAAACTCGCCACTTGTTCCTGGCTATTGGCGTAAATCTCGGTGCGATTGCAGGTGGACAGAATCGCCACCTCCGCCAGCCTGGCGCTGGCTAGCGCCTGCCGAAGCGCGTCTGCCAGCGTTTCGGGCGCAAACGCCAACCGCTCGCGCAGGGCGACCGGGGCGGTGTTGTGATTAATTCCGAAAGCGAGCAGGGTCATCTATAGGCTAGAGATCAAATAATAGGCAAGAGATCAAATAAGGCCGGTGATCAAATTATGGCCAGCACCTTAAGCAAAGGGCGGTATTGTCCGGCCAGAGGCAGCCACTGGCAAGTGGGGCGAGCCAGAAACCTGCACCTAATTACAAATTTCTCTGCCCGGAAATCTGCGGCAAAGTGCGTCACAAAGAGGATTCAGCCCCTATAATGAAAACTCAACCCTAGGAAACCGCCATGAGCAAACCCAGCTGTCCCGCCATAATCGACATAGAAGCCTCCGGCTTTGGCGCCTACAGCTATCCGATTGAAGTGGGGGTAATCACCAGCAAGGGCGAGCGCTATTGCAGCCTGATTCGCCCAGTGGACGACTGGCAGCACTGGTGTGAAAGCGCCGAGAAAATCCATGGCATCAGCCAACAGTGCCTGCGCGAACACGGCAAGCCACCGCGCCAGGTGTGCCGCGAACTTAACGAATTGCTGGGCGATATCACCTGCTACAGCGATGCCTGGACCCACGACAGCCCCTGGCTTAATCGCCTCTATTTTGCGGCGCGCGCCACCCCCAGCTTTCACCTGAGCCCCATAGAGATGATTGCCAGCGAAGCGCAACTGCTACGCTGGGACGCGACCAAACGGCTGCTGGAACAACAACTGGATATCAAGCGCCATCGCGCCAGCGGTGATGCCTATTTGATTCAACAGACCTATATACTCAGCCGAGAGCCGGCCAGCTTGCCGCGACAGCACGCGGCGAGCAAGTGAGGAACCCGGCGCGCAGCTGCCCTGTCCAATATTGCGATTGCACAGACAGCATTCAATAATTTGCCAATTGGCGCACAATTCCCCAGCCTTGCCGGGGGTAAAGATTGACTAATGCTAAGCCTCTGACATACACAGGCATGCATTCGCGCTTGAGACCACCCAGGTTTGAAAACAAGAGAGATTTTAACAAAGCGGTTATCGGGCTCAGGCATTGCACTCTGGCTGGCAGCGGTGCTAATGAGCGGCTGCAGCCAACAACCGGTAAAAGCCCCCAGCGCCGATGCGCCTGTGCCTGAGGCGCCAGCACCAGCCAAGCGCCCCTTTAAGCGGGAGACCCTCTACTCTTTATTAGCCGCCGAAATGGCCGGCAGCCGCAAAAATTACGACCTGGCCCTGAGCAATTACGCCCAGCAGGCGCGCGAAACCCAGGACCCACAGGTGGCTGAGCGCGCCGCCCTGATGGCGCGCTACCTAGGCGACACAGATACGGCGCTGGAAGCGTCCAGTATCTGGCTGGCCGCCGCCCCCAAAAATCGCGATGCACTGAGCAATGCCTGCCTGACACAGCTGGATGCTGGCCATTTTGACCGCGCCTTCGCGCTATCCCAACAACTGCTGGATCAAGGTGAGCAGAGCCTATTTCAGGTTATAGCGGCGCGTGCCAGCGAACTGCCGCAAACAGAACACCAGCAACTGCTGGCACAATTTATCGCCTTGCTGCAAAGCCACAAGCGAGATAGCCAACTACTGGTGGGTACTGGCTTGCTCCTGGAACAAGAGCAGCAATTTAAAGAAGCCATGTCATACACCCGCCAAGCGCTCAAGCTGGAGCCACAGAACCTGACCGCCGCCATACTCGAGGCCAATCTGTTGCACCAACTCAAACGCGACAAAGAGGCCACCGCTAAAATGGAGGCGCTGTTGGCGCTTCACCCGGATAACCACCTGTTGCGCCAGCAATATGCTCGCATTCTGATTCACACCGACTTGGCGCGAGCGCAGCAAGAGTTCCAAACCCTGAGCCAGCAAATGCCCTTTAGTGGCGATATCTGGCTATCCCTGGGTATAGTGGCGCTGCAGCGCCAGGATATTGAAACCGCGCGCCAAGCGTTTGAAACCCTGCTCGACCTCAACCAGCACCTGAACACCGCACATTTTTACCTGGGGCGAATTTATGAAGACAGGGAGCAGCTCACCGAAGCCGCACTTCACTATCTGCAGGTAAGCTCGGGCAATGATTTTTATGCGGCCACGCTGAGCCTGTTAGATATTTTTGTGCGCAAGCAGGATTTTGCCAGCGCCCAGCAGCAGCTCAATCGCCTGGTGCTGCGCCACCCCGACCAAACCGCCAGTTTCTATCTGCTCTACGCCGAGGTACTGCATCGCCACCAACTGTTCAACCGCGCCAACAAGCTGCTCGGCAAGGGGCTGGACAAGCTGCCCGGCAACATCCAATTGCTCTACGCCCGCGCCATGCTCAACCAGGAGCGCGATCATTTTGTCGAGAGCGAGGCCGACCTGCAGCAAATAATCGACCTGCAACCAAACCATACCCAGGCGCTCAATGCCCTGGGCTATTTGCTGGCGGACCGCAACGAGCGGCTGACGCAAGCGCGACAATTAATTGCCCGCGCCCTCAGCCTGAGCCCCCAGGACCCAGCCATCCTTGACTCCATGGGCTGGGTCGAATTTCGCCTGGGCAAGCTCAACAGTGCCCTTGACTATTTAACCCGTGCCTATAACCTGAGCGCCGACGTGGAGATAGGCGCACACCTGGGCGAAGCCCTGTGGCAAGCCGGGCAGCAGCAGGCCC
>JBNLGJ010000058.1:0-16083 GCA_050305995.1 Cellvibrio sp.
AACCCGGCGATCAAATATATCGTCCTGACATATTTGATCGGCGCCCTGGAAAATCCGGCGCAGATGCGTAAATCTGCTTGATTTTCCAGGGCTAGCGCCAGCCTTCAGCTGACGGCGGCACATCTCTGTGCCGCATTATTAATCCGACGATATTCATCGCCGAATTAATAATTGAGCGAATTGAAATTTAAACGCTTGATGGTGTCCTGTTTTTAATGATAGAGCTGTTCACTACTAACAATATTTTGGGTTAGATCTGATGGGCTTGAAACGATTCTGCTGGCTGGGGCTGCTGGTTATTTTTTTGCAGGGAATCGCATTGGCTGATGAGCCCTTGAGTGCAATAAAAATTGCAGGTGTAGATCCGCGCTTTCGCGTTGCTCAGGATTATTTTGCTGGGCTGTTGCAAAAAGCCTTAATTCGCGGCGCTAATGGGCGCCCGGTACCGCCGCTATTGGAACAGCAATTAATGGAGCAGGAGCGAGCTACGCAGGAACTGATTCGCGGGCGGCTGCTGGATGTTTACTGGATGGGCACCAACAGTTTTCGCGAAACCCATTTGCGCGCAATTAAAATTCCGTTGACGCGCGGACTATTGAGTTACCGGCGTTTTATAATTGATCAGGCGGCCGCAGAAAAATTTCGCGCAATAAACAATATCGACCAGTTAAAGCAGTTGATTGCCTGCCAGGGGCGCGGCTGGCCGGACACTTTGATTTTGCGTGCTTCTGGGTTGCGTGTGCGGGAAATTATCGATGTCGACCATATCTATCAAGGCCTGAGCTCCGGGGTTTGCGATTATTATCCGCGCGGTTATTTTGAGGTGCTCAGCGAGCTAAATACTTTCGGCACAAAATACCCACGCCTAACCAGCGAGGATAATATTTTGCTGCATTATCCCTTTGCAATTTATTATTTTGTGCATCGCGATAATAAAGAGTTGGCTGATTGGATAAGCCAAGGATTGGAGCGCATGATTGATTCGGGCGAATTTATGGAGTTTATGCAGGCTCAGGCTCTCACCTCGATGGTATTTCCCCTTAACTTTGGTACCAAGTGGCGTATCTTTGAATTAAACAATACAGATCTGCCACCCGATACAGATTATCAAAACCCACGTTACTGGTTTCAATCAGCGGATTTTGGCGTGAGGCCTGCCAATTTTCCTGTTAAATTACCTTGAGGTAAAAGCCCAAGGGGGACGTGATGTGGCGATTTATGGTGTTGGGGTTGCTAATGGTGGCTAGCTGGGCTAGTGCGCAACCCTTTGAGCTAAAAGTTGCCACCCAAACGGATCTTACCCCGGCGCAACATTTTTTTGTTGGTTTGCTTGAGGCCGCACTGCGCGAGGGCGCCGATGGCCGCAGGGTTCCGGTTCTGCATGAGGTTGGATTTATGGAGCAGGACCGCTTGGTGCGTGAATTAGAACGCGGTCAGTTGCTTGATATTTACTGGCTGGGCACAACCCTTGAGCGAGAGGAAAATTTGCTGGCGATTCCCATACCCTTAATGCGCGGGCTGCTTGGCTATCGTCGCTTTATTATTCGCAAGCAAATGACAGGTAAATTTGATCGGGTAAAAAGCCTGGCAGATTTGCGCCAGTATACTGCCTGCCAGGGGCTGGGTTGGCCGGATACGGATATTATGCGCGCCTCGGGTTTAACGGTTAAAACCTCCCCCGGGGTTGAAAATATTTTCCGCCAGTTAGCCTCGGGGCGATGCGACTATTTTCCGCGCGGTTATTTTGAAACCTTTACCGAAATTGCCGAACGAGCGCAGGTTTACCCCGATTTAATTACCTACCCAACTTTGATACTGCACTATCCATTCCCCGTCTATTTTTTTGTGAACAAAGACAATAAGGAAATGGCGCAGTGGATAACCAAGGGGCTGGAGCGCATGATCGACAGCGGTGAGTTTGAGCGCTATATCACGCACCATCCGTTTACCCAGGGGGTATTTCCATTGACAATCCAGGGCGGCTTTAGACGGATTGATATTCCCAACCCCTACTTGCCTAAAAAAACAGATTATAAAAACCCGCGCTATTGGATTTTACCCAGTGACTGGACGGTAACCCCCTGAATTTAACTGTTTAAATAGCGCGCGCGTTTATTGGCTTTAAGCTTGTGCAGGTCCGCCATAAATAATCCATCCAGGCAATTGCCGAACTCTGAATCCACACTAAAGCCCAGCAGCTGCCAGCCGCCCTCCTCAAACAGCGCGGCATACTGTTTGTAGAGCACCGGAATTTTGCAGCCTTGTTCAGCAAAGGCCTTCTGCAAGAGTTCAAAACCCTGTTCGCGATTGAGATGGGCAAACTGCTGTTGCAGGGCAATTAGGGCGTTTTCTTCCAGCTGATAGGGGTGTTTGCCATCGGCCAGGGGCTCTTCACGGCTATAAAATTTTTGATAGTAGAAGACCAGCATATCGCGCAGTGCTTTGGGGTATTGCGCGCTCATACTCACCGGGCCAAACATATAGCGAATGTTACTGTTGTGCTTAACGTAGGCGCCTATTCCCTGCCACAGATAATCCAGGCTGGCCTTGCCCCAGTAGTCCGGGTGAACAAAGCTGCGGCCCAATTCCAGGCCTTCGGGTAGGTAGTGTTTGATCTCGCTTTGGTAATTAAATAAATCGGCGGTGTACAGGCCCTTAATGCCCTGGCGCGCCGCTATATTGCCCGCTTCACCCAGGCGATAGGCGCCGGCGATGGTGAGTTTTTCTTCGTCCCAAAGCACCAAATGGCGATAGTGGTGATCGTATTTATCCAGGTCGCGACGGCTGCCGGTGCCTTCGCCCACTAAACGAAAAGTGAGTTCGCGCAGGCGGCCAATTTCGCGCAGCACGCTCGGGTGCCGGTCGTAGTCGCACATATAGATGCGGTGGTTATCGCGGGTGGAGCCAATGAGTTGCGCGTTTTTTAATTCCTTTTTTAGCGCGGCCCTGTCCTCCGGGTGGGCGATGGTTTTTTCGGTGATAAAAATCGGGTTTTTGCCCTTGCCGATTTTATACAGGTGTTTTTTCAGGCGTTTGGTCAGCGCCTTGTCGGTGAGCTTATCGGATTCCAGCGCGTGGTAGGGAATCATCTCGCCGACGCGAAATTTAATTTCCGCCGAGCGTTTGTTAAACATTTCGTGGGCGAGCAGGGCAGTGCCCAGTGGCTTGAACAGCATGGAGGCGCTGTAAAACAGCAGCGAGTTTTTGGCCGAGACAAAGATCGGCAAAATCGGCGCCTTGGCTTTGCGTGCAAAATGTAAAAAGCCGGATTGCCATTTGCCATCGCGGATGCCGGCGGGGCTGGCGCGGGAGACTTCGCCAGCGGGGAAAATAATAATCGCCTGGTCGCTATTGAGCGCCTGGATAATATTTTTGTAGCTCTGTTTGTAGGCGCCGCGGGTCATGTTATCCAGCGGCAGGAGAATATCGTGCAGCGGCTCAAAGGTCATGAGCATATCGTTGGCGACAATCTTCACGTCCTTGCGTACTTCACTCACCAGGCGCAGCAGCGCCAGGCCATCGAGCGAGCCAATCGGGTGATTGGCCACTATGACTACGCGGCCCTGGGCGGGAATATTGTTGCGCTCGCGCTGGGAGACACTGTAGCTGAAGTTAAAGTACTCAAAAATACGATCGATAAAATCTATGCCGCGCTGGCCCTGGTGTTCGCGCAAAAAAGCGTTGATCTCCTGCTCGCGGGTAATTTTGCGCAGCAGCGACAAGGTGGAGTTGCGAATAATAGGAGCGCGCTCGGCAAAGCCGGGGAATTTATTAACAACAGATTGTTCGATATTGAGCATGATGAGTCACAGCCTGGGTGGTTTACCTCAGGCTATGACGAAGTGGTGACACTTGGATGAAAAGGCTGTGACGCTTTTGTGACAAGGCTGTCATTTGTGACTGCCTTGTTTGAGTTCGTGACCGCTTTGTTTGAGGCTTGAATCCTGAGCCGTTAAAGGTGGCTTAGTACCTGCTCTTCTTGTTTGGCTACCAGTTCGGCGTAGGGTGCTTTGATGCCCACCAGTTTGCCGCTGTCGCTGAGTATTTCCAGGTGGTTGAGCAGCTCTGTATCAATTAATCGCTGGCTGATAAGGATTTCACCGCGATCGGGGCGCAAGTGATTGTTGTGCTGCACAATAAAATCCTTGAGCAGGGATTTGCCAGTACTGGCGGGCTCCGATAGCTCGTGAATCGCGGCAGCCAGTTGCAGCCTGGGGCTGGGGTTGTGCGCCGCCAGGTTGGCCAGCAGCTGGGCGGTACACACGGCGCGGAAGCAGCACTCGTAATAGGCCTCGCCGGTAAAATCTATCAGCAGTGTATCGCCTGCAAGCATCTGTTTTTGCCCGGTGTAGAGGCTTATCACCCCCTGCATTTGCTTTTCAAAGCGGCGCAACACTCCGGCAAACGCCTCGCTGTTCAGCTGCTGATAGAGACGCTCCATATTGGTAATTTGCAGGCTCAGGCGCACAGATACCTGAGCTGGTGCCTCTGGCTCAGGTTCGGGTATATCGGGAATGGCGGGGATTTTTTCTACGACGGCGGTGACCAGGTCACCGGCGCTGGGCATACGCTCGCGCATCTGGCTCCACCACTGGCGTTGGATCGACCACCAGATAATAAACAGGCAGACAAATACACTGCTCAGCCAAAAAAAGAAGAAGTGATAGTCGCGCTGGGTGTGACGCGGTACATCCAGCACCACCTCCAGATAACCATAAATATTGTTGTGCAGGGCGATGGGCGCGGAGTAGCTGAAGCGGCGGCCTTCCAGGGGCTGGTTGGGACTAAAACCACTTTGCACCAGGAGTTTGTTCTCCACATTGTGAATGCTTGCGCCCAGCACATAGGGAAACTGCTTGGTTTCGGTGAGTATCGCCTGCAGGCCGACCAGGTCCTGCTGCATTGCCGTGTTAACCGCTTGTCGCGCGGCGCTGGTGGCTATGGCTTCACCGTAAAGGTTGAGGCGCTCGCGCTGGTTGGCTTCGGTGTTCTGGTAATAGAGCTGGCCACCAAATACTCCGAGGAATACGAGCAACAGGCTGCATAGGCTCAGCTGGGGGTAGGCTTTGTAGGTGCTTTTCAACGTCATATTAATCAGAGGGTCCTTGTCTGTCTGTGCGACTCTGTTGCCAGTTGGGCTTATATCCTTAGTAAGCTGGTGCAGAGGGCTGAAAAGTGAGCTTTCCCTGTGATAGGGGTGTATTTATGCGCCGCATTTTAGCCTATAGGCCTATGCTCTGTCAGTGGGCGGCGCAGCCCAACCGCCTTATTCTGGCGGGATTCGCTGCCGCAGGCGCGATAATTAGGCTAGAATGCGCGCTTTTTTCTGCCCCGGTTTTCCGCCCTTTCCAGGTTTGGCTTAGCTAGGCTTCAATAACTTTAGCGATTTGCCTTAAAACCGCCCCGATCAAGCGAGGATAATGGTGAAAGATATTCTGTTGATTAATGCCTCTGGCCTGGATAAACCCGGTGTGACCCAAGCGCTCACTCAGGTGTTGGCGCAGTACGGCGCCCAGGTGTTGGATATTGGCCAGGCGGTGATCCACGATACTCTGGCACTGGGCATGCTGGTGGCCTTGGAGCCAACGCAAAACAGCGCGCCCTTGCAACAGGCGCTTCGCGCTGCCTGTGAGCAGCTGGAGATCCAGGTGCGTTTCCAAAGTATCAGCCCCGACAACTACAGCCAGTGGGTTGAGCACCAGGGCAAGGCGCGGCACATAGTGACCCTGTTGGCGCGGGAAATTAACGCCGAGCAGATCGCTGGTTTAACTGCCATTACCACTCGCCACGGCCTCAATATCGACAGTATCAACCGTCTCTCCGGGCGTGTGCCGCTGGACTGCCTGGACGCCCCGGAAAAACTTAACACCAGTGCCTGTGTCGAGTTTTCGGTGCGCGGCACCCCTGCCGACCTTAAAGCTCTGCGCGGTGATTTTATGGAGCTGTCGGCGCGCATGAATATTGATGTCGCCTTCCAGCTTGACAGCGTTTACCGCCGCAACCGTCGTCTGGTGTGCTTTGATATGGATTCCACCCTGATTGAAGCAGAAGTGATAGATGAGCTGGCCAAGGCTGCAGGCGTGGGTGAGCAGGTGGCTGAAATTACCGAAGCGGCCATGCGCGGCGAGCTGGACTTTAAACAGAGCTTTGCCCGCCGTATGGCGCTGCTTAAAGGCCTGGATGAATCTGTGTTAGCGGGGATAGCGGCGCAGTTACGCCTGACCGAAGGCGCCGCGAAGCTGATCAGCAGCCTGAAAAAACTTGGCTACAAAACCGCGATCCTGTCCGGCGGTTTTAATTATTTTGGCCGCTATTTGCAGGGCAAGTTGGGCATAGATTATGTCTACGCCAACGAGCTGGATATTGTTGATGGCAAGGTGACTGGCGAAGTCAAAGGCGTGGTGGTTGATGGCCAGCGCAAGGCGGAGCTGCTCGCCATGCTGGCCGAAAAAGAAGGCATTCAGTTGGAGCAGGTTATCGCCGTGGGCGATGGCGCCAACGACTTGCCGATGTTGAGTGTTGCGGGCTTGGGTGTGGCCTTCCGCGCTAAGCCCCTGGTTAAGGCCTCGGCGCAACATGCCATTTCCAATCTGGGCCTGGATGCAATTCTCTATCTGCTCGGCTTTCGCGAGCGCGATAAGTTGCTGTAGTGGCAATTGCGTAATTCAAATAAAAAGGGCGACTCTAGAGTCGCCCTTTTTATTTGCTTTGAGCCCTTAGGATTCCATGCTGAAGTCGTAGCTCATATTGTGGCTTGGCTCCTGCAAATAATGCCCTTGAATGTAATGAGCACCCGCCTGCCACAGGGTGGAAAGTACACTGGCATTTTCAACAAAGGGGACCAGGGTGATTTTGTTTTCCGCGTGCAGCTGTTCAATCAGGTGAATCAGTGTCTCCGGGCTCTCGCTGTTGTTTTGAATGTCCGAGGTAAAGGAGCCGTCAATTTTGATAAGGCTCGCCGGAACATGCTTGAGGGTGTTGAAAGGGTTGAGTGAACAGCCGAAGCCGCTGATAGCGAACCCGGATTTAATTTTACCCAGGCCCTCGGCGAAAGCCTTGGCAGCATTGAGGTGAGTGGTAACGTCAATTTCCTGGGCCTGAAAGGTAATTGCGTCGGCGGGCAGTTTCGCCGCTTTAAAGGCGACGCCCAGCCAGGGCAAAAGGGATTCGTCGCACAGGGAGGAATGGCTGATGTTGACGATAAGTTTGGTTTTATTGCCTTTGCTGCGATGCGCCGACAGCATTTTGATAGATTCCAAAATTACCCAGCGGTCGATTTTGGTATTGACACCAATAGATGAGGCCGCCTCTAAAAACTGCCGCGGTGAAACCTCGTTGTCTGATTCGTCCAGCATGCGCAGGTAGACTTCGTAATATTCTTCGTCGGAGCCGCGCAGGCTGATAATAGGTTGAAACAATAAACGGAAGCGGTCGGTGTCCAGCGCCTGTTGTACCGCTGCCGCCGTATCCAGTTTTTGCTCCTGTTTGGGCAGGTCCGGCTCAAACAGGGCGACGCGATTTTCAATGTTGCGCGCTTTTTCCATGGCGCTGCGCGCCTGTTCAATCACGCTGTTGGTAGCCGTGGTATTTTCATTGATTAAGGCGATACCTATGCTGCCGTTAATCTGCAGGGTCTTGTGATCTATATCGATTATATGATCCTGAATATCGCGGCTTAGCTGGGTGGCGCGGTTAATGGCGGCATCTGCTTTGATGTTGGCGATCAGCAGCGCAAAAGTGGCATCGCCCAGGCGTGCAATAAGGTCGGAGGTATTGGCTTTGGTGCGCAGCAGCGCGGCTACATCGCCCAACGCCAGATCAGCACCTGTCTCGCCAAAGGTTTGTTTGACCTGATCGCCAAAATCGCCCAGGTCGATATACAGTAGGCAGAAGTTCTGCTTGTCGTCTACGGTATCGATAATGTGGTCGAGTTGGTTAATGAGGTATTGGCGGTTGTAGAGGCCGGTAACCAGATCCTGCCATTTAATTTGCTTGAGCTGTGCTTCCAGCGCTTCGTTGGTGGTGACCTGCTCGACATGGGTTGCGCGGGCGAGGAATTGCAAGCAGGGCTCCTCGTCGTAGGTGACCAAGGCGACTTCCAGTTTGATTGGCTTCTCCTCACCGTTTTGCGTCACACCCATAAACGACAAGTTGCTGGATTCGGCATCATCGCCTTTAAAAGTGAGATCTTTAAGGAAGTTTTTTAGTTTGACTTGATCTTGGTCGCTGACCATATCCATGATCGGCATGGCTTCAATATCGTCTCGGTCGGCGTAGCCAAAAAGCTCGGCAAAGGATTCGTTGGCGTAGAGGTAGAGGCCGTCTTGCACATAGGCAATAGCATCGCGAGAGCTATCCAGTAGCTGTTGGCTGCGACGCTCAGACTCGCGAAAGCGACGGTCGGCTGTGCGCCGTGCCTGGCGGTTTTCGCGGTTGCTCAACTCTCGCTCGATAACCAACAGCAAGTGTTGGTCATCGTCCAGCTCAACCACATCTACTGCCCCCAGGCGCATACCTTCGATTCTGGCGGCGGGATCTTCGAGATCCTCCTGCTGCAAAATTACCGGGACATCTTTGCTCAGGCGGCGAATTTGTTTAACCGCCTGCTGCGGAGGCAGGTTGCTGGTGTGGTCGTTGGCAATAAGTAAATCCCAACTCTGCTCCTGCAGTAGTTTGACCAGGGTTTCTTCCGACTCCACATGCTGGGCGCGGCATGGATGGCCAGATGCGTGGAGCATACTAATCAGTCGCTCGGCTTCAGCGCGGCTGTTGTTGAGTATTAGTAGTCTGATGGTTTCGCTTTGACTCATAAATCAGTACTTAAGCAGGCTTGCTTCCTGTGTGCGCCTAATGTTCGGCAGGGCGCATAATTAATTGTGGCGCGCTGGGCGCGAAAGTGTGTTGCTGGTTTGTATTGCTCGTCCGGCAGTATGCGCCCCTGGCACGAAACTGCTTAGACTATAACTGGTTTTGTTTAAAACCCGGTAGTCAATAAGGACAGCGGGTACAGGTTTTAGGCAAATTTACAGGTCAGAATTTACCGCTGGGGTTGGTATTTTGCCCGTGTATCCTTAACTACTTGTACGCGTATTCTCGGGTTGATACGCACAGGTTTTGGCTATCTTACTAAAACCAGCTATTTGCTCAACCCGACACCTGCGTATTGCGACTCAGTCCCAATTTTTTACTGTTGCTGCGCAATTGGCACTGCTTAGCTGTTCCAAATAGAGTCGAAATCATCTTTGGCTGCCGGCGTTTCGGCTTTGGTGCTGGTTAAGGTTTTAAAGCTGAATTGGCTAAAAGCACCTGTAGCAAAGAGGCGCTGCATTAGCTGGATATTCTGGTTGTCGCGGTGGTCGCCACCCTGGGCTTGTTGGTAGAGCTTGACCTTGGAGAATTCATGAAACGTGATGGCATTGGTAATCAAACTGGCGGGTTGATTGATGGCGCGCATTTCCGGGATTTGCAGGCCGCGTAAATATTCGGAGGAACCTCCGGTTTTTTGCACCACAGCCAGGGCGACCGGCAGCGCCTGCGGACTTAATACCTGCACCCCCATTTGCGTACCACCTTTAATTTGGTGAACCCAGCGCACCACCCCTATAGCCCACTTGGTGCGCCCGTATTCGCGCAGGCCAATCAATTCTCCCGCTTTAAGTTGTACTGGCGTTTGATCGCGCCATTCAAGGCCAAAACCCCCCGGGCTGCGATCAAACAGGGGCACTTTGTAAACCGGATGCTGGCCGGAGTAATTGGCCTTTTCTTTAAATAGCATGGATTTTTCGAGATTGGCGGAAGATTTTAAGGCGCCTTCCAATGCTGTACCCGATACCTCAAAGGCTTCGCCCCAGGGATCTTTCTCGGCTTCCTGGGCGTTGTGGGGTTTGATCTGCGCGCCGTGTTTTTTAAATGGCACATTACCATTAGCGGCATCTATTGAGCTGGGCTGGCGCAGGAAGATATTAAAAGGAGTTTCACCTGCCAGGTGAAAATGGATATTGGTCAGGCCTACCGTCACTTCGATGTCGGCGTTAACTTCCTTACGCTCAAAGCTGCGCAGCGACATGTGGCTCCAGGCTTGAATAAGGTGCTTGAGCATGGCGGGGCTGAACTGGGGGCGAGCGGCGTCCTCTTGTTCGTCCTTATTTGTGCCTTGTAAATAAGCAATCAGGCTGCTGGTGCGCAACTCCAGGATCTGCTGGCGACGAGCGCTTTTTGCCCCGGGTTCAAAGCGAGATTTGTACATTGGCGGGCGGTTGCTATCACCCAAGACCAAATAGAGGTTCTCCTTGCCCTTGGGGTTGAAGGGTTCTAGTTCTGCGAGGGGGGCGAGTACTTCCAGTGCGTAATAGCACTGCAACAGTTCGTCTTGGCGCAATTGGTTGGGCTTGGCGCTGGCAAAAAGCACCAGGCGTAAATAGACCCCCTCAATAGTCTTAAGCAAACGATGGTGGGGCAGGGGGTCGTCCAGGGTTAGCCTGTCCACTTTCAGCTCGCGGGCTAACTGGTAGAGTGAGTGTATTTCCGTCCAGACTTGCCCGGCTACGGGCACATAAAGTTGATAGTTGCGCAGTAGCTGCATGCCCAAGCCAGAAAGTGCGCGCTGAATGGCCAGGGCCTGTTTGCCCTGAATATCTTTGTGCTCAGTCAAACTCAGTTCGCGAACACAAGCCAGATAAGCCTTGTTAAGGTGCTTTTGAATAGCCTGGGCGAGAGTGGCCGTTTTTAACGCGGCTTCCGGCAGAATCAGCGGCTGGTTCAGATAGCGTTGGCTTAGCACTTCAAGGCACTGATAGCTAGTGCCTCTAAGGGTCTCCAGCATAGCCAGGCGTGTCTCTGCTGTTGTTACTAAGCGGGCGATTTCTTGAATGGCACGGTACAGCAGTGCGCTCACCTGCTGCGTTTGAGTTACCGGTAGCTGCTGGCACCACTGGCGCACACTCGCCTCCTTGTTACCCACGCAAAAGCTCAGGCTGGTAAGATCCTGTTCGGGGATCACCAGCTTGGCGAGCCAATGGCGTATCTGGGTATTGGAGTTCATAGTAGAGCGCTTAGTCAGTGTGGTGGTTATTGCCAGCAGTTATGTGCTTGCATCAACTTTAGAATGAATACAGTTGATTTTAGAAGACTTTTTGGTTTCTGCCGATAGCTTCTTGCTGCCTAATTTAGGCTATTTGCGCTCATCTGGCGTGATTTGGCGAATAGGATTAGATGTAGTGCTTTTTAATTGTGCTATATGATCTTAATTTGGTTCATTCTGGTGCCTTTTGGGATCTGCTTTTGGTTCAGTTTTAGTGCAATCTGGGGGTAAACAAGAATCTTGTGTCCCGAATTGGATTGCTTTTTGTTTTATTTCTTCAGTCTTAATTCAATATTAGTGCCTATTTTTGCCGCTTTTCGTATCTTGTTTACGGATTTTCGCCGTAGATTATGCAGCTTGGTGAAGAAGTTTGTCTGGGTTTTAAAGCTGCTGGCATACGCCTTGCTAATTCTGGGTATCGAGGAGTAACCCAGTTTTATGCCCCCTGTATCCAACTTAATCAAAACCGTTGCCAGTGTCTGCCCCTATTGCGGGGTGGGATGCGGCCTGCTGCTGGAATCTGATGGCGCTAAAGTCATCAAGGTTAGTGGTGATAAAAATCACCCTTCTAATAAAGGTCGCCTGTGCACCAAGGGCCAAACCAGTGCCCAGGCGCTGGCCAACTCCGGGCGCATGGAATCTGCCTTTGTACGCTCTGAGCGCCGCCATGAGCCGGTTAAAACGCCTATGGCTCAGGCGATTAAGGCGACCGCACAAAGGCTAAACGCTGTTCTGGAAAAAGATGGCCCCAATGCGCTGGCATTTTATGTGTCGGGGCAGATGTCGATCGAATCCCAATATTTGATCAACAAGCTCGCCAAGGGGTTTGTCGGCACCAACAATATCGAATCCAATTCGCGCCTGTGTATGGCCAGTGCTGGCGCCGGCTACAAGCTGTCGCTGGGTTCAGATGCGCCGCCTGGTTCCTACGACGACTTTGACAAAACCGACCTGTTTTTGGTGATGGGCGCCAATATGGCGGACTGTCACCCCATCCTTTACCTGCGCATGATGGACCGGGTAAAAGCTGGCGCCAAATTGATAGTGGTGGACCCGCGCCGCACCACCACCGCCGACAAGGCTGATCTTTTCCTTGCCATTAAACCTGGCACCGACCTGGCCCTGCTCAATGGCCTGTTGCACCTGCTGGTTAAAAATGGCCAGGTCGACTCGGCGTTTATTGCTCGCTATACCCAGGGCTGGGAGGCAATCCCTGAGTTGCTTGCCGACTACACACCGGAGCGGGTGAGTGAGCTGACCGGCATTGCTGTTGGTGACATTATTAAAGCTGCTGAGTTGATTGGCGCCGCGCCGGAATTTATTAGCTGCTGGACCATGGGCTTAAACCAGTCCACCCACGGCACCTGGAATACCAATGCCATCTGCAATCTGCATTTGGCCACCGGCAAAATCTGTCGCCCCGGCAGTGGGCCTTTCTCGCTCACCGGCCAGCCCAATGCCATGGGCGGGCGTGAAATGGGCTATATGGGCCCCGGCCTACCGGGCCAGCGCAGTGTATTGGTGGAGGCCGAGCGCGAATTTGTTGAAGGTATATGGGCGTTGCCCGCCGGTAGCTTGAGTACCCAAGTGGGCAAGGGCACAGTAGATATGTTCGAGCGCATGGCCGCGGGTGAGATCAAAGCCTGCTGGGTGATCTGCACCAACCCGGTCGCCAGCGTACCCAATCGCAAAATCGTTGTGGACGGCTTGCAAAAAGCCGAGCTGGTGATCGCCCAGGATGCCTTCCTGGATACCGAAACCAATCGCTATGCCGATATCCTTTTACCCGGCGCCCTCTGGGCCGAGGCGGAAGGGGTGATGATCAACTCCGAGCGCAACCTTACCCTGATGCAACAGGCGGTAAACCCGCCCGGTGAGGCCATGGCCGATTGGGACATTATCGCCCGGGTGGCGCGCGCGATGGGTTTTAGTGAGGGGTTTAACTTCAACTCCGCCGCCGAAGTCTTTGACGAAATTAAACGCTTTTACAATCCGCAAACCGGATATGACCTGCGCGGTATCAGCTACACGCGGCTGCGTCAGTCGCCACTGCAATGGCCCTGTGCGGAAGACGCCGGCGAGCGCAATCCGATTCGCTATTTAAATAACGGCATCAACCAACCGCTGAAAACGGATGATCAGGGCAAACCGGAGTTGCTATTCGCCACCGCCTCGGGCAAGGCGCAATTCCACGCCCGCCCCCATGTGGATGCCCAGGAGATGCCCGATGCGGAATTCCCCATGGTGCTCAACACCGGCCGCGTGCAGCACCAGTGGCACACCCTGACCAAGACCGGAAAAATCCCCACGCTGAATAAACTCAACCCGGGCACCTTTGTCGAGATACATCCGCAGGATGCCGCCGAGTTGGGCATTAAAACCAAAGACAAGGTCGAGGTGCGCTCGCGTCGCGGCTATGCCGTTTTGCCTGCAATAGTGACCGATAGGGTGATGCCCGGTTGCTGCTTTGCACCTATCCACTGGAACGATGTCTACGGCGATAACCTCTGCATTAACGCCGTCACCAGCGACAAAATCGATGCGATCTCACAGCAGCCGGAATTAAAAATTGCCGCCGTTGTACTCAAGCGTATCGAGACCATCGACACCAGTGAAGCAATAGACACCAGTGAAGAAATTATTGAAGACGCCGTACCGAGCAAGGCGGGTGGCAAGATGGTATTTGCCGCGCCCTCGGAGGAAAACACTATGACTTTGATCGCGCAACTGGCTGATACCCTGGGCGTGGCCCAGCTGGCGCCGCCGGAATTAAGCAGCGCCGAGCGCTCTTATTTGGGCGGTTTTATCAGCGGCCTGCAAACTACCGCCAAACAACTCAATGCGATTCCGGTATTACCCTCCGATGCACCTGTGGCCGAGTTAAAACGCGATTGGATTAACGGCCTGCTGGCTGGCATGTTCAGCCGCGTACTGCCTGCCGATGTGCAAACTGCTGACGCAAGGCCGCAGCTCACCCTGCTCTGGGCCTCGCAAACCGGCAATGCCGAAACCCTGGCCCAGGGCTTTGCGGCGCAACTTGATGCTTTGGGCATTGAGGCCAGGCTAGTGTCCATGAACGATTACTCGCTGGCGCAACTCACCGACGAAAAGCAACTGCTGCTCGTCACCAGCACCTTTGGTGATGGCGATTCACCGGATAACGGCGGCGATTTCTGGAATCAATTAACAGACGATGGCGCGCCGCGTTTGGAATCGCTGGAGTTTGCCCTGCTGGCACTGGGCGATTCCAACTACGAACAATTCTGCGGTCACGGCAAAAAACTCTTCGCCCGGCTCGAAGCCCTGGGCGCCAAGCCGCTGCTGCCGCGCCTGGACTGCGACACAGATTTTGAAGCCCCGGCGCAAGCCTGGTTCGAGCAGCTCAAACCGCTGCTGGCTGCTAAGCTGACAACTGCGAATACATCATCACCGAGCAGTATGACAACAAAAAGCAGTGTGCCTATGACGACTCCCGCTGGCGATCTGGCGAGCAAATCTGCGCCGGGTTTTAACAAGAACAATCCCTATGGCTCGCGCCTGGTTATCAACCAAAAACTTAATGCCCCTGGCTCTGCCAAAGATGTACGCGCCTTTGGCTTTGATTTGGGCGATTCCGGTATTGAGTACCAAGCGGGCGATGCCCTGGGGGTGTGGCCGCAGAATGATCCCGATTATGTTTTTGAGTTGGAGCAACTGCTTAAACTCAAAGCCGATGCGCCTGTATTGGTGGATACTCAGGAAAAACCACTGCACCTGGCGCTGCAACAAAATTTTGAAATTTGTCGCCCCAGTATTGAAGTGCTGCGTTTGATTGCCGAGCGAGCCAATGCGGCGGAATTAAAAAAGTTGTTAGAGGCGGACAGCAAAAAAGAACTCAACGATTGGCTTTACGGTCGTCAGTTGGTGGATGTGCTGGCGCAGTTTCCGATTAGTTGTTCCGCTGAGGAATTATTGGCGCAGCTAAAACGTATTCAGCCGCGCATGTACTCCATTTCCTCCAGCCCTATGGCCCTGCCCAAACGCATTGATCTTACTGTATCGGCAGTGCGCTACAGCCGCTTTAGCAACGGTGTTAAAAAGTCGCGCACCGGTGTCTGTTCCACCTTTTTGGCCGATCGCGCCGAGGGCGTGGAAGTGCCAATTTTTGTCCAGCCGAGCAAGCATTTTCACTTGCCAGAAAGCGGCGACACACCCGTGATTATGGTGGGGCCGGGCACAGGTGTTGCGCCTTTCCGCGGCTTTTTACAGGAGCGCCAGGCGCTAGGGCACAAGGGAAAAAATTGGCTGTTCTTTGGCGAGCAGCACGCCGCCAGCGATTTTTATTACCGCGAAGAGCTGGAGCAATATCAGCGTGACGGCCTGCTCACGCACCTGAGCCTGGCCTTCTCGCGCGATCAGGCGCAAAAAATATATGTGCAGGATCGCATGCGCGAAAACGCGGCGGAGTTGTGGGTGTGGCTGCAACAGGGCGCCCACTTTTATGTCTGCGGCGATGCCAGCCGCATGGCCAAGGATGTCGACCAGGCGCTGCGCGATATCATTCAACAATGCGGCAAGCTTGACGAAAACGAAACCGTTAACTACATGCGCAAATTAAATATGGAAAAGCGCTACCTGCGCGATGTGTATTAACAGTTTAACGCTTCGCCATAAATAAACCGCCCTAAAAAGCCGCCCTAAAAAGGTGGCTTTTTTTACTTTATCTGGGTTGGTCTTGCGCTTATATCTGATCAATAACGCTCATCCCCTCGCGCAAACTGGTGAGCTTGGGTTCGCCCGTGTAGGAGACAGACGACATACCATTGGTCGATGCCTGAAGCACCTTGGCGATGCCTATTTTGGCACTCGACATGCCCTGGGTGCCCACCTTGACGCTATCTGCGTGCAATTTATTAATCCGGCGATGAATATTGTCGGATTAATAGTGCGGCACAGGGATGTGCCGCCGTCAGCTGAAGGCTGGCGCTAGCCCTGGAAAATCAAGCAGATTTACGCATCTGCGC